>JBBAPG010000001.1:0-1003177 GCA_040400945.1 Polaromonas sp. | reverse complement strand
TCTCGACCTCAACCTTGGCAAGGTTGCGCTCTACCAACTGAGCTACTCCCGCGATATCAGCCTCAAATTATAGCGTGGTTTTTCAATGCTCCAGATGAGCACTGGAAAAAACTTTGCATCTACGCGCCTGTTTCAATTCGATGCGCTCAATGCTTGACCGCGCCATCGCCCGCTACGCCGACGGCGTTAGCGGCTGCAGCCACGGCAGCCGCTGCGGCTGAGGCTGCGGCGACGGCAGCAGCTGCCAGGGCCACCTCCTCGTCGGACAGCGGCACGGGGAGCCGCTCCAGCGCCACAGCAAGGACCTGGTCAATCCATTTCACGGGAATGATCTCAAGCCCGCTTTTGACGTTGTCCGGAATCTCTTGCAAGTCCTTGGCGTTTTCCTCGGGGATCAGCACCGTCTTGATGCCGCCGCGCAGGGCAGCCAGCAGCTTTTCCTTCAGGCCGCCGATGGCGGTGACTTCACCACGCAGCGTGATCTCGCCGGTCATGGCCACGTCGCTGCGCACCGGGATACCCGTGAGTGCCGACACAAAAGCGGTGGTCATGGCGGCACCCGCACTCGGGCCGTCCTTGGGCGTAGCGCCGTCGGGTACATGAATGTGGATGTCGCGCTTTTCAAAGATATCGTCGCGAATGCCCAGCATGCGCGAGCGGCTGCGCACCACCGTGCGTGCGGCCTCGACCGATTCCTTCATCACGTCGCCCAGCGAGCCGGTGCGGGTGATGATGCCCTTGCCCGGCATGATGGCCGCTTCAATGGTCAGCAGGTCGCCGCCGACTTCCGTCCAGGCCAGGCCCACGACTTGACCGATCTGGTTGGTCTGCTCGGCGCGGCCGTAGTTGAATTTGCGCACGCCCAGGAAATCATTCAGGTTGTCGGGCGTGACGGCGACGGGCGCGGTCATCTTTTTGAGCTGGATGCCTTTGATCACCTTGCGGCAGATTTTGGAGAGCTCGCGCTCGAGCGAACGCACGCCGGCTTCACGCGTGTAGTAACGCACGATGTCGCGCACCGCCTGCTCGGAAATATCCAACTCGCCGTCTTTCACGCCGTTGTTCTTGACCTGCTTGGGCAAGAGGTAGCGCATGGCGATGCTGGTTTTTTCGTCTTCTGTGTAGCCCGACAAGCGGATCACTTCCATCCGGTCCAGCAGGGCTGGCGGAATGTTCATGGAGTTCGACGTGGCCACAAACATCACGTCGCTCAAATCGAAGTCAACTTCGACGTAATGGTCGCCGAAAGTGTGGTTCTGCTCCGGGTCCAGCACCTCGAGCAAAGCACTTGATGGGTCGCCACGGAAGTCCGTGCCCAGCTTGTCGATCTCGTCAAGCAAAAACAGCGGATTGCGGGTGCCGGCCTTGGTCAGGCTTTGCAGCACCTTGCCGGGCAAAGCGCCAATGTAAGTGCGGCGGTGGCCACGGATCTCGGCTTCATCACGCATGCCGCCCAGCGCCATACGCACGTACTTGCGGCCAGTGGCCTTGGCAATCGACTGGCCCAGCGAAGTCTTGCCCACGCCGGGAGGGCCGACCAGGCACAGGATAGGCGCCTTGAGTTTGTCCACGCGTTGCTGCACCGCGAGGTATTCAACGATGCGGTCCTTGACCTTTTCAAGGCCGTAATGGTCTTCGTTCAGCACGTCCTCGGCATTGCCGAGGTCGTGCTTGATCTTGGTCTTCTTGCTCCACGGCAAGCTGGTCAGCACGTCAATGTAGCTGCGCACCACGGTGGCTTCGGCCGACATGGGCGACATCAGCTTGAGCTTTTTGAGCTCGGCCTCGGCTTTTTTCCGCGCTTCGGCCGGCATCTTGGCGAGCTTGATCTTCTTTTCAATCTCCTCGATGTCAGCGCCCTCTTCGCCCTCGCCGAGTTCTTTCTGGATGGCCTTGACCTGCTCATTCAAATAGAAGTCGCGCTGGTTCTTTTCCATCTGGCGCTTGACGCGACCGCGGATCTTTTTGTCCACATTCAGGATGTCGACTTCGCGCTCGAGTTGCTCGTACAAGTTTTCCAGGCGCGCCTTGATGGCGTCAAGGTCCAGAATGACTTGTTTGGCGTCCAGCTTGAGCGGCAGGTGTGCGGCAATGGTGTCGGCCAGACGACCGGCATCGTCAATGCTGGAGATCGAAGTCAGGATCTCGGGCGGAATCTTTTTGTTGAGTTTGACGTAGTGGTCAAACTGCTGCATCACCGCGCGGCGCAGGGCTTCGACTTCACTGGTCTTGTCACCTGGCAGGGCCACTTCGGGCTGCACAGGGGTGACGTTGCTGGAGAAGTGATGCTCACCTTCTTCAATCTTGTTGACCTTGGCACGCTGCTGACCTTCGACCAGCACCTTGACCGTGCCGTCGGGCAGCTTGAGCATTTGCAAGATGGTCGCCACACAGCCCACGGAGAACATGTCTTCAACCGAAGGCTCGTCCTTGGCGGCAGCTTTTTGGGCCACCAGCATGATGCGCCGCTCGGCTTCCATGGCCGACTCCAGGGCCTTGATGCTCTTGGGCCGTCCCACGAAAAGTGGAATGACCATGTGCGGAAACACCACCACGTCCCGCAGCGGCAGCAAGGGCAGGTCAATGGGGACGGGAGGGAGGAAATTCTGACCAGACATATACAGCCTTCAACTTGGCCGGTGAGCCACACGCATACAGCGCGCAGTCACTCGGCGAAACACATCTGCCTCATCTGGGGCGGCCAGAACGCTTTTCAAGCGAAAAGCGGCGTCCGCCGGCCCTGATCAGGCTTTCTTGGCCGCTTCGCGGTAAACCAGCAAAGGCGGCTTGCTTTCTTCGATGGTGGACTCGTCCACCACCACCTTGTCCACGTTGCTCACATTGGGCAACTCGTACATCGTGTCGATCAGCGACTGCTCGAGGATAGAACGCAGGCCTCGTGCGCCGGTCTTGCGGGCCAGTGCCTTGCGGGCAATGGCTTTCAAGGCTGACGGACGGATCTCCAGGTCCACACCTTCCATTTGCAGCAGCTTGCTGAACTGCTTGACGACCGCGTTTTTCGGTTCGGTCAAGATCTGAACCAGGGCATCCTCGGAAAGTTCCGCCAGCGTTGCCACCACCGGCATCCGACCGACCAACTCAGGAATCAGACCAAATTTAATCAGGTCTTCCGGCTCCACATCCTTGAAAGCTTCGGTCAAGCTGCGCGCTTTTTTGCTCTTGACAGAAGCACCAAAGCCGATGCCTGAAGCTTCCGTGCGGCTTTCAATGACCTTTTCCAGGCCGGAAAAGGCTCCACCGCAGATGAACAGGATGTTGGTGGTGTCCACCTGCAAGAAATCCTGGTTGGGGTGCTTGCGCCCGCCCTGGGGTGGCACCGAAGCCATGGTGCCTTCAATCAGCTTCAACAGCGCCTGCTGCACGCCCTCGCCCGACACGTCACGCGTGATGGAAGGGTTGTCAGACTTGCGCGAAATCTTGTCGATCTCGTCGATGTAGACGATGCCCTGCTGCGCGCGCTCGACTTCGTAGTTGCAGCTTTGCAGCAGTTTTTGAATGATGTTTTCGACGTCTTCTCCCACATAACCGGCTTCGGTCAATGTGGTGGCGTCAGCCATGACGAAGGGAACGTTCAGCGTACGAGCCAGGGTTTGCGCCAACAGCGTCTTGCCCGAACCCGTAGGGCCGACCAGCAAGATGTTGCTCTTGGTCAGCTCGACATCGTCCTTCTTGGCTTTGTCTTTGTGGCGCAGGCGTTTGTAGTGGTTGTAGACCGCCACCGCCAGCGTGCGTTTGGCCGGCTCCTGGCCGATGACGTAACCGTCCAGCGTAGCCTTGATTTCGGACGGCGTGGGCAAGTCACCACGGGCTTCCTTCGCCTCGTCGCCGGGCGGCAATTCGTCGCGAATGATCTCGTTGCACAAATCGATGCACTCATCGCAGATGAACACGGACGGGCCCGCGATCAACTTTTTCACTTCATGCTGGCTCTTGCCACAGAAGGAGCAGTAGAGCGTTTTTTCGCTGGAGGAGCCTTTTTTCTCGGCCATTGCTGATGCCTTTTCGCATGGCCCAGTGGGGCCTGTATCGGATGAGTCGTTGGCTAATGATAACCAATGGAAAACGGCGTTTTCTGTAACAGAAAACGCCGTTGCAGTAGGGTACGAAAAAGAGGCTGATTAAGGCCGCTTGGCAATCACCTGGTCGACCAAGCCGTACTCTTTGGCGTCTTCGGCAAACATGAAATAGTCGCGCTCCGTGTCACGCTCGATCTTTTCGATCGGCTGGCCGGTGTTCTCGGCCAGGATGCGGTTGAGCTGGTCGCGCGTCTTCAGGATGTCGCGGGCGTGAATTTCAATGTCGCTGGCCTGACCCTGGGCACCGCCTGAAGGCTGATGAATCATGACGCGGGAGTTCGGAAGCGAAAAGCGCTTGCCCTTGGTGCCGGCGGACAGCAAAAAAGCGCCCATGCTGGCCGCCATGCCCACGCACAGCGTGGACACATCTGGCTTGATGAACTGCATGGTGTCGTAAATTGCCATGCCAGCCGTGACCGAACCGCCGGGCGAGTTGATGTAGAAGGAAATGTCCTTGTCCGGGTTTTCGCTTTCCAGGAACAAGAGCTGAGCCACCACCAGATTGGCGGTCTGGTCATTGACGGGGCCGACCAGGAAGATCACGCGCTCTTTCAAGAGGCGCGAATAGATGTCGTACGAACGCTCACCGCGACCGGACTGCTCGATCACCATAGGCACCATGCCCAGGCCTTGCGTGTCCAGGGCGCCAGCGCTGTGAGCGCGAGATGTGCCGTAGCTGTAATTTGCGACCATTGCTTTTTTCTCCAAAAGGGGATGCCGTTACTTGCGCTGCTTGCCGCAACTGTACCTAAAAACAAAGTGGGGCTTGTACCGTCAAGCACAAGCCCCAGCTGACTTTTAAAGTCTTGAGGTGAAGCTTTTCAAGGCTTTCAGTTCTGGGCCATCAACTCGTCAAAGTCGATGGCTTTGTCGGTGACCTTGGCTTTGGCCAATACGAAGTCGGTCACATTGTTTTCAATCACGACCGCTTCGACCTCCGCCATGCGGCGGTTGTCGCTCAGGTACCAGCGCACCACGTCTTCGGGTTTCTCGTAGCTGGCGGCGAGTTCTTCGATGTGGGCCTTGAGCTGTTCTGGCTTGGCTTGCAGCTGGTTGCTGCGCACCAGCTCAGCCACCACCAGGCCCAGGCGCACGCGCTTTTCAGCTTGCGGGCGGAAAATGTCATCAGGAATCGGCGCCTTGTCAGCGTCTTTGATGCCGCGTTGCTTCAAGTCAGCGCGAGCGGCTTCGATCATGCGGTCCAGTTCAGCTTGCACGCTGGACTTGGGCAGGTCGAGCTCGGCGCTGGCGATCAGTGCATCCATCACGGCGTTCTTGTTGCGCGACAGCAGGCGGAACTTGACTTCACGCTCGAGGTTTTTGCGGATGTCAGCACGCAGGCCAGCCACGGTCTCGTCGGCGATGCCCAGCGATTTGGCCAGCGCGTCATTGACTTCAGGCACGTTGGCAGCTTCGAGTTTCTTGACCGTCACCAGGAAGTCGGCTTGCTTGCCGGCGACATCCTTGCCGTGATAGTCCTCTGGGAAGTTCAGCGGGAAAGTCTTGCTTTCGCCAGACTTCATGCCGCGCACAGCGTCTTCAAATTCCTTGAGCATCTGGCCTTCGCCGACCAGGAACTGGAAGGCTTCAGCCTTGCCGCCGGGGAACACTTCACCGTCGATCTTGCCTTCGAAGTCGATGGTGGCGCGGTCGCCGTCTTGTGCGGCGCTGTCCATGGCGCGCTGTGCAAAAGTGCGGCGCTGCTTGCGCAAGATGTCCAGGGTCTTGTCGATGGCGGCGTCGGTTACTTCAGCTTGCAGTTTTTCAACTGCGGCGGCGCTCAGATCGCCCAGCTTGACTTCGGGGTAGACCTCGAAAACAGCGTCAAACAGCAACTCGCCTTCAGGCGCGCCTTCTTTTTCGCTGATACGGGGCTGACCCGCCACGCGCAGCTTGGCTTCATTGGCAGCAGCCGAGAAAGCCTCGCCCACCTTGTCGTTCATGACTTCGTAGTGAACCGAGTAGCCGTAGCGCTGGGCCACGACGTTCATGGGCACCTTGCCAGGACGAAAACCGTCCATCTTCACCGTGCGGGCCAGGCGCTTGAGGCGCGTATCGACTTCAGACTGGATCGTGCCAACGGGCAGCGACAAGGTCATTTTTCGTTCCAGCTTCTCGAGCGTTTCTACAGTGACGGCCATGGTGTTACTCCTGAATGCCTTGCTTGTTGAGGGGCCAGCGCCTGGAAATTCAGACGCAGACACCGAAAAAATGAGTCGGGCCCCGGATGGCCCTGACGCCGCGAACGGCAACCCTAAATTGTAGCTGAGGCTCCCCGCGGCCAATTCACAATGCTGTCACCCTGAACAAGCTGCGACCTCGCAAACTTGCGGCCATGTTCAATCCCATGCCCTCTCGTGGGCCGACAACCAGCGGCCGCGCCGCTCTTGTACTGGGCCTGGCCCTGGCCTTGTCCGGCTGCGCCAGCTCCACGCCCGAATTGCCCGCCAATACAAAAGGGCGATTCAAGCCCACGGAAAGCTCCAACACCGCAGTCCTGCTGAGCAAGGACGAGCTGGCCCTGCTGGAGGAGTCTGTTGACCCGGTTTACCTCTTGGGTAGCGGCGACGCCATCCGTGTGAACGTGTTTGGGCGGCCAGAGGTGAGCGGCCGCCATGTGGTGGGGCCAGATGGCCTCATCACACTGCCACTGGGCGGTCATCTCAAGGTGGCAGATCTCAGTCGTGACGACGCTAGCCTGCTTGTCGAGCAGCGCCTGAAAGTATTTTTCAGCCGGCCCCATGTGAGCCTCTCGGTAGAGGAATACAGCTCCAATCAGGTCACGGTGCTGGGCCGGGTGGAGCGAGCCGGCGTCCAAAGGTTTGCCCATCCACCCACGTTGGCCGAGGTGCTGGCCGGCGCTGGCGCCATGCCCATTCTGGACAAGCAAGCCAGCCTGACCCGCTGCGCCATCATGCGTGGACGGGACAAACTGATATGGGTGGACCTCAAGGCCCTGCTCAACGGCGACCCGGCTTACAACCTGCGCATGAAAAAGGGCGACATCGTCTTTTTGCCCGACTCATCGGAAACGTCGGTTTATGTGCTGGGTCAGGTGCTCAAACCCGGTGCGTACCGGCTGACACAGCGCATGACGGTGCTCGACGCCTTATCCCAAGCCGGCGGCGCCACAGAAGACAGCCGGCCGAGCGAGATCGGCCTGTACCGGGCCGGCGTGCAAAAGACCGAGGTGATCGCGTTTGCCGACCTGATCGATCCAGCCCGCGCGGTCAATTACGCCTTGGAAGACGGCGACGTGATCTTTTTGCCGCGCAACAAAATGGCTGAATTCGGCTATCTCTTGCGCCAATTCGGGCCGGGTTTGTCCGTGCTGAACTTCGCGGTCGCCCTGAAAGCGGCTTCCAAATGAGCTGCGGCACGGCGCCGACGGTGAGCGTGATCGTGATCGGCAAAAACGAAGGCTTGCGATTGCAGCGCTGCCTGAGCTCGATTCAAGCCGCTGACTGGGCTGGTCTGGCTTATGAAACCTGGTACGTGGATTCTGGCTCCAGCGACGGCAGCCTGGAACTGGCTGCGCGCATGGGCGCCAGCGCACTGGCATTGAGCGACGCACGCCCTTGCGCGGCCAAGGCGCGCAACCTGGGCTGGCAACAGGCGCGCGGCGAATTCATTCTTTTCCTGGATGGCGACACCGAACTGCACCCTGGCTTTGTGCGCACAGCCCTGCATGCGCTCGACGACGTATCGCTTTGCGCTGCCTGGGGACACCGCCGCGAAATGAAGCCGGAACAGTCCGTTTACACCCGCGTGCTCGACCTCGACTGGGTATACCCGCTTGGGCGCAGCCTGTACTTTGGCGGCGACGTGCTGGTACGCCGACAAGCCTTGGCGCAGGTGGGCGGCTTTGACCCCAGCCTGGCCGCTGGCGAAGAGCCCGAGTTGTGCGCCCGGCTTCGCGCCGCGGGCTGGCAGATCGAACACCTGGACGCACCCATGACGCGCCACGACCTGGCCGTGCGCAGCTGGCGCGCCTATGCGCGACGCTGTTGGCGCGGCGGCATGGCCTATGCCGAGGTGGCCCACCGCGCCCGCCACATGGGTGACACCCTGTGGCAACGCGAGGCCGCTCGCGACAGGCTGCATGGCATTGGCTGGATCGCCCTGCCCTTCGTAGCCGTCGTGCTCGGGCTCATGGCTGGGCCGGCCTGGGCTGCGGCGCCAGCCCTGCCGGCTGGCTTGATGGTCTTGCGCAGTGCCTGGCGTGCCCGCTGGAAGGCGCCGGGCCAAGCCGCCCTGCTGCTGGCCTATGCGGTGCATTCGCAAGTGCAAAAAGTGCCAGCGCTGGGGGGGCAGCTGGCCTGGCGCCGGGCTCATGCGCGGGGTAGCCAAATTGAATTAGCCGACTACAAAGAAATGGCCCTTGGACAAAAGGCCAACCGCGCCCGGCAGTGGACAAGCAAGGCCGTTCTGGCCGCGCTCCTTACGCCGGCCACATGGGTCTGCACGCTGCTCCAGCGGGGCCAGCGGCTATGGGCTTTTGCCCGCCTGCAAAGTGACCTGGGCCAGCGACTGGACACCAGCAATGTCATTCTTGGCCGGGTGGAGGTCGAAGGAACCGGCCAGGTGTCGTTCGGTGCTGGAGCACTGATTCAATCGGGCGTGGTGCTGGAAACCCAAGGTCGCGGACGCATCGAGATCGGCGACCGCGTGGTGCTGTCGCGGGGGGTGCACATCGTGGCGTTCGAGCATGTACGCCTTGCCGACGACGTCATGGTCGGCGAGTACACAAGCATCCGCGACGCCAACCATCGCCCCAGCACCCAGCGCATGCGTGACAGCGGCCATGACGCCGCGGCCATCACGCTCGATCGCAATGTGTGGGTTGGCCGAGGCGCCGTGATTCTCAAGGGCGTTCACATCGGTGAGTCCGCCATCGTGGGGGCTAATGCCGTGGTTACCCGCAACCTTCCCGCCGGCGCACGCGCCCGCGGCGTTCCCGCCAGGCAATTTCAAGGAGCTGCCGCATGAATTCGCCGCTGTCCGACCTGCCGGCCATGGGCTACCTGGTCAGCCGCTATCCCGCTGTGTCGCATACCTTCATCCTGCGCGAGATCCAGCAACTGCGGGCGCTGGGCCACCGCATTCACACCGCGTCCATCAACCCGCCCGATCGGGCAGTGGCCGCCATGGACGCAGCAGAGCGCAGCGAAGCGGACGCGACGTACTGCATCAAGGCCGATGGCGCCTGGGGCGCACTCAAGGCATTGGCTCAGGCCTTATGGCAGAGCCCGCTGCGCGTGGTCCGGTTGCTGTGGACAGTCCGTCAATTGGGCCTGGGCAGCAAAGGCCTGGCCTACGCGGCCGAGGCACTGATGGTGGCGCGGTGGATGCGCGCCCATCAGGTGGCCCGGCTGCACGTGCATTTCGGCAACGCCGGGGCCACCGTCGGCGTGCTGGTCAAATCGCTGACGGACTGTCACCTCTCCTACACCATCCACGGGCCCGACGAGTTCGACGACGTGAGCGGCCAAAAGTTGGCACTCAAGATGCAGCATGCCGACGCGGTGGTGTGCATCAGCCAGTTCGCCCGCGGCCAACTCATGCGCATCAGCCGACCCACCGATTGGCCCAAGTTCAAGCTGTGCCGCCTCGGCGTGGACCCGCTGCTTTTTAACTTTGCACCGCGGCCGCAACGCACCTGTCGTGAAGGCACAGTGCGACTGCTCTGCGTGGGCCGGCTGACCCCGGCCAAGGGGCAAGTCGTGCTGGTGCAGGCTTGCGCCGTGCTGCGCGAGTTGAACCTGGACTTTCACCTCACGCTCGTGGGCGAAGGTCCGGACCGCGGCCGCATCGAATCAGAGATCGCGCGCCATCGGCTTGGTGGCCAGGTGCGCCTGACGGGCGCGGTCGGTCAGGCCGAGGTGCGCCAGGCTCTGGGCTCAGCCGACATTTTTGTGCTCCCAAGTTTTGCCGAAGGCATCCCGGTCGTGCTGATGGAAGCCATGGCCAGCGGCGTGCCTTGCGTGTCCACGCCGGTCAACGGCATTCCAGAACTCATCGCGCACCGGCGTACCGGCCTGCTGGCCACAGCCGGTGACGTGCACAGCCTGGTCACGGAGCTCGAGACCCTGATCCGCGAACCCGCGTTGCGCGCCCACCTGGCGCAAGCAGCACGCACCAAGATCGAAGGCGACTTTGACCTGCAACAGAACGTGCGGGCCCTGGGCCGCATCTTTGCCAACTTCTCCCCTGCACCACCAGCCCTGACGGGCAAAGAGCGACCATGGACTTATCGATTCTGATCGTCACCTACAACTCGGCGCCGCTGATCAGCGGCCTGCTGGACCACTTGCAGCGTGAAAAGCAGGCGCATGCCCATGCGCTCACCATGGAAGTGGTGGTGGTGGACAACCAGTCCAGCGACAGCACAGCGGCTCTGGTGGCTGCACAGCATCCCTGGGTCAAGCTGGTCGCCAGCCCCAGCAACCTCGGTTTTGCAGCCGGCAACAATTTGGCAGCCCGTGTCGCCAGCGGCGATTTGCTGCTCCTGCTGAACCCGGACGCACTGCCCGAACCCGGTGCCTTGGCCGAGGGCGTGCGGCTGATGCGCACCCAAGCCGAGGTGGGCTTGGGGGGCGGCGAACTGCGAGATTTGAGTGGTGCGGCGCAGCCTTCGGCGCGCATGTTCCCGACCTTGCGTGATGAGTTCTTTACCTTCAGCGGGCTGGCCCACCGGTTTGCCGCGCACCCTTGGCTGGGTCGGCTGAACCGCGGCGGAGCCGACCGCCAGGCGGTGGCCGATGTTGACTGGATTCCAGGCGCTTTTGTGTTCATCCGGCAGGCTGCCTTCGCGCAGCTGGGTGGCTTTGATGAACGCTACTTCATGTACTACGAAGAAGTTGACCTGTGCCGCGCCCTGCAGCAGCGCGGCTGGCGCGTGCGTTACTGGCCGGCGCTCAAGGCACTGCACATCGGCGGCGCCTCGGCCCGCACCGTCAAGCAAGCACGGGTGTCACGGGCCGGCTCGCAGCTGGAGTTGTGGCGCATGCGCAGCGCGTTGCTGTATTACCGCAAGCACCATGGCATGCTGGCGGCGGCGGTGCTGCACGGGCAAGAGCGCGGATGGTTTGCCCTGCGGCGCCTGCGCTCGCTCTGGCGCGGCCAGACCGACAAGGCCCAGGACCTGATGAACCACACCCGCCAATTGCGCCAAGCCTGGCGCGACACACGTGCTGGCCGCCTGAGCCCGCCCAAGCCCTGGTGAGTAGCGCCAACGCGCCCAGCTCGGCGACTCTGCAGCCACACGGCGATGCGCAAGCCACATCGCTCAAGTCCCGCATGGCGCGGGCAGGCGCCATGCTGCTGGGCAGCAGCATGGCATCCCAAGCCTTGCGCCTGATCAGCAGCCTGGTGCTCACACGTCTGCTGGTGCCTGAAGCCTTTGGTCTGGTGGCCGCGCTGCAAACCCTTTACTTCGGCCTGCTCTTGTTTTCCGATCTGGGCGTGTGGCAAAGCGTTGTCAATTCGAAGCATGCCGACGACGCACGCTTTCTGGGAACCGCTTATGCCGTGCAGCTCGCACGCGGGCTGTTGCTGGCAGCGTTGGTAGGACTGCTCGCGCTGGGTCTGCACCTGTCACCTACGGCCCTGGCGGACGCCGCTGCGCCGCAGCGATTAGGCGGGGTTTATGGCGATGCGCGTTTGCCCGCCCTGTTGATGATGTTCATGTTGATCGCCGTGGTGCAAGGCGCTGAATCAATGAAAGTGGCCAGCGCCCAGCGCAGCCTTCACACCGGCTTGCTGGCACGGCTGGAGCTGGTTTCGCAATTGCTGGGCATGCTGCTCACGTTGGCACTTGCCTGGGTGACGCGATCGGTATGGAGTCTGGTCATTGGCGCGCTCATGGCGGCCTGCGCGCGCACGCTGCTCAGTCATCTGTGGTTGCCTGGCCGCCCGGTGCGGCCGTGCTGGCACGCTGTGCATGCGCGCCAGCTCATCAGCTTCGGCAAATGGATCTTCCTGTCTTCCATCGTCGGCTTTGCCGCTGCGCAGGGGGAAAAACTGCTGCTGGCCAGCCTGATGCCAGCCGCCGTTTTTGGTATTTACGCCATCGCCGCCACCTTGCTGGGCGCGCTCATGAGCTTGCTCAGCAGCCTGAATGCGCGTTTGATTTTCCCTGCGCTCAGCGAAGCCTTCAGGCGCAGTCCGGCCGAGGCCTTGCAGGTGTACCGCCGCCTGCAAAAGTTGGCCGATGGGGTGCTGCTGTTGGGCGCGGGCCTGCTTTTTTGTCTGGGCCACTGGGTCGTGTGGGTGCTGTATGACACGCGCTACCAGCAAGCGGGCTGGATGCTGCAGTGGTTGGCCTTGGGTCTGCCCGGCCTGCGCTTTCAGGTGCTGGAACAACTCATGTTTGCGCAAGGCAAGCCTGGCTGGGTCACTGTGGCCAATACGTCGCGCGCGCTTTTTTTACTGGTGGCCGTGCCACTGGGCCATGCCTGGGCCCAGGCGCCCGGCGCCATCGCGGCAGTGGCACTGGCCCAGTACGCAGGCTGGCCTGCTGCTTTGATCTACCAATGGCGCAGGCGCCAATCTGAGCGAGAGAGAGCATGAAAATTACCTTCTTGATGCGAAGCGACGACCTCACGGGTGGTGCACGCGTGGTCGCAACCTATGCGCGCGAGTTGATGGCGCAAGGCCATGAAGTGCTGGCCGTGGTGACCGCGCCGCTGCCCACGGGAGGCCGCCGAGTGCAGCTGGGCCGCTGGGCACGCGGCGCGCTAAAAGGCTGGGCCCCTGTCACGCAGGCACCGGCACCGCCTGGCCATCTGCAATTGATGGGCATTGCTCTGCAACATCTGAACCACCCCGGCCCCATGACCGACAGCGACGTGCCGGACGCAGATGCCGTGATTGCGACCTGGTGGGAAACCGCTGTCTGGATGGACAAACTGTCCCCTGCCAAGGGCCAACGTGTGCACCTCATCCAGGGCCATGAAGTCTGGCTCGGGCGCGAGGCAGAAGTGCATGCCGCGCTGCGACTGCCCAACGCCAAGATCGTCATCTCCGAAACACTCAAAGCGACCTTGCTGGACGCCCTGGGACCACACGCACCGACCTTCACGGTCATTCCCAATGCGATCGATCCGGCGCAGTTCGATGCGCCGCCCCGAATCCGGGCGCAGCGGCCCACGGTAGGCTTTGTCTATAGCGTGGCCCACATCAAGGGCGCTGACATTTGCACAGCCGCCTGTGAACTGGCACGCAAGGCTCTGCCCGACTTGCGGGTGCTGAGTTTTGGCGCCAAACCACCGACGGACAACACGGCCTTGCCGCCCGGCACTGAATTTCACCTGCGCCCCGCACAATCCACGCTGCGCGACTTGTATGCCGCCTGCGACGTGTGGCTGTTCGCATCTCGCATGGACAGCTTTGGACTGCCTATGCTGGAAGCCATGGCTTGTCGCACGCCTCTGGTGGCCGTACCCATGGGCGCCGCCGAACAGTTGCTGGCCAGTGGCGGTGGCCGTCTGGTCAAGCCCGAGTCGCCCGAAGCCATGGCCGAAGCC
Organism: Polaromonas sp.; assembly: GCA_040400945.1. Taxonomy (GTDB): domain Bacteria; phylum Pseudomonadota; class Gammaproteobacteria; order Burkholderiales; family Burkholderiaceae_C; genus Polaromonas. The sequence goes on along the minus strand of JBBAPG010000001.1, from coordinate 989,553 downwards.
GTGTGCGATCTGTTGAAAATGCCCCAGGCCGAGTGGCAAGCGAGCTCAGATCGCGCCTGGCAACGTGCCCACGGTCACACATGGCGGGGTGCCACTGCGGCTTTGTTGAACTGTATGAACGCCTAAATGCGGAAAAGCCCTGAGCCTGCGGCAACTCAGGACTCAGGGCTCAGCGACCGAAAAAGCCCAGCAAGATCCTCAGGCGTTCACGCCAGCCCCCCGCAACGGCAAAGTAGGCGTCTGCCACGGCCCACATTTCACTGTCCTCGTGTGAGGCCTCTTCGGTCCAGGCCGGCGCATGAAACACGCCGATGGGCAGCCCTGAGAAAAGCCCTTGCCAATCCCTGCGCAGCGCATACCACTGCGACGGGTTGCGCGGTCGCACGCCGAACCAGCGACGTCGCCCCTGAGCCACGTCAAGCAAGGCGCCCAAAAAGCCAATCGCGGCGGAACACCCACCCGAATCGGACGGGGCTGAACGCAGTTCGATGGTCTGAAGTGGGTTGCTGCCCTCGCGGCCCAGCACCGCGCAGGTGCGGCGCCAAGCGACCTGCTGCCCGCTGAGTGTGGCTCCCAAGGCCAGCACAGGCCACAGTGGCATCAGCAGCAAGCCCAGGCCGACAGCAGCCAGTCGGCTGAACCCGCTGCGTGCCCACGACATCCCCTGCCGCGTCGGCTCATCCTGCAAGGGCAGCAGCAAGGCTTCGTGCCTGGGCAGTGTGTTGCGTACGTCCCAGGCGGTGTGCTGCACGCTCGCCCCTTGCGCCACCGCTTGCTCCAGCAGAAGATCGCCGCTGATGTAGGTATTGGCCAGTATCAGGCTGTTGCGCACCACTGCGCCGCTTGCCACCATGACGTCCTGGCACAGCACGGCGTCCGGGCCCAGCGTGGCACCTCGGTTCACCACACAGCCCGGCCCTACCAGCACAGGCGCCTTGACGATGGCCTGCGGATGCACATGGGCGTCAGGGCTCATCAAACCCCACGGCCGACGTAGCCAGGTGGCGGGCGCCTGCACCTGCGCCAATCCTTCCAGCATGGGAGCCTGCTGGGCCAGCAACTGCGCGGCAGTGCCCGCCTCAGCATGCTGTTCGGGCTGCACGAGGCGGCCCTGGCGCGTCGCGCGGCGCAACATCCAGTCGCTCAGCGCATGGGCATCAGCATGCGGTGGCAAGTTGGCAGCCTCATGGGCAGGCAAGCTACACCAACCTGTCCAGACAGTGTCCCGATCCATCTGCACGGCCACACCGTCGTCTTGGCATAGTGACCGGATCACCTCGGTGTCCAGCCATTGGTGGCCATGTCCGATCAGCAGCCGTGACGCAAGCGCGCCCAGGCTGTCGCGCAAAAAGCCATACGGCGCTGCGCCGTCGCGGACCAGATGCCAGCGCAGGCGAAGCCCCCATCGAGCGCCGTTGCCGAGCAAGGCCCGCAAACGTTCCGGATATTCGCTGGCCACCAACTCAATGTCACGCAGACCGGCGGCCGCGCACGCCTGCATGACGTGCTCAGCAAAGGCGGCATAGCCCAGCGGCAAGAGACTCGCCAGCGGATAGTCCGCGCCCGGAATGCTCGTGTCGCTGGGCGTGGTCAAAAACAAAACGACCCGCAGGTCGCCAAGCTCGGGGGCCGGCAAAAGAAAGTCGGCGGGGGGATCGGAAATTAAGAACGGGTCCATCAGTAAGCGCCACGGCCAAAGATCACAGCGGGAATTGTCTTGAGCAAGAGCTGCAGATCTTTTTTGATCGAACGCTGCTGGATGTAGTCGATGTCGAGCTTGACCTGCTCGTCAAACGGAATTTCCGAACGGCCGCCGACCTGCCAAATGCACGTCAGGCCAGGCGTGACAGACAGACGCTCGCGGTCGGTCAGGGAGTAGCGCGCCACCTCAGACGGCAGCGGAGGACGGGGCCCCACCAAGGTCATGTCGCCCTTGAGCACGCACCACAGCTGCGGCAACTCGTCGATGCTGGTGCGGCGAATGAAGCGCCCCACACGGGTGATGCGAGGGTCGCGCTTCATCTTGAAAGTCACGCCCTGCTGGCCATGCTGATTGAGCCCCTCCAACTGGACACGAACGGCGTTGGAGTCCATCTGCATGGAGCGAAATTTCGGAAAGTTAAACTCCTTGCCAAAGCGGCCTACGCGCTTTTGCCAGTAGAAAACAGGGCCAAAGTCGCTTGCCCAGATGAGCAAGCCCACCACGATAAAAAGCGGCACGACCAAGACCAGAGCGGGCAAGACCACCGCCAGATCCAGGCAGCGCTTGCTAATGCCCAAGGCACGCGTGACCAGCCGCCAGTTGGCACGATGCGCATGTGCGCGCCAGCGGCGCAGCCAGGCCGCGCGCGGCAAACGGAACTCGGGCGATGGCTCGGCATTGGTGGGCGCCACGGTGGCAGAAACGGCGGACACGGGTGAAGGAAATATCTCGGTTTGCATGAATGTCAGTGGGGTCTTCAAAAACGGCGGAACGTGGGAACGGGGCGGGTGCATCACGGGGCTCATTACATACAAGGCACCCCTTTGACATGTGATCACTTTGTTAATCCGCCCGTGCTGGTGGATTGGGGTCTTCGAGAGCGTTGAATTCCGCCAGAATTCGCGCCTCGCCTTCGGCACTTCAGCCCTTACTTCCCCACGTTCTTCTCGCCTCATGACTGCCGCGTCCACACCCCTTGAGCCCACCCAAGACAAGTCCTCATCGGGCCTGCGGGTGCTGGTCGTGGACGACATCGAGGCTTCTCGTGACGCGCTGGCCGGTCAGGTGCGGATACTGGGCCATGCGTGCCTGACATGCGACAGCGGCGAGCGGGCGCTCACGCTCATTCCGGTGACCACGCCGGACCTGATCTTGCTGGACCTCTGGATGCCTGGCCTGTATGGCTTTGAAGTCATAAGCCGTCTGCGCGAGCAAGTCACCGACCGCTGGCTGCCGGTCATCGTCACCTCGGCGCTGCAAGGCGAAGCCCATTTCATTGATGCGCTGTCACGCGGCGCCGACGACTACCTGGCACGGCCGGTCAACGCCGACCTGCTCAAGGTCAAGCTGATGCACTACGCCCGCGTTCTGGGGCTGCAAGCGGGCCTGGCCCGCCTGGCCAGGCGTGAGCAACTGGTGCACGAGCACATTCCCGACGCTGTGTTGACGCTGGACACACAAGGCCGGCTGTGCGAGGCCAATCTGGCAGCGCGTGAACTGCTGGCCCGGCGCAGCCCGGCAGAGCCCCTGGGTCGTGTTCTACCCGACCTGCTCGGCCCCGACATTGCGCAATGGTTTCTCCAATCCGGTGGCACGCAAGCCGCAGACACACCTGGCTCGAACAGGACCAACGACCTGGATCTGGCGCTCGGCGATGGCCAATCCTTGCCGGTGGCTGTTTCGGTGAGCCGCTGGCGCAGTGGCAACGCCGACTACTGCACGCTCGTGCTACGCGACCAGACCGAACGCCGGCGCGTGGACCGCATGAAGGAAGAATTTCTCGCAACAGTCAGTCATGAGTTGCGCACGCCGCTGACCTCTATCGTGGGCGCACTGGGGCTGCTGTCAGCCGGCGCGGCGGGCGACCTCAGCCCCGGCGCTCAGGAGTTGCTGACGGTGGCCAGCCGCAATGGCCAGCGTCTGAGCCGGCTGATTGACGACGTGCTGGACCTGACCAAGCTGGAGGGGGAAGGTCTGCAGTTCAACCTGCAGCCCTGCCCGCTCGCCCCCCTTCTGGCAGAGGCCGTCAAAGTGCATGCGGCCCTGGCGCAGCGGCGCGGCATTGCATTGGGTTTTCACGACGACAGCGCGCAAGCGATCATCCAGGCGGATCCGGGCCGCCTGCTGCAGGTCATGGGCAACTTGCTGACCAATGCCTTGCGCCACACGCCAGAAAACAGCCGGGTCGAAGTTCGGCTTTTTGGCTGTGCCGACGGCTGGTGCGTGGAAGTGCAAGACCAGGGGCCCGGCATCTCGCCCGAGTTTCGGCGCCGGTTGTTCCATAAATTTGCCCAGGAAGACAGCTCAGACCGGCGCACCCATGGCGGCACAGGCCTGGGCCTGCACATCGCCCGCATGCTGACCGAGCACATGGGCGGACGCATTGGCGAGCGCCATCGGCAAAGCGCCGGCCAACACGGCGGCGCTTGCTTTTTTCTGGTGTTCCCGGCCTTGCGGCCCGACCAGGGCCGACCTCGCCTCTTGGGCGTCGCACGGGACACGCTGCAACTGGCGCAATGGGGGGAATGGCTCGCCCCTTGGGCCGACCTGGACAGCGTGACCACGCCCGAGCTGGCCCAGGCGCGACTGGCTCAGGGCGGCCCGGTGCACCTTATCCTGGCCGACCCGACGGCGCAAGGCTCAGCGGATAACTTTTGCGCTGCGCTGCAGCGCCTGGTCAAACCCGGCGGTCTGTTGCTCGTGAGCGAGGCTGTTGATGCAGCCTTTGCTGAACGCCAGGGCCTGCCCTGGGTAGGACGCAGCGCGCAAGCGCGGCTGCAATTGCAGCAGGCCGTGCGCCAGGCGCTCAGCGCCGTGGCACCTGCCAAACCGACCAGCCTCACAGAACACCACGCCTTGCCATGAACCCAACAGGCCCAACAAGTCCGGCCAGTCACTCGGGTGGATTGCGCCGCGTGATGTGCATTGAAGACGATCCCGACATCCGGCTGGTGCTGGACTTCAGCCTGCGTCAGTTTGGCGGCTACGAGCTGTGCCTTTGCGCATCCGGCGAAGAAGCCTTGGATGCCGCCGCTCACTTTGAACCCGAGCTGGTGCTGCTCGACGTGATGATGCCCGGGCTGACCGGGCCTGAAACATTGCAAGCGCTGCGCGCGCAAGGCCGTGTAGAGGGCGTCCCCGTTGTGTTTCTTACAGCCAAGGCCATGCAGGGCGAGCTCGAAGCCTTGATGGCCCACGGAGTCAGCGGCATCATCGTCAAGCCCTTTGACCCCATGAGCCTGCCCGAGGACATCCGCATCTACTGGAAGCATGGCAAGGCCACCGCCCGCTGACTGGCCGCCGGCCGAGCTGGCCTTGCGCCTGAAAGTGCTGGACAGCCAGTTTCGCGCAGGCCTGCCGCAGCGGCTGGCTGATGTCAGCAGACCCGACCCCACCGCAGCCTACGCCGCCCTGCACCGCCTGGTTGGCGCCGCCGGCATTTACGGCCACACAGGACTGGCCAGCCAGGCCAGGCAGGCCATGGACGCCCTGACCGGAGGCGACGCCGCACTGCACACCGCCGCTTTGCAGCGCCTGCAGGCAGAAATTCACAAGCTCCTGACCTGATGCAAGGTCAAGCACGCCGCGGCTTGCGCCCCAGGGCGCGCTGCAAGTGAAGCTGCAAGTTCAAACGCCAAACCGCCAGACGCAAGGCCAGCCCAGAGGTGGGCTTGAATTGACTGTAACGGCCACGGGTGATGCTTTCCACCACATCGTTCTTGAGCGCGACGCCGCCGCTTTCCAGGGCCACCTTGTTCACGATCAAGCCCACTGCTGCGGGCGCCTGCCGCGCCAATTGCTGGCTGGAACGACGCAGCTCGGCCTTGGTCAGGCGTTCGGCCTCGGCCACCACAAACACCTGACCCACAGCGTCAATGACCATGTCCGCATCGGCGCTGGACATCAGCGGACTGGTGTCAACCAAGACCAGTTCGTAGTCGGTCTGCCATTGCGTGAGGGCCGCACGCAGTCGGTCAATGCGCTGCAAGCTGCCGGCACTTTGGCCCAGCGGCACCACGGACAGCATGTGCTGGCCCAGCCTGCGCTGACTGACCACGTCTTCCAGGCGGGCCTTGCCCTGCAGGTAATCTGACAAGCCGGGCTGGCCCTGCATGCGCAGCGGTGACGCATCGGCCAGGGCGTTAGCGTCAACCACCAGCACACGGCATCCGAGCTCTTGCAAGGTGCGCGCGAGGTTGGTCAGCAAGGTGGTGCTGCCGCCGCCTGCCTTGACCGAAGTGAAGGCAAAAGCGCGCCCCGCACCGCGTGCGCAATTGCGCATCAGAGTCGAGGCAAAGCGCCGCGACTGCTGGCGCGCCAGCAAACGCGTCGCACCGTCATGAACCCGGACCATCCAGGCGGCTGCAGGGAAACCCATCACCTTTTCGGCGTCGCCAACTTCCATGACGCGTGGATCCAGCATGTCGATCAGAACGGGGACGGCGAGGAACACGGCGCCACAAACCAGCATCAGGATCAGCAGCAGCTTGGACCTGCCGGGGCCTTGCGGCAGCGTGGCCGGCAGGGCGGGCGTGATCAAACGCACAAAGCCCAGGGCGTTGCGTTCAGTGTTCATGAAGCTCAGACGGTCGCGGATGTCTGAGAGTTCCTGCTCACGCTTGCGCATGTCGCCCGTCAGCTGAAAGGCCTCGCGAAAATAAGTGGCGAATGTGCTCGCCTGACTTTCCAATGCCTTGACACTTTGTTGCAAGTCCCGCTCGACTTGCTGGGCTTGCAGGAGCGCTGCGCTCAAGCGCGAGTCGGCGCTGCCCAGGGCTAACTTCTCAAAGGCAGCTTCGCGCGACTGCAGGCGTGCCGCAATCTCTTTTTGCTCCTGGAGCGCCGGCTGGCTGGCCGGGTGGCCAGGCTCCAGACCCACCATGGTGTGGTGCAACTCTTCTGCACGCTTGGTCACTTCCGTGCGCATGATTTGCAGGCTGCCGTCTTGCAGGCGCTGTTCCAGCAAGGAACGCCCGAAAGCGTTGGGCAACTCCCGCTTGACTTTGAAAGCGTCCATTGCGGCCTGCGCCGAGCTGCGCTCCAGCGTGGCCTGGGCCAGACGCGCACGCGCCTGGCCCAGCAGCGCGTCATACGGGTTGGCCACCGCCTCCGTGAAAGTGGTCAAACCCAGAAGTCCGGCCAATTCGGCACGGCGTGTCTCAAAGCCATTGATCTCTTCTTGGAGCGCCTGCGTTTTTTTCTTCAGCACGTCCGTGCGGCTGTCAGCGCCATAAATCTGCTCGGCCCGAACGACGTTTAGAAAAGACGCCATCACCGCATTGACGATCTTGTCGGACAAGCCCTTCTCGCCGGTCGTCAAGCCTACGCGGACCATGTACGAATTTCCCATGGACAGGACATAGAGCGTTCGCTGCAGACGCTCGACGCACTTGCGTTCGTCTTCAGCCGCCAAGCACACAGGCTCGCCCTTTTTGATCAGTTCCCGCACAGCGGCGGACACCACGTCGTATCGAACCACGCTGCGGGACATGTGGCTGACAAAGTCGCGGTACTGGGAGTTGGACTGGAGCTCCATCTCTTTGTCGCCTGACAGGTTTCGCTGGTAGTTGGGCGAGACCTGAAAAACAGCTTCTGCCGTGTAGGTGCTCACGCCCTTGAGCCACACCAGCGGCGCGCCCGCCAGCAGCAGCACGGCGGCCACAACCAACCCGAGTCGCCAATGGCGCGACAGGCTCAGGAGCGGTCGAATGCCGCGGCCCTTGAGCGCAGGTGGATCGGGCAATGAGGCTTGAGCTTGCATGCGCTTTCAACAACGTACGAACTGCCAAAATCGGCAGCCGCAATTACAAGCGTTTGTGCGTGCTCAAGTGACACAGCACTGTGTCGGCGTGTGCCAGTGGCATGCGGCCTGCAGAGCGTTGGAGCGCTCAGAGTGAGTTGGAGCCCGCCTCTGCGACGCGCCGTGCGCGCGTCCAGCCCGAACGTTGATTCAAGGCGTAGGCCGCATAGATCGGAAGCTTCCAGAGCGCGTAAAGCGGCGTGCGCAGCAACTCGCGCAGCGCCAGCAAGTGGCGCGCCTGCGTGTGCCAGGCCAGCAGCATGGCCGCGCCGAAGGCCAGCATGCTGACCCACAGCAAGACGGCGGCCGCCCAGGCCGGTGACCAGACCCACGCCAGACCAAGCATGAAACCACTGGCAGGCGTCAGCAGCAACACATACAGCGCCAGCGGCGGGATCATGAGGTCAAGACCGAGAAAGAACAAAGCAAGGTTTCGCTCGCGAATTGCCGCGCTCAGCAGCTGCGGCATCTGCTCCGTCAGCGTGGCCAGGTGGCCGTGTTCCCAGCGCGATTTTTGCGCTCGTGCGTCGGCACTGCTTTCAGGGAAACGGCTGGTCACGCTGGCCGTTGGCAAAAAACGGGTGGGATGCCCTCGCAAGGCCAGATCCACACCGAGCTTCATGTCCTCGGCCACGTGGCCGGTACTCAAGGGCGCATTTTTGACCAGCCCCCAAGGCAAGGCCATGCCGGTGCCCATGAGGTGACAACTGCCCCCCAGGCGCGAAGTCCCCAAGGGCCGCACCTTGTTTTTGACCAGCATGGCGAACTCGAGAATGCGGTGGCGCAGGCCCGCACCAGGGCCGGCCTGCATGAGGTTCAAAAGCTGCACGGGCGCTGCATGCTGGACCGCACCCCACGCTGCTACGTCCAGCGCATGGGCACTGAGCAGGCAGTCTGCGTCCACCACCATCAGCACGTCAGGCGGTGCCATCTGCAGCCAGTTCACGCCATGGGCCAGGGCGTAGCCTTTGCCGCGCAGCAAGGGCGCCACGCGCTCAGTGACTTGCGCTCCAGCGGCGCGTGCCAGATCGGCTGTGTCATCGTTGCAGTTGTCCGCCACCACCAGTAACACATCGCCGTCACGCAACTGCGCCCTGACGCAGGCCAGCGTGGGCAGCAGATGATGCGACTCGTTGTGTGCAGGCACCAGCACCGCGATGCGGGGACGTGCGGGCACCCTGCCCGCTTGTGCTTGCAGCGCTGGCGCGGCCGTCAACACTGTCGCACCTGGCGCTGGCTTGGCGGCCAAGGTGAGCAGCAGCAAGGCCCAGGCGGGCAAGGCGAGCGGCAGCGTTAAAAAAATGAGCAGCAGGGTCAAAAATATGGACATGGCGGAACGTTGAGAATGGGAGTCAACTCGATTACAAAGCTGCGCCGCGGCGCGGCTTGATCACGGCGGGAACGCCAACGGCAATGGAGTCGTCGGGCACGTCGCAGAGCACCACCGCGTTGGCCCCTATGCAAACCCGGTTGCCGATCCGCACTGGTCCCAGAATCTTGGCGCCAGCGCCCACGTCAACGTCGTCCCCCAAGTGCGGCGCGCACGGGTTGCTGACATGGGCCAGGCCGATCACCACGCCCGGTCGCAACCGGCAGTTCTGCCCCAGGCGGGCAAAGCCGCTGACCACAATGCCGCCAGCATGGTCGATCACAAAGCCCCGTCCCACGGGCACTTCGCACGGCAGTTCAACGCCCGTGGCGATTTGCACCAGCTTGAACAAAAATTTGTAGATGCCCGATAGAAAAATGCGCAGCGGCGCAGGCCGCACGCTGTAGCGCCAGCGACCAAAGCGGTAGACCAGCATCACCCAGAAGCCTTGGGCACCCCAGTCGCGACCATGCGCGACAAAGTCAGCACGCAGGTGATCGAACATCATCGCGACCCAGCCACAGCGCGCATCTGCCAAGCGGCACAGCTGGTCACCACCAGCAAGCCCGCCGCCTCCAGCCAGCGTCCGGTGCTCACCCCTGCGCACCTGAAATTCAGCACAGCGTCAAGCGGATGCCAGGACAGCAAGCGGGCCCAGAGAATGAACATCAGCAGCGACGTACCGGCCACGCCGCCCAACAAGGGACGCCCGACCCCTGCTGGCAGGGCGTGACGCAGCAGCTGCCCACCCAGACACACGCTGAGCACCAGCGCCGCCGCTTGCAGCGGCCGGCGCTGCGGATACCAACCGCCGCTGCGCAAGGTCTCGCGCAGCCAGTCGCCCAGGACCAGTTCCAGGCGCCACACCGTCAGCACAGCCAGCAGGGCGAGCGCAAAGCCGCAGCGGCTCCACAGCATTTGCCACCGCTTGACCTCGACGGGCAGGCACGGCAAGGATCTGCTGGTCGATCCTGCGCGCGCGCTAGCCGTCAGGCACAAAAGACCGGCCAATGCGTAGCCTGAAGCTATAGCCCATGCAGTCATGCTCATGACGTTTTTGAAAAATGAATGGCCAGGTTCACACCTGCGCCTTCAGCAGGTGCGCTGCTTTATGCCAGTGCAACTGGCGTTGAAGCGACTTCGGAAATCCTTGCAAGCTGAGCTGGCGCCCAGCGTCTCGCAAGGCGGTGTCCAAAATCAGGAGCAGCGCCACGAAGCTGGCGTCAAAGCCTTGCAGGCCGCTGGCGTTCAGCACCACGTCCTTGCCCGAATTCCAGGCCGATGTGAAAGCACGCCGCACCGGCAAGAGGTGCGCGCCAGCGCAGACGCCAGACAGCCTGACTTCGTTGGCGCGCAGGGCCGGCCGGGAGACACTGCCAGGCGCACAGCGCCGGTCATGTGCCAGCCGCCAGCGTAGCCACAGACCTTGCAGCGCCAGCGGCAAGATGCTGCCAGCCAGAAGGCCCAACAAGGCCCAGCCATCTTGCAGGTAGCGGCGCAGCAGCCGCGGCTCTTCCTTGGTGCGCCAGACCCACTCCAGGCCAGTCTTCTGCACCCAGACCGGCGCCCGCTTCACCGTGCCAGCCACGAAGTTGACGACCGCGCCCAAGTGACTCACCACTGGCGCTTGCAGGCGGTTCAGGTTGGTGGTGATCCAGTCCTGGCCCTTCACCGCGCCGAGCGCCACCACCAGCAGGTCGGGCTTGGCCGCATTGATGCAGGCCAACCACTCTGGATCACTCATGGCTTCGCTGCTGGCATAGCCTGGGTAGATGTGCCCGACAGGGAAGAATTCATCTTTTTTACCGAGCTCCAGGCAGGCCTGCTGGCCCACGCCTTGCGGCCCGCCAAAGAAGAACACGCTCCAGGGTCGGTTGCGCGTGTGGCGCAGGCCTTCAAACAAGCCCGAGCCCGACACGCGTTCAGTCAAAGGCAGGCCCAGCAAACGCGCGACCCAGACCAGCGGCATGCCATCAGCCACGCTCAGGTCGCTGCGGCAGACGGAGGCCCGGAACTCGGCGTCGTGCTGGCTTTGAATGGCGAAGTTCAAATTGGGCGTCGACAAAAAGCAGCGCTCGTTGCGCAGCCGGGCCTGCTCCAGGCGGCGGGTAGCGTCAGGCAGACTGACGGCGTCGATCGGCAGGCCTAACAGGGCTACGACGGGGCGGTAAAAATTGGGTGATCGGGCGTACATGGCAAGCAATCCTTGGCAGGAGAGATGTCCCTCCTGAAGGGCGCCATTGAACCGGATGAACGCACCCGGAATGTGGCCGCACTGTGCCCAATTCCTCCAAAGCGGCCCGCCCACCCGCACAATTTTGCACAAGGCCCAGCACTGAACACGCATGCCCACGCCACACACCGCTGGCGCCTATGCTGCGTTTTTTTCCTCATTCCCCGACGCTTCTCATGAACCGTTTTCCAACCGGTCCGGCCGACCTGCCTGGTCAAGACCTGCGACTCACGGTGCTGGTGGTGGACGACGTGACCGTCATCCGCATGGTGATCGCCCAGCACGTGCAAAGCCTGGGCCACCACGTGGTGCAGGCCAGCAGCGGGGCTGAAGCCATTGAATGCCTGCGCAATCAAGACATCGACCTGGTGCTGCTGGATTTGCAAATGCCGGGCATGACAGGCTTCGAGGTGATGCGCTGGATGCGGGAGATGCTGCGTGACCGCTGGCGCCCGGTGATCGTGATCTCCACGCATGACACCGAAACGCCCGTGGTGCAGGCACTCGAATGCGGCGCTGATGACTATATGACCAAGCCGGTGCACCAGCGCATCCTCAATGCCAAGCTGCGCAATTTTTCAAGCCGCGTGGCAGCGCAACGTGCCAACGCCGACCTCCTGCGCTGCATCAGCCAGCAGCGTGAAGAGCTGCAAGAGCGCGTGGACCGTGAGGCCTGGGTGGGCGCGCGCATCCAGGGCGTACTGCTCATGGGCAACCTGGTGCAAGAAGCTGGCGGCTTTGAGTTTGCCGCCCGCGCCGAAGCAGCCAAGGGTGTCAATGGTGACTTCATGGACGTGCTGCCCATGACCGACGGGAGTGTGGACATCGTGCTGGGAGACGTCATGGGCAAGGGCCTTCTCGCCGCGCTCCTGGGTGCCGAGGTCAAGCAGCAGATCTCACGCACCCTGGTCGAGCAAGTGGCTCAAGCCGGCCAGGTGCTGCCCAGCCCGGCGGACATCGTCAACTCCATCCACCGTGCGCTTACACCCAAGCTGATTGCCCTGGAAAGCTTTGTGACACTGGTCTATCTGCGCTTGAACCGCGCGCGCCAGGAGCTGACGGTGGTCAGTTGCGGGCACCTGCCGCCGGTGCGCTTGCACGCTGGCCGGGCCAGTCGCCTGGGCAATGCGCAAGTGCCCATGGGCATTCTGGAGAACGAACATTACCTCGAGTCCCGCCACGCGTTTTTACCGGGTGATGCGCTCCTGATTTCCTCAGACGGTCTCATCGAAGCGCAAAGTCTGGCGGGCGACTTTTACGGCCAGGACCGCCTGGATGCCAGAGGCCAGGCAGCGCATGCTTTTTGCGCCACACCGGGCGGCATGCTTGAAGCCGTGCGCAGTGACGTCGCGGCTTTTTGCGACTCACCCAGCGTGCTGGATGACCTGACCATGATGGTAGTGACCTCCCCCCCTCCTGAGGCCCCTTCGCGTTTGTCATCACAGGGCAAGCTCAGCCTGCGCCTTCCGCGCGAGCTGGACGCACTGAACGCCTTGCGACGCGGCGTCACCGACTTCTTGCTGGCGGCTGGGCAAGATGAATTGGCCATTGGCCGCGTGAACCTCGTGTTGGTCGAACTCTTCACCAACATCGTGCGCCACAGCGAAGTGCGCTACGCCCACGCCATCGTCGAGATCCGGCTGCGGCTTGAAAAAGGCAGCACTGGGCCCGAAGTCGAACTGCTGCTCGAGTCAGCCGGACCGGCGTTTGAGCCGCCTGCGGCAGGCGCACCCGCCCCCGAACCGACCCTGCGCCGCGAAGGCGGCTACGGCCTTCACATCGTGCAAGCCTTCAGCACCGGGCTACGGCTCGTGCACGCCCACGGTATCAACCAACTGCGCTGCTGCGTGCCACTGGCACAGTCTGATGACACTTGTTGCGGTGTCCACGGCTGTAATCCAGAGCATTGAAACGATCCCCGAGTCAAGGAAACAAGGTCACATGGACATCACGCAAATCAAGCACGCCAACGACGTGCTCATCATTCAATACCAGGGTGAAAATCTGGATGCCAGCAACGTTCGGGAATTCCGGGCCTTGATGCAACCGGTTTTGAAGCAACACCAGCGTATTGTTTTCGACATGCGGCAAATGAAATTTGTCGACAGCTCAGGGCTGGGCGCGCTGATCTCTTGCCTGCGCGAGGCGAACGCTCAAAAAGGTGACTTTCGCCTGTGTTCACTGACGCGTTCCGTCAGCGCGCTGTTCGAGTTGATGCGCATGCATCGCGTCTTCAACATCCATGAAACACCCGAGATGGGCGTCCAGTCCTTTGCCTGAGGCTCAGTCCTCGGCACCTCAGTCTTCTGAAGTGCGGTCCAGGCGATAACCGTAGCCGTAGACGGAGCCCATCTTCCAGCCGTGACGCCCGTCGATTTGCAGCTTCTTGCGCAGGCGGCTCACATGGGTGTCTACGGTGCGGGTGTCTACTTCAGTGTTCAGACCCCATATCTTGTTGAGCAGATGGTCCCGCGAGAGCAGCTTGCCGGGGTTCTGAAAACAATACACCGCCAGATCAAACTCTTTTTGCGTGAGCGTCATTGCCTTGCCTTGCAGGGACAGGGTATGGCGCGGCACATCGACCTCATAGGCGCCTAGCTTGAGCACCATGATGCCTGCGGGGCTGGCGCGGCGAACAGCGGTAGCCAGGCGTGCCAGCAGTTCTTGCTGCTTGGCTGGTTTGACGATGTAGTCGTCTGCCCCGGCCTGCAGGGCCTGCACCACGGTAGCTTCATCGTCGCGTGAGGTGAGCACCAGCACTGCCATGTTCCAGCCCACGGTTTGCCGCGCCCACTTGAGCGCCTCAAGGCCCGAGCCGTCCGGCAGCATCCAGTCCAGCAGCAGCGCGTCGTAATGCGCGCGCGGCAGGCCGACTTGAAAGTCAGCCATGGTCTCCCAGCCGGTGCATGAATGGCCGCCGGCCTCTAGCCAAAGGCTGAGCAAATGACGTTGGTCACGATCGTCTTCAAGAAGGGCAAGATGCATCGCCTGATTGTTGACAATCAGCCCCGTTTCTGCCTTTTCAAAAGTTCAGCATCGGCGCTTGCAAGCTCAGCTCGGCGGCAAGAAAGTGGGCGTGGCCCTCGCCTCAAAATTCGCGGATCTCAGTGTTTCAAGATCTCAGTGGTGCGCGGGGCCGGACTCGAACCGGCACGTCCTTGCGGACGTCAGGACCTAAACCTGGTGCGTCTACCAATTTCGCCACCCGCGCGCCTGAAAAAAACGGAAAAACGGGAATCGTCAGCCCCTTGTGAGGCCTGCCGAATTCCCGTTGGACCCGATGCCGCTTATTTTAGCCCTTGGCCAGTCCCCGCCATTTGAAGAACGGCTTTTTTAATGCTTTGCCCCCAGGACCTGTGGGCGGCAAGACGCCGGGCGTGTCGCGCTGCACTTTGAAGGCAGCCGCGTACATGGCTGGCAAGGCCAGCAGCGTGAGCACGGTGGCCACGATCAAGCCGCCCATGATGGCCACAGCCATCGGGCCCCAGAACACGCTGCGCGACAGCGGGATCATGGCCAGCACGGCGGCTGCAGCTGTCAGCACGATGGGCCGCAGGCGGCGCACGGCCGACTCGACAATCGCGTCCCAGGCCGGCACGCCACGTGCGCGGTCCTGCTCGATCTGGTCAATCAAGATCACCGAGTTCCGCTGGATCATGCCCATGAGCGCGATCACGCCGAGCAGCGCCACAAAGCCAAACGGGCGGTTCAGCACCAGCAAAGCGCCAGCCACACCCGCAATGCCCAGCGGCCCGGTGATGAACACCAGCAGCGCGCGGCTAAAACTGTGCAACTGCAGCATGAGCAGCGTGAAGGTCAGGAACAACATCACAGGCAAGCCGGCGGCGATTGAGGCCGAGCCTTTGCTGCTTTCTTCCACCGAGCCAGCCACTTCAATGCGGTAACCGCCCTGCCCTTTGGCCAGCCAGGAGGCTTCCAGCGCTTTGAGCTCAGGTTGCAATTGGGCCGTCACCGTGGCGCCCTGAAAGCCTTCAACGATGTCGCTTTGCACCGTGATGGCGTAGTTGCGGTTCTCACGCCACATCACGCCGGGCTCCCAACCGAGCACGGGGCGGGCAATTTGCGTGAGTGGAATTGACTTGCCCGATGCGGTGGGCAAATAAGCGTTGCCCATGTCGCTGATGGCGTCGCGCTCGCTCAGCGGTTGGCGCAGCACGATGTCGATCAACTTGTCGCCTTCACGGAACTGGCCCACAGTGGAGCCGCTCAGCACGATGCGTGAGGTCTGCGCAATCGACTGGCTGGACACGCCGAGTGCCCGCGCCTTGGCCTGGTCAATTTCAAGGCGTACAACTTTCACCGATTCGTTCCAGTTGTCGTTCACGCCGCGGGTGTTGGCGTTCTCACGCATCACGGCTTTGACTTCATCTGCCCGCTCGCGCAGCACCAAGGGGTCAGTGCCCACGACCCGGAACTGCACCGGGTAAGGCACAGGCGGGCCGTTGGGCAGCAGCTTGACGCGGCCGCGCACTTCCGGGAACTCGGTGGCCAGCAGCGCCGGCAGCTTGACACGTAGCGATTCGCGCACCTTCAAGTCCTTGGGCACCACGATGAACTGCGACACGTTGGTCTGCGGAAAAACCTGGTCCAGCGGCAAGTAAAAGCGCGGCACGCCAGAACCGATCCAGGTGCTGACCGTGTTCACGCCCGCTTCTTGCATCAGGCGCTCTTCGACGCGGCGCGTGGTGGCTTCGTTGGCGGCAAAGGACGTGCCTTCAGGGAACCAGACATCGACCATGATTTCTGGTCGGCTGGAGTCCGGGAAGAACTGCTGCTGCACCTTGCCCATGCCCACGATGCCCAGCGCGAAAATCAGCACTGTCGCGCCAATCGTCACCCAACGATGCTCGACGCACCAGTTCAAGGTACGGCGAAAGCCCTTGTAAAAAGCAGAGTCGAAGTGCTCCTCATGCGAACCACTGGCAGGCAGCGGCTTGGCCTTGAGCAGCAAGGTGCCCAGGTAAGGCACGAAGTAAACCGACACAAACCAGCTGAGCACCAGCGCAATCACGGTGACCGCAAAAATCGCGAAGGTGTATTCACCGGTGACGGACTTGGCCAGGCCAATGGGCAAGAAGCCCACTGCCGTGATCAATGTGCCTGTGAGCATGGGCATGGCGGTGACTTCGTACGCAAAGGTGGCGGCGCGCACCTTGTCGTAGCCCTCTTCCATCTTGCGCACCATCATCTCGACGGCAATGATCGCGTCGTCCACCAAGAGGCCCAGCGCGATGATGAGCGAGCCGAGCGAGATCTTGTGAAGGCCGATGTTCCAGTAATCCATGGCCAAGAAGGTCATGGCCAGCACCAGCGGAATGGTGATGCCGACCACGAGACCGGGGCGCATGTCGATGTAATAACGGCGCCACAGCGGCAGGTGCGCAGCGTTGTCCCTCTTGTGCAGACCCAGGCTGATGAAGCTGACCGCCAGCACGATCAACACAGCCTCGATCAGCACTTTCACGAATTCATTGACCGAGGTTTTGACGGCGGTGGGTTGGTCTTGCACCTGCACCAGCGTGATGCCGGCAGGCAGGCTCTTGCCCAGCCGGTCACGCAAGCTGTCGAGTGACTTGCCCAGCGCAATGATGTCGCCGCCGCGGGTCATGGAGACGCCCAGCGCAATCACTTCCTTGCCCTGGTGGCGAACCTTCACGCCCGGTGGGTCGCTGTAGCCGCGTTTGACATCAGCGATGTCCCCCAGGCGCAGCTGGTTGCCCGAGCTGCCACGGATGGGCATGGCTTTGAGTTGGTCCACCGCGCCAAACTGCCCGCCCACGCGCACATTCAAAACATCGAGTGGCGTCTGCACTGCGCCGGCGGACTCCACCGCGTTTTGCTGGTTGAGTTGGGCCAGCACCTGATTCAAGTCCAGACCCAGCTGAGCCTGGCGTTGAGCGACTTCGACGAAGATTTTTTCGTCCTGCACGCCAAAGAGTTCGACCTTGGCCACGTCAGGCACGCGCAGCAATTGCTGGCGCACATCGTCGGCGGCGGTCTTGAGCTCGGCATAGCTAAAGCCGTCGGCCTCAAGTGCGTAGATCACGCCATACACGTCACCAAAATCGTCATTGAAAAAAGGCCCTTGCACGCCGCCTGGCAAGCTACCGCGCATGTCGCCGATTTTTTTGCGCACCGAATACCAGACGTTGGCCACGTCACTGGCCTTGGACGAATCCTTGATCTGGAAAATGATCTGCGACTCGCCTGGCTTGGAGTAGCTGCGGATCTTGTCGGCGTAAGGCACTTCTTGCAGCGTGCGCTCAAGCTTGTCAGTCACCTGCTCGGCCACCTGCTGCGCCGTGGCGCCCGGCCAATAGGTACGCACCACCATGGCCCGGAAGGTGAAAGGCGGGTCTTCGTCCTGGCCCAGCTGAAAGTAAGCCGCCAGGCCAAGCAGCATCAGCACCACCATGAGGTAGCGCGTCAGCGCGGCATGCTCCAGCGCCCAGCGCGAGAGGTTGAAGGCCTGCTTGGGTTCAGGCGTGGCTGTGCCGGGCGTGTTGTTTGTCGGATCGCTCATGCGGCACTCACTTCGATGTGCCGTTGGCGGCGACTGGCAAGGCGGCCGCTGGCGCTTTGTAAAGCGTCACCTTCTGGCCCGGCGACAGCACGTGCACACCGGCACTCACCACCTGCATGCCTGGGGTCAGGCCGGCGCTGATCACGGCTTCGTTGCCGTCCGCTGCCGCTACTTGCACCACTTGCGACCGAACGCTCATGGTGGCCGTCTCCAGCACCCACACTGCGCTGCCTTGGCCTTCCTGGCGCAGGGCCGAGGTAGGCAACTTGATGACCGCCGGGGCAACAGCCTTGCCAGCCTGGGCCATCACGGTCACGGTGGCGCCCAAAGGCGGCGCCGCTTGCTTGTCGTCCATCGCAACTTTGATCTGGTAAGTGCGGGTCACCGGGTCGGCACTGGCGGCGACTTCACGCACCTTGCCATTGAGCTCTTGGCGGTCCGGCCACAAGCGCAGCTTCACGGGCAAGCCCTGGCGGACCAAGGCAAGCCGATCTTCAGGCACGGCAAACACCACGTCGCGCGCGCCGTCTGAAGCCAGTCGAACCACGGGCGTGCCCGCGGCCACCACCTGGCCGACTTCGGCCTCGACTGCCGTCACCACCCCTGCGCGGTCAGCCACCAAGGCGGTGTATCGCGCCTGGTTGCCCTGCGTGGTCGACTGTGCCTGCGCCTGATCGAGTTGCGACTGCGCGGCTTTCAAAGCGGCTTCGCGGCGCTCTAATTCCGCGCTGCTGATGAAGTTCTGCTCCCGCAAATCCTTGAAGCGCTTGAAGTCAGCGGCCGCCAGATCGCGCTGCGTGAGCGCTGCGGCCTGCTGGGCGCGGGCGGCGTCCACGGCCAACTGATAGTCCTGCGCGTCCAGCCGGGCCAGGAGCTGGCCAGCTTGCACACGCTGACCCACTTCAGCGGGCCGCTCGGTCAGCTTGCCGGCCACGCGAAAGCCCAGGCGTGACTCCAGCCGGGCCCGGACTTCGCCCGCAAATTCGTTGCCGGTAGTCAGTTCACTGCTGCCGACCGTCATCACCTTCACGGCGCGCACGGGCTCTTCTGCAGCGGGGGGTTTGGAGCAAGCGCTGAGCGCGGCGGCCAGGCTGAGGGCCAGGAGGGTTGATTTGGTCATCTGTCGTAAAAAGCTGGATAGGAATGGGCGCAGCAGGACAGTCAGGATATTACTGACTGACCAGTTAGTAATTTAACAGAATATGCCGAGATTGAACAGACTCACTCGAACGCCAGTGATGCCCAAATACTCAACGACGGCATTTAGCGACCCCCAGTCGGCCCCTGGGCAGATGCGGCTTGAAAGGGTCTTAAAGGGGCTTAATCGGACTCGCTGGCCTCGATTGACTCCAGCATATCCGTGCGGATTTTGTTGAAAGCCTTGATGTAGTCCGGGTAGCCGCTTTCGCAAAACGCGATTTTCAAGGCGTCCAGGCGGCACAGCTCGTCCACAAAGCGCGCCACCGGCGAGGTCGTCATGGGCAGCTTCATGGGGTTGTAAGCCCGCACGCGCCAGCCCATGCCCAGGGCCAGCATGAAAGACGCCACACGCTCGATCACAAAGACCTTGGCCGGGTTCATGCCGGTGTCATGTTCAACCAAGGTGTTGAGCTGCTCGGACAAAACCGCATCACCTTGCTCGCAGAGTTGAAAAATCTTTTCGCAGCATTCCAGCCAGACCTTCCAGAACGCCGGTTTGGCCACGAAGTAGTTGCAAAACACCGTGTTCTTGGAGTGCGTGACCAGGCTTGACAGGCGGATGTTGGGATTGAGCTGCGCGAAAGCGGCCGACAAGATCGGGTCAATGTTGCGGTGACTGATGTTGGCCTGCTCAAAGATGTTGACCGCGAAGGCCGACTGGTCAAAAAACGGTGAGAACAGCACCACGTCTTCCGTGCAATCGGCCAAAAAGGCCTCCACATCTTGCGCACTCAGGTTGGTTTTTTGCTGGAACTTGGGCGACAAAAAGCCGTAATAGGTGTCTGGCGACAAGGTGTGTCCCGCCAAAAAGCGGCGAATCGGCCAGTACTCGCTCCAGTCGGGCCGCTCGTTGGACAAATTGTCCAGCGGCAAGAAGCCTGGGTCGTTGGCTAGCTTCGTACGTTCGTCGTAAAAGATTTGATAGATCTCATGCATCTGGGGTGCTCCTGGGCTGCCTCACTGCTGAAGGCTCAGCGCTCGTTCATGGCTTCGCTGCGCACCTGACGAATCGGGTAAGTCAGGTAAGACAACACGGATCGCTGCTGGGTCATGATCTCGGCGCTCAGCGTCATGCCCACCTTGAGTTCGATGTCTGGCGTGCGCAGGCTGGGGTCGTACTTGCGCAGCTCGACGATGCCCGTGTAGTAAGTCTGGCCGCTGCGACCACCGGCTGGCGCCTCCAGCGCATCGGCGCTGAGCTTGGTGAGCCGGCCTTCAATCAGGCCGAACTTCTGGAAAGGAAAAGCGTTGAGCTTGACCCGCACGTCCGCTCCGGGCCGCACAAAAGATACCTCGGCTGCATCAATGCGGACTTCAGCCAAGAGGCTACCGCCCAGTGGCACCAGGCTGACGATGGTCTCGCCCTCCTTGATGACCGAGCCACGCGACTTGCGGGCCACCTCCAGCACGATGCCGTCCACCGGCGCGGTCATGTCCACCAGCGTGTTGCGCCGCTCGGACTTGCTCAGTTGCTCTTGCAGGCTGTCGCGCTCGCGCCGGGCGGTCACCAGCTCTTCAAGGCTCTTGAGCTTGAACTCGTTGCTGAAGGCACTGCGGTCGGATTTGAGGCCCGTGATTTCGCGGGAAAGTTCGGCCGCACGGTTGCGTGCGGACAGCAGGTCACGCTCAATTTCGAGCCGCTTTTCGCTCACGTCGAGCAAGGCCCGGCGCGACTGGAATTCCTTTTGCACCAGCTCTTGCATCATCTTTTCAATCTCGGTCTGGTTGGCCAGACGCTTTTCAAAGATGCGGATTTCTGCCTGGGCGTTGAGCAGCGAGGCGCTGGTTTTGTCGAGGTTCTCGTCCAGCCGGGCCAGGCGGGCGCGGTAGGCGCTTTGCTTTTCCAGATCCAGGCTTTGTTGCAGCGCATCCTGACCACCCGTAGGGCGTCCAGCGCGCTCGGCTTCGAGCCGGCGCACCTGCGCGTTCAGACTGACCAAGCGCTCCCGGACCTGCGCCAGATCGGCGTTGATGAAGGTCGGCTCCAGCCGCGCCAGCAACTCACCACGCTTGACCACCTGACCCACCGTCACCGGCAAGGACTCGATCATCGCGGTCTCCAGCGGCTGGATGATGATGTTCGGCTCGGTCGATATCAAGCGGCCCGTGCCCACCACCACCTGATCGAGCTGAGCCACCGCGGCCCACGCCAGAAAGGAGGCCAGCAAGGCGATGCAGGCATACAGCGTCACCGGCAGCCCGCGAGCCACCGGCATCTTTTCGATTTCGTCGGCATCCGGCTGGAAGGCGATGCTCACCGCATTCGGCGGAATTTTCGGCGGCAACTTCATGCGTAATTGTTTTGCTGATGCCACAACTGGGCGTAAGGCTGGCAGCGCGGCAGCAGTTCGGCGTGCGGGGCCACGTCCAGAATCTTGCCGTGTTCAAAGAACACGATCTTGTCGGCCTTGACCAGCGTGGACAGGCGGTGACTGATGATGACCACCGTCTTGCCCTTGGAAATTTCAGACAGGTTGCGCATGAAGATGGCTTCGCTTTCTGGGTCCAAAGCGCTGGCCGCCTCGTCCAGAATCAGGATGCGCGGCCTTGGCAGCAAGGCGCGTGCAATCGCCAGGCGCTGGCGCTGCCCGCCTGACAGGTTGGATGCGCCTTCTTCCAGCAAAGTCTCGTAGCCGTTGGGCATCAACTCAATGAATTCGTCAGCGCCTGCAGCCCGGGCCGAGGCGACGATGTCATCGAAGCTGGCGTTGGACTTGGTCATGGCTATGTTCTCGCGGATGGTGCCGCGGAACATGAAGTTGTCTTGCAGCACCACGCCGATGTTCTGGCGCATATAGGCCAGATCAATCTCGCGGATGTCGGTGCCGTCCAGGCGAATCACGCCGACCTGCACGGGGTACAGACCCTGCAGCAACTTGGCAAAGGTGGACTTGCCCGAGCCACTGCGACCGACCACACCAATGACTTCGCCGCTCTGGATGTCCAGACCGACGTTTTCCAGCGCCGAGACGCTGCTGCCCGGATAGCGAAAGGTGACCTGCTCCAGCGTGATGCGGCCCAGAATGGGTGCGCGCAGGCCGCCCGCCGACTTGCGTTCGCGCGGATGGTTCATCACGTCGCCCAGCATCTTCACGGACATGGCGGTCTGCTGGTATTCATGAATCAGGCCAACCACCTGCACCAGCGGTCCGATCACCCGGCCCGACAGCATCTGAAAAGCAATCAGCGAGCCGACTGTCATCTGGCGGTCAAAAATCTCCAGCGCGCCAAACACAACGATGGCTACCGTCATCAGCTTGTTGAGGGCCTGCGTCAGGGTTTGCGCCGTGAGCGAAATGCTCATGACGCTGAAATTGAGCTGAATCGCGTTGGCTGTTTTTTGATCCCAGGCTTGGCGCTGGCGAGGTTCCAGCGCCAATGACTTGATGGTGCGCATGCCGTGGATGCTTTCAATCAGCATGCCTTGCCGCGCACTCTCAGCACCCGACAGTTTTTCGAGCCGCGAGCTGAAGGGCTTGATCAGCAACAACACCACCGCGGCCATCAGCGCAGAGATGAACAGCACCAGCAAGGTCAGCTTGACCGAGTAACTGAACAGCAGCGGCAAGAAGATGAAAAAAGACACCATCTCCAGCAGCGTGAAAAACATGGAGCCCGTCAAAAAGCGCTGAATCGACTGGATCTGCTGCACATGTCGGGCAATCAAACCGGCAGCCTGACGCTCGAAGTAATCAATCGGCAAAGACAACAGATGCGCAAACACCCGGCGCGACAAGCGCACGTCAATCTTGTTGGTGGCCGACAGCAGCAAAAACTGGCGGATATAGGTGAACGCGCCTTCAAACACTGCGGCCAGCAACACGCCCACCGTCAGCACGGCCAGCGTGGCCGCGTTTTCGTGCACCAGCACTTTGTCAATGACCAGCTGCGTGAAGATGGGCACGCCCAGCATCACCACGTTGATGACCAGCGTGGCCACCGCGATGTCGCGGAACAGCTTTTTCTGCTTGAGGATCTCGGGCACAAACCAGCGCAGACCAAAAGGCTGATCTTCGTCGGTGATGCGAAAGTTGCGCTTGAAAAAGAGCGTGGTGCCGCTCCACAGCGCACAGAACTGCGACCGGCTCAACTGCTGAATACGCGCCCCGGCACTGCCCGGCAACAAGACCGCCACACTGGGTGCCTCGGCCGAGCGGTTGAGCCCGGCCACCAGACCATAGCGGCCGTCTTGCAGCCTCACCATCAGCGGAAACACGTTTTCCAAGGCAAACAAACCGTCCCAGTCCAGCTGCTGCGCCTGGGCTTTTAGCCGGTTCGCCTCGGCCATGCGCATCACCGCCGGCACGCCGGGCTCGTCCGTGCCCAGGTTGTGCTCATGCACCAGGGACTCGGCCGGCACATTGAGGCCGTGGTGCCTGGCCACGGCGGCCAGGCACTGCACGGCAGTCAAAGGGCTCACGCCACTCAGCGTGCTCACATCGCTCAAGGCGCGCTCACCGGGCCGGCCCTCAAGCCCTTCATGCTGTCCCGCCCAGCACGGTTGGCTGCGGCTTGTCGTTGATCAGCTGGCGGCTCACGCTGTCCACCACACCGGCATTGAGCAAGGTCACTGGCGTATTGGCAGACGGGTTGCCGCTGGCGTCGAACTGGGCCAGGGCAGTCGCCATGGACACCACGGCGGCCTCGGCTTCTTGCACCACCAAGTTCTGCGCAGCGACGGTGCCTGCACCCTCGCCTGTCTGGTTGCCGGCCAGGTAGCCGTCCAGCGCGTCAGCCAGAGCTGCCGTACTGCTGCTCAGGTTGGCCGAAGCTGCCAGCCAGACGTCGGCCATCTCATGGGTCTGGCCATCGGCCGTCTCGTAAGAAGACAGCAGCCCGATGGTGTTGCCCTGGTTGTCGATGGACGTCGTTTGAGCGGCCAGGTTCAGCGAGGTGATGCCCAGGTCCGTCAGGGACTTGAGCTCGCCGGCGCCAGAGACACCGTCGGCATTGCCGTCCAGCCAGACACGCAGGTCCTTGAACACCGCATCCTGAGCGTCGATCCGGCCGTCGCCGTTGTCGTCGAACTGTGCCAGCGCCTCGAAAGCGTCCTTGGCCGTGCCGCCAGCGCTGAGCGCCGTGGCCGATCCAAACAGCTCGCTGCCGTCGTCGATGCTGCCGTTGCCGTTGACATCGCGCACCAGCAAGCCGTCGCCCTCACCCACCCAGCCCACGAAGTTGCTGGTGCCGGAGGCGTCGATGTCAAAGCGCGTGCCTCCAGCGATGCTGCGGGTCTGCACGCCATCGCCGTTCAGGTCCAGCATCATCGGCGTCACCTTGTTCGTGCCGGCGGCCGTGATCTGGTCGCTCGTGAAGGCGGCGTACTGTGCCGCCGTCATGGCCAGCAGCTGTGCTGTCGTCAAGGCTGCGATACCCGCCTCACCCATGGCCACCACCTGCGCCGTACTCAGTGCCGAGATACGCGTGGTGGTGATCGCGGCGAGGTCGCTGACTTCCATCGCAGCGATCTGGTCAGTGGTCAGGCTGCGCAGTTGCAGCGTGGTCAGCGCAGCGGTCTGCGCGCTGGTGAACGCAGCCACCTGGTCACCCGAGAGGCTGACGAGGTCACGCGTTTCCATCGCCACAATTTGCGCGGTGGTGAGCGCGGCAACCTGCTCGGTCGTGAAGGCCGACACCTGCAGCGTGCTCAAGCCTTGCACCTGGGCACTGGTCAGGGCAGCCACGCTGGCGGTGCTCATGGCGGCGATGGCGTCGCTGCCAATGGCTGCCACTTGGCTGGTGCTCAGGGCGACGAGACGCGAAGTCGGCAAGGCGGCCACCTGGTCGCTGGTCAGAGCCGCCACCTGGGCGGTGGTCAGTGAAGCGATACGCAGCGTCGTGATGGCGCCAAGGTCGTCCGTCTCCAGTGCTTGCACCTGATCCGTCGTCAAGGCCCGCAGCTGCACCGTGGTCAGCGCCGCTGCTTGTGCGGTCGTCAACGCAGCGATCTGATCCGTGCTGAGCAACACGAGGTCACGTGTTTCAAGCGCGGCGATCTGAGTCGTGCCGAGCGCGGCCAGTTGCGCCGTCGGCAGCAGGCTGATCTGCGCCGTGGTCAGGGCCACCACCTGGGCGCTGGTCAGCGCTGCGGCTTGCGCCGTGCTCAAGGCACCCAGCGCGTCGCTGCCCAAGGCGGCCACTTGCGTGGTGCTCAGGGCCGCAATGCGGCTGGTCGCAAAAGCCGCCCACTGGTCGGTCGTCAGAGCGCCTAGCTGGCTGGTCGTCAGGCCCGAGATGTTCGCCGCCGAGATGGCTGCCAGATCCTGGGTTTCGAGGGCTTGCAGCTGGTCGGTGGTCAAAGCCTTGAGCTGGGCCGTGGTCATGGCGGCCACCTGGGCGGTGGTCAGCGCCACGATCTGGTCGGTCGACAAGAGAACCAGGTCACGCGTTTCCAGCGCAGCCAATTGGGTCGCGCTCAAGGCCGCCACTTGCTCGGTGGTCAAGGCCGTGACCTGAGCGGTGGACACCGCCACGATCTGGGCGGTTCCCAAGGCCTGCAGCTGGGCGGTGGTCAGGGCCACCAACTGGTCGGTGCTCAGCGCGCCGATTTGGGCCGTGGTCAGCGCCGCGATGCGGCTACTGCCCAAAGCCACCAACTGGTCGGTGCCCAGCGCGGCGACCTGTGCCGTCGTCAGCGCCGAGATGCGCGCCGAGGTGATGGCAGCGATGTCGTCGGTCGCCAGAGCGGCCACCTGAGCGGTGGTCAGCACTTTGAGCTGGGCTGTGGTCAGCGCAGCAGCCTGGGCCGTGGTCAGCGCGACCAGTTGGTCAGAGCTCAGGGCCACCACGTTGCGGGTCTGGATGGCCTGGACCTGGGCCGAGCTCAAGGCGGCAATCTGATCGGTTGCCAACGCCCCGGTCTGGGCTGTGGTCAGGCTGGCGACTTGCGCCGTTGTCAGCGCAGCAATTTGGCCGCTGGTAAGGGCCGCCAGATCCGCCGTTTCCATGGCCACCAGCTGGGCGGTGGTCAGGGCAGCAATGCGGTTGGTACCAAGGGCTACGAGCTGATCACTGCTCAGGGCAACGATTTGTGCCGTGGTCAGCGCCGAGATACGCGCCGTGCTGATGGCTGCAAGATCCACAGATTCCAAGGCTTGCACCTGCGTGGTGGTCAGGCTGGCCAACTGCGCCGTGGTCAGCGCGGTGGCTTGCGCGGTGGTCAAGGCCTCGATCTGTGCGGTGCCCAGAGCACGCAGTCCGGTGCTGGTGAGTGCAGCGACTTGCGCGGTGGTCAAGGCTTGCAGTTGCAAGGTCGTCAAGGCGGCGAGCTGAGCGGTGCCCAGCGCGGCCACCCGGCCAGTGCTGAGTGCAGCGAGGTCAACCGTTTCGACGGCTTGAATCTGGGTGGTCGTCAAAGCCGCGACTTGCGCCGTGGTCAGAGCCGCCATCTGGGCCGTGCCCAGAGCCACCAGCTGATCGGTCGTCAGCACCGCGATGTCACGGGTTTCCAGCGCTGCCATTTGCAGCGTCGTCAACGCAGCGATCTGCTCGGTCGTGACGGTCGGCACTTGCGCCGTCGTCAGCGCCACCAGCTGCGCCGTACTCAGGGCGCGCACTTGCGCCGTGGTCAGGGCTGCCAGGTCTGCGGTCTCCAGCGCCTGGATCTGCGTTGTCGTCAGCGCCGCCACACGGCTGGTGCTCAGGCTGGCCATCTGGTCCGAGGTCAGCGCCACGACTTGCGCCGTGCTCAAGGCCGCGATGCGGTTGGTCGCCAAGGCGCCCAGGTTCGCCGTCGTCAGCGCCTGGATCTGCGCCGTCGTCAGCGCCGCCATCTGGGCCGTCGTCAAGGCGGCCATCTGCGCGGTGGTCAAGGCCACCAGCTGGTCAGTCGTCAGTCGGGCCAGGTCGCGGGTTTCCAGCGCCGTCAGTTGCGCCGTGCTCAGCGCAGCGATCTGGGCCGTGCTCAGCGTGGGCACCTGGGCCGTGCTCAAGCCCACCACTTGAGCAGTGGTCAGGGCGCGCAGCTGGGTGGTGGTCAGGGCCACCAGGTCTTCGGTCTCCAGCGCGGCAACTTGCGCGGTCGTCAGGGCTGCAAGCTGACCTGTCGTCAGGGCTTGCATCTGGTCCGTCGTCAGGGCCACCATGTGGGCCGTGGTCAGCGCCGAGATGCGCGCTGTGCTGATGGCGGCCAGGTCCTCGGTCTCCAGCGCCTGGATCTGCGCGGTGGTCAAGGTCTTGAGTTGCGCCGTCGTCAGCGCGGCGAACTGCGCTGTCGTCAGGTTCTGCAGCTGGCCCGTGGTCCAGTACGACAGGTCGCTGGCGGCCAACGCGGTCAGCTGGGCTGGCGTGAGGGCGGCGAACTGGTCGGTGCTGAAGGCGCCGAATTGCACGCTTGTCAGGGCCGAGATGCGGGCCGTGCTGATGGCGGCCAGATCGGCAGTCTCCATGGCTGCCAGCTGCGCTGTCGTCAGGGCCATGAGTTGCGCTGTGGTCAGCGCGGCCATCTGGGCTGTGCCCAGGGCGACCACTTGGTCCGTGGTCAGTACCGCGACGTCGCGTGTTTCCAGCGCCGCAATCTGGGCAGTGCTCATCGCCGCAACTTGCGCGGTGGTCAGCGTGGGCACCTGGCCTGTCGTCAGGGCCACCAGTTGGGCCGTGGTCAGTGCGCGGATTTGCGCGGTGCTCAGTTCGGCCAGGTCTTCGGTTTCCAGCGCGGCGATCTGCGCCGTGCTCAGCGCTGCGATGCGGCTGGTGCCCAGCGTGGCCACTTGCTCGGTCGTCAGGGCCGCCACCTGGGCCGTCGTCAGGGCGCTGATGCGCGCCGTGCTGATGGCCAGCAGCTTGTCTGTGCCCAGGGCCTGCACTTGGGCGGTCGTCAGGCCTTGCAGCTGGGACGTGCCTAGCGCTGCCGCCTGGGCGGTGCTCAGCGCGCCAATCTGGGCGGTGCTCAGCGCGGCGACGTCGCGGGTTTCCAGCGCGGCCGTCTGGGCCGTGCTCAGTGCGCCGACTTGATCGGTGCCAAGGGCAAGCACCTGGGCGGTCGTCAGGGCCACCAGCTGGGCCGTGGTCAGCGCGCGGATTTGCGCGGTGCTCAATTCACCCAGGTCGTCGGTCTCGATGGCGGCTACTTGGGCCGTCGTCAAGGCGGCGATGCTGCGGGTGGCCAGGCTGGAGAACTGTTCGGTGGTCAGCGCCACCACTTGCGCGGTGCTCAGCGCGGCCAGGCCGGCGGTGCCCAAGGCGTCCAGGTTGGTCGCCGTCAGGGCTTGCAGCTGGTCGGTGCTCAGGCTCTTGACTTGTGTGGTGGTGAGCGCCGCCATTTGCGCGGTGGTCAGGGCCACCAGCTGGTCGGTGCTCAGGGCTACCAGGTCGCGGGTTTCCAGCGCCGCGATTTGCGCGGTGCTCAGGGCGGCCACTTGTGCGGTGGTCAGGGCCACGGCCTGGGCCGTGCTCAGGGCCACGATCTGCGCGGTGCTCAGGGCGCGGGCCTGGGCCGTGCTCAGGGCTGCCAGATCTTCGGTTTCCAGCGCCGCGACTTGCGCTGTCGTCAGGGCCGCGATGCGGCTGGTCGTCAGACCAGCCATCTGGCCTGTCGTCAGGGCCACGATTTGCGCGGTCGTCAGCGACGAGATGCGCGCTGTCGTGATCGCCGACAAGCTGTCCGTGCTCAACGACTGAATCTGCAGGGTCGTCAGCCCCGTCAACTGCGCCGTCGTCAACGATGCAATCTGCGCCGTGCCCAAGGCTGTCAGTTGGTCTGTCGTCAACATGGCGGCGCGCTGGGTGGTGAGCGCGGCAATTTGCGCCGTGGTCAGGCTGGCCAGTTGCTCGGTCGTGAGGGACTGCACCTGGGCCGTGCTCAGCCCTTGCAACTGGGCGGTGCTCATGCCGCGCAGTTGCGCCGTGCCCAAGGCGGCCAGGTCTTCGGTCTGGATGGCCGCGATCTGCGCCGTGCTCAGGACACCAATGCGCTGGCTCGACAAGGCTTGCCACTGGTCGGTAGTCAAGGCCACAACCTGCGCCGTCGTCAAGGCCGCTACACCGGCTGTCGTCAGTGCAGCGAGGTCAACCGTTTCGACGGCTTGAATCTGGGTGGTCGTCAAAGCCGCGACTTGCGCCGTGGTCAGAGCCGCCATCTGGGCCGTGCCCAGAGCCACCAGCTGATCGGTCGTCAGCACCGCGATGTCACGGGTTTCCAGCGCTGCCATTTGCAGCGTCGTCAACGCAGCGATCTGCTCGGTCGTGACGGTCGGCACTTGCGCCGTCGTCAGCGCCACCAGCTGCGCCGTACTCAGGGCGCGCACTTGCGCCGTGGTCAGGGCTGCCAGGTCTGCGGTCTCCAGCGCCTGGATCTGCGTTGTCGTCAGCGCCGCCACACGGCTGGTGCTCAGGCTGGCCATCTGGTCCGAGGTCAGCGCCACGACTTGCGCCGTGCTCAAGGCCGCGATGCGGTTGGTCGCCAAGGCGCCCAGGTTCGCCGTCGTCAGCGCCTGGATCTGCGCCGTCGTCAGCGCCGCCATCTGGGCCGTCGTCAAGGCGGCCATCTGCGCGGTGGTCAAGGCCACCAGCTGGTCAGTCGTCAGTCGGGCCAGGTCGCGGGTTTCCAGCGCCGTCAGTTGCGCCGTGCTCAGCGCAGCGATCTGGGCCGTGCTCAGCGTGGGCACCTGGGCCGTGCTCAAGCCCACCACTTGAGCAGTGGTCAGGGCGCGCAGCTGGGTGGTGGTCAGGGCCACCAGGTCTTCGGTCTCCAGCGCGGCAACTTGCGCGGTCGTCAGGGCTGCAAGCTGACCTGTCGTCAGGGCTTGCATCTGGTCCGTCGTCAGGGCCACCATGTGGGCCGTGGTCAGCGCCGAGATGCGCGCTGTGCTGATGGCGGCCAGGTCCTCGGTCTCCAGCGCCTGGATCTGCGCGGTGGTCAAGGTCTTGAGTTGCGCCGTCGTCAGCGCGGCGAACTGCGCTGTCGTCAGGTTCTGCAGCTGGCCCGTGGTCCAGTACGACAGGTCGCTGGCGGCCAACGCGGTCAGCTGGGCTGGCGTGAGGGCGGCGAACTGGTCGGTGCTGAAGGCGCCGAATTGCACGCTTGTCAGGGCCGAGATGCGGGCCGTGCTGATGGCGGCCAGATCGGCAGTCTCCATGGCTGCCAGCTGCGCTGTCGTCAGGGCCATGAGTTGCGCTGTGGTCAGCGCGGCCATCTGGGCTGTGCCCAGGGCGACCACTTGGTCCGTGGTCAGTACCGCGACGTCGCGTGTTTCCAGCGCCGCAATCTGGGCAGTGCTCATCGCCGCAACTTGCGCGGTGGTCAGCGTGGGCACCTGGCCTGTCGTCAGGGCCACCAGTTGGGCCGTGGTCAGTGCGCGGATTTGCGCGGTGCTCAGTTCGGCCAGGTCTTCGGTTTCCAGCGCGGCGATCTGCGCCGTGCTCAGCGCTGCGATGCGGCTGGTGCCCAGCGTGGCCACTTGCTCGGTCGTCAGGGCCGCCACCTGGGCCGTCGTCAGGGCGCTGATGCGCGCCGTGCTGATGGCCAGCAGCTTGTCTGTGCCCAGGGCCTGCACTTGGGCGGTCGTCAGGCCTTGCAGCTGGGACGTGCCTAGCGCTGCCGCCTGGGCGGTGCTCAGCGCGCCAATCTGGGCGGTGCTCAGCGCGGCGACGTCGCGGGTTTCCAGCGCGGCCGTCTGGGCCGTGCTCAGTGCGCCGACTTGATCGGTGCCAAGGGCAAGCACCTGGGCGGTCGTCAGGGCCACCAGCTGGGCCGTGGTCAGCGCGCGGATTTGCGCGGTGCTCAATTCACCCAGGTCGTCGGTCTCGATGGCGGCTACTTGGGCCGTCGTCAAGGCGGCGATGCTGCGGGTGGCCAGGCTGGAGAACTGTTCGGTGGTCAGCGCCACCACTTGCGCGGTGCTCAGCGCGGCCAGGCCGGCGGTGCCCAAGGCGTCCAGGTTGGTCGCCGTCAGGGCTTGCAGCTGGTCGGTGCTCAGGCTCTTGACTTGTGTGGTGGTGAGCGCCGCCATTTGCGCGGTGGTCAGGGCCACCAGCTGGTCGGTGCTCAGGGCTACCAGGTCGCGGGTTTCCAGCGCCGCGATTTGCGCGGTGCTCAGGGCGGCCACTTGTGCGGTGGTCAGGGCCACGGCCTGGGCCGTGCTCAGGGCCACGATCTGCGCGGTGCTCAGGGCGCGGGCCTGGGCCGTGCTCAGGGCTGCCAGATCTTCGGTTTCCAGCGCCGCGACTTGCGCTGTCGTCAGGGCCGCGATGCGGCTGGTCGTCAGACCAGCCATCTGGCCTGTCGTCAGGGCCACGATTTGCGCGGTCGTCAGCGACGAGATGCGCGCTGTCGTGATCGCCGACAAGCTGTCCGTGCTCAACGACTGAATCTGCAGGGTCGTCAGCCCCGTCAACTGCGCCGTCGTCAACGATGCAATCTGCGCCGTGCCCAAGGCTGTCAGTTGGTCTGTCGTCAAGACCGCCACGTGGCGGGTTTCCAGTGCCGCCAGCTGGCTCGTTGCCAGCGCAGCGATCTGGGCGCTGGTCAGCGAAGGCAGTTGTACCGTCGTCAAGGCGGCGAGCTGCGCCGTGGTGAGCGCGCGAACTTGACCGCTGCTCAGCGCGGCCAGGTCTGCAGTTTCAATCGCGGCCACTTGCGCTGTGCTCAAGGCTGCAAGGCGGGTGGTGGCCAATCCGGCGAGTTGGTCGCTGGTCAGCGCGGCGATTTGCGCTGTGCTCAGCGCCGTGATTCGGGCCGTGTTGATGGCCGACAGGTCATCGGTTTCCAGGGCCTGAATTTGCGCTGTGGTCAGGGCGGTGAGCTGGGCGCTGGTCAGCGCAGCCATTTGGGCTGTCCCCAGTGCCACCACCTGGGCAGTGGTCATCACGGCCAGGTCAGCGCTTTCCACCGCGGCTATCTGCGCGGTGCTCAACGCGGCAATTTGGGCCGTGGTCAGTGTGGGAACCTGGGCCGTGGTCAGGGCCACCACTTGCGCCGTGGTCAGGGCCAGCACTTGCGCGGTGGTCAAGGCTGCCAGGTCTTCAGTTTCAAAGGCTTGCACCTGCGCTGTTGTGAGCGCCACCAAGCTGCTGGTGGGCAGGCTCGCCAGCTGATCGCTGGTCAAGGCGGCGACTTGCGCCGTGGTCAAGGCCGAAATGCGGGCTGTGGTGATCGCCGCCAGATCGTCCGTGGCCAAGGCCTGGATTTGCGCGCTGGTCAGAGCGCGCAACTGCAGCGTCGTCAGGGCCGCCATCTGCGCGGTGGTCAAGGCTACCAACTGGTCACTGGTCAGGCTGACCAGGTTGGCGGTTTGCACGGCGGCCAATTGGGCCGTGCTCAGCGCGCCGACCTGCGCTGTGGTCAAGGCGGGCAGCTGAACACTGGTCAAAGCCGCGACCTGCGCCGTCGTCAAGACCGCTACCTGGGCCGTGGTAAGCGCGGACAGGTCTTGCGTTTGCAGTGCGGCGACTTGCGAGGTCGTCAAGACAGCCAGGCGGCTGGTGGCCAGGCCAGCAAGCTGGTCACTGGTCAGTGCCACCACCTGGGCCGTGGTCAAGGCTGCCATGCCGGCTGTTGCCAAGGCCGACAAGTCAGCGGTCTCCAAAGCCTGGATTTGCGCAGTGGTCAAGGCCTTGACCTGCGCACTGGTCAGCGCGCCCGCCTGCGCGGTCGTGATGGCCACGATCTGGTCGGTGGTCAGCAAGGCGAGGTCGCGGGTCTCGATGGCACTGACTTGGGCCGTGCTCAGGGCCTGGATTTGATCGGTGGTCAATGTCGGCACTTGCGCCGTGGTCAGGGCAGCGATCTGCACGCTGGTCAGGGCACGAACCTGTGCGGTGGTCAGGGC
Source organism: Polaromonas sp. (assembly GCA_040400945.1). Classification (GTDB taxonomy): domain Bacteria; phylum Pseudomonadota; class Gammaproteobacteria; order Burkholderiales; family Burkholderiaceae_C; genus Polaromonas. Next base: position 956,939 of record JBBAPG010000001.1, on the reverse strand, counting down.
CACCAGGTCTTCGGTTTCGATGGCTGCGATCTGTGCGCTGCCCAGCGCCACCAGGCGACTGGTGGCCAAGCCGGCGAACTGGGTGCTGGTGAGTGCCGCTACCTGATCGGTGCCGAGCGCGGCAAAGGACGCGGTGGCCAGCACAGCCAGCACGCCGACTTCAAGCGCCTGGATCTGGGTCGTGGTCAAGGCGCCCAATTGGGAGCCAGTGAGCGCACCCATCTGGGTGGTGGTCAGCGCGGCAATCTGGTCAGAGGTCAGCCCGGCGATGGTCGTGGTGCTCAAAGCAGCAACTTGCGCGGTGCCGAGCGCTGCAAATTGCTCTGTGGTCAACGCAGGCGTCTGCAAGCTGCTGAGAGCTGCCACCTGCGCCGTCGTGAGGGCGCGGACTTGCGCCGTACCCAAGGCCACCAGGTCTTGTGTCTCAATCGCCGCGATTTGCGTCGAGGTCAGCGCAGCCAGGCGGCTGGTCGAAAGAGCCGCCAGCTGGTCGCTGGTCAAGGCGACGATTTGCTCGGTGGTCAGCGCCGTGATGCGCGTTGCGGTGATGGCGTTGAGGTCGTCGGTTTCCAGTGCCTGCACCTGCGCGGTGCTCAGGCTGCGCAGCTGCGATGTGGTCAGCGCTGCCAACTGGGCCGTCGTCAAGGCCACGACCTGATCGGTCGTCAGCACGAGCAGGTCGCGCGTTTCCAGGGCGGCAAGTTGCAAGGTTGACAGGCCCGCGACCTGATCAGTCGTCAGGGCGGCAACCTGCACAGTGCTCAAGGCCACGATTTGCGCCGTGCCGAGAGCGCGCAACTGGCTGGTGCTCAGCGCGGCCAGGTCTTGGGTTTCCAGCGCGGCAATTTGCGCGGTGGTCAGCGCGGCCAAGCGGTTGGTAGCCAAGGCCGCGGTCTGCTCGGTCGTCAATGCCACGATTTGATCGGTGGTCAGCGCCGAGATGCGGGCTGACGTGATGGCGGCCACAGTGGTCGCAGACACAGCGGCCAGCTGATCGGTCGTCAGGGCGCGCAGCTGGCTGGTGGTCAGCGCAGCCATCTGCGCCGTGGTCAAGGCTGTGACCTGCTCGGTCGTCATCAAGGCGAGGTCAGTCGTCTCGATGGCGGCGGTCTGGGCCGTCGTCAGCGCGGCGACTTGATCTGATGTCAAGGCCGGCACTTGCGCCGTGGTCAGCGCCACGATTTGCGCGGTCGTCAGCGCGCGCAGCTGCGCCGTGGTCAGCGCCACCAGGTCGGCGCTTTCAATGGCGGCGACTTGGGCTGTGCCCAGCGCGGCCATCTGGCTCACGGTCAGCGCGGAGATCTGGTCCGAGGTCAGGGCAACGATTTGCGCGGTGCTCAGGGCAGAGATGCGGGCAGTGGTGATGACGGCCAGATCGGCAGTCTCCAAAGCGGCGATTTGATCGGTCGTCAAGGCGCGCAGCTGGCTGGTGGTCAGCGCAGCGATCTGCGCAGTCGTCAGGGCGGCGACCTGATCGGTCGTCATCAAGGCGAGGTCAGCCGTCTCAAGGGCGGCTGCTTGGGCCGTCGTCAGCGCGGCGACTTGATCTGTTGTCAAGGCTGGCACTTGCGCCGTGGTCAGTGCCACGATTTGCGCAGTCGTCAGTGCGCGCAACTGGGCGGTGGTCAGGGCCACCAGGTCGGCGCTTTCAATGGCGGCGACTTGGGCTGTGCTCAGCGCAGCCATTTGGCTCACAGTGAGGGTTGAAATTTGATCGGAGGTCAAGCCAGCAATTTGCGCTGTACTCAGCGCCGAGATGCTGGAAGTGGTGATGACCGCGAGATCGGCAGTCTCCAAAGCGGCGATTTGATCGGTCGTCAAGGCGCGCAGCTGGCTGGTGGTCAGCGCAGCGATCTGCGCAGTCGTCAGGGCGGCGACCTGATCGGTCGTCATCAGGGCCAGATCGGCTGTCTCCAGGGCGGCCGCCTGGGCGGTGGTCAAAGAGGCAACTTGGTCCGACGTCAAAGCCGGCACTTGTGCCGTCGTCAGCGCCACGATCTGCGCGGTGCTGAGGGCTTGCAACTGCGTGGCGCTGAGCGCGGCCAGGTCTTCTGTTTCCAGCGCCTGGATTTGCGCGGTCGTCAGCGCAGCCATCTGGCCCACGGTCAGGGCCGAGATCTGGTCGGAGGTCAGAGCGGCAACTTGCAGCGTTTTCAGGGCCGAGATGCTGGAAGTGGTGATGACCGCGAGATCGGCAGTCTCCAAAGCGGCGATTTGATCGGTCGTCAAGGCGCGCAGCTGGCTGGTGGTCAGCGCAGCGATCTGCGCAGTCGTCAGGGCGGCGACCTGATCGGTCGTCATCAGGGCCAGATCGGCTGTCTCCAGGGCGGCCGCCTGGGCGGTGGTCAAAGAGGCAACTTGGTCCGACGTCAAAGCCGGCACTTGTGCCGTCGTCAGCGCCACGATCTGCGCGGTGCTGAGGGCTTGCAACTGCGTGGCGCTGAGCGCGGCCAGGTCTTCTGTTTCCAGCGCCTGGATTTGCGCGGTCGTCAGCGCAGCCATCTGGCCCACGGTCAGGGCCGAGATCTGGTCGGAGGTCAGAGCGGCAACTTGCAGCGTTTTCAGGGCCGAGATGCGGGCCGTGGCGATGGCCGCCAGGTCGGTGTTCTCAATGGCGGCAATTTGCTCGGTCGTCAAGGCGCGCAGCTGCACCGTCGTCAGCGCCGCAATTTGATCCGTGGTGAAAGCAGCAATTTGATCCGTCGTTATCAAGGCCAGGCCGGCTGTCTCGAGGGCTGCGGCTTGAGCGCTGCCCAGGGCCGCGACTTGGTCGGCGGTCAGGGCCGGCACTTGGGCCGTGGTCAGCGCAGCGATCTGCGCGGTGCTCAAAGCTTGCAGCTGCGTGGCGCTGAGCAGGGCCAGGTCTTCTGTTTCCAGCGCCTGGATTTGCGCGGTCGTCAGTGCGGCCATCTGGCCCACGGTCAGGGCCGAGATCTGGTCGGTCGTCAACGCCACGATCTGCGCCGTGCTCAGGGCTGTGATGCGGGCGGTTGCCAGCGCGGCCAGATCGGTGTTCTCAATCGCAGCAATTTGATCGGTCGTCAGGGCTCGCAGTTGGGCCGTTGTCAGTGCGGCCATCTGGGCCGAGGTGAACGCAACGATTTGGTCTGTTGTCATCAGAGCCAGATCGGCCGTTTCAACCGCAGCGGCTTGCGTCGCGCTTAGGGCCGCGACTTGGTCGGCGGTCAGGGCCGGCACTTGGGCCGTGGTCAGCGCAGCGATCTGCGCGGTGCTCAAAGCTTGCAGCTGCGTGGCGCTGAGCAGGGCCAGGTCTTCTGTTTCCAGCGCCTGGATTTGCGCGGTCGTCAGTGCGGCCATCTGGCCCACGGTCAGGGCCGAGATCTGGTCGGTCGTCAACGCCACGATCTGCGCCGTGCTCAGGGCTGTGATGCGGGCGGTTGCCAGCGCGGCCAGATCGGTGTTCTCAATCGCAGCAATTTGATCGGTCGTCAGGGCTCGCAGTTGGGCCGTTGTCAGTGCGGCCATCTGGGCCGAGGTGAACGCAACGATTTGGTCCGTCGTCATCAAGGCCAGGTCTGCGGTCTCCAAGGCTGCAGCTTGCGTCACGCTCAAAGCGGCCACTTGGGCCGAGGTCAATGCAGGCACTTGATCGCTGGTCAGCGCCGCCACTTGCGCGGTGCTCAAAGCTTGCAATTGCGTGGCGCTGAGCAAGGCCAGGTCTTCTGTTTCCAGCGCCTGAATCTGCGCGGTCGTCAACGCGGCCATCTGGCCCACGGTCAGGGCGGAAATCTGGTCGGTGGTCAAGGCCACGATCTGCGCGGTGCTCAGGGCTGTGATGCGGGCGGTTGCCAAGGCGGCCAGGTCGGTGGTCTCCAGGGCGGCAATCTGCTCAGCTGTCAGTGCGCGCAGTTGGGCCGTTGTCAGCGCGGCCATCTGAGCCGAGGTGAGCGCAACGATTTGGTCCGTCGTCATCAAGGCCAGGTCTGCGGTCTCCAGGGCTGCGGCTTGCGTCACGCTCAAAGCGGCCACTTGGGCCGAGGTCAGCGCGGGCACTTGCAGACTGGTCAGCGCCACCACTTGCGCGGTGCTCAGGGCTTGCAGCTGTGTCGCGCTGAGCAAGGCCAGGTCTTCTGTCTCCAGCGCCTGGATTTGCGCGGTCGTCAACGCGGCCATCTGGCCCACGGTCAGGGCCGATATCTGGTCGGTGGTCAAGGCCACGATCTGCGCCGTGCTCAGGGCTGTGATGCGGCTGGTTGCCAAGGCGGCCAGGTCGGTGGTCTCCAGGGCGGCAATCTGCTCAGCTGTCAGTGCGCGCAGTTGGGCCGTTGTCAGCGCGGCCATCTGAGCCGAGGTGAGCGCAACGATTTGGTCCGTCGTCATCAAGGCCAGGTCTGCGGTCTCCAGGGCTGCGGCTTGCGTCACGCTCAAAGCGGCCACTTGGGCCGAGGTCAGCGCGGGCACTTGCAGACTGGTCAGCGCCACCACTTGCGCGGTGCTCAGGGCTTGCAGCTGCGTGGCGCTGAGCAAGGCCAGGTCTTCTGTCTCCAGCGCCTGGATTTGTGCGGTCGTTAACGCGGCCATCTGCAGGCTGGTCAAGGCCACGATTTGGTCGGTAGACAGGGCGACCACCTGCTCGGTGGTCAGGGCTTTGGCCTGTGCCGTGGTCATGGCTGCGATCTGCGCTGAAGTCAGAGCCGCCAACTGGTCGGTACTCAAGGCGGTGACACCGCGGGTGGACAGGGCCGCCACCTGGGCTGTGGTCAAAACAGGGAGTTGCGTCACGGTCAGGGCGCGAGCCTGGGCTGTTCCCAGAGCGGCAATTTGCAGCGAGGTCAGCGCTGCGATTTGAACGCTGTCCAGGACCATGAGGTCGGCCGTCTCCAGCGCCGCGATCTGAGCGGTCGACATGGCGACCAACTGAGCGGTGGTCAGCGCAGCCACTTGGTCGGTGACCAGAGCCACCAGCTGCGCCGTGCTCAGGGCCAGCACTTGCGCCGTGGTCAGGGCAGCCAGGTCGGCCGTCTCCAGCGCGGCAATCTGCGTCGTGGTCAGGGCTCGCACTTGGGCGGTGGTCAGTGCTGCGGCTTGCTCGGTGGTAAGGGCTGTGACATCGGCCAAGGCGGCAATCTGAGCCGTGCTGAGCGCCTGCACCTGGGTCGCACTGAAGGCGGCCAGGTCGTCGGTGGCCAGGGCCAGGATTTGTGCGGTCGTCAGGGCGCGCAATTGCGTCGTGCTCAGCGCGGCCATTTGCGCCGTCGTCAGAGCGGGGACTTGCACGCTGGTCAGCACCATCAAGTCGCGGGTTTCCATCGCGGCGATCTGGGTGGGCAGCAAGGCGGCGAGCTGGTCAGTGGTCAGGGCCACCACTTGCGCGGTACTCAGGGCCACGATTTGGGCCGTGGTCAGGGCCACGAGCTGATCGGTCGTCAAAGTGATCAGTTGGGCCGTCGGCAGCGCCGCCACTTGGGCGGTGGTGAACGCCGCTAGCTGGCTGGTGGTCAGCGCGGGGGCTTGCACGCTGGTGAGCGCGGCCACCTGGGTCACGCTGAGGGCCGCGGCTTGCTCGGTGGTCAGCGCCGCCAGATCGCTGGTGGCCAAGGCCTGGATCTGTGCCGAGGTCAGTGCCTTGACTTGCAATGTGGTGAGCGCTGCCACCTGGGCGGTGGTCAGGACGGGTACTTGGTCGCTGGTCAGCACCACCAAGTCGCGGGTTTCCATCGCGGCGATCTGGGTGGGCAGCAAGGCGGCGAGCTGGTCAGTGGTCAGGGCCACCAGTTGCGCCGTGGTCAGCGCGACGACTTGGGCTGTGGTCAGGGCCACAAGCTGATCAGTCGTCAAGGTGACCAGTTGGGCTGTGGGCAGCGCCGCCACTTGGGCGGTGGTGAACGCCGCCAGCTGGCTGGTGGTCAGTGCCGGCGCTTGCACGCTGGTGAGCGCGGCCACCTGCGTGATGCTCAGCGCGGCGGCTTGCTCGGTCGTCAGCGCGGCCAAATCGTCAGTGGTCAAGGCCTGGACTTGGGCCGAGGTCAATGCCTTGATTTGCAGCGTGGTGAGCGCCGCTGCTTGCTGCGTGGTGAACGCGGCGACGTCCTCGGTTTCCATCGCAGCGATTTGCTTGGTCAGGAAAGCGGCGAGTTGCCCCGTGCCGAGTGCCTGAACTTGCGAGGTGGTGAAGGCAGCCACTTGCGCGGTGCCAAACCCGATGATCTTGGCCGTGCTGATGGCAGCAAGTTGATCAGTGCTGAGCAATTGAATCTGAGCCGTGCTCAGAGATGCAAGTTCACTCGAAGTTAATGCTGCAATGGCTGCAGTATCGAGAGACTGAACGTCGAGTGTTGTCATTGCAATATCCAAGCTGATTCAAAAGAGGGGGGTAACCCCCTACACGCTACATTGTGTAACGGGATTTTCGTCTTCTTGAATCGACAGCAGATGAGGAAACTTTAATTTTTTATTTGAAATCCTTTCAAGCCAATGGAATGAACATTAATTTATGAACTTATTTCTTATTAATGAAAACTGATTCATATATTCTGGGTACTTTTGTACAGCGCTTGCAATCTTGAGCGCATCGCTGAGTACCGCGTCGGCCGGGGCCTGACCTAGTCTGGACGCGGAAAACGCGCACTTGAAAGGGTTGTAGGCCTGGGTGCGCCAGCGCGGCTCGGTTGCCAGCAGCAAGCTGGCGACCCGCTCCATCAAGAACACCTTGCGCTGCAATCCGTCGCGGTAGGTGGTGGGTGCCAGGAAGCCCGACGCCTGGGCCAGCGCCGGCTGCTGCTCGCACACTTCAAAAAGCCGCTCGCAAACGGCCAGCCAGCGCCGCCAGAACGCCGGGCGGGCCAAAAAGTAGTTGCTGAACACCACGGTGCGCGAATCCATGGTGATGGCGCTGATGTCCACCGCCAACCCAGCCAAGCTGCACAGCTGTTGGGCCGCGGCGCTAAAGCCGGGATCAAACACCTCGTTTTGCTCGAATACGCTTAAAAAGAAGGCACCCATGTCAGCCTGCGGGCTGATCAGCACGACGTCAATCGACGCGGGCACCTCGGCCATGTAGCGCAGCAGTGCGTGACCGTTCAGCCCGGTTTTTTCCGTAAAGCGCGGCGACAAAAAGCCGTAGTAAGCCGAATCGTCCAGCTTTTCTTCCAGCAGAAAGCGGCGGATGGGCCAGTACTCCTGCCAGTCCGAGCGTTCGTTCAGGCGATGGTCCAGCGGCAAAAACGGCGCCTCGATGGCCGCGTAAGTGGCTTCTGAATAGCCCACCATGTAAGGCAGCACGCGGGCCACCGGCGCCGCAGCCGGTGCGTCGGCCGCGACCTGGGCGGCAGCGTCCGGCGATACCGAGGAAGCAGACCGGCCAGAAGAGCTTACCGCGACCCCGGCAAGCTCATCCAGATCGCCTGCAAACAATGACGGCACTTGCCCCGCGTGGGCCCGATGCAGCGCGGCCTCCAGCGCCCGGGTGAACTGCTCGGCGCCTGGGGCGGCGGCCACAGCCCGGGCCACCCGTTCGCGCAATGCGGCCCGGGCGACTGGATCGCGCCCCCAGGCCACGGCAGCAGCTTTGTACGCTGCCGCCGAGTCGGTGACCAGCTCGTCCAGACCCAGTTGCTTGAGCAAGCTGCCGGCCATGCGCGAGACAAAGCTGCGCCCGCTGAGCGTGAGCAGCGGCGTGGACATTTGCAGCACGTCACGCGCCGTCGAGCCCGCGTTGTACGGGAAGCAGTCCAGGAACACGTCCATCAAACGCAAGCGTCCCAGGTAAGGCTCTGTTGCCACACGGGGGCTGAACACCAGGCGCTCAGGCGCCAGACCCCGCGCGACTGCATAGCGGCGCAGGCCGGCGGTGGCCTCGGGGTTGTCGTCCACCAGCCAGAGCACGCTGCCCGGCACCTCCTTGAGGATGTCGATCCAGACATCGGTCATGGCCCGGGTGATCTTGTAGGAGTTGTTGAAAGCGCCAAACACCACGGCGTCTTCAGGCAGGCCCTGGCTCTGGCGGGTCAGTACCGGAATGCCCGCATAGCGGCTGTGGTCGGCCGGGACAAAGCAGTGGTCCAGGTGCAGGAACTTTTCAGAAAAGTACGGCGCCAACTCGGGTGGCAAGGCGTAGGCGTCGCCAATCACGTAATCGATCCAGGGCATGGCAGTGCTGCCAATAAAGCCCAGGTAAGTCACTTGCACAGGCGCTGGCCGGCGCGCCAGCACGCCGGCCCGCAGGCCTTGGCTGAGGCCATGCAAATCCACCAGCACATCAATTTCCTGGCTGCGGATCAGCGCGGCCAGGGCTTCGTCGCTGTGGCTTTGCACGGCATGCACGTGCTCAAAGCCAGCCAGCAAACGGCGGCGGTGGGCCGTGCCGTCCTCCGGGCCGTAGTCAAAGGCGAAGGTCTCCACCCGGCTGCGGTCATGGGCGTGCATGGCTTCGGCCAACAGCAGGCCGACCGCGTGGGTGCACAAGTCGCCCGACAGATAGCCGATGCGCAGCCGCGCATGGCGCCACACCGGGGCCGGCGGCAAGGGCGCGGGCGCGGGTTGCAGCTTGCGGGCCACAAAGTTGCGGGCGGCCAAAAGCAGCAAGGCCGGGTCGTTTGAATAGGCCAGCATCGACAGCGGCGACATCGCCATCAGCATGTCGTTCATGGTCACGCCGGGCACAGGCGCGGTGATGGGCCAGCGGAGCTGCTTTTGCCGCAGGTGCTGGTAATGCTGCAACACATCAACTTGCTGCGGGTCACGCTGCAAGGACAGGCGCAAGGTTTGCTCAGCCTCGGCGAAGCGCTTTTCTTGCTCCAGCAGTCGCCCCATCTGGTTCAGGGCCCGAAGCGGCCAGTTTTCCTGCTCCGCCGAGTCCGCAGCAGATGCAGACGCCGCAGACTCAGCCGTGATGCGCCACGCAGCCAACGCATCATTCGCGCGACCCATGCGCTCAAACAAAGTGCCCAGGTTCAGACGAGCTTGATGAAACAAGGGGTCCAGGGTCAGCGCCATCTCGTAGCTCTGCCGGGCATCTTCCCAGGCCAGCGCGTCGGACTGCAGGACGGCCAGATTAAAAAGCGCAACCTTTCGCAATACGCTGGAATCCTGGTCGATCCATTTTTTATATACCGCGATGGCGGCGGCAATTTCCCCGCCTTGGGCAAGCCGGGTGGCTTCGTCCATGGTTTGAACGAGCGAGGAAGTGTCAGGCGCTGATATTGAACTCACAGAAACCTTGTATCGACCAGATTGAACTGAATGGTTGAGATGCTAGCTTTTTTCAAAACCAAGACTATTAAATACTTAATACTAATTAAATCCGTAAAATAGCATTAATTAATTAGTAAATTAATTCCGGCTAAACCCGCGACCCACTCTCAGCAAGCCATGCCCGCTAATCAGGTCGAAAAATGGGCGGTGACCAGCGAAGCGACAATCGCGCCATGTCAGGCATTTCCCCCTCCTCTGCAAGCCACTCGGCCGGGCTGGGCTCGGGCGTTGGCCACTACGAGAACTTTCCCGTCGCCTCCTGGCTGTGCCCACCCCGGCTGCGCCCGGCCGTGGTGGCGATTTACCACTTTGCCCGCACGGCGGATGACCTGGCCGACGAAGGCGATGCCAGTCCGGCTGAGCGCTTGGCCGACCTCGCCTGCTTTGGTGCTGATCTGCAAGCCTGCACCCAAGGCCAGCCAGGTTCAGGCCGCTGGGCAGGGGTTTTTGCGGGCCTCGCCCCCGTGCTGCACGACTTCAAGTTGCCCATGCCGCTGCTCACCGACCTGCTCAGCGCCTTTGAGCAAGACGTGACGAAGACCCGCTACGCCAGCCGCGCTGAGCTGCTGGACTACTGCCGCCGCTCAGCCAACCCGGTCGGGCGCCTGCTGCTGCACCTTTACGGCGTGGCGAATCCCGCCGCACTGGCGCAAAGCGACCAGATCTGCACCGCCCTGCAATTGGTGAACTTCTGGCAAGACCTGAGCGTGGATATTCCGCGCGGCCGCATCTATTTGCCAGCAGACATGCTGCAGCGGCACGGCGTGACCGAACAGCAGTTGCTGGCCCAGCAGCTGTGCCCCGCCACGCGCACGCTGGTGGCTGACGCGGTGCATTGGGCACGCGAATCCATGCTGCAAGGCGCGCCCTTGGCCCGGGCCGTACCCGGCCGCGCCGGCTGGGAGCTGCGGCTGGTGGTGCAAGGCGGCCTGCGCATTGCCGAGCGCATCCGCGCGCTGGACTACGCCACGCTGCGCACGCGCCCCGTCATCGGCAAGGCTGATGCGCTGGTGATGGGTTGGCGCTGCTTGTGGATGTAACAATCCGCGCATGAATCCTGAGCAGTACGTCCAGCAAAAAGCCGCCGCCTCGGGCAGCAGCTTTTATTACGCCTTCTTGTTTCTGCCCAAAGAGCGGCGCGCTGCCATCACGGCGTTTTATGCCTTTTGCCGCGAAGTCGATGACGTCGTCGATGAAGTCACCGACCCGGGCGTGGCCCAGACCAAGCTGGCCTGGTGGCAAGCCGAAGTCGGCAAATCCTTCGCCGGCCAACCCACGCACCCGGTCATGAAGGCGCTGATGCCTTGCACGGCAGCCTACGGCATCGAGGCCCGCCATTTGCTCGCCGTCATTGAAGGCTGCCAGATGGACCTGGCCCAAAACCGCTACCTAGACTACCCCGCCCTCATGCGCTACTGCCATTTGGTGGCAGGCATCGTGGGTGAAGTGGCGGCCAATATTTTTGGCCAAACCGACCCCGCCACCACGGCTTATGCGCACAAGCTGGGCCTGGCTTTTCAGCTGACCAACATCATTCGCGACGTGGGCGAAGACGCGCTGCGCGGCCGCATTTACCTGCCGGTGAGTGAGTTGCAGCAGTTCGACGTCAAGGCGCATGAAATCTTGAAGCGCCAGTATTCAGACCGTTTCACGGCGCTGATGGCTTTTCAAACCCAGCGCGCCTTGGCGCTGTATGACGAAGCCCTGGCAGAGCTGCCCGCCGCCGACCGCCGCGCCCAGAAACCCGGCCTCATGATGGCCAGCATTTACCGCACCTTGCTTCGTGAGATTCAGGCTGACGGCTACCAGGTGCTGCACCAGCGCGTGAGCCTGACGCCGCTGCGCAAGTTCTGGCTGGCCTGGAAGACGCAGGCTCTGGGCCGGATGGCTTGAATTGAATTGACTCCCTTGCGTGTCGCCGTCATTGGCGCTGGCTGGGCCGGTTGCGCCGCAGCCGTAGAGGCGACCCGCCTGGGCCACCAAGTCAGCTTGTTTGACGCGGCCCGCACGCCAGGCGGCCGTGCCCGCGCCCTGGCCGTGCCGCAGGCCAGGAGCCCCGACCTCTTGCTCGACAACGGCCAGCACATCTTGATCGGCGCGTACAGCGCCTGCCTGCAGTTAATGCGCGAGCTTGGCGTGGACACCGACGCTGCGCTGCTGCGCCTTCCGCTGCGCCTGCAGACACCGGACGGCCAAGGCCTGGCCTTGCCTGAATCCTCACTGGCCCGCCGCCTGCCGGGCGAATTGCAAGCGGCCTGGGGCATCTTGGCGGCGCGCGGCTGGTCCTGGGCGGACAAGCTGGCCTTGATGCGACGCGCCGCACGCTGGCAGGCCGCTGGCTTTGAATGCGCAGCCAGCCTCAGCGTGGCTGACTTGTGCCAGGGCCTGAGCCCTCAGCTGATGCAAAGCCTGATCGAGCCGCTCTGCGTCTCAGCCCTGAACACACCGGCAGAGCGCGCCAGTGCGCAGGTGTTTTTGCGTGTGCTCAAAGACGCCCTGTTTGCCGAAGCGGGCGGCGCCGATTTGCTGCTGCCGCGTCAAGACCTGGGCGCGCTGCTGCCCGACGCAGCGCTGGCGTGGCTGGCACAGCAAGGCGCAACGGTGCACCTGGGCGCACGGGTGCTGACGCTGGAAAAAACCAGCGCAGCAGGCAAGGCTCCGCTTTGGCATCTGCATCTGAGCGGCGCGGACTCAGAGGCGGTTGATGATGCTCAAGCTGCCAAAGCCTTGCCAAGCCTCAAAGGATTCGACGCGGTGGTGCTGGCCTGCCCTGCACCTGAAGCCGCGCGCCTGACCGCGAGCCTGGCCCCGGATTGGGCCCAGGCGGCCAAGAACCTCACGCATGAAGCCATCACCACCGTGTATGCCTGGGCACTGCCGGCAACGCGACTGGCTCAGCCCATGCTGGCCCTGCGCAGTGGTACGGAAGCGCCGTCGCAGTTTGTTTTTGACCGGGGCCAGTTGGGCGGACCTGAAGGCCTGCTGGCCTTCGTGGTGAGCGCCAGCGAAGGCGACCGCGGCGCACTGAAGGCACGGGTGCTGGCGCAAGGTGAAAGACAGCTGGGTCTGAAGCTGCTGGCCTTGCAAACGGTGGTCGAAAAGCGGGCCACCTTTGCCTGCACGCCGGGCCTGATCAGGCCGGATGCAAGGGTGCAGGGTATGGGTACTGATGACAGCCTGCTTGCCTGCGGCGACTACGTGGCGGGACCCTACCCGGCCACGCTGGAAGGCGCTGTTCGCTCAGGCTTGGCCGCCGCGCAACTCCTGTCTCAGGCAGCGCTGCGACCCAGCCCGCGCACCGCCGCATAAGCCGGGCGGCTCAGGCAGCGATCCAGCCAGACCAAGGCATGCGGGTAAGCTGCCAGCAACTGTGGCGCCGGCTTGACCCAGGCCAGCACCGAGGCCAGGCAGATGTCGGCCACCGTGAAGCGTTCACCCGCCAAAAAGGCGTGACCGGGCTTGGCCAGATGCTGCTCCAGCACTTTCATGGGCGCGACCAAACGGCGCTCGGCTTCATCGGCCAGCTCGGGCTTGCGGCGATCGGCGGGCATGGCGACCCGGTGCATCAGGATGCTGAGCGCGTCTTTCTCGCATTCGGTCACGGCCCAGAAAGTCCAGCGCAAGATTTCAGCCTGCTCTGCCGGCGTCTGTGCGGCCAGGCGCGTGCCATCGGCCGCGGTAAATCGCTCGGCCAGATACAACGCACAGGCCATGGACTCCCAGACCAGCACGCCGCTGTCGTCAACCACCGGAATCCGGCCGTTCGGGTTCAACGCCAAGAATTCAGGCGTGCGCGTCGCGCCACCGGCAAAGGGCACGGGCACATGCTCGTAGTCCAAGCCAAGTTCATGCGCCACCCACAAAGGGCGGGCTGCACGCGATGCGGAAACTCCGTAGATTTTCAAGGCCATGGTTGTTCTTCTGTAAGTAAAAAAAGACTCGGGAAAAAGGACTCGGAAAAAACGACTGAATATTGTCAGTCGAGCAAGGCGAGCAACTCGGACAAGTCGGTGACAGTCTCGTGCGGTTCTTGTGCATGCGGCCAGAGCTTGTCCTCACGGTTGACCCAGACGGTTTGCATGCCCGCCGCCAGCCCGCCCAGCACGTCGAGTTCAACGTCGTCGCCCACGTGCAGCACGGCGTCAGAAGGCACGCCCGCGGCCTGTGCTGCGGCATGAAAAATCCGCGGATCGGGCTTGGCGATGCCAAAGCCCTGCGCACTCACACTGGCCTTAAAGTAAGGCCCCAGGCCGATGCGCTGGATGTCCGCATTGCCATTGGACAAAGCTACCAACGGAAAGCGCTTGGCCAGCGCGGCCAGTGCGGGCTGCGCGTCGTCAAACAGCACCACCTGCTGGCGGGCCTCAAAAAAAACCTCGAAAGCGGGCTTGGCCAGGCTCACATCCTCACTGGAATCAGCCAAGGCCAGGCGGATCGAAGCCTGACGCAGCGCGCTCAGGTCATGCAGTGAATCGGGTTGCTCGGCCATCACGCGGTGGCGCAGGGCCAGGCGCCGGGCCGGGTCGGCAAAAATCACTGCGGCCAGCGGCGCGCGCGCAGCCAGCCAGTCTTGCAGCGCCGTCTCGGCGCGGGCAATCGTTGGCCAGATCGGCCACAAGGTGTCGTCCAGGTCCAGGGTCACGGCCCGGATGCGTGCGAGGTCAAGCATAGGTAGGGGAGAATACCCGACATGCCTTTTTCCAATGAACCCGAATTCAGCCACGGCGCCGTGCCTGCCAGCGGCGCCACCACCGCACTGCTGTATTGCAACCTGGGCACGCCCGACGCGCCCACCGCACCTGCCCTGCGCCGCTACCTGGCCGAGTTTTTGAGTGACCAACGCGTGGTCGAAATCCCGCGCCCCATCTGGATGCTGATCCTGCACGGCATCATCTTGCGGGTACGGCCCAAGAAGTCGGCCGCCAAGTACGCCAGCATCTGGACTGAGCAAGGCAGCCCGCTGAAGGTGTGGACCGAGCGCCAGGCACAGATGCTGGGCGAGACTTTGAAGACGCGCGGCCACAAGGTTGTGGTGCGTTACGCCATGCGTTACGGCAACCCGTCCGTCGCTTCGCAATTGGAAGCACTCAAGGCCGAAGGCATCACGCGCGTGCTCATCGTGCCGGCCTATCCACAATACAGCGCCACCACCAGCGCCAGCGTGTTTGACGCGGTCTACACCTGGGCCGCCAAGGTGAGGCGCTTGCCCGAGTTCCGCTTTATCAACCACTATCACGACGACGCGGGCTACATCGCGGCACTGGCCGCGCGCGTGCGTGCGCACTGGGCAGCCAAGGGCCAGCCCGAGCAATTGGTGATGAGTTTTCACGGCGTGCCGCAGCGCACGCTGGAGTTGGGCGACCCCTATCACTGCGAGTGCTACAAGACCGGCCGCCTGCTGGCCGAAGCGCTGGGTCTGGCCAAAGACCGCTACAAGATCACGTTTCAGTCGCGCTTTGGCAAGGCCAAGTGGCTGCAGCCTTACACCGAACCCACCCTGGTGGCCATGGCCCAGGCGGGCGTGCGCCGGGTGGACGTGATGTGCCCCGGCTTTACCGGTGACTGCCTGGAAACGCTGGAAGAAATCAATGATGAAGCGCGTGAAGCCTTCATGCATGCCGGTGGCGAGACCTTCAACTACATCGACTGCCTGAACGACAGCCCCGAGTGGATCGAGTCGCTGGCCAGCGTGTGCGAGCAGCACTTGGCAGGCTGGCCCACGCAGGCAGACCCGGACCTGGCAGCCCTGGCGCAAAGCCGCGAAGCGGCTTTGGCCTTGGGTTCTGCGCGCTGAGACTTAAACCGCCAGCGCCCGGCTCGCCGACCAGCGCTTGAACAGGCGCGGCAAGATCAGCACCGCCGCGATCACCGCGATCAGCGTGATCGACATGGGTCGCTGAATGAACACCACCGCACTGCCTTCGCCGATCGACATGGCGTTGCGCAGCTGCGCCTCTGCCAAGGGGCCCAGGATCATGCCGACCACCACGGGCGCCGTCGGGAAGTCAAAGCGTCGCATGACCACGCCCAAGAGACCAATGCCGTAAAGCAAGAACAAGTCGAACGCGCTTTGGCGCATGCCGTACACACCGACGGTCGCGAAAATCAAAATGCCGGCGTAGAGGTAAGGCTTGGGGATCTTGAGCAACTTGACCCACAGGCCGACCAGCGGCAAGTTCAGCACCAGCAGCATCACGTTGCCGATGTAGAGCGACGCAATCAGCGCCCACACCAAAGCCGACGAGGATGTGAAAAGTTGTGGGCCGGGCTGAATGCCGTAGTTCTGAAACGCGCCCAGCAAGATGGCCGTGGTGTTCGACGTGGGGATGCCCAGCGTCAGGAGCGGAATCATGGCGGCGGTGACGGTCGCGTTGTTGGCGGCTTCGGGACCGGCCACGCCTTCGATCGCGCCTTCCCGGCCGAATTCTTTTTGGTTTTCGCCCTTGGCCAGCTTTTTTTCCATCGCGTAGCTCAGGAAGGTCGGGATCTCGGTGCCGCCAGCGGGAATGCAACCAAAGGGCGCCCCAATGGCCGTGCCGCGCAACCAGGCGGGCCATGAGCGGCGCCAGTCGCGTGCGGTCATGTGCACCCGGCTCATCTTGTTTTCAGACTCGACGACGCGGCCTTCGTAAAGCACGGCGTACAAGGCCTCTGCCACGGCAAACAGACCCACCGCGACCAGCACGATTTCGATACCGTCAAGCAGCTCAGGTACACCGCCTGTGTAGCGCGCCTGGCCAGAAATCTGGTCCAGGCCCACCAGCCCCGCAGCCAGACCAATCAACAGCGCCGTCATGCCGCGCACCGTACTTTTGCCCAGCACCGCACTCACGGTGGTAAAGGCCAGCACCATCAGCAAGAAATATTCAGGCGGGCCGAGTTTGACGGCTTGGTCAGCCAGCACCGGCGCAAACAAGGTGACAAACACCGTAGCGATGGTGCCGGCCACAAAAGAGCCAATGGCCGCTGTCGCCAGCGCCGCGCCAGCGCGGCCGGTCTTGGCCATCTTGTTGCCTTCCATGGCCGTGACCATGCTGGCGGTCTCACCCGGCGTGTTCAGCAAGATGGAGGTGGTCGAGCCGCCGTACATGGCGCCGTAATAGATGCCCGCGAAAAAGATCAGGGAAGCCGTGGGCTCGACCTTGGCCGTGATGGGCAGCAGCATGGCCACCGCCACAGCGGGGCCGATGCCGGGCAGCACGCCAATGGCCGTGCCCAGGGCACAGCCGACAAAGCACCAGAGCAAGTTGATGGGGGTGCCCGCGGTAGCGAAGCCTTGGATGAGTAAGTTGAAGATGTCCATGATGTGCGTTTTTTCGCCTGCGTTTAGAGCCAGCCGGTGGCGGTCAGGCCCGGCAAGTTGATGCCAAGGAACTGGGTGAACATCCAATACACGGGGGCTGAAATGGCCAGACCAATCAAACAGTTTTTCAGCCAGGTGGCCAGGCCCCGGTTAGGCTTGCCTTCAGCGTTGCGCAGGCCGTGCACCGCCAGCACAAAGCACAGCGTGCAACCCAAAATAAAGCCGATGGTGGTCACCAGCGCGGCATTGGCCAGCAGGCCGGCGGACATCCAGACAAAGCCAGCCCAATAAGGCCTGGACGCATCGCTGGGCTCGTCAAGCTCGCGAAAGCCGCCGGTGCGCGCTTCACGAACGATGAAGCCTCCACAAACGGCCAGGCCTAGCGACACCACCCAGGGCAAAAAGTTGGGGCCCACGCCGCCGTAACCGGCTTCTGAGGGGATGGTCACGGCGCCCAGCGCCAGGCCCAGCGCCAAGAGCAAGACGCCGACGCCTATGGCGGTTTGCAGCGTGTTCGGAGGTGGTGGCGCAGGTGTGTTCATGGGCTGGCAGTCAAATTGAAGACGAAAATAGAAGGCAAAAAGGACAGCAGCCCGACGCGATGGCATCGGGCTGCGGGTCTTGAAAACATCAGGCCAAGATCATCGGCCTGAGTCATGCAAGCAAGTCAGTCGGTCTTAGATCATCCCGGACTTGACCATCGTCGCGCGCAGGCTGGCGAAGTCGTCGTCCACGAATTTCTCGAATGCCGCACCGGCCAGCACGGCAGGCGTCCAGGCGTTTTTCTCGGAGGCTTCAGCCCAGGTCTTGGACTTGACGGCTTTCAGGACCAGGTCGGTCAGGGCCTGGCGCTGGGCTGGCGTGATGCCAGGGGCACCGTACACACCGCGCCAGTTGCCGATGGACACGTCAATGCCCTGCTCCTTGAGCGTCGGGATGGCCACGCCCTTGAGGCGGGTGTCAGAGGTCACGGCGATGCCCTTCATCTTGCCGGTGCTGATGTATTCAGCGAACTCGCTGAAGCCACTGCCGCCCAC
Source organism: Polaromonas sp. (assembly GCA_040400945.1). Lineage (GTDB taxonomy): Bacteria > Pseudomonadota > Gammaproteobacteria > Burkholderiales > Burkholderiaceae_C > Polaromonas. The sequence continues at coordinate 939,386 of JBBAPG010000001.1, read as the reverse complement.
CGTGACGTTGCCGCCCAGGATGGCTGCGGTGGCTTCACCGCCGCCCCGGAAGGCAACGTAGTTGATCTTGGCGGCATCGACACCGACGGCGCGGGCAATCATGGCCGCGGCAATGTGCTCGGTGGAGCCACGTGAACCGCCGCCCCACTTGACGCTGCCGGGGTCTTTCTTGAGCTGCTCGATGACTTCGGCCATCGATTTGAAAGGCGAGTTGGCGGGCAGCACGAACACGTTGTATTCGCTGGTCAGGCGGGCAATCGGCGTGGCCTGTGAGAGGCTGACCGGTGGCTTGCCCGTGATGATGCCGCCCAGCATGACGGCGCCCATGACCATCAAGGCATTGGGGTCGCCCTTGCTGCCATTGACGAACTGAGCCAGGCCCAGCGCACCGGCAGCGCCACCCTTGTTGTCAAAGGTCACAGTCGATGCGGCGCCCGAATCGATCAGGGCCTTGCCCAGGGCGCGGCCCGTGGCGTCCCAGCCACCACCGGGGTTGGCTGGGATCATCATCTTGATGTTGGCACCCGCAGCTTGGGCTGGCAGGACACCGGCAGCGGCCAGGGCCGCCAGGGATTTGAGGAAGGTATCGCGACGCATGGCTTGTCTCCTGAGGTTGTTAGACCTTTTGATCATGCCCGCCCTTCCTGTCAAACGGCTGTCCGGCGCATTGGGGAAAGTGCTAATGTCTCGGCCCATGAGCTCCACGATTTCCCTGCTGCTGATTGAAGACGACGCCTCCATGCAGGCGGCCCTGCAGCGCACTCTCAGCCGCCGCGACATGACCGTCAGCGCCTGCACCGACGGCCGGCTGGCGCTGGACCAGTGGCGGGCCAGCCGACCCGATGTGGTGGTGCTCGACCTGAGCCTGCCCGGCCTGGACGGCTTGCAAGTGCTGGTCCAGGCCCGGGCGCAGGGCCTGAAGACGCCGGTGCTGATCCTGACCGCACGCGGCACGGTGGGCGACCGCATCATGGGCCTGAACAGCGGCGCTGACGACTACCTGCCCAAACCTTTTGACCTGGACGAGTTGGAAGCGCGCCTGCGCGCGCTGGTGCGCCGCCGCGGCAAGGGCCAGGCGGACGGCGCCGAGCCCGCCAGTGGCCCCGGCGCCTGGGTAGGCGCGTTGCGGCTGGACAGGGAAAGCGGCGCCATCTACCACCGGGACCAAGTGCTGGAACTCACCCCACGCGAGCTGGCACTGATGCAGGCCCTGATTCAAAAACCCGGTCAGGCCGTGGCCAAGGAAAGGCTTTTTGAGCTGGTCTTCCCGGGCGAGACTGAGGTGCAGTACGAGGCCGTCGAAGTGGTGGTTTACCGGCTGCGCAAAAAGCTCCAGCACACGGGCACGCGGCTGGTTACGCTGCGCGGCCTGGGCTATTTGCTCAAGGAAGAAAAAGAATGAGCGCCGGGGAAAAACCCGCACCGCGCCCCACTTCGCTGCGCCGCTTTTTGCTTCTGGGCATCTTGCTGCCGGTCGGCGTGCTGGTGGTCATCAACACCGTCAGCCTCTACCGGCAAGCGCTGGCCGCCGTCAACACGGCCTACGACCGCACCCTGCTGGCCTCGGCCAAATCCATCGGCGAGCAACTGGACGTGACCGGTTTTGACGATCACTCGGTGCTGCGCGTGACGGTGCCTTATGCCGCGCTGGAAGCCTTTGAGGCGGACAACAAGAGCCGGCTGTTCTACCGCGTCTCGACGCTGGACGGCGCGCTGGTGTCAGGCTTTCCAGAGCTGCCCTTCTGGCGCGGCCGCATCTCGGCCAATCCGCCCTACGCGGCGCTGGTTGATTTTTACGACGATGTCTTTCAGCAAGACGAGGTGCGCGTGGCCGTTCTGCTGCAGCCCGTGGTCAGTGACAAAGGCCGGGCCATGGCAGTGATTCAAGTGGCCGAGACGCTGGAGCTGCGCACGACCCTGGCCCGCGAGATTTTGGTGGACACGCTCTGGCGTCAAGCGCTCTTGCTGGCGGTGCTGGCCATCGTCACGGTGGTGGTGGTGCAGCGCGCCACGCGGCCGGTGCGCCAGCTCAGCGCACAACTGCAAGCCCGGCCTGAAGGCGACCTGACGCCCCTGGCCAGCGCCAACGCGCCGCGTGAGTTGCTGCCCCTGGTGGAGGCGACCAACCAGGTGATGGGTCGGCTGGACCATTTGCTGGGCAATCAAAAACGCTTTGTGCGCGACGCTGCGCACCAGCTGCGCACGCCGCTGGCGGTGCTGAAGGTGCAAGTGCAGTCGGCCCTGCGCGGCGACCAGGACGCGCGCGAAGCCTTGGCCGACATCGCCCAGACGGTTGACCGCGCCACCGTGCTGGCCAACCAGATGCTGGCGCTGGCCAAGGTGGAGCAGCTGCGCCAGCAGCCGGTGCTAGAACGCATGGACATGGCGCAGGTGGTGCGCGACGTGGCGCTGGACCTGGCGCCTTTGATTGCCGACCGCGAGCTGGACTTTGACATCGAGACGGTGCCAGCCGAGCTGATGGCGCACACCTGGATGCTGGGCGAGCTGTGCCGCAACCTGCTGCACAACGCTATCAAGAACTCGCCGCCCGGCGGCATCTTGAGCGTGCGCCTGATACGCGACAACACGCACCTGGCGCTGACGGTGAGCGACAGCGGCCCCGGCATATCGCCTGAACTGGCGGCGCGTCTGTACCAGCCGTTTTCGGCAGGTAGCGGCAATGGCAGCGGTTACGGCCATGGGCATCAAGGCTCGGGCCTGGGTCTGGCCATCTGCCGCGAGATCACGCAGGCCCTGGGCGGCAGCATCAACCTGGACAACCGCGAGCAGCACTCGCAAGTGGTCGGCCTGGACGCAACCGTGCGTTTGCCGCTGATTCAGAAATAATCTGCCCATGGACAAAATGCGCATCGACAAATGGCTGTGGGCGGCCCGCTTTTACAAGACGCGCTCGCTGGCCGCTGAAGACCTGGACAAGGGCCGCGTGCAAATCAACGGCGTGGCCGCCAAGCCGGCGCGCGACGTCAAAGCCGGTGACACCCTGAACCTGCGCCAGGGCCCGGTGCTGCGGGTGGTGCTGGTCAAGGCGCTGAGCATGCAGCGCGGCCCAGCGCCGGTGGCCCAGCAGTTGTATGAAGAAACCGCCGACAGCGTGCTGCGCCGAGAGCAAGCGGCCGAGCACCGCCGCCTGGTGAGCGAGCCCGCCGCCGACTTGCACGGCCGGCCGACCAAACGCGAGCGACGCGAGCTGGACCGCGAGAGCGGTCATAGCTGGAACGAGCGCTGGAGCGCTTCGCTCGACTAAAGCCCTGACAACTCGGCGACCGCCGAGCTGGCTTGGCACTGCTTACACACGTTCGGTCCTTTGACCGACACGCAGCAGTGACTGCGTAGCTTTTTGTTTCCTTGATGCCGACCTAGATTGGGTCGGAAAGGAACAAACAGCGAGCGCGTCAATGGCAGAGTCAGAAACCGGCCCCTCTCGAAACACAGGCACCAAGGCACCTTGGGCCTCGCTGCTCAGCACTCTGCTGGCCGCCGCGTTCTTGTGCTTGGCTGCGCTCTGGAACGGCCAGCCCTTTTATTACCCCGACACGCCGACTTATCTGCGCGGCGCAGAGATGGGCGCGGCGCGCGCACTGCCGCACGGCAGCTTTAAACCATGGATGCCGACAGAGGCCAGCAGCGAAGCCCAGGCCTTGGCTGCACAGCCCACGCCACCCAGCGTGCAGCGCCTGACCTCGGTAGAGGACAAGGTGGTGCTGGCCGGGCGCTCGGTGTATTACGGCGCCCTGCTCTACCTCAGCTACCTGACTGGGCCGGGCAGCTCGCTCTGGCTGACGGTTCTGGCCCAGGCGCTGTGCCTGGCTTATCTGCTGCAACTGGCCATGGTGCGCGTGTGGGGGGTGTCCAACACGCAGTTTTTAGCGGCCACGGTGGCCCTGGGCCTTGTGACGCCCATGGCCGTCTACACCGGCTTTTTGATGCCGGACATTTTTGCCGCCATGCTCATCGTGTGCGTGGCGCTACTCAGTACGGCGTGGAGCCGGCTGCACGCGGCCGACCGCTGGGCCTTGTCAGGCTTGCTGCTGTACGCGCTCCTGACGCACGCCAGCCATGTCGCGATCGCGGCGGCCTTGCTGGTCTTGCTGCTGGCGCGTTACCTGTTGCCAGGCCGGCGCTCTGCCAGCAGTGCAAACAGTGATGCAGGCGCTGGCAAGGCCTTGGGCGTGCTGGCCGCCTGCCTGGTGCTGGCCGTGGTGGCGGAAGCTGCCTTCGTCAAGGCTGTCACGCTGGCCGTGGGCGCGCCGCCGCTGCGCCTGCCACACCCCATGGCCCGCTTGATCGACGCCGGCCCAGGCACTGATTTTCTGAAGAAGAACTGCCCACAGTCGAATTACGCCGCCTGCCGATACGTTCAGAACTACCCCACGGCCTGGACTGATTTTTTATTCTCCACCGACCCGGTCAAAGGCGCCTTCGCGCTGGCCGATCCGGCTACCAAGCGCCGCTTGTCGGACGAGCAGCTGCGTTTTGCCTGGGACGTCACCCGCGCCGACCCGCTGGGCGTCGTGCGGGTGGTGGGGGTGGATGTGCTGCGCCAACTGGTGCGCTTTGACACCGACGTCTGGAGCGTTCCCAACGACGGCATTGCGCCGTATTTTCAGGGTCGGGTGCCGCCCGAGGTGTATGCCCAGATGCAGGCCAGCCGCGCCGCACGCACGAGGGCTTACGACCACTGGTTCACGCTGAGCAACCGCGTGGCGGTGCTGGGGACGGTGTTGTTGTTTGCGCTGGCCTGGCCGCAACGTCGCCAATTTTTCAGGCGTAGCCGCTTCAACGCCTTTGCTGGCGTGGTGCTGGTCGGCGTGGTCAGCAACGCGGTGGTCTGCGCTGGTCTGGCTTCGTCCATGGACCGCTTTCAGGCCCGCGTGATCTGGCTGCTGCCTTTCCTGGCCATCACCGGCGTGCTGGCATGGCGCGCACAGCAACGTGCCGACCCCCAGCGATCCGACCCCAGCCAATCCTCCGCCTCACCCCTTCTTGGAGCCACCCCATGAGCAGTGCCATGCCCTCAGCCAGTCTTGCCCCGCCCGCAGCATCCTGGGGCCACTACCTCAAGATGGCCAGGCTGGACCACATGACCAAGCATGTGTTCATCCTGCCCGGCTTGGTCCTGGCCTATGCGCTGCGCTCGCCGCCGCTGCAAGACGCCTGGTGGGCCATCTTGCTGGGCTTTGCCAGCGCGGTGCTCATTGCCTCGTCCAACTACATCATCAATGAATGGCTGGACCGCGAGTTCGACGCTTTTCACCCCGACAAATCAAGCCGACCGGCGGTCAACATGACCATGTCGGCGTCTCGGGTGTACGCGGCTTACGCGCTGGCCAGCGTGCTCGGTCTGGCGCTGGCCTATGCGGTCAATCCGGTGTTCTTTGCCATCAGCATCTTGTTCTGGGTGTCGGGGGTGGTCTACAACGTCAAGCCCCTGCGTTCTAAGGACAAGGCTTACCTGGACGTGCTGTCCGAGTCGCTGAACAACCCGATCCGCATGATGCTGGGCTGGGCCATGATTGATGCGACCACCATCGCGCCCTCGTCGCTGCTGCTGGCTTACTGGATGGGCGGCGCGTTCTTGATGGGTGCCAAGCGCTTGTCTGAATACCGCGAAATTGCCGCAGGCCCCGGCGTGGCCGTGCTGCACCGTTACCGCCGGTCTTTCCAGCACTACACCGAAGAAAAACTCACGGTGTCCTGCTTTGTGTACGCCATGTTCTCCACCTTTTTGATGGGCGTTTTTCTGGTCAAGTACCGCATTGAATACGTGCTGGCTTTTCCCTTCATCATCTTGCTGTTCGCACACTATTTGTCGCTTTCCATGCGCAGCGGATCAGTGGCGCAAAAGCCGGAAAAATTGTTCCGCGAAAAACGCTTGATGCTGATCAGCGCAGCCACGGTGGCTGCACTGGTGCTACTGAGCTTTGTTGATGTGCCAGCGCTCGGCAGCTTCACCGTGCCCTACTTTGTCCCTGTGGCCAAGGCTGCATGAAAGAGCGTCGCGCTGCGGGTGATCACAAGCTGGCGCTCGCATGAACAGCGCACTGGAGGAATGGGTGGGCCTGTACGGCCTGGTCGAATGGGCTGCAGTCGGCGTAGTCGCCGTCCTGCTGCTGACAGCTTGGCGGCCACGCGCCCTGCAAAACGACCTTGCCGCTCGGGAGACCCGGCTGCGACCCTGGACAGATGCCTGCACGCGGCGTCCTGCGTGCGCGGTGCTGCTGGTGGGCCTGCTGGCCATCTGTTTGCGCGCAGCAGTGCTGCCGTGGCTGGGCGCACCCGCCCCCAGCATTCACGACGAGCAAAGCCTGCTGCTGCAAGCGCAGACCTATGTCGCCGGACGCCTGGCCAATCCCACGCATCCGTTTTGGCAGCACTTCGAAAGCTTTCACATCAACCAGGTGCCGGCTTATGCGTCCGTGTATTTTCCGGGGCGCGGATTGCCGCTGGCTTTAGGCCTGTGGTTGGCGCACGAGCCGTGGCTGGGCGTGTGGCTGAGCATGGCGCTGATGTGCATGGCTGTGGTGTGGATGCTGCAGGCCTGGGTCAGCGCGCGGCTGGCCCTGTTGGGCGGCCTGATCGCGGTGCTGCGCTTTGGTGTCTTCAGCTACTGGGTCAATTCATATTGGGGCGGCGCCTTCACGGCGCTGGGCGCGCTGCTGGTGTTGGGCGCCCTGCCGCGCATCTTGCGCGCGCAGACGTGGCAAAGCCGCTTGGCGCTGGGCGTTGTCACGGGTCTTGGTGCGCTCATCTTGATGACCACCCGGCCTTTCGAAGGCTTTCTGATTTGCCTGCCCGTTGCGCTGGCGCTGCTGTTGGCCTGGACGCGGCAAACCTGGGCTGTGGTGCTGCCGCTCCTGGTGCCAAGCCTGCTGCTCACTGCCTTAGGCGCGGCCATGCTGCTGAACTACAACCTGGCCACCACCGGGCAAGCCCGCATGACGCCGTACGAGCTCAATCGCGCAAGCTACGCCAGCGCGCCCGCCTTCCTCACCTCGCCGCCGCTGGTTTCTGCTCAGCGCGGCCCGGCTTATTTCAGAGACTTCTATGCCGAAGAAGCCAAACCTTATGCGCGCCGCAGCTCCGTGCGTGGCCTTGCAGCCAGCGTAGCGGGCAAGCTATATCACACCTGGAATTTCTACCTGGGCCCACTGCTCACGCTGCCTTTTGTGGTCGGGCTGTGGCGCGTGCGGCGCGACCTTTTTCTGGTGGGCAGTTTGCTTTTTTTTGCCGCCGGCTATGCGTTGGAAACCTGGAACTTTCCCCACTACACAGCGCCACTGCTGCCCTTTTTATGGATCGTTCTGATGCGCGGCTTTGCCGGGCTGCGCCAGGCGGGTCAAAGGGGTCTGCTGGCAACCCGCGCCCTGCCGCTGGCCTTGGCTGCCATGCTGTTGCTGCCCCTTGGCACGGTCATGACCGGCCAGCCCCGCATGCAGAGCAACACACATAACCGGGCTTGTTGCGCCATCGAAGACAGCAACCTGCGCGAGCAGCTGCAAGCCCAGCTGAAAGCTTTGCCCGGCCAGGACCTGGTGCTGGTCAAGGACGGGCCCAACAACCCGCTGCACTTTGAGCTGGTCTACAACGAGGCCGATATTGATCGCGCACCCATCGTCTGGGCACGGCGGCTGAGTCCACCGCAAGACGCCGCGCTGCAACGCTACTTTTCCGATCGCCAGCAATGGGCTTTTGAATGGCGTCCGGACCTGCCCCTGGGCTATCAGATGGAGCGGCTTGCAGCGGCAGGCGCTTCCCGCGACGAACATTCCCCCGCCATACCCCCACGCCCATGAACAAGACCTATCTGCCGATTGAATGGAATGACATCGACCTCGTCGTCTTCGACGTGGACGGCACGCTCTACGACCAGCGCCGGCTGCGCATGGTGATGCTGGGTCAGCTGCTGCAGCACAGCTGGCAAACGCGCAGCCTGCAGACCTTGCGTGTGCTGCGTACTTTCAGGCGCGTGCGAGAAGCCTTGGGTGATGCCGCCGCACAGCTGGCGCCCGATGCCGAGCCTGAAGACTTCATGCAAGCGCAGTACGCGCGAACCGCGCGCGTGCACGGCCAAACGCCCGAGGCCGTGCGGCAACTGGTAGAGGAATGGCTAGAGCAGCGCCCGCTGCCCAGCCTGGCGGCCTGCCGCTATCCGCAACTGGACTTGCTGTTTGCCGGGCTGCATCAGCAAGGCAAGCAGGTCGCCGTGTTTTCAGACTACCCGGCCGCAGCCAAGTTGGACGCCTTGAGCCTGAGCGCCTGGCCCATCAGCTGCGCCACCGACCCGTCCATCGCCCGGCTCAAGCCTGACCCCCGCGGCCTGCTGGCCGTGCTGCGCCAAAGTGGCGTGCCCGCCAGCCGCGCCCTGATGGTGGGCGACCGCTTTGACCGCGATGCCGAAGCCGCAAAGCGTGCCGGTGTGCGCGCGCTCATTCGTTCAGCCAAGCCACATCCGGAGTTCGCCACCTTCAGGCGCTATGACGATGCGCTCTTCAAGCCCGTGCTCAGCCGCGGCGTAGCCATGCCAGCCTAAATGCAGTCTCAATTGCCATCTCGATTGCCCTCTCGCTTGCCACGCCAGTTTGTGGGCTACCTGATGACAGGCGGGCTGGCTGCCGTGGTGGACATTGGGCTATTTCACTTGCTGGTGACACGGCTGGACGGCCTCTTGCTGCCCGCTGTTTGCAGCTTTTTGGTGGCGGCGGTGGCGAACTACCTGCTCAGCTCGGTCTGGGTGTACCAGCGCGCCTGGCGTTCGCTGCGCCGCGCCGGCTTGTTCTTCTTGTTTGCGTCACTGGGCCTGGCCGTGAATGCCGGCGCCACGTGGTACCTGGGCAGCCACTGGCCCCTGCCCGCCACGCTGGCCAAGGTGGGCGGCGTGGGCATTGCCTTTGTCATGAACTTCTTGCTGAACACACTGGTGGTGTTCAAGGCGGTGGACCCGCCGGGCTGAAGGGCTGGGCCGAACTTCAGTCCCGTGCGATGAGCAAGGTTCTGTCATCCCAGTGCTCGCCTTGCGTGCTGCACTTGATGTTGGGCCAGACACCGGTCTTGTGCGGGTCCTGCGCTTCGACCTGCTGCCAGGCTGCTTCCCAGCTGGCGACACTGGCTTGTGCCCCCGGCGTCATGAAGCCATCCGTGAAGAATTCCAGGCTGCGCACCTCGGCGCGCGGGCGGCTGAACATCAAGAGGTCCGGCCCTTGCACCGTTTGTCCGTTGAGCACAGCGTAGCCCAGGCTGTGGTCTGTGCGGTTCATGAAAGGCAGTTGCCCGCCGCGTATGCCCAGGCGCAGCAAGTCGGGCAGCATCGCCAGTGCATCGGCGGCGAGCTTCCTTTGCAATTGCTGGGTCACGGCTGGCAGCACGGCGCTGGTGTCTTCGAGACCTGTGAAGACCTGATGCCGGGTCTTGAATTCCAGGGCGTCCAAGTCGAGCGCACTGGGGCTGACGCCAGCTTCCGCCATGCGCGCATGCGCCTGCCTGATCAAGGCCACACGCACCGCGGTGTAAATCTCATCAACTGACTTGTGCACTTGCACGACTTCGTGCCCATTGATGCGCACGCCGGAGTCGCCGACCAGCAAAAAGTGCAGTGAGTCACCCGCGTCCAGCGCAAGGGCCGCTGTGGTGGCGGCGCCGCCGGGCTGGCTGCCGTGGGCCTGCAAGGCTGCAGCCAAGGCGACTGACATGGCTTGCAACAAGTCGGCGCTGACGTAGGCGTTTTGCGCTGTGGTCAGTGCGTAGCGATGGGCAGCGGCGGCGCATTGCATGGCCGCAAAACGGCCACTGCTCATGCCGTCAATGCGCGCGCCGGTGGGCGAGGTCGCACCGTCGAACACGCCGTAAAGCTGGCCGCTTTGCAAGACCCAGACATCGTCTGGCAGTTGCCGGCCTGACTTGTCCTTGCCGATGCTGATGACTTCGTGCTGCGTGAACACTGGCATTCGCGTGGGCCCTCTCAAACCCGCTGGTGCGGGGACTCTGTGCCGCCCAGCAGCAAGGCCAGGCCCAGGCTGATGGCGGTCACCGCAATCTGCAAGCCTGAATAGGCCGCAGCCACCCCGAAGTCGCCGCCGAAGGCCTGCTGGTAAGCGGCAATCGGCAAGGTCTTGGTGGCCCCGGTGTACAGCACGATGGAGGCCGAGAGTTCATTGAAGATTTCAAGCCAGGCCAGCACCATGCCGGCCATGATGCCGGGCCGCATGAGCGGCAGCATGATGCGCCTGAAAGTGCCCAGCGGCCGCACGCCCAGGCTGGCCGAGGCTTCTTCCAGCGCCACGTCGATCTGGTGCACGATGCTGGCTGACGAGCGCGTGACAAAGGGCAGACGCCGCACAAAGTACACCAGCACGATCACTGACGCCGTGCCGGTCAGCTGCAGGGGCGGGCCGTTAAACACCTGCGCAAAACCGATGCCCAGCACCGTGCCCGGCACGATGAAAGGCACCATCACCAAAAAGTCGAGCAGGCGGCTGTAGCGGTCGCTGCGTCGCGTCAGCACATAGCCCAGGGCCGCACCCACCACCGTGGCGAACACCAGCGCAATGCCGGCGTACATCAGGCTGTTGGTCAGGGCATTGCCCATCAGATTGAAAGCGTTTTGGTAATTGACCCAGCTGAGCTGCGGCTGGAACACGGCGCCGCGCACTTCAAGGAACGAGCAGACCAGCACCACCAGCAAAGGCATGTTGGCCAGCGTGACCACGCCCAGCGCGGCAACGGCCAGGGCGTAGCGCTTGCCGGTTGTTGGCGTTTGAATGGCGGCGCGCTGCGCACCGTCATTGGCCACTCGGCTGTTCTTGCTGGCCCACTGACCGGCCAGCACCACCAGGCCCGCCATCAGCACCAGGACCACGGAGGTCACAGCCGCCATGCCTGGCTCCTCGCCGATCTCGCTCAAAAAGAGGTTGTAGGCCAAGGTAGCCAGCACGGGAAAGCGCTCGCCCTCCCCCAGCAAATTGGGCAAGCCAAACTCGGCCAATACCGCCAAGAACACCAGCATGGCCGATGTGATCAGCGCTGGGCGCAGCAGCGGCAGTGTGACGGTGAAGAACACCGCCAGTGGCCGCCGGCCCAGCATGCTGGCCGCTTCTTCCAGGCCGTGGTCCAGTTGCTTCATGGCGCCGCCCACCACCCAGAAAACGATCGGGTACAGCGTCAGCGCACTGGCCAGCATGATGCCGACCGGCCCGTAGATCGTCGGGATCGCCATGCCCAGGCTGCGGCCCCATTCGGTGACGATGCCGGCCCGGCCCAGCAAAATGATCCAGGCGTAGGCGCCAATGAATGGCGGCGACATCATGGACAGCAGCACCAGCACACGCAGCATGACCTTGCCGGGAAACACAAAACGCGAAAACGCATACGCCAGCGGCACGCCCAGCAGCATGGTCAGCACCGTGGTGCCGGCCGCCACCCACAGGCTGTTGTAGGCAGCCCTTAAAAAATAGGCCGAACTGAAGAAGGTTCCGAAGTTCTCCAGGCCGAAGGACTTGCTGATCTGCCCGACAAAGCTTTGCCGCACCAGCTCGAACAAGGGCCAGACCACAAACACCGAGCTGAGCAGCAAACCGCCAAAGACGACCCAGCGCCAGACGTCAAAGGCCGGACGCGCCGCCTTGAGCGTCGCCACGCTTTCGCCAGTCATCGCGTTCACGGCCGCACCGGCAGGCGAGCGCCACTGGCCGTGTCAAACAGCGCGGCGTGGCGCGCGTCAAAACGGACCGACACACGGCTGCCTTCTTCGGCCAAGGCCTCGGGCGTGGCCACGTCAAACTCAAACACGGCGCCGCCATCTGCCGGGCGGGCGCGGTAGCGGGTGCGCGTGCCCAAAAAGGTCTTGAGCTCCAGCAACACGCCGTCCCAGCCGGGCAGCGCTGCATCGTGGCTCAGGCGAATGTCTTCATGGCGCAGGCCCAGGCGCACGGCCTGGCCTTGGCCGTTAGCTGAACTGCCCAGCGCCAAGCCATGACCGCCCGCCGTGCGCAGCACACCACCGGCCTCCAGCACACCGTCAAACCAATTCGAGCCGCCCACAAAATCCATCACAAAGGCGTGCGCCGGCTCCTGGTAAATCACTTGCGGCGTGTCCAGCTGCAGCACATGGCCGCCGTGCATCACGGCAATGCGGTCTGACACCGCCAGCGCTTCTTCCTGGTCGTGCGTCACATACAGCGTGGTGATGCCGAGTTCACGTTGCAGGAGGCGAATCTCTTGCCGCATTTCAATGCGCAGCTTGGCGTCCAGGTTGGAAAGCGGCTCGTCCATAAGCAGCATGGTCGGCTCAATGACCAGCGCACGGGCCAGGCCCACGCGCTGCTTTTGTCCGCCTGAAAGCTCGGACGCAAAGCGCCCGGCCAGGCCCTGCAATTGCACCTTTTCCAGCGCTGTGGCCACACGCGTTTGCATCTCGGCGGCGCTGCACTTGCGCGCTTTGAGTCCATAGGCCACGTTGTCAGCCACCGTCATGTGCGGGAACACCGCGTAGCTTTGGAACACCATGCCAATGTCGCGCAAATACGGCGGCTGCTGCGTGATGTCTTGCCCGTTGACGCAGATGCGTCCCGCGTCTGGCGTATAAAAACCAGCCATGGCGCGCAGCAAGGTGGTCTTGCCGCAGCCCGAGGGGCCGAGCAGTGTCAGGAATTCGCCGGGGCGAATGTCCAGGTCAATCGCGTTGAGAACGGTGGTGGCGCCAAAGCGTTTGCTGATGCCCTGGAGTGAAACAGTGTTGCCCATCATTTTCCAAAAAAAAGCTCTGCCGCTTTTAAGAGGCAGAGCCAGTTCATCTGACCGTCAAGCGTTACAGAAAACAGGGAATCAGCGGCGCACCAACTGCTGGTACTTCACCAAATATTCCTTGCCCTTGGCATTGCCCCACTCGCGTGAATAGTTGTTGATGGGCAGGCGCGCCGCTGCCGGGCTGGTGCCGGGTGCAGCCACGTCGGAGCGCACAGGGCGGCGGCCCGAGGCCTTGACCAGCATGGTCTGGCCTTCAACGGAGGTCAGGTAGTCCAGCACGGCCTTGCCGCCGGCCGGGTTAGGGCCCTTGGCCACCAGCGCCATGGCGTCGGCCGAGGAATTGATGCCTTCTTTGGGGTACACGATGCGCACGGGCGCGCCGCCTTCGACAAAGCGCTGAGCGTTGTCTTCCAGCGTGAGCGACATGGCGTACTCGCCCTGCGCGGTGCCGCGGATCACCGAGGTCGAGCTGCCCGTGATGATGAAGTTGTTCATCATGTTGGAGAACAGCGTCCAGCCCTTGGCTTCGTCTTTCTCGTTGTGCACGATCTGCAGCATCTGCGTGAGTGCGGAGCTGGACTTGTCCGCGCCGGCAAAGGCGATCTTGCCCTTCCACTTCGGGTTGGCCAGTTCAGCCCAGGTGCTGGGGATTTCAGCTTCAGGCACCAGCTTGGTGTTCACAGCCAGCACGGTGGGGATGGTCACAGCGAACGGGGACCACAGCGGGTTGATGGTGTAGGCCGGGTTCAGCTTGGCGACTTCCTTGACGCGGTAAGGCTCGAACAGCTCGGGGCTGCCTTCGACCACGTCTATACCGGTGGAGACCACCACGTCCGCCAGCGGGCGCGCGCTTTCGGCTTTGAGGCGCTTGATCAACTCACCGCCGCCGGCAGACACCACTTGAATGTCCACGCCCAGCTTGGCCTTGATGGCGGGCACCATGGCGTTTTGAATGTCAGGCGGGGCGGAGGTGTAGACCACGACGACGCCTTGTGCCAGCGCAGCAAGCGGCAGCAAGGCCGCCAGCACGACCGACTTGGCCAGGGTCTTGCCGACGGCGCGGCGGGCGATGTGAAGGGCAGCAGACATGGACAACACTCCTGGGCTTGGCGGTTATGTGGACAGCTTGAATTGTTCTAATCTGGACAATTCTTTATCGTACAGCCTTTAGTGAAGGACCCATGAAGGTTCAGCCGCAAGCTCAAGTTTGCGAGCCAAGCGCCGATTCAAGGAAAGCCATGCCTCTCATGAACCACCGAACTGATACCGTGCAAATGCCCCGCCCTGCTTTCTGGCTGGCCGCGTTGCTCCTGGGCGCGGCGGGTTTTACCTCGGCCCAAACCTCGCGCCGCCCCGCCCCGACGCCCAAGCCCGTGTGCCTGGTGGCCGACTTCAGGGCGCTGGCCCTGCAAACCCACGACCCGCGCGAACGGGCCAAAGCGACCAGCGACTGGTTGCGCACCAACGGCAGCGCCTGCACCGCCGCACAACTGGGCACCCTGGCCTCCAACCGAGCCGCCTGGCTGGGCAACGCTGATTCACCGGGCTTGATGGGGATGATTGACGGCATGCTGGAAACGCTGGAGGCCAAAGCGGTCAAGGCTCCCGCCTCAGCGGCTCTGCCAGCGCCAGTCACAGCACCCTTACCAGCAGCAGGTGCAAGTGCAAGTGCAAGTGCAGCAGGCGCCACCCCCGCCGCAGCGGCGGCGAACGCCGTCACGACAGCCGGGGCACCGCCACCGCGCACCACGCCTGCAGCCAACACAGCCAACCCCGTTATCGCCCCGGTGGTTGTTCCGGTGGTCGTGCCGGGCGCGCCAGCGGCAAGGTCGTGAGTCGCAGGGGCGCAAATACCGCCCCCGCTTAATTTTTCTTCAGAGGCTTCAGTGGTTATGCCGTGGCGGGTTGTTCGCCACACCGCGGTATTTGAGCGCCGGCTCCATGCAGGCGCCGGTCTCCAACTGGCCCACGGTGGCGCGGTACATCTCTTGCCAGGGGGTCTGGCTGGGGCGTATTGCCGGCAGGCCGTCGGCGCGGCGGCGTGCGATCTCTTCGTCACTGACCAGCATATTGCATTCACCCGCAGTCAAGTCGGTGCGGATGATGTCGCCCGTGCGTAGCCAAGCCAGGCCGCCCCCCACCGCGCTTTCGGGTGAGGCGTTCAGGATGGACGGGCTGTCGGACGTACCTGACTGACGGCCGTCACCCAGCGTGGGCAGTGCCTTGATGCCGCGCTTGATGAGGGCATCAGGCGGCTGCATGTTGACCACTTCAGCCGAGCCGGGCCAGCCCACGGGGCCGGCGCCGCGAATCACCAGCATGGTGTTTTCGTCGATGCCGAGCGCGGGGTCGTTGATGCGGGCCAGGTAATCGTCCGAGCTTTCAAACACCACGGCGCGGCAGTCAAAGCGACCCTCGGCGCCTGGCGCGCTCAGGTAGCGGGCGCGGAACTCGTCGGAGATCACGCTGGTCTTCATGATGGCGAAGTCAAAGAGATTGCCTTTGAGCACCAAGAAGCCCGCCTGCTTTTTCAAGGGCGCGTCAAAGGGATAGATCACCTCCGCGTCCAGGCTGTGGCGGCCGGCCAGGTTGGTGGCCATGCTGTGGCCGGTCACGGTGGGGCGGTCGGCGCGCAGTTTGCCGGCGGCCAGCAGCTCGGCCATGATGGCCGGCACGCCGCCTGCGCGGTGAAAGCGCTCGCCCAGGTATTTGCCGGCGGGCTGCATGTTCAGGAGCAGCGGCAAGTCCAGGCCGTAGTCCACCCAGTCACGGGTGTGCAGCTCCACACCCGCATGCCGGGCCATGGCCACCAGATGCGGCTGCGCGTTGGTCGAGCCACCAATCGCGGAGTTGACGGCAATCGCATCTAAAAATGCCTCGCGGGTCAGGATGTGCGAAGGCCGCAAGTCTTCAAAGGCCATCTCCACGATGCGCCTGCCCGTGGCATACGCCATTTGCCCACGCTCGCGGTAAGGCGCGGGGATGGCCGCGCAGCCGGTGAGTGACAGGCCCAGGGCCTCGGCCATGGCGTTCATGGTCGAGGCCGTGCCCATGGTGTTGCAGTGCCCGACCGAGGGCGCGGACGCCACGGCGATGTCGAGGAATTTTTCTTCGTTGATCTGCCCGCCCGCAAGTTGTCGCCGTGCCTTCCAGATGGCTGAACCCGAGCCGACCAGCTCGCCGTCCAGCCAGCCGTCCAGCATGGGCCCACCCGACAGCACGATGGCCGGAATGTCTACGGTGGACGCGGCCATGACTTGCGAGGGGGTGGTTTTGTCGCAGCCGGTGGTCAGCACCACCGCGTCCAGCGGGTAGCCGTGCAGGATTTCAACCAGGCCCATGTAGGCCAGGTTGCGGTCCAGGGCGGCGGTGGGCCGGCGGCAGTTTTCAAACACCGGGTGCAGCGGGAACTCCATCGGAATACCGCCTGCGTCACGGATGCCGTCGCGCACGCGCTTGGCGAGTTCGAGGTGCACGCGGTTGCAGGGGCTCAAGTCACTACCTGACTGCGCAATGCCGATGATGGGCTTGCCCGACCGCAGTTCTTCGGGCGTGATGCCGTAGTTCATGAAGCGCTCCAGGTACAGCGCCGTCATGTCGATGTGGTCCGGGTTGTCAAACCAGTCTTGCGAGCGGAAGCGGCGCTTAACTTTGGCGTCAGTTGGGGCACCAGGTTTAGGGGGCGTGGTCATGCAGTCAACTTTCGCGGAAGGTGGTGCTGCGGCAAGCCGGGCACCGGGGATTCAAAACTGAACAAGCCGCCAGCCAGCGGCTGCGCCGCGCGCTGCTCTGCGGTCAGGCCTTTGTGCGCGGTGGTGGCGTAGACGGTGCGCAAGTCCGCGCCGCCAAAAGCCAGCTTGGTGATGTTGGCACACGGAAAGGCTTGGCTGTGCAGCAACTCGCCCCTGGGCGAAAAGCGGTCAATACGCCAGCCGCCAAACACCGCCACCCAGACACAGCCTTCAGCGTCCACCGCCATGCCGTCCGGATAACCGGGGCTTTGCAAATGCACGAATACACGCTTGCCGCTGAGCGCGCCCTCAGGGCTGACATCGAAGGCGTAGGTCACGCGCTTGAGTGTGTCGGTGTGGTACAGCGTGCGGCCGTCCGGGCTCATGGCCGGGCCGTTGGTAATGACGTAGTCGGCGTCCATGGCCGCAAGGCCGCGTGCGTCCCAGCGGTAAAGCGTGCCGGTGGGGTCGGCCTCATGGTCGTCCATGCTGCCAAACCAGAGGCGGCCCTGCGCATCCACATAGCCATCGTTCAGGCGGTTGTGCGGCTGGTGAGCATCGACTGCGCACAGCGGTGTGAACTGGCCCGTGGCTTCGTCAAACAGGGACAGGCCATTGCTCAGGCCAACGACCCAGTGCCGGTCTTTTGGCGCTGCCTCATCTTCCGCTTGAACCGGCAGCATGAAGCCGGCTTGCAAAGGTGCGGGCCAACTCTGCCGCGCGCCCGTGGCAGGCACGTAGCGGTGTAATTTATGGCCCTTGATGTCCACAAAATAAACAGCACCGTCTGCATCCTTGCCTTGCGCACCAGCCAGCCACAGCGCGCCTTCGCCGAGTTCGGCCTGCACGTCCCACAAGCATTGCACTGAAGTGTTCATAGCGGCTTTCATGTTTTCACGAACCAAACAGGCCGGCGTCCACAAAGTACTCGCGGCCGGTGCAGGCACTCGCATCGTCAGACGACAAGAACAGCGCCATCGCAGCCACTTGCTCGGGCTCTATGGTCTGGTGCAGGCATTGCGCGGCCAGCAGGCGGGCCTGGCTTTCGGGTGTTTGCCAGAGCTTGACTTGCCGGGGTGTGCGCACCGCGCCGGGCACGATGCAATTGACGCGAATGCCGTAATCGCCCAGGTCGCGCGCCAGGCCGCGCGTCAGGCCTTCGATGCCGGCCTTGGCCGCCATGTACAGCGCCAGCTTCGGAATCGCCACGTGCCAGGAGATCGAGCCGATGTTGAGAATCACGCCCTGCCCTGCGGCCTTCATGCCGGCCATCACTGCCTGCGCGCACAGAAAGTGATGCCGAAAATTCACGTCCATGCGGTCGGCCCAGTAGTCGGCGCTCAGCTCGCCCACTTCGTGCCGGTCGTCGTTGGCCGCGTTGTTCACCAAGACCTGCACCGCACCGGCGGCCGCTTCGATCTGGGCGAAGGCTTTGGCGATCGCTGCGGGGTCTTTCAGGTTGCAGGGCATAAAGACAGGCGGCGTGGCCGCGCCTTGCAGCGAAGCGGCCAAGGCCTCGGACTCGGCCTGGGCAATGTCCAGAAAAAACACGCGCGCGTTTTGCCGCACGTAGGCGGCCACAAAGGCTGCGCCTATGCCGGTGCCGCCACCGGTGATGACCACGGTTTTTCCTGCAAGGCTTGGGTAAATGGCTGATGACATGCGAAGCGTTCTTTCTCTCAATCAAGGCTGCCGGCGGACAAATCGGTGGGCAGCATGGCGGGGCGCGCCGGGCGGCTGCTGATGCTGACATGGCGGCCCGTGTCTGACGACAACTGAAAAGCCTCCATGACTTCCAGCGCATGCAGCGCCAGTTCGCCCGAGGCGCGGTGCGGCCTGTTGCCGCGAATGGCGTGCGCCAGGTCGGCCACGCCCATGATGCGGAAGTTGCCGTCCCAATAACCATGCTCGGTGGGCCGCTCGACCCAATCGCCACCGGCCTGGGCGACCTCGATTTTGCCGCCAAAGCGGTTCGGGTCTGGCACCAGCAAGCTGGCTTCGGTCCCGTACAACTCAATCGGGCTGTGCCGGTGCTTGGGCACGTCAAAGCTCATGGCCATCGAGACGACCGCGCCGTTTTCAAACTCAAGCGTGCCGGCCACGTGCGTGGCGACTTCCACCGGCACGCGCGTGCCCTTGAGCGGCTCGCTGGTGATCAAACGCTCGGGCCGCACGCGGGCGCTGGCGCCGCTCACGCGCGCCACCGGGCCAATCAAATTGACCAGCGCCGTGATGTAGTAAGGCCCCATGTCCAGCATGGGGCCGCCGCCGACCTGGTAATAAAAAGCCGGGTTGGGATGCCAGCGCTCATGGCCTGGGCACATGAAAAACGCACTGCCGCCCACGGGCCGGCCAATCACGCCCTCGTCCACCAGCTTGCGGCAGGTCTGGTGACCGCCACCCAAAAAGGTGTCGGGCGCGCAACCCACGCGCAGGCCGCGTTTGTCAGCGGCTTCCAGCAAGGTGCGGGCATGCGCGGTGCTCAGGCCCAGCGGCTTTTCTGAATGCACATGCTTGCCGGCGGCAATGGCTTGCAGGCCGACTTCCACGTGCGCTGCGGGGATCGTCAGGTTGACGATGATTTCAATCGACGGGTCGCGCAGCAAGGCGTCCACCGTTTGGGCTTTGAGGCCGAACTGTGCGGCGCGCGCGCTGGCGGCTTCGGGCCGCATGTCGGCAATGCCGCGAATGTCCAGAATGGGAAAGCCTAAAGCGGCCTTGAGGTAGGCCTCGCTGATGTTGCCGCAGCCGATGATGCCGATGCCGACTTTTTGGGGAGAGTTCATAAAGACCAGTTGAGTTGATGGGTGAAATAGGCGGTGAAGAGTCGGGCCGCTTCAGGAGTGCCGCGGATTGACCTCGAACTCGCGCTCGCGGTAGTCAAAGAAATCAAAGTCGGCCGGGTGGCCCATGCCCGACATGTCCTGGCAAGCCACGCCCACAAAGGCACCGGTGAAGTTGGGCCGGCCCGGCGGGCTGGCTTCGTCAGACAGGATGCTGGCGTCAAAGGGTTGCGGCAGCCATTGCCAGGGGCCGGGCATCGCTTGGTCGAGCAAGCGGTAAGCAAAGTACAGGCGCTCGCGGTCCACCTCCGCGCGCAGCTCGATCGGCCCGGCCGGCAGCCTGATGGGCGTTGAGAACGCGTCGCTGCTCATGTGGTTGGGCAGGCTGGACATCACGCGCAAATGCTTGCCCCAGGTCTCGTCATGCGAGACATACAGGTAATGGAACTTGCTGCTGTTGTAGTAGCAGACCAGGCCTGCCTGCTGCTGGAAATGCGCAGGCTCAAAGTCCATGCGCGTTTGCGCGCTGTAGCAATGCGACTGCTGCCGGCGCGCCACCAGGGCCTGCTTGAAAAAGCTGCCCATGCTCTCGCGTCCGAACAGGCGCAAATGCCCGGGCCGTGCGCTGAGGGAAAACAATTCTTCAGGCCAGGGCGAGCGCAGCCACTGCCAATGCAAAGGCAGTTGCGCGGCGTCAAAGTCTTCGCGCACAGGCAGCGCGGCAAAGGGATGCAGGGGCAAGCCGGCATCCGGCACCACCAATTCGGCCTTGCCACTGCCGTCCAAGGTGCGCAGCCAGCCGTCACTGTCCCAGCGCATGGGCTGAATGGCCGTCTCGCGGCCTAGTGTGCAGGCGCCGCGATTGGGCAGGGGCCGGCCGCACAGGTAAACCATGAAGGTCTGGCCGTCCGGCGTATCGACCATGTCGGCATGGCCGGCGCGCTGCAACTCGGCGTCTGGCCGCTCGCGCGAACTGATGACTGTGGTGTCCGGGTGCAATTCATACGGGCCAGCCAAATGGCGCGAACGTGCCATGGTCACGGCGTGGCCCCAGCCGGTGCCGCCTTCGGCCGTGATGAGGTAGTACCAGCCATTGCGCTTGTACAAGTGAGGTGCTTCGGTCAGCCCCAGCGGCGTGCCCTTGAAGATGTTGATGCGCTCGCCGACCAGGCGCTGCTCGGCGGGTGAGTATTCCTGGAGCACGATGCCGGCAAAACGGTTCTGGCCGGGCCGGTGGTCCCACAACTGATTCACGAACCACTTGCGACCATCGTCGTCATGAAACAGCGAAGGGTCAAAGCCGCTGCTGTTCATGTAGACCGGGTCTGACCATTCGCCGTCGATGCGGTCGGCGGTGACCATGTAGTTATGGAAATCGCGCAGCGAGGCACCGCCCGCGCTGCCTGCGCTGGAGGTCTGGCCATAGCGCTTGACGTCGGTGTAGATCAGGTGAAAAAGGCCGTCCGCGTACGTCAGGCACGGTGCCCACACGCCGCAAGAATCGGGATCGCCCAGCATGTTGAGCTGGCTGGGGCGCGTGAGCGGCCGGCACAGCAGCCGCCAGTTCACCAAGTCGCGTGAATGGTGGATTTGCACGCCCGGAAACCACTCGAAGGTGGAGGTGGCGATGTAGTAGTCCTCGCCCACGCGCACGATGGACGGGTCGGGGTTGAAGCCCTTGAGAATCGGATTCTGGATCATGGCCTACCTTGTTTTCTGGCTAAACTAAAACGGTGTCTCTTTCCCCACTCACTGGCAACCAGCGCCTCGTCAAACACATCAACGCCATGGCCTTGCTGCGCCTTTTGCGCGAGCAACCCGGCCAATCGCGGGCGGATCTGGCAGTCAAAAGCGGACTGACGCGCGCCACCGTGAGCGCGCTGGTCAAGGGCCTGATTGAAGACGGCTGGCTGGTCGAAGCCGATGCCGCCGCCAAGGGCGCGCTGGGCAGGCGCCCCACGCCCTTGAGCCTGGACAGCAGCCGCATCGTCTTGCTGGGCGCCGACCTCGGCCCGGACATCGTGCGGGTGGTGGCCACCACCGTCAACGGCGAGGTGCTGGATTCGGCGCAGGCCCAACTGGCCTCTGTGGATGCTGACGCCGCCTGCGGTCAACTGGTGCAGATGCTGCTGGCCCTGGCGGCGCGCGTCACCACGCCCGTCAGCCGCCTGCTGGGCATTGGCGTGGGCCTGCATGGCCCGGTGGACAAGCGTTCGGGCGTGCTGGAATTTGCACCCAACATCGGCTGGCGCAATCTGGACATCGGTCGGCGCGTAGGCGCGGCGCTGGCCACCACAGCCTTGCAGGGCGTGCCGGTGTACTACCAGAACGAGGCCGACCTGGCGGCTGTGGGCGAGTCTGAATTCGGCGAGCGGCCAGTGGCCGACCCACTGGTCTATGTGAGCTGCGGCGTGGGCGTGGGTGCGGGCATCGTGCTCAACGAAGCACTCTTTACCGGCGCCACCGGATCGGCCGGTGAGATCGGTCACACCACGCTGGTGATTGACGGTGCGTCGTGCTCCTGTGGCCGCTTTGGCTGCGCCGAGGCTTACATCGGCCTGCGCGCCATTGCCGCAGGCGCCGGCTGCCTGAAGAACAACGAGATCGACCACGCCACTTTGCGCCAGCGCATGCAGGCGCGGGATGCCAGCGCGCGCGCCGCCTTTGCGCAGGCTGGCTCTTTGCTGGGCGTGCTGCTGCAAAACGTGTGGGTCACCTTCAATCCGCAAACCATCGTGCTGGGCGGTGAAACCGTGACCCTGGGCGGCGAGGTGCTGGTGGACGCAGCCAGCGCCGTGCTGCGCGACTACGCCGGCCGCGCCGGCCTGACAGCCCCGACCCTCAAGGTGGCCAGGCACTCGGACCTGGCCGTGGCCATGGGCGGTGCCGGCTACGTGCTGCACGCCGTGCTGCACCTCACGCGGCCTGTTGCGTCAAGCCGGGCAGCTTGACGGTCTGGCCGCTCCTGGCGGCCTTGGCGACCGCTTCCAGCGTGGCGGCGATGTCCAGGCTGGCCTGAGCAGCGCGTGCGATGGCTGCGTGGTCTTGCGCGGCCACCACCTGCGCAAAAGCTTCGGCCGCAAAGCGAAAGCCGCTGCCGCCTGCTGACTTTACGGCCTCAAACGGCACCTGGCTGGCCACGCCACGGCGCACCCGCATCTGGCTGGTGTGAAAGCCCAGCGGATGGCCTGTCTGGTCGGCTGTGTGGTTGGCGTATTCGGTTTCCAGCGTGCCGCGCTGGCACATGATGGTGGCATGCCGGTGGTAAGCGGTGGCGGCCATGGCGCAACTCATTTGCGCGCGCCTGCCGTCTGCGTACAGCAAGGTGGCGCTGGTACTGAGGTCCACACCGTCTTTGGCGCCCCCTTCGGTCCAGGTGGACTCAGCCCGTACCGCCTCGGGGGCGCAGCCCATCACCAGGCGAATCAAACTGAGCGGGTAACTGCCGGCGTCCAGCAAGGCGCCGCCGCCCAGCGCCGGGTCAAAGCGAATGTTGCCAGTCGGCTGGGCCAACGTAAAACCAAAGCTGGCCTGCACAAACTGCACCGGGCCGATGCCTTGCACATGGTCTTGCGCCAGCGCGGCCAGCATGTCGCGCGTCTGCGGCTGAAACCACCAGGGATAGGCTTCAAGCAGCATCACGCCGTGCTGACGCGCTGCGGCAAACATGGCTTGGGCAGGGGCGAGGCTGGTGGTGAGCGGCTTTTCACACAGCACATGCTTGCCCGCCTCAGCCGCGCGAATGGCCCAGGGCGCATGCAAGGTGTTGGGCAGCGGAATGTAGACGGCGTCCACCTCCGGGTCGGCCAGCAGGGCTTCGTAACTGCCCCAGGCGCGTGCAATCTGGTGAGTGGCAGCGAAGGCCTGGGCCTTGGGCAGCTCGCGGCTGGCCACCGCCACGATGCGCGCCTGCTGACTGCCGGTCAGGTGGCGTGCAAAGTTGTGCGCAATCGCGGCGCAACCGAGGATGCCCAGGCGCAGGGCTTGAGGCCTTGCTGGAGGTTTGCTCATGTCAGACAAACTCCGGCCGGATCCAGGCGCCGTTGGCGGCCGAAGATTTAACGGCTGCCTCAATGAAGGCCATGCCCTTGAGGCCTTCGTCCATGCCGGGGAAATACACCCCAGCCGGCACCGGTTGCCCGGCATCGACGGCCCGGATCGCATGGGCGGCTTCGGTGTAAATATTGGCAAAGCCTTCGAGGTAACCCTCGGGGTGGCCTGAAGGAATGCGCGTCATGCGCGCGGCCGCCGCACCCGCTGCGGGCGAGCCGCGCGTGATGAGCCGGCGCGATTCACCCAAAGGCGAATGCACCAGCACATTGGGTTCAGCCTGCACCCATTCCAGCGCGCCACGGCTGCCGTAAATGCGCAGCTTCAAACCGTTCTCATGGCCGGGCGCCACCTGGCTGGCCCAGAGCATGCCGCGTGCGCCGCCCTGGTAGCGCAGCATCATGTTCACGTTGTCGTCCAGCCTGCGGCCGGGCACGAAAGCCTGCAGGTCGGCGCACAAGGTGTCGAGCTTCAAACCCGTCACGTAGTCGGCCAGCTGGTAGGCATGGGTACCGATGTCGCCCAGGCAACCGCCCGCACCGGAGCGCGCCGGGTCGGTGCGCCATTCGGCCTGCTTTTGGCCTTGCTGCTCTAGCGGCTCGGTCAGCCACTCTTGCGGGTACTCGACCTGCACCAGCCGAATCTCCCCCAAGCTGCCTGCGGCCACCATCTCGCGAGCCTGGCGCACCAAGGGGTAGCCGGTGTAGTTGTGCGTCAGGCAGAACACGCGCTGACTGCGCGCGGCCACGTCGCGCAAGGCCACGGCTTCGGCCAGCGTGGTGGTCAAAGGCTTGTCGCAAATCACATGAAAGCCGGCCTGCAAAAATGCCGTGGCCACAGGCGCATGCAAGTGGTTGGGCGTGACGATGGCCACCACGTCCACCGGGTCGGGGCGCTGGCGCTCCAGCCTAGCCATGTCCTGGTAGCTGGCGTACACGCGGGCCGGGTCCAGCCGCAAGGCTTCGCCCGAGCGCTGGGCGCGGGCGGCGTCGGCACTCAGAGCACCGGCAACCAGCTCGTACTGGTCGTCCATGCGGGCGGACAGGCGGTGCACGGCGCCAATGAAAGCGCCCTCCCCGCCGCCGACCATGCCCAGGCGCAGGCGACGGCTGACGGCGCTGGTTTGACTCGAAGCTTCAATCGTCATACTGCGCCTGCCGTCATGTGGGCCTTGACCTGCGCCCCAGAGCGTGCGGCCCAGAGCATGCCGCGCTCAAAGATCGTGGCCATCTCGGGCACCTTGAACTCAGCGGACACATGGCCCAGCGCGCTGTAAAACACGCGGCCTTGGCCGTGGCGCCGCTTCCAGACCACGGGCATCACCACACCGGTAATCCACTCGGCATGCTCGCCGCTGAAGGTGGTGGTGGCCAGCACCTCGTTGGCCGGGTCCACATGCATGTAGTACTGCTCGGAGCGGTAGTTGAAATCGGTGATGCCCGCCATCACCGGGTCGTCGGCGCGCGTGATGTTCACGCGGTAGTCGATCACATTGCCCGGATGCGCCACCCATTGGCCGCCGGTCATGAAGGAGTACTCCACCGAGTCACGAAAGGCGTCGCACATGCCGCCATGAAAGCCAGCCAGACCGACGCCCGACTGCACGGCGGCGGTCAGGTTCAGGGCCTCGGCTTTTTCAATCTTGGACATCGTGAAGATCGGCACGATGAGGTCCAGATCGGTCAGCGCCGGGTCGGCGAAGGCGGCGGTTTCCGTTTCTACCCGCACAGAAAAGCCGTTCTTTTCGAGCATGCCGCGCACGATGTGCGCGCCCTGCTCAGGTTCGTGGCCTTGCCATCCGCCCCACACGATCAATGCTTTTTTCATGGGTCTTGCCAATCTTTGAGGTTGGGCCAATCAGCGTGAATTAATTTAGCCAAGGAACAAATGTTAAAGACACGAGCGAAACCGAGCACTGGTGAAAACCCCCTAATAAAGTGAATTACTTTAGGGATCAAACAAAGGGTTTTTGCTGATACGCAAGCCGCATCAGGCACGTCTAATGAGCACCGAGTTGGAATCGTTTCCATCTCAATTCGGTCAAGACAGTGGCTCGCAAGAGTGCCTTTTTGGCCTGGATTCAAAACAACACCTCTTGTGGAGACATGTCATGAAATCTCAACGCATGGCCCTTCTGGCAGCTCTTGTTGCCAGCCTGGGTATTTCCTCGTCAGCGCTGGCCCAAAAAGCCGAAGTCATCCATTGGTGGACCTCCGGTGGTGAATCCGCAGCGCTCAAGCAACTGGCCGAGGCCTACAACAAAGCCGGCGGCCAATGGGTGGACAACGCCATTGCCGGCGGCGACAACGCGCGCGCCGCAGCCCTGAACCGCATTGCCGGCGGCAACCCGCCCGTGGCTTCGCAGTTCAACACCTCCAAGCAATACCACGAGCTGATCGAAGCCGGCCTGCTGGCCGACGTGGATGCCGTGGCCAGCAAAGAAGGCTGGGACACCTGGCTGCCGGTGCCCATCAAGGACGTGATCAAGGTCAAGGGCCACTACTACGCAGTGCCGGTCAACATCCACAGCACCACCTGGTTCTTCTATTCCAAGGCCGTGCTGGCCAAGGCTGGCGTGGCCGAGCCCAAAAACGAAACCGAATTCTGGACAGCGCTGGACAAGATCAAGGCCTCGGGCCAGATTCCCTTCGCACAATCGGGCACCTTGAGCTATGAGGTGGGCACGTTCAGCTCGGTCTTGCTGCACATGGGCGGCCGCGATCTGTACATGAAGGTCTACGGTGAGCAAGACCCGAACGCCATCCGTTCGCCTGCTTTCAAAACCGTGATTGAAAAATACAAGCGCCTGCGCACCTACGCCGACGCTGGCTTTGCAGGCCGCAGCTGGAACGACACCACTGCCTTGCTGGTGACAGACAAAGCCGGCTTTCAGACCGTGGGCGACTGGGCCAAGGGCGAGTTCCTGGCGGCAGGCAAGACGCCGGGCAAGGAATTCGGCTGCTTCTCGGGCTGGGGTGCCAAGGCCGCGTATTCGGTCAGTGGCGACGTGTTCGTCTTGCCCAAGACAAGCAACAAAGACGCCATCGCTGCGCAGCAACTGTTGGCCAGGGTCATCACTTCGCCCACCACGCAGGTGGCCTTCAACAACAAAAAGGGCTCGATCCCGATCCGTCCTGACGTGGACACCGCCGGTCTGGACATCTGCGCTCAAGCGGGCGTACAAGCCCTGAAGGACACCACCCGCCAGACGCCGGATGCCCGGATGCTGATTGCTCCTGACATGTTCGGCAAGTTGAGCGACGTGGTGACCAAGCTGTGGAACACCGACCTCAAGCCCGAAGACGCACAAGTTCAATTTGTTGCGGCGCTGAAGAAGTAAGCCTTAGCGACGAAGAGACCCGGCCTGGCGATGAGCCAGGCCGGCCTCAAACGCCACCTACTTTTCTTGAAGAGCCACCATGACGTCTGCACGCAAGGGTCCTAAAACGGCCTGGTCAGCGCACTCCGCGTTGATACCGATGGGCCTGACCGTCCTCATCGCTTATGTCGCGTCCATTCTCTGGACCATCCGGATTTCCCTGAGCAGCTCCAAGTTGCTGCCCCGGTCAGACTGGGTCGGCCTGACGCAGTACACCAACTTGTTTGGCAGCGAGCGCTGGCACACGGCCATGACGCACGTCGTCATCTTTGGCGTGTTTTTTATCGCTGGCGCCCTCATCCTGGGTTTCTTGCTGGCGGTTTTCATTGATCAGAAAGTGCGCCTCGAAGGCTTCTTTCGCACGGTCTATCTTTATTCCTACGCCATTTCCTTTGTCGCCTGCGGCGTCGTCTGGCAATGGATGTTCAACCCGACCCTGGGCATTCAGCGCTCGCTGCGCAGCTGGGGCTGGGACAGCGCCAGATTTGACTGGATCGCCTCTCAGGACATGGCCATCTACTGCATCGTCATTGCGGTGCTCTGGCATTCGGCGGGTCTGGTCATGGCCATCTTGCTGGCCGGCCTGCGCGGCATTGACGAAGAACAATGGAAGGCGGCGCGCATCGAGGGCATTCCCCGCTGGCGCTACTACCTGAGCATCGTGCTGCCCCAACTGGGCGCAGCGCTGGGCACCTCGGTGGTGCTGCTCGCAGTTCAGGTGGTCAAGGTCTATGACGCCGTGGTGGCCATGACCAACGGCGGCCCGGGCGACGCCACAGACGTGCCTTCCAAATTCATCATGGACCACCTCTTTGAGAGGCAAAACATCGGTCTGGCTTCGGCCGCCTCCACCACCATGCTCGTGACAGTCATCATCATCATCGCGCCTCTGATGTACGCACGGGCACGAGCCAACAAAGCCGCGGGGCACGCATGAACACTCTGGCCAACACAAGCACCACCACGGCAGCTGCACCACGACGGCACAGCCGACCCCGCGCCGCGCTGTTCACGCCGGCACGGCTGGGCATTTACTTTTTCTTGCTGAGCGCGGCCCTGTTCTTTTTGCTGCCGCTCTACGTCATGGGCATCACCTCCATCAAGCCCATGACAGAGATTCGGGAAGGCAACATCTTTGCCCTGCCGCTGGAAATCACCTTTGCGCCCTGGGCACAAGCCTGGTCCACCGCCTGCACCGGCCTGGATTGCAAGGGGGTCTCCGTGGGTTTTGGCAACTCGGTGAAGATCTTGCTGCCTTCGCTGCTGCTGTCGGTCTTCATGGGCTCGCTCAACGGCTATGCGCTGGCCTTTTGGCGCGTGAAGTGGGCCAACTGGGCCTTTGGCGTACTCATGCTGGGTGCCTTCATCCCCTACCCCGTCATGCTCTACCCGCTGGTGCGCATGTTCGCCGCAGTCGACATGTTTCAGTCATTGACCAATGTGGTGTTGATTCACACCTTCTTTGGCATGCCCATCATGACGCTGCTGTTTCGCAACTACTACGCGGGCTTGCCGGTGGAGTTGTTCAAGGCCGCGCGCATTGACGGCGGTGGTTTCTGGCGCATCTACTTCCAGCTGATGGTGCCCCTGTCGCTGCCCATCTTCGTGGTCGCCACCATCATGCAGACCACCGGCATCTGGAACGACTTCATCCTGGGCCTGATCTTTGCGGGCCGCGAGAACTACCCCATCACGGTGCAACTCAACAACATCATCAACTCCACCCAGGGCGAGAAGGTCTACAACGTGAACATGGCGGCCACGCTGCTGACTTCACTGGTGCCGCTGGTGGTGTATTTCGTTTCAGGTCGCTGGTTTGTGCGCGGCATTGCAGCCGGCGCTGTCAAAGGGTAATCAAGAACATGTCCAACGTTTCCATTCGCGACCTTCAAATCGTTCTCGGCAAAACGCCCATCATCGAGGGCCTGGACCTGCATATCGCCGCAGGCGAGTTCCTGGTGCTGCTCGGCCCCTCGGGCTGCGGCAAGTCGACCTTGCTGCACAGCATTGCCGGCCTGATCGACGTGACCGACGGCCTGGTTGAAATTGCCGGCACTGACGTGACCTGGGCCGACCCCAAGGACCGCGGTATCGGCATGGTGTTCCAGAGCTATGCGCTCTACCCGACCATGACAGTCGAGCGCAATCTGTCCTTTGGCCTGCGCATCAGCGGCATGGACAAGGCCGAGATCAAAAAACGCGTGGACAACGCCGCGCGCATGTTGCAGCTCACGCCGCTCTTGCAGCGCAAGCCCGCGCAGCTCTCAGGTGGCCAGCGCCAGCGCGTGGCCATTGGCCGGGCGCTGGTGCGCGAGGCCAAGGTGTTTTTGCTCGACGAGCCGCTGTCCAATCTGGACGCCAAGCTGCGCACCGAACTGCGCCGGGAACTCAAGCAGCTGCACCACGACCTGGGTGCCACCATGATCTACGTCACACACGACCAGATCGAGGCCATGACGCTGGCCACGCGCCTGGCCGTGATGCGCGACGGCAAGATCCAGCAGCTGGATACACCCGAGGCGGTGTACGCCCGGCCAGCCAATATGTTCGTGGCGGGCTTCCTGGGCTCGCCGAGCATGAACTTCATCAAAGGTCATCTGCGCTGCAACAACGCTCAGGTGCACTTCGAGTCCCCCGGCTTGAATGCCGAACTGAGCCACTACCCCTTTGCCCAGACGCCGCTGGACGGACAGCCCGTCGTGCTGGGCATTCGCCCCGAGCACCTGCATCTGGTCGGGCCCGAGGCCAGCTGCCATGTGCAAGCCACGCTGGGCCTGGTGGAAACCATGGGCGCTTACCGCATCGTCTGGATGGATTCGCAAGGCACCCGCCTGGCCATCCAGGTCGAGCCGGCCGTGGAGATTCAGCGCGGCAGCGCCGTGCGGCTGGCGCTCGACCCAGCCCATGTCTCGCTGTTTGACGCGGCCACCGAGGCGCGAATTTAAAACGCTCACGGCACACAGCACATGGCCACCATCAAGGACGTAGCCCTGCTCGCCGGTGTCGGCGTGGGCACAGCCTCGCGCGCGATCTCGGGCAAGGGCGCTGTGTCGCCGGCCGCCTTGGCGCGCGTGCAGGAGGCGGTGCGTGCCTTGAATTTTCAGCCCTCGCGGGTGGCCCGTGCGCTGTCATCGCGCAGCGTCGGCCTGGTGGGTGTGTATGTGCCCACCTATGAGGGCACCTTCTTTGCACCCATCTTGCAGGCGGTGGACAGGGAGCTGCGCGCAGCCAGCCACCACATGGTCACGGCCAGCAATTTTGGTCAAGGTCCGCGCCGCGCCAAGTCGCTCAATGGCCTGCAGTTCTTGATCGACCGCCAATGCGACGGCATCTTTGTCATTGACAGCTACCTGCACGACGAAGACCTGCTGGCGCTCAAGGAGCGGGTGCCGCATCTGGTGGTCATGAACCGCACGGTCAAGGGCCTGGAAGACCACTGCTTTTCTGTGGACCACATGGCCGCCGGCCGGCTGGCCGCACGTGCCTTGCTGGCGCAAGGCCACCGGGAAGTGGCCGTGATGCACAGCCTGCGCCACGGCGCAGACATCAGCGAACGCGTTGAAGGCTTCAAGCTGGAACTGGCCGTGCAGGGTATGCCGCCGGCCACTGAGTTCGTCATTGATGGCTTGCTGAATTTTTCCAACGGCTGGCATCAGGCCGGACTGATCGCCGAGCTCAAGCAGCGCCCCTTCAGCGCGCTGTTCTGCGTGACCGACGTGCTGGCCATGGCCGCCTTGTCGCGCCTGCAAGAAGCAGGTATTCGCGTGCCGCAAGACCTGTCGGTGCTGGGCTATGACGATGCCGAACTGGCTGCCTACACCTCACCGAGCCTGAGCACGGTGCGGATTCCATCGACCGATGTGGCGGCCAACGCCTGCCGCCACCTCATGAACCAATGCTATGGCGCTGGCCTGAGCGTGCAGCATGACTTCAACTCCGAAGCCATCGCTCGCAGATCGGTCGCGCCCGGCCCGCATGCGCCGATTCTGGCGCCCTGAATTTTTGTTCCTCCCCTCAGCTCTCAGGACTTTCCTTCATGAAAACACCGCTTTCCATCCAGCTCTACAGCCTGCGCAACCTGCCCAGCCTGGACGCCATTCTTGACAGCGCCCAGGCCGCCGGCTACAGCCATGTGGAGTTGATTGGCAGCCACCTCGACGATGCTGCCAATGTGCGCAAAGCCCTGGATGCACGCGGCCTGAAGGTGTCGTCAGCCCACGTCAGCATGGCCGCCCTGCGTGACCGCTTCGACCTCATCATGCAAGCCTGCAAGACCCTGGGTTTTACGCAACTCTTCATGCCCTCAGTGCCGCCCGAAGAGCGCCAAAGCCCTGAGCCCTACTGGACGGCCCTGGGCCGTGAACTCGCGCAAATGGCCTGGCGCGCGCAAGACCATGGCATTGAGCTGGGCTACCACAACCATCATTGGGAACTGAACAAGCAAGCCGACGGCCGAACCGCGCTGGATTGCCTGTTTGAAGGCGCGGGCAAGGCGCCGCTGAAATGGCAAGCCGACGTGGCCTGGCTGGTGCGCGGCGGCGCAGACCCCGCAGTGTTGATGGCGCAGTACGCCGACCGCGTGACCTCCGTGCATGCCAAGGACCTGGCACCCGCCAACACCAAGCTGGACGAAGACGGCTGGGAAGACGTGGGCCACGGTGTGCTGGACTGGCGCGGCAAGCTGGCCCAGGCCAGCGTCAAGAACGGCGCGCGCTGGTTCGTGGCCGAGCACGACAAGCCCAGCGACCCGGCCCGCTTTGCGCGCAACAGCTTCGCCTTTTTGAACTCTCTCTAATTTCTTTTGACGGGTCCTTCGACATGAGCAAAACCAACATCGGCATCATCGGCTGCGGCAACATCAGCGACGCCTACCTCAAGGGCGCAGCGCGCTCGAGTTACATCCGCGTCAAGGCCTGCGCCGACCTGCGCATGGCCGCTGCCGAGGCCAAGGCGGCCGAGTACGGCGTCACCGCCATGAGCATCGAGGCCCTGCTGGCCGACCCCGAGATTTCGATCATCGTCAACCTCACGGTGCCCATGGCGCACGCGCAGGTGTCGCAGCAAATCCTGAAGGCCGGCAAGCACGCTTATTCAGAAAAGCCGCTGGCCGCCAGCTTCAAGGATGCCGCTGAACTGATGGCCACCAGCCGGGCCACAGGCCTGCGCGTGGGCTGCGCGCCCGACACCTTCTTTGGCGCTTCGCACCAGGCCTGCCGCCGCGCCATCGACGCCGGCGCCATCGGCCGGCCCGTGGGCGGCAGCGTGGTCGTCATGTCGCACGGCATGGAAACCTGGCACCCCAACCCGGAGTTCTTTTACAAGCCCGGTGGCGGGCCGGTGCTGGACATCGGCCCTTACTACATCACGCAACTGGTCAACCTGCTGGGGCCGGTCAAACGTGTGGCGGGCATTGCCAGCATAGGCAACGCGACGCGCACCGTGACCAGCGAGCCCCTGAACGGCAGCATCATTGACGTGGGCGTTCCCACCACCGTCAACGGTGTGCTGGAGTTTGAAAGCGGCGCCAACGTCAACCTCTCAGCCTCATGGGACGTGTGGAAGCACAACCGCACATCGCCGATCGAGATTTACGGCACCGAAGGCAGCCTGCTGGGCGTGGACCCTAACTTCTTTGGCAACATCCCGCGCGTATGCAAGCCCAACGGCGACTGGCAAGACCTGGACATCGCTGACCTGCCCTTCGGCATCGCCAACCGCGAACTGCGCAACGGCACCATGCAAGCCGACTACCGCATGGTCGGCCTGGTGGACATGGCCCTGGCCATCCAGAACGGCAGGCCGCACCGCGCCAGCGGTGAACTGGCGCTGCATGTGCTTGAAGTGCTGGAGGCTTTCGAGACCTCGTCGCACACGGGCCGCTTCGTCACGCTGAGCACGCGCTGCGAGCGCCCGGCACCGGTGCCCGCTGGCAACAGCGAAGCCGTGTTTGCCTGAGCCGATTCAATCCAAAGAAAACGAGCACGCCCATGAAAATGATCCAAGGCCCCGCCATCTTTTTGGCCCAGTTTGCCGGTGACGCCGCCCCCTTCAACAGCCTGCCCGCCATCGGCCAATGGGTGGCCGGCATGGGCTACAAGGGTGTGCAAATCCCCACTTGGGACAAGCGCCTGTTCAACCTGGAGCTTGCGGCTGAAAGCCAGACCTATTGCGACGAAGTGCAAGGCCAGCTCAAGGCCCTTGGCCTGTCAGTGACCGAGTTGTCCACGCACTTGCAGGGGCAGTTGGTGGCGGTTCACCCCGCCTACGACTTGCCCATGGACGGCTTTGCGCCCGAGGCTGTACGCGGCAAGCCGGCAGAACGCACGGCGTGGGCGGTCGAGCAACTCAAGATGGCGGCCAAGGCCTCGCAGCGCATGGGCCTCAAATCCCATGCCACCTTCAGCGGCGCGCTGGCCTGGCCTTACCTGTACCCCTGGCCGCAGCGGCCAGCCGGTTTGGTCGAAGCTGCCTTTGACGAGCTGGCCAAGCGCTGGCTGCCCATCCTCAATGCCTTTGACGCCGCAGGCGTGGACGTCTGCTATGAAGTCCATCCAGGTGAAGATCTGTGCGACGGCGCGAGCTACGAGATGTTTTTGGAGCGCGTGAACAATCACCCTCGCGCCAACCTGCTGTATGACCCCAGCCACTTTGTGCTGCAGCAGCTGGACTACCTGGCCTACATCGACATTTACCACGACCGCATCAAGGCCTTCCACGTCAAGGACGCGGAGTTCCGCCCGACCGGCAAGCAAGGCGTGTACGGTGGCTTTCAAGGCTGGAAAGACCGTGCCGGACGCTTCCGCTCACTGGGCGATGGGCAGGTGGACTTCAAGGCCATCTTCAGCAAGCTCACGCAATACGGGTACGAAGGCTGGGCGGTGCTGGAGTGGGAATGCTGCCTGAAAGCGCCCGAGCAGGGGGCGGCAGAAGGCGCACCGTTTATCCGCGACCACCTGATCAAAGTGGCGGAGCGGGCCTTCGATGACTTTGCTGCCAGTGGCACGGATCACGCCGCCAACCGGCGCATGCTGGGCTTGAGCTGAGCGGCTGTTATTGACGCCACGGCAAGCGTTCGCGTTTGCTTTAGCCTTAGCGAGCCGTGATCATGCGCAAGCCGAGCGTCACGAACAACACGCCCGTCGTTCTGTCCAGCCAGAAGCCCACCTTGGGCTTGCGGCTGAGCCAGGCGCCAATGACACCCGCGAAGTAGCCCATCAGCCCGAACAAGATGGCCGCCTGCAAGGTGAACAAAATGCCCAGGCTGGCGAGCTGCCACTCAAGCTGTCCGCGTGAAGCATCGACAAACTGCGGCAGGAAGGACAGGAAGAACAAGACCACCTTTGGGTTGATCGCGTTGGCCACCAGGCCCTTGGTAAACAAGTGCCGGGCGGACATCGCTTGGGCCTGGCCAGGCTTGATCTGGCTGCCGCCTGCATGGCGCAGGGCTTGCACGCCCAGCCACATCAGGTAGGCACCACCGGCCCACTTGAGCGCAAGAAAGGCGGTGGGAGACGCAGCCACCAAAGCACTCACGCCAAGGACGGCCAGCAAGGTGTGACTGAGGCAACCGACCGCGCAACCCAAGCCAAAAGCCATCCCTGAACGTCGCCCCCTGGAAACGCCGACGCTCAAAACCATGAGGTTGTCCGGCCCCGGAGTGACGGTGAGCAAGACGGCGGTCAGCAAGAAGGGAAGGGTCTGGGTCAGCGAGAGCATGGGCATAAGCTTCCACAATGAAAAACGCCCCTGACGGGGCGTTTTTGCTTAGCACTTGGCGGAAACGGAGGGATTCGAACCCTCGATGAGGCTCTACACCCCATACTCCCTTAGCAGGGGAGCACCTTCGGCCACTCGGTCACGTTTCCTGGCACAAGCCGTGATTATCACACGACTTTTGTTGCTTTTCAGATGGCTTGGTCGAGGTCGAAGGCCTTGTGCAGCGCGCGCACGGCGAGTTCCATGTACTTCTCGTCAATAACGACAGATGTCTTGATTTCGCTGGTCGAGATCATCTGGATATTGATGGCCTCTTCGCTCAACACGCGGAACATTTTGCTGGCCACGCCGACGTGGCTGCGCATGCCGATTCCCACGATGCTGACCTTGCAGATCTTGGGGTCACCGGTCACTTCATGCGCGCCGAGCTTGGGCAGTACTTTGCTCTTGAGCAACTCAACGGTCTTGGCGTAATCGTTGCGGTGCACCGTGAAGCTGAAGTCGGTCTTGCCCTCTTTGCTGACGTTCTGGATGATCACATCGACCTCGATGTTGGCGTCTGCCACGGCGCCCAGGATTTGGTAGGCAATGCCGGGGGTGTCGGGCACGCCGAGCACGGAAACCTTGGCTTCGTCGCGGTTGAACGCGATGCCCGATACGATGGCTTGTTCCATTTTTTCGTCTTCCTCAAAACTGATCAGGGTGCCGGATGCGGCTTCTTCGTTGATGTCAATGTTCCAGTCGGTGAAGCTGGACAGCACGCGCAGCGGCACCTTGTATTTGCCGGCAAATTCAACCGAGCGGATCTGCAGGACTTTCGAGCCCATCGAGGCCATTTCCAGCATTTCCTCAAAGCTCACCGTATGCAGGCGGCGAGCTTCGGGGACCACGCGCGGGTCGGTGGTGTAGACGCCATCAACGTCGGTGTAGATCAGGCATTCATGGGCCTTGAGCGCGGCAGCCACGGCCACCGCAGAGGTGTCCGAGCCACCACGGCCCAGCGTTGTCACATTACCGCCGTCGTCCACGCCCTGGAAGCCCGTGATGATCACGACCTTGCCGGCGTCCAGGTCAGCGCGCACCCGTTCGTCGTCAATGGACTCAATGCGGGCCTTGGTGAAAGCGCTGTTGGTCTTGATGGTGACTTGCCAGCCGGCGTAGCTGACGGCCGGCATGCCTTCGGCTTGCAGGGCGATGGCCAGCAAGGCGCTCGAGGCCTGCTCGCCCGTGGCGGCCAGGGCGTCGAGTTCGCGGCTGTAGGCGTCGTCTTGCGACGAAGGTGCGAGTTCCTTGGCCAAGCCAAGAAGGCGATTGGTCTCGCCACTCATGGCGCTGGGTACCACCACCATCTGGTGGCCGGCGCGCGCCCACTTGGCAACGCGCTTGGCAACATTGCGAATGCGCTCTGTCGAGCCCATCGAAGTGCCGCCGTATTTATGAACGATCAGGGCCATTGAAAAAGGACAGTCAAAGAGTTGCGAGGAAGGCTTGCGATTCAGCGAAAAGCAAAGCCCTCAATTATATCGAGCCCATCCATTGCAACTCAGCCCCTTTACGCAGCACATGCCCGCTCGCGACCTTCAGATGCAGACTGTGACCGCGGGTGGTGCAGGCCTGGATCTGCAGTTGCAGTTGCGCCAGTTGCGCAGCGCTGGGGCGCACCGCGTGGCATGTCCACAGCCAGTGCCGCAGCACATTGCCTTGCCGGGCAGCCGACAGCGCCTGCAACTTGGCAATCGACGGCGGGCTGCCGACTTGCACCAGGTCTTGTGCGGCAATCTCGTCAAGCACGCGCTGGGCATCAGCCGCATGGCGGGCACTGCGCGCAAAGGTCTCGCGGAATTGCGGAAAAGCCTCAGCCAGCACCGGCAGCAGGCGCGCCCGAATCAGATTGCGGGTGTAGCGCTCGTCTGCGTTGCTCGGGTCGTCCAAAAAAGCGATCTGCCGGTCAAGCAAGGATTGGCGGAGGCCGGCCGCGTCCACAGCCAACAGCGGCCTGTGAAACTGAATGCCATGCCGATCAAAGCGCGCGGGCATCGCCGACAAGCCGGGCAGCCCTGCCCCACGGCTCAGGGCGAGCAGCATGGTTTCCACTTGGTCGTCGGCATGCTGCCCCAGCAGCACATCCGTCAGACCAGCGGCTTGCGCGCCCTCAGCCAGCGCTGCATAGCGAGCCTTGCGTGCGGCGTCTTCAGGGCTTTGGCCGGGTGCCGCCCTTGCGTTGACATGCAGTGTGTGCAGCGGCACAGCCAGTGCAGCGCACACGGCTTGGCAATGAAGAACAAAGCCATCCGCCGCCGCTTGCAGGCCGTGATGCACATGAAGGGCCTGCACCTGGCCGGGCCAGAGCGCTGAGGCTGCATGCAGCAAGGCTGTGGAGTCGGCGCCGCCGCTGTAGGCCACCGCCAAAGGCAGGCGCAAAGGCGCTCCAGCGAAATACTCGGCCAGGCAAGCCTGGGCCGGCCGAATCGGTTGAGTGAGCTCGGGCGGACCCGGTTCAGCGCGCGTCGGCTTTGGTGTCGGTGAACCGGCCATAGCTTTGCAGGCGCTCATAGCGGCGGTCCAACAGGTCCTTGACCTTGAGGTCGCTGACCAGGCGGTAGGCATCATTAAGGCTGCGCTTGAGGAAAGCGGCCATCTGCTTGTGGTCGCGGTGCGCGCCGCCCACCGGCTCGTTGACGATCTTGTCAATCACGCCCAGCGCCTTGAGGCGATGCGCCGTGATGTTCAAGGCTTCGGCGGCAACTTCGGCCTTGTCTGAGGTTTTCCAGAGAATGGATGCGCAGCCCTCGGGGCTGATGACGGAGTAGATCGAGTACTGCAGCATCACGACCTGGTCTGCGACCGAGATCGCAAGCGCGCCGCCGGAGCCGCCTTCGCCAATGATGGTTGTGATGATGGGCACTTCGAGCTGCGCCATTTCAAAAATGTTGCGACCAATGGCTTCAGACTGGCCGCGCTCCTCGGCGTCAATGCCGGGGTAAGCGCCCGGCGTGTCCACAAAGGTGAACACGGGCAGCTTGAATTTTTCGGCCGTCTTCATCAAGCGCAGCGCCTTGCGGTAGCCCTCGGGCTTGGTCATGCCGAAGTTACGCAGGCCGCGCTCTTTGGTGTCACGGCCTTTTTGGTGGCCCAGCACCATGCAGGGCGTGCCGTTGAAGCGGGCGAGGCCGCCGACGATGCTCAAGTCGTCCGAAAAATGGCGGTCGCCATGCATCTCCACGAAGTCCGTGAAGATCTCGTTGATGTAGTCCAGCGTGTAAGGCCGCTCGGCATGGCGGGCGATCTTGGTGATCTGCCAGGGCGTGAGGTCGCTGTAAATGTCTTTGGTGAGTTGCAGGCTCTTTTTGGACAGCTGGTCGATTTCTTCCGAAATATCTACCGCTGATTCGGTCTGCACATAGCGCAGTTCTTCAATTTTTCCTTCGAGGTCCGCAATCGGCTGCTCAAAGTCTAGGAAGGATTTCTTGGGCATCCCATGTCCTTTGTGTCGTGTTCAGGCGGCTCAGTACGCCACGGGCAGTGGGTCGAGCGAGCGCCAAATATACCAAGTCGCCACGGTGCAGAACGGTGCCCAGGCACCCGCCACCTCTCGCGCATCGCTGCGGCTGACAGACTCGCCGGAAAAATAGCTCTTGCTGATGCCGTTGATGAGCCCTACGTCGTCCAGAGGCAAGACGTTGGGGCGCATCAGGTAGAAGATAAGAAACATCTCGGCCGTCCAGCGGCCAATGCCGCGAATGGCGATCAACTCGGCAATGATGGCTTCGTCATCCATGGCTTGCCAGTCCTGCACGTGCACGGCGCCACCGTGAAAGTGCAGCGCCAGGTCCACCAGGTACTCGACCTTGCGCGCGCTCAGGCCGGCGGCGCGCATGTCGTCCACCTTGAGCTTGAGCACATTGGCCGGTGTCATTTTCTTGGGCAGGACTTCAAAGCGCTGCCACACGTTTTGCGCGGCCTTGACCGAGATCTGCTGGCCCACAATGCTGCGCGCCAGCGTGCCAAAGGCATCGCCACGCGACTGCAGGCCCACATCACCAAACTGGGGGATGAGTCGCTTCATCACCCGGTCTTTTTTCATCAGGTGCTTGCAGCCTTCGGCCCAGTAGTCGGGCACGGTCAGCACGACGGGCGCTGACTCGGTGAGCTCGACCGTGGCTGGTCCCGTCTTGGCCAGGGTTTTCATGCCTTGGCTTCCCAGGTCGTGCCAGCGGCGGAATCTTTGAGCACGATGCCGCGGGCCAGCAAGTCTTGGCGAATGCGGTCGGCTCCCGCAAAGTCTTTGGCCACCTTGGCCGCAGCCCGCTCAGCGATCAGCGCCTCAATGGCTGGGCCGTCAAAGGACACACCAGCTTTCAAGAATGCTTCCGGCGAGCCCTGCAGCAGGCCCAGCACGCCGCCCAGCGCTTTCAAAAGGCCGGCCAGTTTCGCGTCATGCGTGCGATTGACTTCGCCCGCCAAGTCAAACAGCACAGCCACGGCTTCAGGCGTGCCAAAGTCTTCGTCCATCGCGGCCTTGAAGCGCGCGGCATAAGGCTGAGTCCAGTCAATTGACACCGCCTCAGGCGCCACCAGGCTGAGCGCGGTGTAGAGCCGGCGTAGTGCGCCGCGTGCGTCGTCCAGGTGGGCGTCGCTGTAATTCAGGGCGCTGCGGTAGTGCGCCCGCACAATGAAAAAGCGCACGGTCTCCGCGTCGTACTGGCCCAGCACGTCGCGGATGGTGAAAAAGTTGCCCAAAGACTTGGACATTTTTTCGTTATCCACCCGCACAAAGCCGTTGTGCATCCAAAAGCGGGCCAGCGGCTTGCCGGTGGCGCCTTCGCTTTGGGCAATTTCGTTTTCATGGTGCGGGAACTGCAAGTCAGCCCCGCCGCCATGAATGTCAAAGCTCTCGCCCAAGGTGGCGCAACTCATGGCCGAGCATTCAATGTGCCAGCCCGGCCGGCCCTTGCCGTAGGCGTGACCCCAATTGGCCGCGTCCCACTTGGCGTCTTCGGGTTCTGTCGGCTTGGCGGCCTTCCAAAGCACAAAGTCCAGCGGGTCGTTTTTCCCGTCCAGCACAGCCACACGCTCACCTGCACGCAATTCGTCCAGCGACTTGCCTGACAACTTGCCGTAGCCCGGGAATTTGCGAACGGCGTAGTTCACGTCGCCGCCCGTAGCCTGATAAGCCAGGCCTTTGGCTTCGAGCTGACTGATGAGCGACAGCATCTGCGGCACGTATTCAGTGGCGCGTGGCTCTTGGGTGGGCGGCTCGATGCCGAGGGAAGCGATGTCCTGGTGCATGGCCAGTACCATCTCATCGGTCAGCGCGCGGATGGTGATGCCCCGCTCGACCGCACGTTTGATGATCTTGTCGTCAATGTCGGTGATGTTGCGAACGTAGCTGACCTTCAGGCCACTGGCGCGCAGCCAGCGCTGCACCACGTCAAAAGCCATCATCATGCGGGCATGGCCGATGTGGCAGAGGTCGTAAATCGTCATGCCGCAGACGTACATGCGCACGTGGCCGGGCTCGAGCGGGGAAAACTCTTCCACGTCACGCGACAACGTGTTGTAAATGCGAAGACTCATGAATCGGGGGATAAAGGCTGAAAGACAGGGGCAGCGCAGACGGGCTAGTCGGCAGCGGGAGACTATACCAATGGCGGTTTTTCCCGCCGACAAGCCGTCGCTACACTCGATTTTTCAGTATAGCCAGAGCTTGCGGCTTCCCGCGCCCAAGCTCGACCGTGGGAAAGCTCAACCTTTTGCCTCATTAGGCCCCTAGAATCGAAGCTCGTATTACTTTTGAGCGAAAAGCCTGAACATCATGAAAACTTCAGTATCGATTAGCCTTGGCAAGGTCCGGCCTTGGATGATGGCGCTGGCGCTGGCGACCTTGCTGCCTTTTGCCGCGCAGGCGGACGACTATGCCGATGTTTCCAAGCTGGTCGGCGCCAAGCAATATAAAGAGGCCCTGGCCAAGGCCGACCAGTACCTCAGCAGCAAGCCCCGCGATCCGCAGATGCGATTCATTCGCGGCGTCATCCTGAGCGAAAGTGGCCGCAACTCCGAGGCAATTTCGGTCTTCACGAAAATCACCGAAGACTTCCCCGAACTCCCTGAGCCCTACAACAACCTGGCCGTTTTGCATGCCGCCCAGAACCAGTACGACAAGGCCCGCGCCGCCCTTGAAATGGCGATTCGGACCAACCCGAGCTACGCCACGGCGCACGAAAACCTGGGCGACGTCTATGCACGCCTGGCCAGCCAGGCCTACAGCAAGGCCTTGCAATTGGACGCGAGCAACACGGCCGTGCAGCCCAAGCTGGCCCTGATCCGGACCTTGTTCAATCCGGACCCCAAGGGACAGCGCGCGCCCACACCGGCTGCACCCGCAACACCCGCCACATCCGCTGCGCCAACGTCGGCCACACTTCCAGCTCAACCGCCCGCTTCGCCTTCGGCCATGGCGCCTGTTGCGTCCGGTACGGGCGTTCCGCCTGTTCCAGCCAAGGTCACCTCCACACCGCCAGCCCCAGCAGCCGCTGCCGCAGGGGCTTCCGCGGTGCCTGCTGCCAGTGCAGCAACAGCGGCCAAGGGCAGCCAAGGCGAGGTTGACGTGGCCGTGCGCCAATGGGCTGCCGCCTGGGCCAGCAAAGACATGGACGCTTACCTGAAGTCCTATGCCAAGGAATTCGACGTGCCCGGCAAGCTCAGCCGACCAGCCTGGGAGGAAGAGCGACGCAACCGAATCCTGGGTAAAAACCAGATCAGCGTGCAGCTCAGCGATGTGAGCATTGCGGTCAACGGAAGCAAGGCCACCGTTCGCTTCAAACAAGCCTACAGCGCCGATGCCCTGAAAGTCAGCAGCCGCAAGACGCTGGAAATGGTTCTCAGCGGTGGCAAGTGGCTGATCGTCCGTGAAAGTGCCAACGGCTGACCGAATGGGTTTGAACTTTGCCCGGCAGGCTGAAGGCCTACGCCGGTCTTGCCGGGCTTATGCAGCCTGGCTCCTCCTGGTCCCGACCTTCTGGCTGCAGCCGGCCCTACCGGCTTGGGCTGCGGGCAGCGAGGCGCGCGTCGCCAGTGAGGACGACCGTCTCCTCGAGATTTACCGGCTCATCAGTCAGTCGAAACTGCGCGAAGCCATGCAAGGCGCAGAAGCACTGCTGCGCGACCGGCCTAATTTTCAGCTCGCGCATCTTGTCTACGCGGATTTACTGTCGGCTCAGACAGGCAAGGCCGTGTCTGAAGGCCGGCCGCTGCCGGCCGCCTCAGCCTTGTACGAAGCAAGCCTGTTCGCAGACCTCAAGCGTGAATCCCAGCTCCGCATCAAGGCTCGCCTTGAGGCGCCACCGACAGGCCATGTGCCCGTGCAGTTCGTCAATCTGGCGGCCAGTGCCCGGCACGCCATCGCAGTAGACGCCTCTCGTTCGCGGCTTTACCTGTTTGAGAACCGTCCCTCCGGCCTCACCTTGGTTCAGGACTTTTACGTTTCCATTGGCAAGTCCGGGACAGTCAAGGCAACAGAGGGCGATCAGCGCACACCGCTGGGGGTGTACTACATCACCAGCCACCTGGAACGCCGAGCCTTGAAGGATTTTTATGGCGCGGGGGCGCTGCCCATCAATTACCCGAACCAACTCGACGCCCGGCGGGGCAAAACGGGCAGCGGCATCTGGTTGCATGGCACGCCCCCCAGTCAATTTTCGCGTGCACCGCAAGCCACGGACGGCTGCGTCGTCCTGTCCAACCCAGACCTCGATAGGCTCATCCGGACCGTCGCAGTCAGAACAACGCCAGTGGTAATCGCCGCCAAACTGGACTGGGTGGCGCCCGGCGGCGCAAAGAGCCAAGCGCCGGACTTTGAACATGCGCTCGAGCAGTGGAAGCAGGCCAAGTCCAGCCGCGACATGGGACGGCTGCTCGATTTTTACACCCCGGATTTCAACAGCTACGGCAGGACGCTCAAGGCGTGGACACCCGTATTGCAGGCCGAGGTCGATCGGCTGGCTGGCAGAGCTGTGCAAGTCAAGGAGCTGTCCTACCTGTACTGGAAGGACGAACAGGACACCATGGTGGTGACTTTCGCTGAGCTGCCGACAGGGGCCGTGACCGGTTTGACGAAGCGCCAGTACTGGACGCGCCAGGGCAAGCAATGGAAAATTTTCTTTGAAAGCACAATCTAGGCTTTTGCAGCTTTTCAAAGAAAACCCCATGCGCCTTCCCTGTTCACTGGCATTGACCCCCGTTCAGTTTTCCCGCTTCAAGCGCCGCTTGGCTGGCGCTACGCTGGCCTTGGCGGCGGCCGCCACAGCAGCAACCCTGCCCGGCCTGGCCTTCGGTGCAGGCAACTCTGACGCACCCCGCGTGAAGTTTGTCACCAGTGAAGGTGAATTCACCGTCGAGGTGTATCCAGACAAGGCACCCAAGACCGTGGCCAACTTCCTGCAATACGTGCGGGACAAGCATTACGACGGTACGGTGTTTCACCGGGTGATCAGCAATTTCATGGTCCAAGGGGGCGGCTTTGACGCGCGCTATGCCCAAAAGCCCACCCGGGCGTCCATCCAGCACGAAGGCCGCGAAGCACTGTCCCGGGGCGGTGACAAAAACGTCATTGGCACCCTGGCCATGGCCCGCACCAGCGATCCGCACTCGGCATCAGCGCAGTTTTTCATCAACGTCAAAGACAACGACTTTCTCAACCCCACACCCATCCCGCCGGGCGACCCGGTACCGCGTTTTGAGTACCAGGGCCGCACCTACTCCAACGTGCCCCGCGCGCAGTTGCTCAACGCGTCTGAGCTGTTTGGCTACACCGTGTTTGGCAAGGTGGTCAGCGGCATGGACGTGGTCAACAAGATCAAGGCCGTGCCGACTGGCGCTGGCGGACCCTTCCCAAGTGACGTACCCAAGACGCCGGTTCTTATAAACTCCGCGTCTTTAATCAACTAAACGCCAAAACACATCGCCATGAGCCACTCCAAAGTAGAACTTCACATTGCCGGTCACGGCGTCGTCACCCTGGCGCTGGATGCTGAAAAGGCGCCTGTGTCTGCTGCCAACTTTCTGTCTTACGTGGCCAAGGGGCACTACGACAACACCGTGTTTCACCGCGTCATCCCGGGCTTCATGGTCCAGGGCGGTGGTTTTGAAGTCGGCATGAAGCAAAAGCCGACGGACGGTGAGATCCAGAACGAGGCCGACAACGGCCTGAAGAATGACCACTACACCGTGGCCATGGCCCGCACCAGCGCGCCCCATTCGGCCAGCTCGCAGTTCTTCATCAATGTGTCGGACAACGACTTTCTGAACCACACCGCACCCACGGCATCCGGCTGGGGCTACGCCGTGTTTGCCAAAGTCGTGGGCGGCATGGACATCGTCGACAAGATCGCTGGCGTCAAGACCGGCCGCAAGGGTTTCCATGATGACGTGCCCATGGTTGATGTGGTGATCGAAAAAGCTGTCGCCGTCGCCTGAACCTCAGTCTGCACTGAGCCCTAGTCTTGACGACCGTGCCGCCCATGGCCGTGCTGCAAGCACCGGCTGCTTGGCGCACGGTCGATTTCATTTCGGACTTGCATTTATGCGCCGAGCAGCCTGAGACTTTTGCCGCTTGGCAACGCTATCTGGCGGGTACTCCGGCAGATGCCGTGTTCATGCTGGGGGATATTTTTGAGGTCTGGGTGGGTGACGACGTGCTTATTGATCCGCCCGCGCAAAAGGACCCGCAAAATAAATCATTTGAGCAGCAGTGCGCTGAGGTCATGGCAGCTGCGGGCCAGCGCCTGGCGCTTTTCTTCATGCATGGCAACCGCGACTTTCTGGTGGGCCAGCAACTCATGGCGCGCTGCCACATGCGCTTGCTGGACGATCCGACCGTGCTGGCGTTTGGCAGCAGGCGCTGGCTGCTC
Organism: Polaromonas sp.; assembly: GCA_040400945.1. Classification (GTDB taxonomy): domain Bacteria; phylum Pseudomonadota; class Gammaproteobacteria; order Burkholderiales; family Burkholderiaceae_C; genus Polaromonas. The sequence continues at coordinate 895,060 of JBBAPG010000001.1, read as the reverse complement.
TCCCATGGCGATGCGCTGTGCCTGGACGATGTGGACTACCTGGCCTTTCGGGCCCAGGTGCGCAGCCCCGAATGGCAGGCCGCCTTTTTGGCCAAGCCGCTGGCCGAGCGCCAAGCCATTGCGCGGGCGCTGAGGGCCCAAAGCGAAGCGCGCAAAAGGACTGATGCTGTTTATGCTGACGTGGACGCCGCTGCCGCCAGTGAGTGGCTCAAGACCGCTGACGCCAGCGCCCTGCTCCATGGCCACACGCACCGGCCCGGCCAGCACGAACTTGGGCAAGGCCATAAACGGCTGGTACTCAGCGACTGGGACCTGCAAGCCCAGCCGCCAAGGGCCGAGGTACTTCGCCTGAACCTGGATTCTGGCGAGTTCATTCGCGTTCCCCTGGCCCACTGAAGAAGCTCGGCCCATGCTCGACTGGCTGCTTCAAGGACTGCGCCTGAAAGCGGCCGCACCTGCCATTCCAGAGCCTTTGTGGCAAGCAACGCTGGCCCGCTATCCTTTTCTTGGCAAAGCTGCCGAGGGCCACCTTAGCCACCTTCGCAGCCTGAGCGAACGTTTTTTGGCCCAAAAAGAATTCAGCGGCGCAAATGGCCTGGCGATCACTGACGAGATGGCGGTGACCATCGCGGCGCAAGCCTGCTTGCCCGTGCTGCACCTGGGCCTGGACTGGTATGACGACTTCACGGGCATCGTGGTGCACCCCGGCGCCATGCGCGCCAGGCGCCAAAGCATTGACGCCGCCGGCGTGGTGCATGCCTACACCGAAGACCTGAGTGGGGAAGCCATGGATTCAGGGCCGGTGACCCTGAGCTGGGCGGATGTGGCAGGCATCGGCGACTATGCGACTGAAGAGGCCGGGCCATCGTCAGAAGCCGGCTACAACGTGGTCATCCATGAGTTTGTGCACAAGATGGACATGCGCAGCGGCGAAGCCGACGGTTGCCCGCCCCTGCCCAAGCGCGCGCTGCGCAAGCGCTGGCCGCAAGTGATGCAGGCCAGCTACGACCGCTTTCGCGAGCAAGTCAGCATGGCAGAGCGCTTTGGCGCGCCAGCCCCCTGGCTGGACAGCTATGGTGCCACCGCACCGGCCGAGTTTTTTGCAGTGGCCTCCGAGGCCTTTTTCATGAATCCCGAGCGCTTGGCGCAAGACTTTCCCGAGATGAGCGCCTTGCTGGCCGCCTTCTTCAGGAACGAAGCACTCAGAGCTTGACCAAGGCTTGAATGAAGGCCTGATCAACGTTTCAAGAGCGCCTTCAGGATGTTCTGCAGGCGACGCGTCTGCGCGGCATCAAAGCTGCTGCCCAGGACCTTGGCCACGTCTTCGCCCCAGGTTTCCCGCGGCGAGGCCGCATGACGGCTCGTCAGCAGTTGCAATTGCAACATGCGGCGTGCGCTCAGCTGCTCGGCTGGTGTTGGCAATTCGGTGGCTATTTCAAGGCGCAGCAAGGCCTCGGCTGCATCGCCACCCGCAGGCTGCGACAAGGCCTGAGCCCAGCGCGTGCGCACTGCAGTCGGCACGGCTTTACCCAGGTCCTGGGCGGCAGGTAGCTGCGCTGCATCACGCTGCTCCCAAGCCGTGACGAGTTGCGTCAAGACCTCACCATGCGCTTGCGCGGCCAGTTTCTTGAGTGTCTGATTGGCGGCTTCAAAGGCTTCACGTTGCGCACGGAAGGCGGCATCGCTCAGGCGCGGGCCGCGCTCTTGCGCTGCGGGGCGATCGGGGAAGCGGCGGTCGCCGCGCTCTGCACGGTCATCGCGGCGCGGCTCGAACTTATTTTCCATGCCGGTGCGCGGGCTGCGCACGTCACCCTTGGCACCGGGTCGCGCGTCCTTGCGATCACCAAACTTGCCGGGACGGCCAGCGGGCGCTGCTTCAGGCTTGCGCATCCCGGGGCGGTCGTCGCCGCGCATGGCCACCACAGGTTTGGGCGCGGGCTTGGGAGGGGTTGCGGCCTCAACAGGCGCGGCCGGCTCAGTAGCTGACTCAGCAACTGGGTCTGCCTCACCTGCTTGGGCTGAATCTGCAGGGGCGCTTTCATCACTTGCAGCGCTGGCGCCAACATCAGCGGATGCGGCGACCTCAGCGCCACCCCGGGCAGCCTCAGCAGCTGGTGCAGCGGAGTCAGCAGATTCTGCGACCTGAGCGGCTGGCGCAGACGACACGGGTGCCGGAACAGGCACCTGCCCGCGAACAATCGCTTCCAGGGCCTTGGCGGCCGCATGAATCTTTTGCACATCGCCCTCTGCAGTGGCAGCTGCCACGGCTTTGGACGCCTCCAGCACCATGCGGTCGTACTCGCTGACGGCTGACGCCGCCTTTTCACGCTCGGCCGACTTGCGCTGGAAAGCGTCGTCGATAGGCTTACGGAACGCGTCCCAGAGTTTTTGCTCTTGCTTGCGCTCAATAGGGACCTGCTGGGCCTCATGCTGCCAGCGCTGCTGCAAAGTCTTGACCGAATCAATGCGCAACTGCGGCTCGGCGCCCAGGGCCTTTGCTTCGTCAATCATGGCGCGGCGGCGGGCCAGGCTTTCATGGCGAGCGGCGGTCAAAGGCGCGTCGGCCGCGTCCATGGCGGCTTTCCACAGAGGCTGAATTTCAGCGAAGGCTTTCTCGCTCAGGTGGCCGGCCTCGCGCCACTTGGCCACAAAGCCGTTCAGGCTACGGATGTGGTGTTTCCAGTCGGTGTTGCCCTTGTTGGCTTCGGTCCAGGTCGTGATTTCGTCAATCAACACGCGGCGCTGCGCCTTGACGGCGTCGGCCTGCTCACGGGTTTTCTCCAGCCAGGCCTCCACCACCTTGTGGGCCTCGTTGCAGGCTTCGTCAAAACGCTTCCACAGCGCGTGGTTGGGCGTGCCGCCCTGGTCGCTGGTTTTCCATTGTTCGCGCATCGCCCGCAAGGCTTCTTGCTGCTTGCGACCGCCCAGGGGCTTGGCCACCAGGGCCTCGGCTTTTTCGACCAACTCGTCCCGAATCTGGTCGGCGCGCCAGCGTTGCCAGCCTTCCAACTCGCCGGCTGCCGTCAGCGCGGCATGAGCGGCGGCTTCCAGCGCTGCGTCTATATGACGCACATGGGCTTTCAAGGCGTTGCGCAAGTCGGCGGCGGACTTGGGCGTGGTCTTGCCGTGGCCTTCAGCCACGTCTTGCTCGAGTCTGGTCAGCGCTGCCTGAACGGCGATCTGGGCTTCAGCGCGGCGGGCGGCCAGCACGGCCGGGTCTTGCTTCGCCTTGGGCGCGCGCGCGGGCTTGTCACCGGCGCCAGACTCGGCAGCCAGACCATGCACAGCGCGCAACTCGTCGGCCCACACCGGCACGGCGGGCATGGGCGCCGCCGGATCAGCAGCGGCCGCCACGGCCAAGGCCAGGGCACTGTGGAAGGCGTCAGACACGGCCAGCAACTGCGCCCGCGAGGCGTCCAGCAAAGGCGGAAATTTTGGATCGACGCTAGGCCAGACCGGGTGCTGGGTCAACTCGTCAGCTTGCTGCTGCCAATGGGCCACGTCCACACGCAGCGTCTCGGCCACGGCCTCGGCTTCGCGCCACGGCTTGGTAGACAGCACTTCAGTGCGCTGGGAAATCAACACGGCCGCTTCACGCTGCACTTGCGCGCGGTGTTGCAGGTCTTCGATGGTTTTGACCCGTTCGGCCAGTTGAACCTTCAGGCTGGCGAGCGGTTCACGTGACAAAGGCGCGCCGGCTTTGGCGGCGTCCCGCTGCCAGGCCAGTGCATCTGCCAGATTGAGTTTGGACAAGGCCAGCAGCGCCTGTGCCTTGTCGGCCCATTCAGTGGCGACAGCCTCCTGGCCTTTGGCACGCTTGATCTCGTCCAGCTTTTCCTTGACCGCCTTGGCCGCGCCTTTGTCCCGGTTGGCCAGCTCCCGGTAGACCTCTTGCATCTGTTCGGCATCAGGCTGGCCGGCCAGCCACTCGCGAATGCGCGCCGTCCGCTCGCCCGAGGTGGGCGCTGTGAAAGCGCCGCCAGTCAGCGCATCAAGCGACTGGACGTCGTGAACTTTGCCAGCGGTCTTGGCAGGGAAAGAATCGGCTTTGGGAGCTTTGGAAGAAGGCAACATGAAATAAGGCGTCTAAAAAGTGAACGCAGCAAGGGGTGCGAGACGGGGCGGGGAGCCGGAAGTAGTCCAAAACCGGCGGCACGCAAAAAGGACAGCTTCGTGAATAAAGCGTTGGCGCTATTTTCGCCGCTTTTTCCGAGTGCGCCAAAAAGAAACCCCGGCCAGCGAACTGACCGGGGTTGGCGGCGGGCAAAAGCTCATGCCGCCGGGGCGCGTCAGGCAGGAGCATCGTCGTCCTGGTGACGCCTGGAGGCAAGTGATTGCCTCCGAGGGTTCCGGGGTTGGCTACCCGGTGGTGCCTGAAATTCATCAGGCGTCGCCAGATTAAACGCCCAGCCTGGGGCCAGCAAGAACATTGTTTCAATCACAAGGCCGCCTGTGATTCACAGCGCCAAAAACGCGCTTTTGTCTGACGAGCTGCCGCGAAATCCGCCTCTGGCCCCGCCACACCCCTGCTCGCCTAATAGATGAGTTGCCGCTCGCAACTCCTTGATTCATCAGAAGTACTGGGCTTTTAAACAGCTTTTTAAGCAATCAAAAGGCATAAAGAAACAATTTGTTATTATTGACAGGTTATTTAACACGCTCCTAGAATCCGCCCGACCCCGAAAACCGAGGGTCAACCCTAGACAAGCTGCCGCCTACAGCCAGCCCCGACAAGCATCTTGCCGCCACGCGGCCGTCTTGAAGGGCTCCCAATCCAAATGGAAAGGCTCACGCCGACCCATGTAGAAAGGAATGCCATGACAGCGACCTTGAATTTGAAATTGAGCCTGAAGCAGACACTGGGCCAAGCCAAGCGCAGCGCCAGCCAGGTACTCAAAGACATCGCCGACGGTTTTTTTGAAATCAGCCACAACAGTTTTGCCATGCTGGGCTTGGCCGTGGTTTTTGTGGCGGTGACCCTGGTCGCCCGCCCTGACCTGCGTGAGGCCGGTGAAACCCGTCTGATGGCCTTGCTGCTGGAGCGCCAGGAAGCGACCATCGGCTTTACCGAACCGGGCGCTGTAGAGCGCGCCACCGCAGGCAACCCCAAGGATTTGCCTACGCCGCAAGCCGCCGTGGCGTTCTGGCTGAGTAAAAAGTACAGCGTAGCGCCTGAGCCCTTGAGCGTGCTGGTTGCGCGCGCCTTTGAGATTGGCGAAAAAGCCAAGCTGGACCCTACCTTGATCCTGGCCATCATGGCCGTCGAGTCCGGCTTCAACCCGTTTGCCCAGAGCGCCGTGGGCGCTCAAGGCTTGATGCAGGTGATGACGGGCATTCACCACGACAAGTACGCCAACTTTGGCGGCAAGTTCGCGGCCTTTGACCCGGTCACCAACCTGCGGGTGGGCGTGAAAGTCTTGCAGGAATGCATAGAGCGGGCCGGCTCGTTGGAGGGCGGCCTGAAGTCTTACGTGGGCGCGGCCAACCTGGAGACCGACGGTGGCTACGCGGCCAAGGTGATGGCTGAACATGGCCGCCTGCAGGCCGTGGTCAATGGCAAGCGCCCTGCTTTTGAGGCGCCGCGTGAGCTGAGCACCATCCCGGTGTCCTTCCCGCAGGCCAAGCCAGCCGGTGAGCGCGAGGTCGCGCCTCAAAAAGTCGCCCTGCTCGGCTCCTGACCGAGTCCACCCGGCGGTCCTGGCTTAGGTATCGAGCCGGCCTCAGCTACACTACCAAGGGTGCGCAACTGGCGATAGGCGTGGCAGGCTTTTTGGGCTGTCGGCGCTGACGTGGGACACCACTGGGAAGCGCACCGCTTTGAGGTCATGTGGCCCTGGGCGTTCAGCCGTTCGCCTGGGCAGCCCTTGTTTCCCCTTCCTGGACCTCGTTTCAGTCTGGCGGACAAGGTCCACGTCTTGAAGGACTGCCATGTACCACCGCAATATCCTGGTTGAACAAACCGACCCCGAGCTCTGGGCCGCCATCGTGGCTGAAAACGCCCGCCAAGAGCATCACATCGAGCTGATCGCCAGCGAGAACTACGCCTCGCCCGCCGTCATGGCCGCGCAAGGTTCGCAACTCACCAACAAATACGCCGAAGGCTACCCCGGCCGCCGCTACTACGGTGGTTGCGAACACGTCGACGTGGCCGAGCAACTGGCCATCGACCGAGTCAAGCAACTCTTTGGTGCGGATGCGGCCAACGTGCAGCCGCATTGCGGCGCCTCGGCCAACGAGGCCGTGTTCCTGGCCTTCTTGAAGCCCGGCGACACCATCATGGGCATGAGCCTGGCCGAAGGCGGCCATTTGACGCACGGCATGCCGCTCAACATCAGTGGCAAGTGGTTCAACGTGGTCAGCTACGGCCTGAACGCGAAAGAAGAAATCGACTACGACGCGATGGAGCGCAAGGCCCACGAGTCCAAGCCCAAGCTGATCATCGCTGGAGCTTCGGCCTACTCGCTGGCCATTGACTTTGCCCGCTTTGCCAAAGTTGCCAAGGACGTGGGCGCGATCTTTTTGGTGGACATGGCGCACTACGCCGGCCTGATTGCCGCAGGCGTTTACCCCAACCCCGTGCCGCACGCCGACGTGGTGACCTCCACCACGCACAAGAGCTTGCGCGGCCCGCGCGGCGGCATCATCTTGATGAAAGCCGAGCACGAAAAAGCCATCAACAGCGCCATCTTCCCCGGCCTGCAGGGCGGCCCGCTGATGCACGTGATTGCGGCCAAGGCCGTGGCTTTCAAGGAAGCGCTGACGCCTGAGTTCAAAATCTACCAAGCTCAAGTCATCAAAAACGCGCAGATCGTCGCCAACACCCTGATCGAGCGCGGCCTGCGCATCGTCAGCGGCCGCACGGAAAGCCACGTCATGCTGGTGGACCTGCGCGCCAAGGGCATCACGGGCAAAGAGGCTGAGGCTGTGCTGGGCAGTGCCCACATGACCATCAACAAGAACGCCATCCCGAACGACCCTGAAAAGCCAATGGTCACCAGCGGCGTGCGTATTGGCACTCCGGCCATGACGACGCGCGGCTTCAAGGACGAAGAAGCGCGCCTGACGGCCAATTTGATCGCTGACGTGCTGGACAACCCACGCGATCCAGCCAACATTGAGGCCGTGCGGGCCAAGGTTCACGCCTTGACCAGCCGCTTCCCGGTCTACAAGTAAATGATGCCCCCACGCTCCGCCGTTTCACGGGTCGCTGCCCCCCGAGGGGGCTCGCCCGCCTTGGGACGGGCCGGCGGCGGACGTCTATGAAATGCCCTTTTTGCGGCAACCTCGAAACCCAGGTCGTTGAGACCCGGGTGTCCGAGGATGCGGATTTCATCCGGCGCCGCCGTCAGTGTGGTGCCTGCGAAAAGCGTTTCACGACTTACGAGCGGCCGGACGTCAACTTCCCGGCCATCGTCAAAAAAGACGGCCGGCGCATTGAATACAAGCGCGGCAAGATCATGGCCTCCATGACGCTGGCGCTGCGCAAGCGACCGGTGAGCACCGAGCAGGTTGACTCCGCTGTTGAGCGGATTGAGGAAAAGCTGCTCAATCTGGGCTTGCGGGAAGTGCCGTCGGCACGCCTGGGCGAGTTGGTGATGCGAGAGCTTAAAAAGCTCGACAAAGTCGCTTACATCCGTTTTGCCAGTGTCTACCGCAGCTTTGAGGACATCGACGAATTCAAGACGCTGGTGGACGAGGTCCGGCGCTAGGGGCCAATAGCCGAGGCAAGGTCATCGCCAGCATTCGGTTGCGGAAGCTGAGGTGCTGGTGACGCCCTTCACCATGGAGTGGGTCAAGGTGAGCGACCCACACTTGTCTGCTGCCATGCTGCCGGTGGGCACAGCACTCAAGGTATAGCTGTTGCTGGACACCTGGGAGACGCTCAGGCTGTAGCGAGCGGCGCTGACGCTCATGCCGCTCGGAATGCTCTGTAACCTTGCGGGCAAGCCAGGCGCCGTGAGGGTCCCGCTGGTGCCAGCCGAGCTACTTGCCAAGCTGTAGCGGCCATAGGCCGTGTAGTAACGCTCCATGTAGTTCTGCGCTTCCATCAAGGCCGCAGCGGCTTCAGCCCGATGGCCGCGCTGCACATAGGCCGTGTAGCTGGGCCAGGCTAGCGCTGCCAGCACGCCCATGATGGCCAGGACCATCACCAGTTCGACCAAGGTCCAGCCACCAGGCAGAGACTGCCTCGAATATGTGGAATGCGAAGAGCACATGGCTCACCTCCGTAAAAAGGCCTCGATGACTCAATAAAAAGGCGGGCTGACGATGCGACTCCAGAGCCGGTCCTTGATGACGCGCGCAGCTTTAGGTGACGCGTCCGCAGGCCCTATCAAGACTTCCGTCTGCAGCCAGCTCACCGTGCCCGCGCTGGTGTTTCCTGCGCTGTCGCGCGCATAGCTGGCACTGTAGCCACGGGCCGTCACGCGATAAGCCTCGCCCAGCGATCCGGGGCGCTTTTCGACCAAGCACTGCGGCGGCACCTCCGTTTGCACTGGGCCGGTCGCCGGCAGCAAAACAAAGTCAGAAGGTATGGTGGTCAAAGACGCCCCTGCTGCTCCCGTACCGTTCCAGCTTGGCTGCATGGCCCAGCCTTGGCTTGTGTCTGCGATAGGCAGCTGCGCTTCTCGCAGCGTGGGCACACGCTGGGCATCGGGTAACAGCAGTTGGCGTTCGCAAAAGCGCAAGGCGGACTCCGCCTGCTGCTGCGCCAGCAATTGGTGCCTGAAATTGCGTGCCACCATCTCGTTGGACGTGAGGCTGCGCATCACGGCAGCCGACATCAAGCCGATGATGCCCAGCATGATGAGCACGATGATGAGCGACACGCCGCCATGGCGGGCGCGAAAAGACGGGGACATGGTCTGTTTCACCACGGCATCTTGTTGCGCAAGGCCACGGTGGTGAAGTAAGCCCGCCGCAGGCGCCGGTCAGCGCTGACCTGGGTCTTCAAGTCGCAGTCGAGGTAGCTTGCCGAGATGCTCGCTTCGGAGGCCACGACCGGCTCCACGCTGCGCACCAGCACACACACGCGCACGCTGTTCACACTGTCAAAGGGAGAAGCCGTGGGAGATGCGGAGACCGATTCAGCAAGCTGAGCCGCGGCCACGTGGCGGACAACCTGGCGTCCGCCGCCGCTTCCCTCAACAGCTTGGCCGAACCAAAACATCAGGCCTTCAATGTTGCTGACCAGCGGCGCGCTGGACAGCGGCTTGCCGTCCGAACCCAAAGCGCTGCCCAGGCATTGCAGGCTAATCAATCCACTGGCGCTACTCAAGTAATAGCGGTTGATCACGATGCGCGCTGTGCCCAGACTGTTGCCCAGGCAGTCGCTGGGCGAATTGCTGGCCCGCAAGGTATTGAAACGGGTGGCTTCGTAGCTGACCAGCAAGGACATGGCGCCGGACTGGTTGGAAGGCTTGGTGGCACATAGGCCGGCACTGCCGAACGAACCTGAGCCGCACTCCTGCAAAAAGTTCGGTACAGCCAAGCGCTGGAAAGCGACTTGGCCCCCGCTGGCCTGAACCAGGCCTGAAGGTTCCGAATACCCGGCCAGCATCAACTCGCTGGAGAGCAGGCGCAAGGCCAGTTGGGCGTCCTCGTCCATCTGCGCCGCAGCCCCCTGGACACGTTGACCCAGGCTGGTACTGAGGTAAGTCGAGAGCACAGCCGCGACCACCAGCATGCCGATGGCCAAAGCGACCACGACCTCGACCAGTGAAAAGCCCGATTGGCCCAGGCTTGTTCGCGGCAGGCGCTGTGGTGGCATGCAACTCAAAGATGCACCCGCAAATGGCTGCAGCGGACACTGAGGTCTGTGCTGACGCCCAGGCCATCGGGGCATTCCCCAGCCGCGCGAGGCGACTCCGCCACGCTTCCGGAAGCCTTCAGGCTCGCTGGCGCTGGCTCCTGCCAGACGAGCCAGATGTCTGCCGCGCCTTGCATCGAGGCAAGGGTCTGGGTCTGGACAAAAACGGCGCCCTGCGGCAGCAGTTGGCGGCTGAGCCAGCGCCATTGCGCCAGGTCCAACGTGGCCATGTCAGCGGCACTGCACAGGCTGGTGCTTGCCTGGCACACAAGCGTTGGCGCAGCCACAAGACCCTGGCCGCTGAGGGCCACTGAAAACGCGTAGTTCCCCTGCTCAAATCCGGCCTTGTTCGCACGCATGCGCTCGCCTATGTCCAGGGCCAGCAAGGCCGCGTTGGCGCGATGTTGGCTCATCTTGCCTAGGCGCAGCGCCGCAGCATTCACGCTGGCCAAGGCAAGCAGAGCTGTTGCAGACAAAAGAATGGACACCAGAACCTCCAGCAAGGCCGCGCCCCTTGGGTGCCCCGCACGCAGCAGACCTCCCGCGTTTCGCTCGCCACGCCTCAACATGCTGTGGCACCCAAGGGGGCCAATCGTGCGCGCCCCTGCAAGGACACACAAACTCGCTGCACAAGGCCGACGCCCGAGTCGGACTCAAAACTTATGTTGCCGGCGCTGCCCTGCGCCAGCCCCGTCGCCTCAAAACCAATTTTCAGCAGGCTGCTGCCTGACTTCAGACCCTCCTGGAGTCCCTGAACGCGCAGGATCTCGGTGCCAGCCATCACGATCCAGCCGCCAGCCCAGCCAGCGGCCAGCGACGGGCTGCAGGTCAAGCCATCGCTTGACTTGCAAATGTCCACCCGCCGGGAGCGTCGGATCGCCTCGACCCGAGCAAACTGCATGTCCACCAACAGCCCCTGGGCAGCCGTCTGAATTTTGCGTTTGGCAGCCACGGCCTGAAAGCTTGGCAAAGCCAGCAGTGCCAGACCCGCCAAGAGCGCCAGTGCCAAGGCCAGTTCAATGAAAGTAAAGCCTGCCGATAACCCGGCATGGCGCTGGGGAAAAGCCATGCATTCATTCTGGCATTTATGAATACTTTGGCAATCAATTTCAATCGAATGAAAGGATATCTGTGTCTCGCGCGCGCCCGCTAAACTTCTGCGGGTGATCCAACTTGCCCTCCAACTCGCGCGCCAGGCTCAGACCTTGAGCGCCCCCAATCCCGCCGTCGGCTGCGTGCTGGTCTCCGCTGCGGGCGACGTGATCGGTGAGGGCCACACCCAGGCCGTGGGCCGTGCGCACGCTGAAGTCATGGCTTTGCGTGATGCCGCCAGCCGAGGGCACGCGGTCAGAGGCGCCACCGCCTATGTCACGCTGGAGCCCTGCGCGCACCAGGGCCGCACCGGCCCCTGTTGCGACGCGCTGGTTGCGGCCGGCGTTGCCAAGGTCGTCGCGTCGCTGGAAGACCCGAACCCGCTGGTTGCAGGCCAGGGCTTTGCGCGATTACGTGCGGCGGGTATTGCGGTGGAAATAGGCGCCGGAGCCGAGGCCGCGCGTGAGATCAGCATTGGCTTTTTCAGCCGCATGGTGAGGCAAACGCCTTGGGTGCGCATGAAGATCGCCGCATCGCTGGACGGCACCACAGCACTGGCCAACGGTCAAAGCCAATGGATCACCGGCCCCGAGGCCCGTGCTGACGGCCATGCCTGGCGCGCCCGCGCTTCGGCCGTGCTTACGGGCATCGGAACCGTGTTGCAAGACGACCCTTCGCTGAACGTGCGCGAAGTGCCGACCCAGCGCCAGCCCCACCGTGTGGTGGTGGACAGCTTGTTGCAAACCCCGCTGAACGCCAAATTGTTCAAGGGCGATGGCGAAGTCTGGATCTACACCGCCAGCCAGGACGCTGAAAAAACCCAAGCCCTGCAAGCCCAAGGCGCCAGCGTAACCTACCTGCCCGGTGACGGGGGCAAGGTGGACTTGGGGGCTTTGATGCGCGACCTCGCCAAGCGCCAAGTCAACGAATTGCACGTTGAAGCCGGCTTCAAGCTCAATGGCTCCTTGGTGCGCGCCGGGCTGGTCGATGAGTTTCTGATTTACCTCGCGCCCAAGTGGCTGGGGCCCGGCCAAGGCATGCTGGCTTTGCCTGGTCTGGAGTCTTTGGCAGACGCACTGCCCCTTGAATTCATGTCGGCCGAACGCATCGGCTTTGATATGCGCCTCGTCGCCAGACTCGAAGGCCGCGGGCAGTTTTAGCCTCAATTGCGGCTATTGCGCCCTGGGTGCGGGAACCGCTGCATTTCCCTGCGAAAATAACGCATGTTTACCGGAATCATCACCGGCGTGGGGCGCATCGTCGCCATCCATAGCCTGGGCAGCTCTTTGGACCATGGCAAGCGACTCACCATCGAAACGCCACTGGCTTATCTTGACGACGTCGGCCTGGGGGACAGCATCGCGCTCAATGGCGCTTGCATGACGGCCACCACACTCAACGCCGCCGGCAACCAGTTCACCATCGACATCTCGGCCGAATCGCTCAGCAAAACCTGCGGGCTGGCCGAGCTCGGCCCCATCAATTTGGAAAAAGCCTTGCGCGCGAACGACCGCCTGGGCGGGCACATCGTGTCCGGCCATGTGGACGGCATCGGGCAAGTGACGCACTTTGCGCAAGTCGGCGAAAGCTGGGAGTTGCGCATCAAGGCGCCGGCCGGCATCAGCAAGTACCTGGCCTACAAAGGCTCGATCACCGTCAACGGCGTGAGCCTGACCGTGAACCAGGTCAAGGATCTTGCCGACGGCAGTTGCGAAATCAGCATCAACCTCATCCCCCACACCGTTGAAAACACGGCGCTGGGAAACCTCAAAGCCCATTCAACGGTCAACCTCGAAATTGATTTGATCGCCCGCTACGTGGAGCGCATGCTCCAGGACACCAGAAAGCCCTGAAAAATGACCGTTGCAATTTCCCCTGTGGAAGACATCGTGGCCGACATGGCCGCTGGCCGCATCGTCATCTTGATTGACGAAGAAGACCGCGAAAACGAAGGCGACCTGGTGCTGGCCGCTGACCACGTCACGCCCGAAGCCATCAACTTCATGGCCCGCTTTGGCCGCGGCCTCATTTGCCTGACGCTCACGCGCCAGCGCTGCGAGCTGCTGCAACTGCCGCCCATGGCCACGCGCAACGGCACCAAGCATTCGACTGCTTTCACGGTCTCTATCGAAGCCGCTGAAGGCGTGACCACTGGCATCTCAGCCGCTGACCGCGCCCGCACCGTGCAAGCGGCCGTGGCGCGCAATGCCAAGGTCAATGACCTTGTGCAGCCCGGCCATATCTTCCCGCTGCAAGCAGTCGACGGCGGCGTGCTCATGCGCGCCGGCCACACCGAAGCCGGTTGCGACCTGGCGGGCATGGCGGGCTGTTCGCCGGCTGCCGTGATCTGCGAGATCATGAAAGACGACGGCGAGATGGCGCGACTGCCTGACCTCTTGGTGTTTGCCGCCGAGCACGGCTTGAAGATCGGCACGATTGCCGATTTGATCGAGCACCGCAGCCGCAACGAGTCGCTGGTGGAAGTGATTGGCAAGCGAACCCTGCAAACCGCCTTTGGCGAGTTCACGGCGCATGCCTTCAAAGACAAGCCCAGCCAAGGCGTGCACCTGGCGCTGGTCAAAGGCCAATGGCAGGCCGACGAAGTGGTGGCCGCCCGCGTGCATGAGCCGCTGTCGGTGCTGGACGCGCTTGAAGTGGGTCGCCCCATGCACTCATGGAGCCTGGACCAGAGCCTGGCGCACATTGCCGCTGCCGGCAAAGGCGTGGTGGTGCTGCTGAACTGTGGTGAGAGCGGCGAACAATTGCTGGCGCAGTTTGAAGGCACGGCCAAGGCCAGCCAGGCGCCCGAACGCGGCCGCATGGACTTGCGCACCTACGGCATTGGCGCGCAAATCTTGCGCGAATGCGGCGTGCACAAAATGAAGCTGATGGGCAACCCACGCCGCATGCCCAGCATGGCCGGCTACGGCCTGGAGATCACGGGCTACATCAGCAAGACCGAAGGAGCCAGCCATGTTTGACGCAGAAAAAGGCCAAGGCCAGGCCGACCGGCTCGACGGCAGCAAGCTGTCCATCGGCATCGTGCAGGCGCGCTTTAACGAAAGCATCACCAACGCATTGGCCGCCGCCTGCCTTGACGAGTTGCGCCTGCTCGGCGTTGATGCCGACAACATTCAGCACGTGCGTGTGCCTGGCGCGCTGGAAGTGCCGGTGGCTTTGCAAGCCTTGGCCGAGAGCGAGCAGTACGACGCGTTGATCGCCTTGGGCTGCATCATTCGCGGCGAGACCTACCATTTTGAGCTCGTGGCCAACGAGAGCGGCTCGGCCGTCACGCGCCTGGCGCTCGACTACCAATTGCCGATTGCCAACGCTATTCTGACCACCGAAAACGTCGCCCAAGCCCAGGCCCGCCAAGACGAAAAAGGCCGCGATGCCGCACGCGTCGCCGTCGAGATGGCGAACCTGCTTGACGATCTTTCCTGAACCCCTCCTTAGACCGACCTCATGACCACCGCCCCCAAAGTGCCTAAAAGACCCCCCCAGAGCCGCACCGGCCTGACTGATACGGGCGTCAAAAAAGCCGCGGACAAGTCAGCGCGCACCCGCGCCCGTGAATTTGCCTTGCAAGCGCTCTACCAATTTTTGGTGAGCGGCAATGACCCCGCCGCTATCGACGCCTTCACCCGCGACCTGGTCGGCTTTCACAAAGCCGACTCCGCGCATTACGACGCCCTGCTGCAAGGTTGCACCGAAGGCGCAGCCGCACTGGACGCAATGATCACGCCGCTGCTGGACCGCAAGATCAACGAGATCTCGCCCGTCGAGCACGCGATTTTGTGGATTGGCGCCTATGAGTTTCAGCACTGCCTGGACGTGCCTTGGCGCGTCATCATCAACGAGTGCATCGAGCTGGCCAAAGGCTTTGGCGGCACCGACGGCCACAAGTGGGTCAACGGTGTGCTGAACCAGCTGGCGCCGCAGTTGCGCGCGGCTGAAGTCGCGCACGACAAAGCCCGCTGAAAGGTTCATACGCTGCCATGCGGATCGCCCAACGCGCCGAGCGCATCGAGCCTTTTTATGTGATGGAGGTGGCCAAGGCCGCCCAAGTCAAGGCCCAGCAAGTGGCCGGCAGCAGCCAGCCCATGATCTTTTTGAACATCGGCGAGCCTGACTTTGGCGCGCCGCCCTTGGTGCAAGAAGCCGCCGCCCGCGCCATCTCGCAAGGCCACACGCAGTACACCCAGGCCACCGGCCTGCCCGCCCTGCGCGAAAAAATCAGCCAGTGGTATGCCGAGCGCTTTGGCGCTGACGTGTCGCCCAGCCGCATCGTGGTCACGGCGGGCGCATCGGCCGCGCTGCACCTGGCTTGCCTGGCGCTCATTGAGGCCGGCGACGAGATCTTGATGCCGGACCCGAGCTACCCCTGCAACCGCCACTTTGTGGGCGCAGCTGAAGGCCATGCGCGATTGATCCCGACCACAGCCGCAGAACGCTTTCAGTTGACGGCCGCGAAAGTGGAAGCCGCCTGGGGTCCGCAAACGCGCGGCGTCTTGCTGGCCTCGCCGTCCAACCCCACCGGCACCTCGATTGCGCCTGACGAATTGCAGCGCCTGCACAGCGTGGTGCACAGCCGCGGCGGTATCACGCTGCTTGACGAGATCTATCTGGGCCTGAGCTACGACGAGGCCTTTGGCCAAAGCGCGCTGGCCATGCCGGGGGACTTGAGCCAGAGCGTGATCAGCATCAACAGCTTTTCCAAGTATTTCAACATGACCGGCTGGCGGCTGGGTTGGCTGGTGGTGCCCGAGGCGCTGGCGCCTGTCATTGAGCGCATGGCGCAGCATCTTTTCATCTGCCCGAGCACGATTGCGCAACACGCCGCGCTGGCCTGCTTTGAAAAAGACAGCATTGCTGAATACGAGCGCCGCCGCTCGGCCTTCAAGGCGCGGCGCGACTACTTCATCCCTGAGCTGAACCGCCTGGGTTTGCAGGTGCCGGTGATGCCCGACGGCGCGTTTTACGCCTATGCCGACTGCACTGAGGCGGCACGCCGCCTGGGCGTGGCGCCGCTGCGCAATGATGGAACGGGTGGCAGCTGGGACTTTGCGTTTGAGCTAATCGAGCGTGCGCACCTGGCCGTGACGCCGGGCCGCGACTTTGGCACGGCAGCGCCCGAGCGCTTCATTCGCTTTTCAACGGCGAGCTCCATGGCGCATTTGCAAGAAGCCGCGCACCGGCTGGAGCGTTTGATTGGCTGAGCCTGCCGTCTTCACGTGGCCGCTGCGCGTGTACTGGGAAGACACGGACGCTGGCGGCATTGTGTTTTATGCCAACTACCTCAAGTACTTCGAGCGCGCGCGCACCGAATGGCTGCGCTCACTCGGCATTGGCCAGCAAAAGCTGCGCGATGACACCGGCGGCATGTTTGTCGTGACCAACACCGAGACGCGCCATCTACAGCCCGCACGCCTGGACGATGAACTGCTGGTGACTGCCAAGCTCACGCACGTCGGCCGCGCTGGTCTGAGCCTGAGCCAGCAAGCTTTTTTGAAATCCGAGCCGCAAGGTGGAGGCGCTACGCCCGCCTTGCTGTGCGAGGCGAGCATCCGCATTGCGTGGGTGAACGCCAGCAGCCTCAAGCCCGCCCGCATTCCTTCTGATTTGCTAGACCGCCTGGAAAGCCGACCATGAACCAAGACCTTTCGATCGTTTCCTTGTTGATGCACGCCAGCTGGGTGGTGCAGGCTGTCGTGGCGCTGCTGGTGGTGATCTCGATCACCAGCTGGGCCGCCATTTTTCAGAAGGTCGTGGCCTTGCGCCGCGTGGCGGTGCTCAACGAAGCCTTCGACCGCGACTTCTGGTCGGGCACCAGCTTGAACGAGCTGTTTGCCGCTGCCACGCAAAACGCGCGCAACACCGGGCCGATGGAACGCATCTTTGCCAGCGGCATGCGTGAGTACCAAAAACTGCGTGAGCGCCGCGTGGCTGACCCTGGCGCCTTGCTCGACGGTGCGCGCCGCGCCATGCGCGCCAGCTACCAGCGCGAGCTGGACGGCGTGGAAACGCATCTGTCGTTTCTCGCCACCGTCGGCTCGGTCTCGCCCTACATTGGTTTGTTTGGCACGGTCTGGGGCATCATGCACGCCTTCACCGGCCTGGCCGCGCTGGAGCAAGTGACGCTGTCCACCGTGGCGCCCGGCATTGCCGAAGCGCTGGTGGCCACGGCCATTGCACTTTTTGCTGCCATTCCGGCGGTCGTGGCCTACAACCGATTTGCGCACGACATCGACCGTGTGGCCAACCGGCTGGAGACTTTCATTGAAGAGTTCTCCAACATCTTGCAGCGCAACCTGGGCGCGCAGTCGGCCACAGGTCACTGAACAAGCGCACCCTTGCGAACTGTTTGCCGCTAACCAGGTCTACCTCACATGCCAGCCGTTCAATCCCGAGGCCGTGGACGCCGCACCATCAGTGAAATCAATATGGTGCCCTTCATCGACGTGATGCTGGTGCTGCTCATCATTTTCATGGTGACGGCGCCGCTGATCACGCCGAGCATGATTGCGCTGCCACGCGTGGGCAGCGCGCCCGCGCAGTCGCCGCAAAAAATCGAGATCCTGATTGACGCCCAGGGCGCCCTGCAAATCAAGCCCAACGGCGAAAAGGCGAGTACCGCCAAGCTCAGCGACATCGGCAATGCCGTCAAGCGCCTGCAGCCGGCCGTGCCTGCCGGTCAGCAGGTGATGCCGGTAGTCATCAGTGCGGACAAGTCCATCAAGTACGAAACCGTGGTCAACGTGATGGACGCCTTGCAGCGCGCTGGTGTGGCGCGCGTGGGCTTGTCGGTGCAGACTGGCAAATAAAGCCTGACCAGCCTGAATCGCTTTTAATTTCAACATGTCCGGCGCTCCCGAACGCGAAGACCTGCTCCCTCCCGCTGACCCGGGCGTGTTGCGCGCCTACGCACTGGCGCTGCTGGTGCACCTGCTGCTGGCAGCAGCGCTCACCTGGGGCGTGAGCTGGAAGAGCCAAAACCCAGACACCAGTTTTTCAGCTGAGCTGTGGTCGGCAACACCGCAGGAGGCTGCGCCACCTTTGGCTGAACCCTCTCCTTCGCCCACGCCCTCCCCTGCGGCTACAGAGCCTCCACCGCCTCCTGCGCCTCCTACGCCATCCCCAGCGGCGCAGGCCGCCGCCGCGGCCCAGGCTGAAGCCGAAGCGGAGGCCGAGATCGCGCTGCAGAAAGAGCGCCAGCGAAAACGCCTGCAGGCCGAGGCTGTGAAAAAGGCAGAGCTGGCGGACAAGGTAAAGGCCGAAAAGCTCAAGGCCAAAGCCTTGGCTCTGGCGGCCACGGAAAAAGCAGAAAAAGACAAAGCGCGCAAGGCCCTGGAAGCGGCAGCCCAAGCCAAGGCCAGCAAAGACGCTAAAGCCGCCGACGCCAAGCAGCAGGCCAAGGACCAGGCCGCCGCCGAAAAGCTGCGCCAGCAAAACATCGCCCGGATGATGGGCATGGCCGGCGGCACCGGCGCACCTGACGCCAAGGGCACGGCAGCCCAAGCCAGCGGACCCTCAGACAGTTACGCAGGCCGCGTGCGCGCCCGCATCAAGCCCAACGTGATCTTCACAGAACAGATCGACGGCAACCCCGTGGCTGAGGTTGAAGTACGCGCCGCACTGGACGGCACCATCATCAGCCAGCGGCTGATCAAGTCCAGCGGCAACAAGGCCTGGGATGACGCGGTGATCAAAGCCATCATTCGCACCGAAGTGATGCCGCGCGATGTGGACGGCCGCGTGCCCACGCCGCTCATCATCTCGTTTCGCCCGCGCGACTGACCGCCTTTTGACTGAGCGACTTTTGACTGACCGCCTTTTCTAAAGCAGTCAGTCACTTGCAGCTTGGTTTGCAGGCGGGCTGACCCTCAAGCCAGCTTGAACGGAAGCGCCCGCAGCGACTTGCCCGTCAAGCGAGCCACGGCGTTGGCAAAGGCCGGTGCCAGCGGCGGCAAGCCCGGCTCGCCCATGCCGGTGGGCGCATCGGCGCTGGGCACGATGTGCACCGCCATGCGCGGCATGTCCGTCACGCGCGCCACCACATAGTCACCAAAATTGCTCTGCTCCACCACGCCGTCTTTGAAGGTGATGGCTGCACCCGGCAAGCAAGTGCCCAGGCCCATGAGCGCGGCGCCCTGCACCTGCGCTTCAATGCTTTTCGGGTTGACGGCCAAATTGCAATGCACGCCAGCCGTGACCGCATGCAGCTTGGGCACACCCTTGTTCACAGAGGCTTCGGCCACGTAAGCCACCACGGTGTCAAAAGACTCATGCACTGCCACGCCCCAGGCTTGGCCAGGAGGCAACTTGCGCTTGCCGTAGCCCGACTTTTCCACCGCCAGCATCAGCGCGGCCTTGTGGCGCGGGTGCTTGTCGCCCATCAGTTTGAGGCGGTAAGCCACCGGGTCTTGCTGGGTGGTGCGGGCAATTTCGTCGATCAGCGTTTCCATGACGAAGGCGGTGTGCGTGGAGCCCACGCTGCGCCACCACAGCACCGGCACATTCACCTTGGGGTGATGCACCGACAAGCGCATCGGCACGTCGTAGGGGTCGCGCATGCCTTCGAGTGTGGTGCTGTCGATGCCGTCCTTGATCAGGAAACCTTCAAACGGCGTGCCCTGCCCGATGGACTGCCCGACTACCACATGGTCCCAGGCCAGCACCTTGCCTTGCGCGTCAAAGCCGATGTCGGCGCGGTGCACATGCATGGGCCGGTAGTAGCCGCCCTTGATGTCGTCCTCGCGGCTCCACATCACGCGCACGGGGGCCGTCAGGCCGGCGGTGCGTGCTGTCTTGGCGACGGTGCAGGCCTCGGCCACATAGTCGGCTGTGGGCACGGCGCGGCGGCCAAAGCCACCGCCAGCCATCTGTACTTTGATCTTCACTTTGTCTGCCGCCAGCCCCAGCACCTTGGCTGCAGCCATGGCGTCCAGCCCTGGCATCTGCGTGCCCAGCCACAGCGTAGCTTGCGTCTCGGCGCCCTCGCCTTGCAGTTGCACCGTGCAGTTCAAGGGCTCCATGGGCGCGTGCGCCAGGTAAGGAAAACTAAACTCCGCCTGGATCTTGTGCGGCGCAGTGGCCAGCGGTGCCACGTCCGCCTTGAAGCGCACCAGCCCGGTCTGCTTGGCCAGCGTCTGGTAGCTGGCCAGTTGCCTGGCGCTGTCCACTTTTTCGACGCCGGAGGTGTCCCACTGCGGCTTCAAGGCGTCGCGACCCAGCTTGGCCGCCCAGTAGCCTTCGGCCACCACGGCAACGCCTTCACCGCCGCGGTCTGTAGGCATGCGAAACACGGCCTTGACGCCTTTGACGGCCTTGGCCGCGCTGTCGTCCAGGCTTTGCAAGCGCGCACCAAACACTGGCGGGTGCAGCACCACGACCGTCAGCATGCCAGGCAGCTTCACGTCCACGCCAAAACTTTGCGCACCGCTGGACTTGGCCCGCGCGTCCAGGCGCGGCGTGGCTTTGCCGATGATCTGAAAGTCCTTGGCGTCCTTGAGCGTGACCTGTGCGGGCACCGGCATTTGCATGGCAGCTTCAGCCAGCGCGCCGTAGCCGAGCGTCTTGCCGGCGGGACCCATGACCTGGCCTTTGGCTGTGCGCAGGCTGCTCGCGTCAACGCCCCACTGCGTGGCCGCTGCGGCCAGCAACATGCTGCGGGCGCGGGCGCCCAGTTCGCGGTACTGCGTAAAAGAATGCTTGATAGCGCCAGAGCCGCCCGTCAGGTGCATGCCGAAGGCCGGGTCGACGTAGGCCGGATCAGCATCGCCGTGCACGCCGCGCACCAAGGCCCAGTCAGCGTCCAGCTCTTCAGCCAGGATCATCGGCAAGGCGGTCAGCACGCCTTGGCCAAACTCGAGGCGGTTAACCGTCACAGTGACGGTGCCGTCCTTGTCAATGCGCACAAAAGCGGCGGGTTGCTGGAAGGGCTTGAGGCCGGCTGGCGCAGTTGCGGGCGCAGCCGACTGTGCAGAGGCCAGCAGCGGATAAGCACCCAGGGCAAAGCCCGAGGCCACGCTCATCTTCAAAAAGCTGCGGCGTGGCAAGCCAGCGCCAGCCATGTCAGCGAGGCCTTCAGTCTCGTTGGCGCGCGCGAGGCGGTCAGCAAGACCGCGCGGCAAAAAGTCGGGGAGCTGAGAGGCAGAAGTGTCGAAGTTCATGGGGTTCCTTGCGGCTTCAAGCCAGGGTGGCCGCAGCCGCGTGAATGGCGCTGCGCACGCGCGCATAGGTGCCGCAGCGGCAAATGTTCCCGGCCATGGCCGCGTCAATCTGCGCATCGCTAGGCTTCTTGACGGTCTTGAGCAAGGCGGTGGCGCTCATCACCTGGCCGCTCTGGCAATAACCGCACTGCGCCACGTCATGCGCGACCCAGGCGTTTTGCACCGCTTGGCCGACCTTGTCGCTGCCCACGGCTTCGATGGTGGTGATCTTCTTGCCGACCACGGCCGACAGCGGCGTGACGCAAGAGCGTGTGGCCACACCGTCCACGTGCACGGTGCAGGCGCCGCACAGCGCAGCACCGCAACCGAACTTGGTGCCCGACATGCCCAGCGTGTCACGCAAAGCCCACAAAAGCGGCGTGCTTGGGTCAGCGTCAACTTGCGTCGCGGTACCGTTGATGTTGAAAGTCGTCATGAAAGTCCTTGGGGAAAAATCGCGTTTACTCGTAAATCACTTTGGCCTGGCCGCGGTCGGCCTGCGCCATCCAGCTGGCCAGGGCCGCATCGCTGGGGTAAAACTTGGCCGCTTCGCCGAGTTGCAACTCGGCGGTGACGCTGTCACGGTGCAGGGCAAGCCGCACCGGCAAACCTTTGACCACATCACCCTGCTCCGTGCTCTCACGCCGCGCGGGAAAGTCGCGCACCATGCGCGCCACGTCGGGCGCCGTGCCATTGACGGCCACGCGCAGGTACTTGCCAAAGCGGCAGCGCGCAGCTTCCAGGTCCCACACCTGCGTGACCTTGAGCCTGAAGCCGCCAGCAAAACGGTCGGGCTGCAAGACACCTTGCACCACCACCAGCTCATCGTCTTTGAGTGTGTTGCGGTTGGCGTTGAGCACGCCTTCGTCGGCCGTGGCTTCAATCGCCGCCGTCTTGTCGTCGAGCTTGAACAGCGCCAGCTTGCCGCGCTGGCCATTGATCACGCGCAAGTCCGTCACGATGGCGGCAATCAATTGCTGATCGCGCGAGTCGATCAAATCTTCGACCTTGCGCTTGGCGAACTGGCGTACTTCGGCTTCGACTTCGTCAAACAAGTGGCCCGAGAGGTAAAAACCAATCGCGGTTTTTTCGTGCGTCAGGCGCGTCTTCACGCCCCAGGGCATGGCGGCCACCAGCGGCGGCTCTTGCGTGCTGGCAGCGTGCGAATCGCCCATGTCAAACAAGCCGCCTTGGTTGGCATTGGCCTCGGTGGCCGCCGCAAACTCAAAGGCTCGGTCTACTGATGCCAGCAACTCCGCGCGGTTCAAGTGCAGGTTGTCAAAGGCGCCGGCCTTGATGAGTGCTTCCACCGTGCGCTTGTTCAAACGCTGGCGGTCCACGCGCACGCAAAAGTCAAACAGCGAAGTGAAAGGTCCGCCCTCTTCTCGCGCGGCGACGATGGCCGCGATCGCCTGCTGGCCCGTGCCTTTGACAGCGCCCAGGCCGTAGCGAATGCTCTTGTCCGTGATCGGCTCAAAACGGTAGTTGCCGCGGTTCACGTCGGGCGACTCGAAGCTCAGGCCCATCTTCACTGCGTCGCCAAACAAGACCTTGAGCTTGTCGGTGTCGTCCATCTCCACCGTCATGTTGGCGCAGAAGAACTCGGCCGTGTAATGCACCTTGAGCCAGGCTGTGTGGTACGCCAGCAAGGAGTAAGCAGCGGCGTGCGACTTGTTAAAGCCGTAGCCTGCAAACTTCTCCATCAAGTCAAAAATCTCGTCGGCCTTGGCCTCGTCGATGTTGTTTTTGGCTGCGCCGTCTCTGAAGATCTGCCGGTGCTTGGCCATCTCGTCGGCATCTTTTTTACCCATGGCCCGGCGCAGCATGTCGGCGCCGCCCAACGTGTAGCCGCCCAGGATCTGCGCGGTCTGCATCACCTGCTCTTGGTAAACCATGATGCCGTAGGTCTCGCTCAGCATGTCGGCCACCAGCGGGTGCGGGTACTCCACCACTTCGCGGCCCTGCTTGCGCGCCAAAAAGGTCGGGATCAGGTCCATCGGCCCTGGGCGGTACAGCGCGTTCAGCGCAATCAAGTCTTCAAGCCGGGTTGGCCGCGCGTCTTTGAGCATGCGCTGCATGCCCGAGCTTTCAAACTGGAACACGGCTTCGGTCTTGCCGTCTGAAAACAGACGGTAAACCTTGGCGTCGTCCAGCGGCAGATTTTCAAAGGCAAAGCCTTCCTGGCCCGCGTGCCTCTTCATGATGAACTCGCGCGCAATTTCCAAAATCGTCAGCGTCGCCAGGCCCAAGAAGTCGAACTTCACCAAGCCAATGGCCTCCACGTCGTTCTTGTCGTACTGGCTCACGGCTGAATCACTGCCGGGCTGCTGGTACAGCGGGCAAAAATCCGTCAGCTTGCCCGGCGCGATCAACACACCGCCGGCGTGCATGCCGACGTTGCGGGTCAGGCCTTCGAGCTTGCGCGCCAACTCAAGCAGGGTGCGCACGTCTTCTTCTTTGGCTTCGCGCTCGGCCAGGATGGGCTCGGCTTCCAGCGCATACACCAGCTTGTCGCCCTTGTCTTTTTCTAAAGGCGGCACTTGCAGCGACACGGCCTGCCCCGGCTTGTTGGGGATGAGCTTGGAAATGCCGTCGCAAAAGCCATACGGAAAGTCCAGCACGCGGCCTACGTCGCGAATGGCCGCGCGCGCAGCCATGGTGCCAAAGGTCACGATCTGGCTGACCGCCTCTTTGCCGTACTTGTCTTTCACATAGTCAATCACGCGGTCGCGGTTGCTCTGGCAAAAGTCAATATCGAAGTCGGGCATGGACACCCGCTCCGGATTGAGGAAGCGCTCAAACAGCAGGTTGTATTGCAGCGGGTCCAGGTCCGTGATGCGCAGCGAATACGCCACCAAGGAGCCAGCGCCTGAACCCCGGCCCGGCCCCACCGGGCAACCGTTGTTCTTGGCCCAGTTGATAAAGTCGCCCACGATCAAAAAGTAACCTGGGAAACCCATGTTCAAGATCACCTGGATCTCGAAGTCCAGGCGCGCGACGTACTCGGGCCGTTTTTCTTCGCGCAGCTTGGCGTCGGGGTAGAGGTGCAGCAGGCGCTCGTTCAAACCTTCATGCGAGGCATGGCGAAAGTACGCATCAATCGGCATACGCACGCCGTCCACCTCGGGTGTCGGGTAGTCAGGCAACTGGGGCTTGCCGAGTTCCAGCGTCAAATTGCAACGCTTGGCAATCTCGACCGAGTTCGCCAGGGCCGAAGGCACATCGGCAAAGAGCGCCTCCATTTGCGCTTGCGACTTGAAGTACTGCTCGCGGGTGAACTTGCGCACCCGCCGGGCATTGCCCAGTATTTCGCCTTCAGAAATACACACGCGCGCCTCATGCGCCTCGTAGTCGTCGTAAGTCTGGAACTGCACCGGGTGCGTGGCCACCACCGGCAACTTGAGCCGGGCGGCCAGTTGCACCGCCGCCACCACATGCCGCTCGTCGTCAGTGCGCTCGGCGCGTTGCAGCTCCAGATAAAAGCGATGCGGGAACAGCCCGGCGAAATGCAAAGCACTTTCAGCTGCGCGGGCCTGGTCGCCCTGCAGCAGCGCCTGACCCACAGCGCCCGTCTGCGCGCCTGACAGCGCAATCAAACCCTCGCCCAGTTCTTGCAGCCATTCGAGCTTGATCACAGCCTGGTCGCGCTGCACATTGCGCGTCCAGCCGCGCGTGATCAGCTCGGACAAATTGAGGTAGCCCTGCTGGTTTTGCACCAGCAGCAGCAGCCGGGCGGGCGGCGCACTGGCGTCTTTGCCCGGCACTTCCACCCACACATCAGCACCAATGAGCGGTTTGACGCCCTTGCCGCGTGCCTGCTTGTAGAACTTGACCGCGCCAAACAGGTTGGACAGGTCGGTGATGGCCAGCGCCACCTGGCGGTCTTTGGCCGCTGCGGCCACGACCTCGTCGATTCGGTTGGTGCCGTCAACGACGGAAAACTCAGTGTGCAGGCGCAGGTGGACAAACATAGCCGCTCATTTTAGGGCGCAGGCTCAGCGGTGCCAGAGCAATCCAAAGCATTCAATTCAAGCCCATTCAGACCCGCTAGGACGCTGCACGGCCCCCATTTAAAGGCGCTGTCCTGCAAAACCAGCTTGGCACTGCGGCATGATGCCCGGATGACTCAGCACAGCAAACCCATGGGTACGCCCTTGAGCACGGACGCCGGCATGTCTTTCGATGCTGAGCGGCTTGAATCTCTTCGCATCGACTACCAGCGCGTGCGCGCGCAGACCCAGGCGCTGGCCGCGCCCCTGAGCGCGGAAGACTGCCAGTTGCAGTCCATGCCCGACGCCAGCCCGACCAAGTGGCACCTGGCCCATGTGACCTGGTTTTTTGAAACCTTTTTGCTCGAGCGTTTCGAGCCCGGCTTTGTGCCTTGCGATCCCCGCTTCAGGGTGCTGTTCAACAGTTACTACAACGCCATCGGGGACAAGCATCCGCGGCACCAGCGCGGCCTCATCAGCCGGCCGAGCCTGGCTGATGTGCTGGCCTACCGGCAGCAGGTGGACCAGCGCATGCAGGCCTTGCTGGCCGCGCCACCTGACTTGCCGGATGCTGAGCAGCACGCGCTGGCCAGCCTGCTGGCGCTGGGCTTGCAGCATGAGCAGCAGCATCAGGAGTTGGTGCTGACGGACATCAAGCATGCGCTGTCGATGAACCCTGCCCATCCAGCTTACGCGCAGCGCTGGCCGCTGGCCGGCATCAGCCCGCAGCCGCTGGGCTGGGCGGCGCATGCGCCTGGCTTGGTCGAACACGGCCATGCCGCTCGGCTGGACGGCGACTTTGCCTTTGACAACGAAACGCCGCGCCACCGCGTGTACATCGCGCCTTTTGCACTGGCCGACCGGCTGGTGAGCAACGGCGAATGGATGGCTTTCATGGACGATGGCGGCTACACGCGGCCAGAGCTGTGGCTGTCTTTGGGCTGGGACTGGCTGCAGCGCGCGGGTGCAGGAAGTGCCGGGATGCCGCTGTACTGGCGGCGCGAAGGCGGCAGATACCGGAATTTCACGCTGCAAGGCGATGTGGCGGTGGATGCGAACACGCCGGTGTGTCACCTGAGTTATTTCGAGGCGGACGCTTATGCGCGCTGGGCCGGGGCGCGTTTACCGACGGAGCAGGAGTGGGAATGGGCGGCGCGTCAGCGGGCGGCGACGACGTTGGTGATCAAGGGCAATTTGCTGGAGACGGCGGCTTTTCATCCACTGCCGCTGCAGGAGCGGGCCGACGGACACATGGGGCACGTGGCGCAATGCTGGGGTGACGCGTGGGAGTGGACGTCTTCAAGCTACAGCGCTTACCCGGGTTTTCGCGCCTGGGAGGGGCTGGTCGGTGAGTACAACGGGAAATTCATGTGCCAGCAGTACGTGTTGCGAGGCGGGTCTTGCGCGACACCTGCGGGGTCCTTGCGGGCTTCTTATCGGAATTTTTTCCCGCCTGAGGCGCAGTGGCAGTTCAGTGGTTTGCGCTTGGCTCGGGATGCTTGACGGGCGTTTGAAGGTCACGTGAAGGCCTCTTGAAGGCTAATTGAAGTTCGTGCGTCGCTGCGGGGCCTGTCGGCGGCTGCCTCATGGCGGGTACCGCAAATCGGCTGCCACCGACAGGCCCCGCAGCGTCTTCGGCTCTGCTTTTTCTGGTTGATTCGGGAGCGGGTAGTCCGGAGTGGTCCGGGCCGTTTTAACGCAGCACTTCCAGCACTTCAGAGTGGAATTCGCGGTTGTACAAGATCAGCACCACGATGGCTGTGGCGATGACGAAAGCAATCGTTGAGAAGAACCAGGCCATGAGCGCAAAGCTCATGTAGTAGCCGCGCAGACCGTCGTTGAAGGTTTCTGCGGCTACGCCGACCATGCGGCTGGCGCGGGTGGCGAAGGCTTCACGGTCGAACTTGCCGCTCGCAAAGTCCTTGGGGTCGGGCAGCGAGCCAATGAGCAACGCCGCAAAGGTGTACTGCCGCATGGACCAGCTGAAGCGGAAGAACGCGAACACAAAGATGCCGATCATCAGCAGCACCTTCAAGTCAAAAATCAGCACCGAGGTCTGCACCGCAAACGGGATTTCCTTGACCAACTCACTGGCCCGGTCGGTGGTGCCGAGCAAGGCGAACAAGCCGCCGATGATGATGATGGTGGTCGACGAGAAGAACGCCGGCGTGCTCGACAGGTTCTGCGTGATGATGCCGTCCAGCACACGAGGGTCGCGTGAGGTGGCTTCCAGCATCCAGAAGTGGCGGTAGCGGTTGGTGGCGCGCAGGATGGACGGGCGTTTGAGGCCTTCGTTGCGGGCGAACCAGGCGTAAGCCATCCAGGCTGAAAAAAACCAGAGGATGGCGAGCCAGTCTTGCCAGGGGAGCAGGGTAAAGATGCGCATGTGGCGAATCTTATCGCCGCGCTGCTCGCAGCCTGTTCAGATCAACCCGGCGCGAAGCGCTCAGCCACCGCCGCCACCCGCTCGCCAAAAGCGCGTGCGGTGTTCAGGTCACCCGGCAACATCTCGCTGGCACCTGCATCCACGGGCGATTGCGCCACGGCTCCGCTGTAGGAGCCCAGGTAGTTGATGTCGTTACGCTGCGCGGCCTTGGTGCTGCTGGGCATCAAGCCCTGGCTGACCCAGATGCCACTGTGCTGCATGGCCAGCGTCCACATGTAGGTCAAGGTGGACTGCTTGTCACCGTTCATGGCGCCGCTGTTGGTAAAGCCGGCAAAAAGTTTGTCGCGCCAGGCCTGCGTGTACCAGGGCTTGGACGAGGCATCAGCAAATTTTTTGAACTGCCAGCTGACCGTGCCCATGTAGGTTGGCGCGCCCAGGATGATGGCGTCGGCACCATTCAGGGCCTCCCAGCCGCCGGCCGGCAGTTCGCCGTCAGCGTCAATGGCGATCAGCTCGGCGCCAGCGCCGTCTGCCACGGCTTGCGCCATGCGCTGGGTGTGGCCGTAGCCCGAATGAAAAACCACAACAATGCGCGCCATCTTCATGCCTCCAGATCAAAAACCAGAACTTCTGCGTCTTGCCCGCCATTCAGGTGCAAGCGGCTTTCGGCCTCCAGCTTAGCCGCGTCGCCGGCTTTGAGCGCTTGGCCATTGACCTGCAAGGCGCCGCGCACCAAGTGGACATAAAACTTGCGGGCCGGGTCCAGCGGCATGTTGACTTCTTCAGCGCCGTCCAGCAAGCCCGCGTGCAAGCGTGCGTCGGCATGAATCGTCACAGAGCCGTCAGCGCCGTCGGGCGAAGCCACCAGCCTGAGCTTGCCGCGTTTTTCGGCATCCAGAAAGCTCTTCTGCTCGTAACCCGGCGCGATGCCGCGCACATTGGGCTCGATCCAGATCTGCAAAAAGTGCGTTTGCGCGTCGCTGGCGTGGTTGAACTCGCTGTGCATGATGCCGCTGCCCGCGCTCATGCGCTGCACGTCGCCCGGGGGA
The DNA here is from genome assembly GCA_040400945.1 of Polaromonas sp. Lineage (GTDB taxonomy): Bacteria > Pseudomonadota > Gammaproteobacteria > Burkholderiales > Burkholderiaceae_C > Polaromonas. The sequence goes on along the minus strand of JBBAPG010000001.1, from coordinate 866,525 downwards.
ATGGACGCGCCATTGCCAATGCTGTCTTTGTGGCCGATGGCGCCGGACATGACGTAGCTGATGATTTCCATGTCGCGGTGGCCGTGCGTGCCAAAGCCGGTGCCGGGGGCGATGCGGTCTTCGTTGATGACGCGCAAATTGCCAAAGCCCATGTGGGCCGGGTCAAAGTAGCCGGCAAACGAGAAAGAATGAAAGGACTTGAGCCAACCGTGGTCGGCATAGCCGCGCTCGGCAGAAGGGCGAAGGGTGAGCATGGAGAATCCTTGAAGCCATGAAAGAACTGAAACAAGGGCTCTACTTTAGGCAGCCAAGCCGCTTTGGAGATTGCACGGTTTTGATGGCATAGTTCAAATAATTCGAACAATAAAAATGGGGAGACTGCATGCACGTCGTCGTTTTAGGGGCCGGCATCATTGGCGTCAGCACCGCTTGGCACTTGCTGGAGCGCGGCCACACCGTGGTGGTGGTAGACCGGCAGCCCGATGCCGCCATGGAAACCAGCTTTGCCAACGCAGCGCAAATCTCGGTGAGTTATTGCGAGCCCTGGGCGCACAGCGGCGCGCCGCTCAAGGCGCTGAAATGGATGTTCAGCCAAGAAGCACCGCTCTTGATCCGCCCGCAGATGGACCCGGCCCAGTGGCGCTGGCTGCTGGCGTTTTTAATGCAGTGCAACGACCGCGCCTTTGAGCGCAATGTGCAGCAGATCGTGGCGCTGGGCGCCTACAGCCACGCCACTTTAAAAGACGTGGTGGCCGCCACAGGTATCGAATTCAGCCGCCTGGAGCGCGGCATTGCGCATTACTTCACCGACCAGGCCTCACTGGACGCAGCTGCCGGCGCAGCCGCCCTGATGCAAAAGTACGGCGTGCAGCGCCGCGTGGTCAGCCGTGATGAGTTGCTGCGCATCGAGCCTGCGTTTGCGTCCTTCGGCCACCGCATCGTGGGAGGCACCTACACCGCCAGTGACGAAAGTGGTGACGCCCGTGTGTTCACGCAGGCGCTGGCCCAGCGCTGCGCGGCCAAGGGCGCTCAATTTCTTTATGGCCATCAGGCGCAGCAGCTGCATACCGAGGGCGGCGCGCTGGCGTCTGTCGTGGTGCGGGCGGGTGCTTTTGGCGCGGAACAAACTTTGGAGGCCGACGCTTTTGTAGCGGCCTGCGGCTCTTACACCGCCCCACTGCTCAGGCGCATAGGCGTCAACTTGCCCATCTACCCAGGCAAGGGCTACAGCGCGACTTTCAAGCTGCTCAAACCAGAAGCAGCACCCTTTGTGAGCACCATTGACGACGAAGTGAAATGCGCGATGACGCGGCTGAACGGCCCCTCACCTGAGCACCCCGGCTTTTTGCGCGTGGCCGGCACCATCGAGCTGGGTGGTTATGACTTGTCGCTCACCTCGCCCCTGGCACGCGCGCGCTGCGCGCTGCTGGCACGCCGCGTTGAAGAAGTGCTGCCCGGCGTATGCGACACGCGAACTGAGCCCGAAGGCGGCGAGCCGCATTTCTGGACCGGCCTGCGCCCCGCCACGCCGACCAATATTCCGTACATCGGCCAAAGCCCGGTACGCGGCTTGTGGGTCAATGCCGGGCACGGCACCTTGGGCTGGACGCATGGCGCCGGCTCGGGCAAGGCGCTGGCAGAACTCATCAGCGGCCGGCGGCCCGACATGGCTTTCAATTTTTACGGCGAGCCCGACATGGCGCTAGAAGCATGAGCGCCATGCATCACGCGCTCACGCCCGAGGCGCTGAGCCTGATTGACGCCGTGCATCGCCAGGGCAGCATGGCGGGTGCCGCGCGCGAGCTGGGCGTGGTGCCCAGCGCACTGACCTACCGCGTGCGCCAACTTGAAGACGCGCTGGACGTGCTGCTGTTTGACCGCTCCTCGCGCCAGGCCAGACTGACAGAAGCTGGCAAGGAATTGCTGCGCGAAGGCAGCCGCATCATGGCCGAGCTGGACGCCGTGGCGCACCGCGTCAAGCGCGTGGCCACCGGCTGGGAACCGCAGTTCACGGTGGCGGTGGACAGCATCATTTCGCGCACCACCGTGATGGAGCTGTGCGAGGCGCTTTATGCGCTCAATCCGCCGACGCGGTTGAAGCTGCGCGAAGAGGCGCTGTCGGGAACATTAGGCGCGCTCACTTCTGGCCAAGCTGACTTGGCGCTGGGCGTGGCCATTGAGCCGAGCACACAAAGCATGCAGACCGAGTTGCACAGCAAGCCACTGGGCAGCATTCAATTCATTTACGCGGTGGCGCCGCACCACCCGCTGGCCGCAGTGCCCGAGCCGGTGAGCGACGCGCTGATCCGCCAACACCGTGCGGTGGCCGTGGCCGATTCCATTGCGCGCGGCAGTGGTGTCACGATTGGTCTCATGGGTGGGCAAGACGTGTTCACGGTGCCGGGCATGCAAGCCAAGCTGGAGGCGCAACTGCGCGGCCTGGGCGGCGGATTTTTGCCGGCCTACATGGCCCAACCGTATATTGATTCAGGACGGCTGGTGGCCAGGCAAGTCGAGCGCCCGGCGCGTGTGACAAAGGTCAGTTACGCGTGGCGCCAGGATGCCGGCATGCGGCCAGGCCGCGCGCTGCAATGGTGGCTGGCGCAGCTGGAAAAAACAGCCACGCGCGCTGCGCTACTGGAGCGGGCCCATGCGCCTTGATGGCGGCCAGCACCGGAATTTTCAGTTCGTGCGTGTATGCCCGCAGCTTGGTGCCTGCTGCCAGCGTGTAGAGTGTGATCACTGATTCGAGACAACCGGAAAACCACATGCCCCCCAAAACCCCCGCCAAGTCTGCCTCGCCATCCAGCAAGCCCTCTAGCAAGGCATCAGCCAAGCCGAGCCTCAGCGCGCCGCGGCATATTGCCGTCATCGGCGCCGGCATCGCCGGCGTGGCCTGCGCCCGCACCTTGATGCAGGCGGGGCACAAGGTCACGGTGTTTGAGAAGAGCCGGGGCGCGGGCGGCCGCATGTCCACCCGCCGCACCGAGTTTGGCGGCTTTGACCACGGCGCGCAGTACTTCACCGTGCGTGACGCACGCTTTGTGCAGGCCTTAGCCACTGCCCAGGACGTGGTGCGCCCCTGGAGCGCCAACACGGTGCGCATCCTGGACGCCGCTGGCCGCGTGGTGGCCGCGTCCTTGCCGCCCAAGGAGGCGCATTGGGTGGCCACGCCGGGCATGAACGGACTGGTACGCCACTGGGCCCAACCGATTGAGGCCGCAGGCGGCCTGATGCTGGACACGCAGGTCACGCGCATTGAGCGAGACACCTTGCAGCCCGCGCGCTGGCAATTGCACACCGAAGGCGCAGGCGCTGCCAGCCGCGTTCACTCGGGCTTTGACGCGGTGGTGCTGGCCGTTCCTTCGCCGCAGGCGCAAGCCTTGCTGCTGTCGTCTCAGCAGGCCAAGGCCTTGCAGGCGCAGATCAAGCACGTGAGCGTGGCGCCTTGCTGGACGCTGATGCTGGCTTTTCCACAGGCGGTGCAACCTAACCTCGCCCACATCGGCCCGCAGTGGAACGCGGCGCGAAGCACGCACCACCGGATTTCATGGCTGGCCCGCGAGTCGTCCAAGCCGCGTCGCGAACCCATGGAACGCTGGACGGTGCAAGCTAGCCCCGAGTGGTCGCAAAAGCACCTCGAAGACGACAACGAACGCGTCAAAGCCAAGCTGCTCAAGGCCTTCACCGAAGTCACGGGTATTCGCGCCACACCGCCGTATGCCGAGGTGCACCGCTGGCGCTATGCGCAGACCACCGAGCCCCTGGGCCAGAGCCATTTGTGGGACGCCAAAGCCGGCATCGGCATCTGCGGCGACTGGTGCCTGGGCCACCGCGTGGAAGACGGCTTTGTGTCGGGCCTGGAGCTGGCGCTGGCCATTGTTTGAAGTAGTTTGAAGTAGTTTGAAACCGGGGTCGTGAGTTCTTACGTCGGCCGCTTTGCGCCCTCGCCCACCGGGCTGTTGCACGCAGGCTCGCTGGTGGCGGCGCTGGCCAGCTGGCTGGACGCACGTGCGCACGGCGGGCGCTGGCTGCTGCGCATTGAAGACGTGGACACGCCGCGCTGCGTGCCAGGCGCAGATCAAATCATCTTGCAGCAACTGGCCGCTTGCGGCTTGCACAGCGACGGGCCGGTGCTCTGGCAAAGCCAGCGCAATGCAGCTTATGAAATCGCGCTGAATCAACTCATTGCGCAAGGCCGCGCCTACCCCTGCGCCTGCTCCCGCAAAGACATTGAAGACGCGCTGAACGCGCAAGGCTTGCTGCGTGAGCGGCATCACGCGGCGGTCTACCCTGGCACTTGCCGGCCCGATAGGGGCGGCTTGAATGGTGGACTCAAAGGGAAGCCGGGACGGGCCTGGCGCTTTGACGTGGGCCACGACCAAGCCGCGCAGGTGCATTGGACGGACCGGCGATTGGGCGAGCAAACGCAGGCGGTGGACATGGAAGTGGGCGATTTCGTCTTAAAACGCGCCGACGGTCTGTGGGCTTATCAGTTGGCGGTGGTGGTGGACGACGCGGCGCAAGGCATCACGCATGTGGTGCGGGGTGAAGACCTGACGGACAACACGGCGCGGCAAATCCTGCTCCAGCGGGCGCTCGGCTTGATAACGCCGACTTACATGCACACGCCGCTGGTGCGCGGGGCGAACGGCGAAAAGCTGAGCAAGCAGAACGGCGCAGCGGCGCTGGCCTTGCGCGATGCGCCAGCTGTGATGGCGGCTTTGGCTCAGGCTGCTGCTGTGCTGAGCCTGCCCGCACCGTCTTCGCCTTATGTGCCCGATGCACTCGCCGCATGGGTTCAAGCTTGGCTGGAGCGTTGGCAGAACTGCTGACCGCGATAATCGGTCATCTCTTTTTGTTTGCCCCGCATGACCCAAGTTCCGCCGCCCGAGACTGACGCCCCCGCTGCCCCAGACGCCGCCCCCATCCGCCGCCCCATCAAGACCTATGTGCTGCGCGCAGGCCGCATGGGCACCGGGCAGATCAAAGCCTTTGACCAGTTTGGCGAACGCTTTTTGCTGCCCTACAAGCCCGAGCGCCTGGACGCAGCCGCAGCCTTTGGCCGCGTCGCGCCCTTGATTCTGGAGATCGGTTTTGGCATGGGCGACGCCACCGCCAAGATTGCCCAAGTGCGGCCCGACGACAACTTTTTGTGCTGCGAAGTGCATGAGCCGGGCGTGGGCTCGCTGCTCAAGCATTGCGGGCTGGGCGACATCGGCAACATCCGCATCGTTCGGCATGACGCGGTTGAAGTGATGGACCACATGCTCGGGCCCGATAGCCTGGACGGCGTACACATCTTTTTCCCTGACCCCTGGCACAAGGGGCGGCACCACAAACGCCGCCTGATTCAGGCGCCGTTTGTGCAGCGCCTGGCCCAGCACATCAAGCCCGGCGGGTATTTGCACCTGGCCACTGACTGGCAGCCCTATGCCGCGCAAATGCTGGAAGTCATCAGCGCCGAGCCGCTGCTGGCCAACACCGCTTTGCCGGAACAAGCGGGCTATGCCACCAAACCCGACTACCGGCCACTGACCAAGTTCGAAAACCGCGGCCTCAAGCTGGGCCACGGTGTGTGGGACCTGGTGTTCCGCCGGGTTTGAGCCGGGTCTGAGCCGGCAAATTGACACGTTCCGCCAAACCCAGCGCCGCCCACGGCCTGCCCACGCGCCAAGGCGTGAGCCCCAGTTGCGTGGGCCTGAGTGCAGGCCCGTGGCTCACGATCGCTGATTTTTTGGTGGAGCGCTTTCCGGCCATCGCGCGCGACGTGTGGCTAGACCGCATGGCCCAAGGCCTGATGGCCGACGAATACGGCCAAGCCGTCACGCCCGAGCGTCCCTACCAGGCGCCGCTGCGTGTGTACTACTACCGGGACCAGGCGGCCATGGCAGCTGAGCCTGATGTGCCTTTTGAAGCGCAAGTTCTTTACCAGGACGCGCATCTGGTGGTGGCCGACAAACCGCACTTTTTACCCGTCACGCCGTCAGGCCCTTATGTGCAGCAAACGCTGCTGGTGCGGCTTAAAAACCAATTGGGCTTGCCCGACCTCGCGCCCCTGCATCGGATTGACCGCGAAACGGCGGGCCTGGTGTTGTTCGGCGTTCAGCGCAGCGAGCGCGACGCGTATCAGGCACTGTTTCGTGACCGCGCATTGAGCAAGCATTACCTGGCTGTGGCGCCCTTTCGCGCTGACCTGGCCCTTCCACTCACACACCTGAGCCGCATCGAGCCCGACGAGCCTTTCTTCAGGCAACGCGAAGCGCCGGGCGAGCCGAACAGTGAAACCCGCATTGAACTGCTGGACCGGCAAGGTGAACTTGGCCTGTACAGTCTCAGCCCCGTAACCGGCCGCAAGCACCAGCTGCGCGTGCACATGAACGCGCTGGGCCTGCCCATCACGGGGGACCGCATCTATCCGCCGGTAGAAGTCACGCCGCATGACGACTTTGGCAAGCCGCTGCAACTGCTGGCCCAGGGCCTGGAGTTCAAGGACCCGCTGACGGGGCGGCTACGGCACTTTGAAAGCCAGCTCAAACTGAAACTGGACTTGCGTAGCGGCTAGTCCACACGAATGCTAGTATTTCGCCATGGACACTGAAACCATCAAACAAAGCGCATTGTCACTGCCAGCGCAAGCACGCGCTGAACTTGCCGAGCAGCTTCTGTCCAGCCTCGACTCCTTGTCCGAGGCTGAGATCGCTCAGCTTTGGCTCGTCGAGGCGGCACGACGCGCACAGGAGATCGACAGCGGAACCACTCCGCGTTTTTCGGCTGAGTCCGTGCAACTAGAAGCCCAAGCCTTGTTGAAGTGAACTACTTCTTCAGTGCCGAGGCACGAATTGAGCACCTGGAACATGTGGCGTATTACGAAGGGCAGAGAACAGGGCTTGGTGCTCGCTACCTTTCGGCCTTCACGAGCGACATGGCCATCGTGTGCGAAAACCCAGAGCGATTTCGTGTTGAACGGGCACCCGATATTCGGCGGTGCTTGGTACCGGGCTTCCCGTACAGCATTCTTTACCGCCAAGCAGTCAGCGAGATTGAAGTACTTGCAGTAGCAGCTCAGCGGCGGCGACCAGGCTATTGGCTGGGTCGGCTTTAGACCGACCTCGAGTGAATTAAGCCCGCTCAGTCACCCAAGCCTGCACTGACGCCAGCGCCTCATTCAACTTCGACGCATCGGTGCCGCCAGCCATGGCCATGTCGGCCTTGCCGCCGCCTTTGCCGCCCACTTGCTGGGCCACAAAGTTCACCAATTCACCGGCCTTGACCTTGCCCAAGCTGTCAGCGGTCACGCCTGCGGCGATCTGCACTTTGTCGCCGTCTACGGCGGCGAGCACGATGACAGCAGTTTTCAGCTTGTCCTTGAGCTTGTCCATGGTCTCGCGAAGGGTCTTGGCGTCAGCGCCTTCCAGGCGAGCAGCCAAAACTTTCAGGCCTTTGACGTCAATGGCTTGCAGCATCAATTCGTCGCCTTGGCTGGAGGCCAGCTTGCCTTTGAGGGCCGAGACTTCTTTTTCCAAGCTGCGCACCTGGTCCATCACCTGGTTGATGCGCTGCTGCAATTCGGTCGGGCTGGCCTTGAGTGAAGACGCAGCGGTTTGCACCATGGCCTCCAGCGACTGCAAATAGGCCAGCGCGTTAGCGCCGGTGACCGCTTCAATCCGGCGCACGCCAGCGGCCACACCGCTTTCGGCCACGATCTTAAACAGGCCAATGTCGCCCGTGCGGCCCACATGCGTGCCGCCGCAGAGTTCTTTGCTGCTGCCAATGCTGAGCACGCGCACGGTCTCGCCGTACTTCTCGCCAAACAGCATCATGGCGCCGGTCTTTTGGGCGGACTCCAGGTCCATCACGGCAGCGTTGGCCGCTTCATTGGCCAGCACTTCGGCATTCACCAGCGCTTCAATCTGGCGAATCTGCGCGTCCGTCACGGGCGCGTTGTGCGTAAAGTCGAAGCGGGTCTTGTCGGCGTCGACCAACGAGCCTTTTTGCTGCACGTGCGTGCCCAGCACTTCGCGCAGGGCCTTGTGCATCAGGTGCGTGGCGCTGTGGTTGCGCACGGTGGCGGCGCGCACAGCGGTGTCCACCTTGGCCGTCACCGCATCGCCCACCTTCAGGGCGCCAGTCTTCAGTTGGCCGTGGTGGCCGAACACGTCGGACTTGATCTTGAGCGTGTCATCCACCGCGAACACGGCTGTGCCGCCGACGATCTGGCCCTGGTCGCCGACCTGGCCGCCACTCTCGGCATAAAAGGGCGTGGTGTTCAAGACCACCACGCCGCTTTGGCCAGCGGCCAGTGACTGCACTGCCACGCCATCAGCGTAGAGCGCCACCACCTTGGCCGGCTCTTCCAGCTTTTCGTAACCGGTAAAAGCATGGCCTTCGCCCGTGTAGTCCAGCGCGCGATCCATCTTGAACTTGCCAGCGGCGCGGGCCTGGGCTTTTTGCTTGTCCATCGCGGCGGCAAAGCCTGCTTCGTCCACACTCAGGCCGCGCTCGCGGCACACGTCGGCCGACAGGTCCAGCGGGAAGCCGTAGGTGTCGTGCAGTTTGAAGGCCACCTCGCCGGGCAGCACTTTGGCGCCACCAGCCAAAGCTGCATCCAGGATTTCCATGCCGCTGGCCAGCGTTTCGAAAAAGCGCTCTTCTTCGGTCTTCAAAATGTCGGTGATGCGCTGCGCATCAGCCTTGAGGCGCGGGTAAGCGTCGCCCATCAACACCACCAAATCAGCCACCAGCTTGTGGAAGAAAGGCGTTTTCTTGCCCAGCAAGTAGCCGTGGCGAATGGCGCGGCGGATGATGCGGCGCTGCACATAGCCGCGGCCTTCGTTGCTCGGCACCACGCCGTCGCTCACCAGGAACGCGGTGGCGCGAATGTGGTCGGCGATCACGCGCAGGCTCTTGTTGTCCAGGTCTTTGACGCCGGTCTCGCGGCCTGCGGCTTTGATGAGCGCGTCAAAAATATCGATCTCGTAGTTGCTGTGCACGTGCTGCAAGATGGCGGCCAGGCGCTCCAGGCCCATGCCGGTGTCCACGCAAGGTGCGGGCAGCTTGATCAGGCTGCCGTCAGCCTGCATGTCGAACTGCATGAACACGTGGTTCCAGATCTCAATGAAGCGGTCACCGTCTTCGTCGGGGCTGCCGGGGGGGCCGCCAGCAATGTGCGGGCCGTGGTCGTAAAAAATCTCTGAGCACGGGCCGCAGGGGCCGGTGTCGGCCATCATCCAGAAATTGTCAGACGCGTATTTCTTGCCCTTGTTGTCGCCAATGCGGACGATGCGCTCGGCCGGAACGCCAATCTCGTCGTGCCAAATGTCATAGGCCTCCTGGTCGTCGATGTAGACCGTGACCGTGAGCTTTTCAGGCGGCAGCTTGTAAACCTGCGTCAGCAGTTCCCAGCCCCACTTGAGCGAGTCGCGCTTGAAGTAGTCGCCAAAGCTCCAATTGCCCAGCATCTCAAAGAAGGTGTGGTGGCGCGCGGTGTAGCCCACGTTTTCCAGATCGTTGTGCTTGCCGCCGGCGCGCAGGCAGGCCTGAACGGAGGCTGCACGCACATAAGGCCGCTTGTCGGTGCCCAGAAACACGTCCTTGAACTGAACCATGCCCGAGTTGGTGAACATGAGCGTGGGGTCGTTGCCCGGCACCAGCGGGCTGGACGGCACGACGGTGTGGCCCTTGGACGCGAAGAAGTCCAGAAAGGACTTGCGAATGTCGGCGACGCTGAAATTGGCTGGGCTGGCTTGGCTCACGGGAGGGCTTTCAGGATGGGGCGCTGCCGGGACGGCACGCCTTGGGAAATCAACCCGGCATTATAGTTTTGGCCCTGCGCGCTATGCTTTCCTCACGAACCCTCAAGGACACGACCCATGGACATGAAAGCCTCCCCCATTTCTTTGCTCAAAGATCCGTCGCTGCTCAAGACCGATGCGCTCATCAACGGCCAATGGATCACAGGCGCCAGCCGCTTTGACGTGACTGACCCTGCCACCGGCTTGAAGCTGGCCGACGTGGCCAACCTGGGCCCGGCTGAAGCTGAGCAAGCGATTGCTGCAGCCAATGCAGCATGGCCCGCGTGGCGTAGCAAGACCGGCAAAGAGCGCAGCCAGATCCTGCGAAAGTGGTTTGACCTGCTGGTGGACAACGCCGACGACCTGGCCCGGCTGATGACGGCCGAGCAAGGCAAGCCCCTGGCCGAGGCCAAGGGCGAGGTGCTGTATGGCGCCAGCTTTGTGGAGTGGTATGCAGAAGAAGCCAAACGCGTGAACGGCCAGACGCTGCCGCAGTTCGACAACAACCGCCGCCTGATGGTGCTGCGCCAGCCCATAGGCGTGTGCGCAGCCATCACGCCCTGGAACTTTCCGCTGGCCATGATCACGCGCAAGGTGGCGCCTGCCTTGGCTGCGGGCTGCCCGGTGGTCATCAAGCCGGCTGAGCTGACGCCGCTCACTGCCCTGGCAGCGGCCGAGCTGGCCATTCGCGCCGGCATTCCGGCCGGCGTCTTGAACATGCTGAGCGCGGACAGCGACAACTCGATCGCCATCGGCAAGGTGATCTGCGCCAGCGACGTGGTGCGCCACATCAGCTTCACGGGCTCCACAGAAGTCGGCCGCATCTTGATGACGCAGAGCGCGCCGTCGATCAAAAAGCTGTCCCTCGAGCTCGGCGGCAACGCACCTTTTATCGTGTTTGACGACGCCGACATTGACTCGGCCGTGGACGGCGCGATGGCCAGCAAATACCGCAACGCCGGTCAGACCTGCGTGTGCGCCAACCGCATCTATGTGCAAGACGCGGTGTATGACGAGTTCGTGTCCAAGTTCGCGGCCAAGGTCAAAGCGCTCAAAGTCGGCAATGGCTTTGAAGCCGGCGTGGTGCAAGGCCCGCTGATCGAGGCCGCTGCCGTGCAAAAGGTAGAGCGGCATGTGGCCGACGGACTGGCCAAGGGCGGCAAGCTGCTGGCGGGTGGCAAGGTGCTGCAAGGCCAGTTCTTTGAGCCCACCGTGCTGTCCGAGGCCACGGCCGACATGCTCTGCGCCAAGGAAGAAACCTTCGGGCCCTTCGCCCCCGTGTTCCGCTTCAAGCAGGAGCAAGAAGCCATTGATGCGGCCAACAACACCGAGTTCGGCCTGGCCAGCTATTTTTATAGCCGCGACATCGGCCGCATATACCGCGTGGCCGAGGCGCTGGAGTACGGCATGGTCGGCATCAACGCGGGTGTGATCGCCACCGAGCACGTGCCCTTTGGTGGCGTCAAGCAGTCGGGTCTGGGGCGCGAGGGCTCAAGCCACGGCATGGACGAGTACCTGGAGATGAAGTACCTCTGCCTGGGCGACATTCAGCGCTGACCGCGCCTGGCGAAACGCTCAACGGTGAAAAAGCCCGCCTCGGCGGGCTTTTTCACGTCTGCATGGATGAGCTTGGCGTCAACGCTCGGCAACACACGTCGATCAGCCCGTATTGCGCACGAAACCCTGCGCGGCAGGGTCTAGGCGCCGCAAGGGGCTCAAAAAAGGCGTCTTAACCGTGACAAAGCTTTCGCAGCCGTAACAAAGGCAGCGCACACAGCGACCAGCTCATGGGTGGCAGCGTGCCGGCAACTCAGCCGTTTTCCCCTCTGATCAGCTGAGTCAAACGGTGCATGAAGCGCGCTGCAAAAACGGCTGAGCAGCGTTACAGCTCGTCGTTGACCCAGCCCGGCCATGAAAAGAAGATCCGGGCTCGTTGTAGGAAACGGCTCACAGGCCTCAGGCGCCGCATCCCACACGACCTTACCGCGGCTGCGACCGCAGGACGCAACTCATCCTGCACCGGTTATCGCGGACCCCTTCTGGCTTGCCAGCATCCTCACAAGGAAAGTAATCCCACCATGCGTTTTCTGCCTAAAAAAATCCTCACCACCGCCATGATCGGCGCCGCCGTCATCAGTGCGGGCCACGCCAGTGCTGCCACCGAAGTCGCACCTTACTTCCAGTCCTGGACTCCTGGTTTACTCACCGAAGCCAAACGCGACTCGGGCTTGAACAATGCCACCTTGGCCTTTGCGGTCACCAACGGCAGCTGCGCCTTCGAGCCCACCATGCTCAGCAAATTGCCTGACGCACGCGCCTTTGTGGCCTCTGGCGGCAAGCTCATCGTTTCCCTGGGCGGCGAGCAAGGCACCTATGCTGAAGTGGCTTGCACCGACGAGAACCAGCTCTTCAGCATGATCGAAAAGCTGATGACTGATTCGGGCACACGCCGCATCGACTTTGACGTGGAAGGCAGCCAGCTGAGCAACACCACCGCCACGGCCAGACGTGCCCGCGTGCTGGCGCGTTTGCAAGCCAAGTACCCTGACATGTACATCTCGTTCACGCTGCCCGGCTGGCTGAATGGCTTGGGCACGAACTCGCTGGACCTGCTGAAAGTCACCGCCGCCGCGGGTGTGCGCATCAGCATGGTCAACGTGATGGCCATGAGCTTTGGCCAAGACAACCTGCGCACCATGGTCGTGCCCTCGACCGTGGCACAGGCAGGCATCAACACCATGCGCGCTACCGTGGTTCAGCTGGCTTCAGTATTTCCTGGCAAAACCACGGCTCAGCTCTACGCCATGATGGGTGTGACGCCCATGGTCGGCGTGAACGACGACGGCTCCACCTTCACGCTGGCCGACGCCAAAACCATTGCTGACTTTGCACGCAACAACGGTGTGGGCCTGGTGTCCTTCTGGTCTTACCAACGCGACCGCGCCCAAGGCTCAGCCGGCCTGTTGCCTGTGAACGCTTACAGCGGCGTGCTGCAGTCAGCCAACCAGTACCTGAACATTTTCAGAACCGCCCAAGGCGCCGCAACCGCCACGCCCGCGCCCGCCCCGGTGGCGAGTTCCCCGGGGGCAAGTTCCCCTGAATGGGTGGGCTCCAAACGCTACATGCCGGGGGAGAGCGTGGCGCGTCTGGGCAAGTACTACGTTGCCACAGCCTTGTCCGCCACCTCTTGGAACGAGAACTGCCCGCCTGAGTGGTCGCCCACCCTGTGGACGGTGTCCGGTTCAGCTGCACCAGCACCAGCACCAGCACCTGCACCTGCACCTGCACCTGCACCTGCACCAGCACCAGCACCAGCACCAGCACCAGCGCCGGCACCAGCGCCGGTCGCCTCACCCACCAGCCCGGTAGCCGCCTGCACCTTGCCTGCCTGGAACGGAGCCTGGGCCTACAACGCTGGCACCGTGGTGCAGTACTCGGGCAGCCTGTACATCGCCAAGTACGCCAACCCTGGCTACAACCCGACCATCAGCACCTACTACTGGGCGCCTTACAGCCACCCAGCCTGGGTCATGGGAAAAAGCTACGCGGCCGGAAGCCTGGTGACCTACGGCGGCAAGCCGTACTCAGCCAAGTTTGCCAACCCCGGCTACAACCCGACGATCAGCACCTATTACTGGGCTGGCTCGGCTTGCTAGGCTTGAAGGCTAAGCACTGTCAAGCAGCGTTAAACTGACGCTGCGCAAATCAACGAAGGGCGCCCCGCAAGGGTCGACCCTTCGTTTCGTTTGCTCTGCGGGTGTAGTTCAATGGCAGAACGGCAGCTTCCCAAGCTTCATACGAGGGTTCGATTCCCTTCACCCGCTCCAATCACGCTTGTCGAGCTTTTCTTTTAGGGGCTCCAGGGCTTAAGCTCAAACTCTTTCCAAAGAGCTGAGTGAAAAGTCTCCCCCCATGAAGCGGCCGCCTGCGCTCGAAAACGAAGACCTTCGCGTCGCGCGTCTGCTGCGACTTGGCCTGCTGGACACCGAGGCCGAGGTGGTGCTGGACCAGTTCACCGAGCTCGCCGCCGCCTTGACAGGCATGCCGATTGCGCTCATCTCCCTGATTGACCAGGAGCGGCAATGGTGGAAGTCAGCCGTGGGCTTGCCCCAAGGCGGCAGCACCCATCGCGACATTTCCTTTTGTGCTCACGCCATTGCCGGCGATGACCTGTTCGAGGTCGAAGACGCCCGCAAGGACGAGCGTTTTGCAGACAACCCTATCGTCGTGAATGGCCCTCAAGTAGTGCATTACGCCGGGATGCCACTGGTCATGCCTGACGGCGAGCGCATTGGCACCATCTGCGTGATTGCCAGCGAGCCGGGCCGACTGGACGAGCGCACGCGTGGCCTCTTGCGCCAGATTGCCCGCAGCATCGTCGGTGTGTTGATGCTGCGCGAGAGCGAGCGCAACGGGCGCGAACGGATCAAGGCCGAAATGGCGCTGCGCGAAAGCGAAGCCAAGTTCAAGATCATGACCGACGCCATGCCGCAGATGGTGTGGTCCACGCGCGCCGACGGCTTGCATGACTATTTCAATCGGCGCTGGTACGAGTTCACAGGAGCACCCGAAGGCAGCAGCCTGGGCGTGGGCTGGCTGGGGCTTTTCTCCCCCGAAGACCAGGTACGTGCCGCAGCCACCTGGCAACACAGCCACGCCACAAGCGAGCCCTATGAAGTTGAATGCCGGCTGCGCCATCGCACAGGTGAATACCGCTGGGTGCTCAGCCGTGCCCTGCCCGTGCGCGACGAATCGGGCGCTGTATTTCGCTGGATGGGCACCTGCACCGACATTCATGACCAAAAGGTTTTTCAGGAAGAACTGAAGGACGCGAACCGGCGCAAGGACGAGTTTTTGGCCATGCTGGCGCATGAACTGCGCAACCCCTTGGCGCCCATCAGCAGTGCGGCCCACACCCTGGAGCTGTCAGCTGACGACCCGCCCCGGGTGCTGCGCGCCAGCAAGCTGATAAACCGTCAGGTCAAACACATGACTGCGCTGGTGGACGACCTGCTGGATGTGTCCCGAGTCAACCGGGGCCTGGTCCGCATTGCCGACGAGGTGGTGGAGATGGGTCAGGTGGTGCTGAGCGCACTTGAACAAGCACGGCCACACATGGCCGCGCGCCAGCATGAAGTCATCACCACAGGCTTGGACCAAGCCGCACGCGTGCGCGGTGACCAGGTGCGACTGGTGCAGATCGTCTCCAACCTCTTGAACAACGCGGCCAAATACACGCCGCATGGCGGGCATATTGCGGTGGCGCTGAAGGTGAAAGACGGCGAAGCCTGCATGAGCGTGACGGATGACGGCAGCGGCATTGAACCTGAGTTGCAGCCGCATGTGTTTGAGTTGTTCACGCAGGGGGCGCGCACGCCGGACCGGGCCCAGGGGGGGCTGGGCATTGGCTTGGCGCTGGTCAAGCGCGTCGTCGAATTGCATGGCGGCACGGTACAGGTTGAAAGCCCGGGCTTGGGGCGCGGCAGCACCTTCACGGTGTGCCTGCCTTTGACCACGGCCGACGTGCCGACGCGCAACACAAACGATGGACCCGTGCCGCTGCACTGCAACCGGCAGTTGCACATCATGGTGGTGGACGACAACCTCGACGCTGCTTTGTCGCTGGGCCAGTTGCTCGAACTCGAAGGCCACCGCGTGACCGTCAAAACCAATGCCGCACAGGCCTTGCTGGCGTCTGAAGACGATCCGGCCGAGGTGTACCTGCTGGACATCGGCCTGCCCGACATGGACGGCTATGCGCTGGCACAGCGCCTGAACCGCCAGCCCAGCACCCGCCACGCCATGCTGATTGCCGTCACGGGTTACGGTCAGGCAGAAGATGTGGCGCAGTCGTTAGCCTCAGGCTTTCACCACCACTTTGTCAAGCCGCTGGACCCGAACCGCCTGCTGGCGGCGATTGCCGCAATCAGCCCCGTGCCGGCATAAATAAATAGTGAAAAATTATTAATTTTTTTCGAAAGTTAAAACTCATAGTAAATTATTGATATTAATTTTTCTTGCAACAGGCGATCTATGAACAACACCCGCCGAGCCTTCATGAGGCGGGCCGTAGCAACGGTCATTCCAACTGGGCTTGTTGCATGCGGAGGGTCTCCTGTGAAACAGGATTCTTCGCCTCAAGTTCCGGCTCCCGTTCACATCATCCCGTTTTACGGACAGTCAAATAGCGCGGGTGCGGTTGACTTCAGCCAGACTTGGCGAACGCCGATGCCTTGGGATGTTTACCCCCCCGGCTACTCGGGTGCGCCGGATGGAAATAGCTCAATCACATCGACGCCAGCAAGCGCCGCGTTGACCTTGAGTGCCGATTACTTGAGCCTGACGCCTATCTGGGATTTGCCTGCTGGCTTTTCGGGCGAGGGCGCCGCGCACGGCATGTTGAACAGCATCGCAGCATCGTACCCAGACCACAGCATGCTGACGTTTTCGGGTGGTGTGGGCGGCATGCCCATTGCAGCGCTGGACAAACCAACAGCCGCAGAAATTGCACTTCTACCGGCGACCGCCACAGAGCGGAAAATCGCGGCCGCAGGACAGACCTTGGCCAGCTTGACCGATTACTCGATCTTTGACTGCGGCACGTATTACTACATGTTTATGTGGCTGCTTTCGCGCAGCGCCAAGCTGATTCGAGATCAAGGTAAGCGTCCTATCGTCAGCGCGCTCGTTTGGCAACAAGGCGAAGCTGATGTAGATAATTCGGCAATATATCCACTGCTTTTTACGCAGCTTTGCACAGACCTTGTTGCCGACATTAAAGCAATCACGGGTCAGAGCGATCTCGTCGTGATCTTGGCTGAGACTATTGATTCATCGACAACGCTGGAAGCCCCGGGCCAAGCTGGTTATGACACCTGGGTGGACAGTGGCTACACCGACTTGACGGGCTACCGTAACGAGGCGAATCGCATCAACGATCTTTTTGCCTGGGACATTCAGCACGCCAAGAATGTCATCGCTAGCCGCTACGCATCTCCGAGCCGAGACGTGTACCTCGTCGCGCCGCGCTACCCGCACACGTCGCGCGGTCACCTTCACCCTCATGCCGCCCGCGCGCATGGCGAGCAGTTTGGCAAGGTGTACCGCAGGGTTGTCATCGAAGGTCAGCCCTGGGAGCACGTAAGCCCAGTCAACTGGTGGATCAGCGGCGCAAAAATCTTTGTTCGCTTTTCAGTACCTCGCAGTCCATTGCAATTCGCGATCCCGCCGCAGGGCGATACGCATGTCATTAATGCGGCCATACCTTATGGCTTCGAACATTCGGCTGGAGCCATCACGCAAGCCAATGCATGGATCGCAGAGCCCGACTTGATCTGCATTGAGCCCGACGTGCTCCCCGCCGTTGGGCAAACCTTGAGCTACTGCAAGTCGGCACGTTACGGATCCTTGTGCGACAGTGACGCGACCCGCGCCCTGTACACAGACAAAACGGGCATCCCCAACGTCATGCGCAATTACTGCGTGCCATTTTCCATCACCTTATAAGGGGAGGCCGACGACTTCAGATCAGCGTCACACCCGTCTTGGCCTGCAGCGTCTCGCGCGTCACGCCCGGCGCCATCTCCACCACTTTCAGGCCCAGCGGCGTGACGTCCATCACGGCCAGGTCGGTGATGATGCGGTCCACCACGCCCACGCCTGTCAAAGGCAAGGTGCAGCGCGGCAAGATTTTCAGGTCTTCGGTGCCGTCTTTTTTCTTGGCGACGTGCTCCATCAAGATGATCACGCGCTTGACGCCGGCCACCAGGTCCATCGCGCCGCCCATGCCTTTGACCATCTTGCCAGGGATCATCCAGTTGGCCAAATCGCCCTGCTCGCTGACTTGCATCGCGCCCAAAATGGACAGGTTGATCTTGCCGCCGCGGATCATGGCAAAGCTGTCGTGGCTGCCGAAAATCGACGAGCCCTTGATGGTCGTCACCGTCTGCTTGCCGGCATTGATCAAGTCCGCATCAACCTTGTCGTCCGTCGGAAAGGGGCCGATGCCCAGCATGCCGTTTTCTGATTGCAGCCACACCTCTTTGTCGGCCGGTACAAAGTTGGCCACCAGCGTCGGAATGCCGATGCCCAGGTTGACGTAAAAGCCGTCTTCGAGTTCTTGCGCAGCGCGGGCTGCCATCTGGTCTTGGGTCCACGGCATGTCAGGCTCCTTGCTTTTCAGTGATGGTGCGCTTTTCAATGCGCTTTTCAGGCGAGGCGTTGAGCACGATGCGGTGCACGTAAATGCCGGGCAAATGAATGTCGTCCGGTGCCAGCTCGCCCACTTCCACGATCTCTTCCACTTCAACGATGCAGAGCTTGCCGGCCATGGCCGCGGCCGGGTTGAAGTTGCGCGCCGTGAGGTTGAAACGCAGGTTGCCCGACTTGTCGGCGACTTGCGCTTTGACCAAAGACACGTCGGGCACCAGCGATCGCTCCATCACATAGGTCTCACCGTCAAACTCGCGCAGCTCTTTGCCTTCAGCCACCAGCGTGCCCACGCCGGTCTTGGTAAAGAAAGCTGGAATGCCCGCGCCGCCTGCGCGCAGCTTTTCAGCCAGCGTGCCTTGCGGGGTGAACTCCAGTTGCAATTCGCCGGCCAAGTATTGGCGCTCGAACTCTTTGTTCTCGCCAACGTAGCTCGAAATCATTTTGGTGATCTGCCGGGTGTCCAACAACTTGCCCAGGCCAAAGCCGTCCACGCCGGCGTTGTTGGAAATGACGGTGAGGTCTTTGGCGCCGCTGTCTCTGAGCGCGTCGATCAGAGCTTCAGGAATGCCGCACAGGCCAAAGCCACCGACCGCCATCAATTGGCCGTCTTTCACGACGCCTTTGAGCGCGGCGTCTGCCGAGGGAAAGAGTTTGTTCAAGGCTGATCTCCAGAATTTAGACCTCTACGATACTACCTAAGCCATTACGTAGTTTTCCCTAAAGGTAAGCCCCATGGAAGTTGATTACCAGCTCGCCTTCGACTTGGCGCCGGTAGGCTTGGTGCTGTCACGCAACCGCAGCATCATCGACTGCAACCAGCATCTGTGCGAGATGTTTGGCGCGGACAAGGCGCAGTTGGTCGGCCAGTCCTTCAAGGTGCTGTACCCGAGTGCTGCCGAGTACGAGCGCATTGGCGCGCGCATGCTGCCCATCTTGAACGCCAAAGGCATGTACGCGGACGACCGCATCATGAAGCGTGTGGGCGGGCGGCTGGTGGGCGAGACTTTTTGGTGCCACGTCACGGGCCGCACGCTCAACCGCGCGCAGCCACATGAAGCCGGCATCTGGACCTTTGAAGACCTGAGCTCGCGCCGGCCCGTGACGGCCGAGCTCACGGCGCGCGAGCGCGAAGTGGCCGCGCATTTGATGGACGGCATGACCTCCAAGGAAATCGGCCGGGCGCTGGGCATCAGCCACCGCACAGTCGAGATTTACCGGGCGCGGCTCATGCGCAAATACAAGGCCTCGACCACGGCGGATCTGGTGCACAAACTCATGGCGGGCTAGGGTCAGGGCTGGGCAGCGTCATCCTCATGGCGGCTACCGCAAATCGGCTGCCACCGCCCAGCCCTGACCCGTTTTCCGCGGTCTATAGTTTCAGCATGAACTCCTCGCCTGGTCATCATGCGCCTTACAGCCAAGCCCGCCAGCATATTTTTCGCCGCTTTGCCAAGCGGGGCTTGCTTTATTCACTCGGGCTGTGCCTGGCCATCCTGGGGCTGGGCGGCACGGGCTTTTGGCTGCTGGAGCCCAGTGTTGAATCACTGCATGAGGGCCTGTGGCTGGCCTTCACTACCGCGGCCACAGTGGGCTACGGCGACTTGGTGCCCACCACCCCGGCCTCGCGTGTGTTTGCCGTGCTGGTGGTCTTGGTCGGGCTGGCCGTGTTGTCGCTGGTCACGGCCTCGGTGGCAGCCATCTTTGTGGGCAGCGAAGAGCGCGACATCGAGCGTGAACTGATGAAAGAAATCAAGGCCCTGCGCGCGGATGTGGCAGCGCTCAAGCGGCATCACAAGGTGAGCGACGACTGAGCGCCGCCCTACCGCCCTCACCCTGCACTGACCAACTCGCTTCAGGCCTGCTTGGGCGCGTCCACCACTTGACCCGCCGAGCGAAAAGCCTCAACCGCGCAGGGCCAGACCCTTGTCATAGTCAGATGGCTGCATGCTTGGCTTGTCCCCAAAAAAGCGTCAAGGATAGCCCCAGCCCTAAGATATCAGGATGCAACGCTACCCCGCCCCTGAACTCACCGACCTGCCCGAGGACATCCGCACCAAAGTGCTGGAGGTCCAGGAAAAAGCCGGCTTCGTGCCCAACGTTTTCCTGGCCCTGGCGCGTAGGCCGGCCGAATGGCGGGCGTTCTTTGCGTACCACGACGCGCTCATGCTGAAAGAGGGTGGCTCGCTGACCAAAGGCGACCGCGAGATGATCGTGACCACGACCAGCGCGGCGAATCAGTGCCTGTATTGCGTGGTGGCGCACGGCGCGATCTTGCGCATTTATGAAAAGAAACCGCTGGTGGCTGACCAGGTGGCGGTGAACTACCGCAAGGCCGACATCACGCCGCGCCAGCGGGCCATGCTGGACTTCGCCATGAAAGTCTGCGAGCGTTCACACGAGGTGGATGATGCCGACTTTGAAGCCCTGGCCGCGCACGGCTTTGACGCTGAAGACGCCTGGGACATTGCGGCCATCACCGCCTTTTTTGGCCTGTCCAACCGCATGGCGAGCTTTAGCAATATGCAGCCCAACCCCGAGTTTTATTTGATGGGGCGTGTGCCCAAGGTCAAGGAGAGCAAATGACACAGCTCACCGTACGAAAACTCGATATCGACCTGAGCCAGGGCTTTGGCCGGCACTGGCACCGCAATGCGTTTTTGACGCAGTACTTCAACGCGCTGTCCATGAGCTTTCCGGTAGGCGAGCAGTCTTTCATTGATGCGGTGCGCGATGCGGCCAAGCTGCTGCCGCAGACACCAGAACACGCCGCACTGCAAGCCGATGTGGCGCAGTTCATTGGCCAAGAAGCCACGCACCGCCATGTGCATGCGCAATACAACGCGCACCTGGACAAGCAAGGGCTGGTGAACCGCTGGCAAGACTGGGCGAATGCGCGCATCGCCTACGGCCGCAAGCGCAACATGCATCCGCTGCATTGGCTGGCGATCACCGTGGCTTACGAGCATTGCACTGCCGTGCTGGCCGACCGCACGCTGCGCCATGCCCAGTGGCTGGACGGCGCCGAGCCCACCATGCAAACGCTGTGGCGCTGGCATGCGGCTGAAGAAACCGAGCACCGTGCCGTGGCTTTTGATCTGTACAAAGCCCTGGGTGGCAACCACACCTGGCGTGTGCGGTGGTATGTGTATGTGCTGCTGCTGTTCACGCTGGACGCCAGCCGCCAGACGGTGCTTAACCTGTGGCGAGACGGCACGCTGTTCAAGCCCTCCACCTGGGTCGATGCGCTGCGCTTTTTCTTTGGCCGCAAGGGTGCGGTGTGGCTGTGCGCGGGGCCGCTTGCTGCTTACTTCCGCCGCGACTTTCATCCGGATCAGGAAATTGAGCCGCCCGCCAAGCCCGGCGCGCAGGCTCTGGCAGCCGAATGGCTCAAGGCCAATACCGCGCGCTTCAGAGTGGTGCGCTAAAGCTTTTCAGTAGGGTCAGCGGTGCGCCTTGATGGACGCCAGGATGCCCAGCGTGAACAGCAAGCACGCAGCCCACTGCACTGCCGTTGGCCACTGCCCGTCCCACGCAAACGAATACACCAGCGCAAACAGCGTTTCACTGACGATCAACTGACCGCAGAGGCTGGCGCTCAGGCGCTGGCTGGCGAGGTTCCAGAGCACGGTGGCCAGCCAGGCCGAGCCGAAGCCGGTGAGCAGGCACAGCAGGGCGAACATCTGAATGTCTGGCAGCGCCCAAAGCGTTGGCAAGTCCGTGCCCACTGCAGACCACATTGAAAGCGCGCCCGCGCCCGTGGCCACGCCCAGCCAGTTGGTCCAGTCGGTGGCGTTCACTTCTGGGTGGCGCTTGAGCCAGGCAGCGTTGAGCAATGCAAACGCAGTCCATGAAGCCATGGCGACCACCGCATAAGCCAGGCCACGCCAGAAGTGGGCGCCCTGCGCCGCCGCATGTTCTTCATTGGCCCAGGTCATGAGCGCCAGGCCCGCCGCCGTCAACAGCAAACCCGGCACCAAGGCTCGCCACAGGAGTCCCTGTGGCTTGCCCAGCAGCATGACCCACAGTGGAATGGTGCCAATGATGAGCGTGGGCACTTCAGTGCCCGCGTCGCGGATGGCCAGCACCAGCAGCAGGTAGTAGCCGCTAAAACCCAGCAGGCTCAAGCCCAGGGCCGCCAGCGCTTGCCGCGCCGTGGGCCAGCGGCGCTGTTTCAAGCCGATCAGCATGACGACTGCCGCCAGCCCGCCGTAAGCGGCAAAGCGCCCGGACGCCAGGTCCACCGCGCTAAAGCCCTCCACCATACGCGGCATGACAAAAACCAGACCCCACAAGGCGCCGGCGGCCAAGCCAGCCAGTACGCCGCTCAGCATCGCCTCGCGCAAAATGCTGGCAAAAGAGTGGGGGAAAGAGGCGCGCAGGCAGCGCCTAAAATTCGAAACAAAATCGCACACTTCATTGCCAGCATTATCCCGGAGCACCCCATGACGAATGCAGAGATCCTTGCCCAGTTCGGCCCCCGCGAATCGATGGAGTACGACGTGGTGGTGGTCGGTGGCGGCCCCGGTGGCTTGGCCACGGCTATACGGCTCAAGCAACTGGCAGCTGAAAAGGGCCAGGACGTATCGGTGGTGGTGCTTGAAAAAGGCTCGGAGCCCGGCGCGCACATCTTGTCGGGCGCGGTCATGGACCCGAAGGCCCTGACAGAACTCACCCCGGACTGGAAAGCGCTGGGCGCGCCCTTGAACCAGCCCGTCACGTCTGACGACGTGCTGTTCTTGACCGAGACCGGCAGCACGCGCACGCCCGACTTCCTGGTGCCCGACTGCATGCACAACGAAGGCAATTACGTCATCAGCCTGGGCAATGTGGTGCGCTGGCTGGCGCAGCAGGCTGAAGGCCTGGGCGTTGAAATCTTCCCCGGCTTTGCAGCGGCTGAAGTGCTCTACAACGAAGACGGCTCGGTGCGCGGCGTGGCCACCGGCAACCTGGGCGTGGGCAAAGATGGCGAGCCCGGTGACAACTTTCAGCTGGGCATGGAGTTGCTGGGCAAGTACACCGTGTTTGCCGAAGGCGCACGCGGCCACCTGGGGCGGCAACTCATCAGCCGCTTCAAGCTCGACGAAGGCCGCGACCCGCAGACCTATGCATTGGGTGTGAAAGAGCTCTGGGAGATCGACCCGGCCAAACACAAGCCAGGCCTCGTGGTCCACACCGCCGGCTGGCCCATGAAGAGCGACACCTACGGCGGCGGATTTTTGTACCACCTTGAAGACAACAAGGTCACGCTGGGCCTCGTCACCGGCCTGGACTACAGTAACCCCTACCTCAGCCCGTTCGAAGAAATGCAGCGCTGGAAAACGCACCCCAGCATTCGCCAGTACCTCGAAGGTGGCAAGCGCATCAGCTACGGCGCACGGGCCATCACGGCAGGCGGCGCACTGAGCTTGCCCAAGACGGTTTTCCCGGGTGGCGCACTCATCGGCTGCGAGGCGGGCTACCTGAACGCTGCGCGCATCAAGGGCAGCCACGCCGCCATCAAGACCGGCATGCTCGCCGCTGAGGCTGCATATGAAGCCGTGACTGCAGGGCGCCAACATGATGAGCTGAGCGCCTACCCCGCTGCGTATGACAAGAGCTGGCTGGCCGCCGAGCTCAACCAGTCGCGCAACTTCAAGCAGTGGTTCAAGAAGGGCCTGTACATGGGCTCCTTCATGACGGGTATTGAGCAGTGGTTGCTGCCGCGCATCGGCATCAAGAGCCCGCCCTGGACGGTGCACCGCACCAAGCCGGACTACGCCATGCTCAAGCCTGCAGCCGAGTGCGAGCCCATCGTTTATCCCAAGCCGGACAACAAGCTCACCTTCGACCGCCTGAGCTCGGTGTTCGTGTCCAACACCAACCATGAAGAGCATCAGCCGGCGCACCTGACGCTCAAGGACCCCACAGTCCCGGTGCGCATCAACCTGGCTACCTACGCCGGGCCTGAAGGCCGCTACTGCCCCGCTGGTGTGTACGAGTACGTGAAGAACCCCGACAACTCGGACCGTTTGCAAATCAACGCGCAGAATTGCGTGCACTGCAAAACCTGCGACATCAAAGACCCGACGCAAAACATCGTCTGGGTCACACCTGAAGGCGGCGGCGGGCCCAACTACAGCGGCATGTAAAGCTCAGACAAAGCTTCACACCAAAGCCTCGCGTACTGACTCAGTGCGCGGGGCTTTTTTACGCGCGCGTCTGCCGCACGTCGCGTTTCAACGTGTGACTCCCACACGGCCATTCGGTGCGCACTGACAGCTTTTGTCCAGCCTCACGGCAGACTGAACGCTTGTTGTCCAAAAGTGTTCACGCCCTTGGCGGCCCCTAAAAAAATGACCCATGAACAAACCCATGTGCTGCTCACAGGCGGTGCTGGCTATATCGGCAGCCACACGGCTGTAGCGCTTGTTGAGGCCGGTTTCACGCCGGTCATCCTGGATGACTTTTCCAACAGTCACCCGGCGGTGATGGACCGGCTGGCCACGCTGACAGGGCGCTCGCTGGCCCTGGAGCGCGGCGATGTAAAGGACAGCAGCTTTGTAAAAAGCGTGCTGGACCGCCACCACTGCCAAGCGGTGGTGCACCTTGCCGGACTCAAGGCTGTGGGCGAAAGCGTGACCAAGCCGCTGCTTTACTACCGCCACAACCTCGACGGCCTGCTCGGTCTGCTTGAGGCGATGCAGGCCAGCAGCAACGGTTGCCGAACGCTTGTTTTTTCGTCCAGCGCCTCGGTGTACGGCAGCCCGCAGCGCCTGCCCATTGACGAAACGTTTGCCTGTGCGCCTGAGAGTCCCTATGCCTTGAGCAAACTGATCTGCGAGCAGATGCTGGGCTCCCTCGCCGCGCAAGGCCACGACTGGCGCGTCGGCGTGCTGCGTTACTTCAACCCGGCGGGAGCGCACCCCAGTGGACTCATCGGCGAAGACCCAAACGGCGTGCCCAACAACCTGATGCCCTTCATCAGCCAGGTCGCCGTCGGCAAGCGTGAGCAGGTGCAGATTTTCGGCAACGACTACGACACCCGCGACGGCACCGGCGTGCGTGACTACCTGCATGTCTGTGACCTGGCCGAAGGCCATGTGTCCGCAGTCAAAAAGCTGCTTGGCGGTATGCCCGGCTTTACCGTGAATCTCGGCACCGGTCAGGGCACGAGTGTGTCGGGTGTGTTGCAAGCTTTCGAGAGGGCCAGTCGTCGGCGCATTGCCCACAGCGTGGTTCCCCGTCGTGCGGGCGACGTCGCGGCCTGCTTTGCAGACGTGTCGCGCGCACGTGCCTTGCTGGGCTGGCGTGCCACTCGCGGCATCGACGACATGTGCCGCGACGCCTGGCATTGGCAGCAAAAAAACCCGGATGGCTACGCCGCCGTACCCGGGGGGGGGTCGACTTTGGCGAGCGGGCGTGTTGATGACTGGACCGCCGCAACAGCCACAACAGCCATGAGTGCCTGAGCTTCGCGCAGCACTCATTCGCCCATCTCGCTTGGCCCTGAAGGCTTCGTAGGCCCCGTACCTAGGCGCTGTCGTACTTTTTTCCCATGCTTTCTAAGGCCCGCAGGAAGACCCCGTTTCAGTGGTGCTTGTCCACAGTAGCTAACAGCATGCATACGCCCTCGGCTCCGCTATATCGCAAAGGAAACTTCATGCTCAGAAAGCCTTCCGCCAGCCCTTGTTCACCGGCTGCGCGGGTCGAAACAGCTTCGATGGCCTTTGGCGGGCTGATCGTCCTGTTCGTCTGGCTCGCCCTGTCAGCCGGCCCGGCTGCAGCCTGCACGGCAGCCGATGCGAATCTTTCAAGCATCGATGGCCTGAAGCTACGCCTGCCGCAACAAGGCAGTACCGTGCTCAGCGCCTATTTGCCGCCCTCCTCCCTGGCTGTGTCATCCCGGCCGTCCCTGCACAGCGATTCCGAATCACGACAGGGCACGGAGCCTGATCACAAGGTCACCCTGGCACAGCCCTCGCCCGCCTCGCCCAACACAGACAGCTTGGATGGCAGCCATGGCATCAAGCCACTGGCGATGCTGGCGGCGGCCCTGGTGCTCATGGTCAGCATCGCCTTGCGGCGCAGTGGAAAGCGTTGAACATGAGCAGCGCCGGTTTGAGCAAGCCCGGAGTGGCCGCGGTGCAATGGAGCACGGTGTCCAGCTTGCTGCGCTTTGTCTTGCAACTGGGCGCACAGGTGGTGCTGGCGCGCACGCTGGGGCCGGAGATTTTTGGCGTTTTTGCCATCGGCATGGTGGTGCTGACTTTCGCCAATTTTGTGTCGGGCTTTGGCTTTAGCTGGAGCCTGATGCAGCGCGGCACCCTGCATGAAGACGATGTGCGCTTTGCCTGGACCTGGCAGCTGCTGGTCGGCGTTCTCACCACGGCTGCGGTGTACTTGCTGGCGCCCGCTCTGGCCGCTTACTTTCGTGAGCCTCGGGCCGAAGCCGTCATTGAATGGTTGTCGCTGGCCTGCCTGCTCACGGCCGCTGCCGCGCCCGCCACTTACCTCTTGCAGCGCGACCTGAACTTCAGGGCCGTGGGTCTGATTCAGGTGGGCAGTTACGCCGCCGGCTATGTGGCAGTCGGGGTACCGATGGCGCTGACTGGCTGGGGCGCCAATGCGCTGGTAGCGGCCTGGCTGGTGCAAGCCGCCGTGATGCTGGCGGCCAGCTACGCCTGCAAACCGCATGCGCTGCGCCCGCTTTTTTGGTACGACGGCGCGCGCCACGCGCTGGGCACGGGGCAGGCGGTCTTCTTCACCAACGTCGTCAACTGGATTCTCAACAACCTGGACCGGGTCTTGATCGGCCGGCTGTTGAATGCGCATTCGCTGGGCTTGTACAACGCTGCCTACAACTTGGCGGCCCTGCCCAACAACTTGCTGCTCGGCGCGCTGCAGCCGGCCTTTTTGGCAGCCGGTGCTCGCCTGCAAAACCAGCGCGAGCGCCTGGGCCGCGCCTACTTTCAGATGCTGGCCACGGTGCTGGTGCTCGGCGTGCCGGCCTTTGTTTTCCTGGCCCTCATCTCGGCCGATTTGGTGCGCCTCTTGTATGGACCCAAGTGGCAAGAAGCCGGCTGGGTGCTGGGCGTGCTGTTCCTGAGCATGCCAGCCTATGTGATCTGGGGTTTGTCCACGCCGGTGCTGTGGAACACCAACCGCAAGCTGCACGAATGCCTGTTGCAAGTGCCCCTTGTGGTTTTAGGCGGCGCGGCGTTTTATGCACTGGCCGGCCAAGGCATCCATGCCGCGGCCTTGGTCGCCGCCGGACTGCTGGTAGTGCGCGGGGGCGTGCTGGCACATGCCGCGCTGCGCGCGCTGGACTTGCGCTGGGCGCAACTGCTGCCCGAAGCTGGCCGCGGCATTTTGCTCGCGTGCCTGACGGCTTTTGGCGTTTGGCTGGGCCACATGGCCACAGCCCGCCATGACAGCGCAGCGCTAACGCTGGCGGGCTCGGGCTTGCTGGCACTGATTTGCGTGGCTCTGCCCTTGAGCCTGCGGCCAGCCTTGCTGGGACCCAGCGTGATCCACATGGTGCTGCGTTTTTTTCCGGGCGCCAGCGCATTTATGAACCGCAGCAAGCCCCTGCCCGCCTGAAAACTCATGCACGACACCCTCACCACGCTTGTCCTCATCAGTGGCTCGGTCGTGGCCGCTTTGCTGGCCACGCTGGGCATGGCCGGGGCGGTGCACGTCACCTCGCGGCGCGACAGCGGCTTCATGCACACCATTTTTTACGTGATGCTGTTCACGGTGGTGCTCACCAGCTTGCTGTCGGGGCGCGACCTGACCAGCACCACGCAGATGAGCACCGACATCACACCCGTGGGGCCGCCCAGACATCCACTCATGGACGTGCTGCAGCCCGTCATGTCTCTCTTGATCCTGGCGGTCAGCGCGGAGCGCATCGTCACACACTGGCTGCTGCGCGAACGGGCCAAGGCACCGCCCTTGATGCTGATCGCCTTCCTGGTTTTCTGGCTCACGACCGTGGTCTCGCCCGCGCTGTTCGGGGCGCACCCCCAGTTCTCGCACGACTACGTGTACGCGCTTGTCATCGGCGTAGCAGCCGCACTGGCCTCCAGCCTGGAGCGCGACCAGGCGCTCAAGGCCACCCGCAACGGGCTGTTCATCATCATGCTGGCCAGCCTGCTGCTCATTCCCATCCAGCCCGGTCTGGTGATGGACACGGCCTACACGCAAGGCCTGCTGCCGGGCGTGCCGCGCCTGGCCGGCATCACGCCGCATGCGGTGACGCTGGGCCTGATGGCGCAGCTGGGCTTGCTCCTGCTGCTGGCCCAGCCTTATGAGCGCCGCTGGCTCAACCGCCTGGCCTGGGTGGTCATTGGCCTGGCCTTGTTCCTGGCCCAGTCCAAGACCGGCTGGCTGGCTTTCATGCTGTGTTCGGGCGCCATGATGCTGGTGCGCCACGCGCCCGGCTGGTGGCGCCGCGTGGGCGACCCGCTGCACCCGACTGTCGGCATGCTCAGCTTGGTCGTCTTCATGCTGGGCGTGGCGCTGCTGGTGCTGGTCTTCATGTTTGGCGACGTGGGCGGACGCCTGAGCAGTTTCTTTGACACGCCCGAAGGTGCGCAGCTGGCCTCGCTCACGGGGCGCGACCACATCTGGGCCATCGCCTGGGAAGAGTGGCGGCGCAACCCGGTGTTCGGCTACGGCCCCGGTATCTGGAACGAAGAGTTCCGCGCCATCATCGGCATGAGCAACGCCACGCATGCGCACAACCAGTTCATGGACACGCTATCGCGCGCTGGCACGGTGGGCGCCAGTGGCCTGGTGTTTTACGCGGTGATTTTGTTGGGCATGTCGCTGCGCTTTGCGCGCGCCACGGGCGGCCTTTCCGTGGCCTTGTTTCTGGCGCTTTTTTTACGCGCTGTGAGCGAGGTGCCCATGGTCATGTTTGGCTACGGGCCTGACCTGGTGATCCACGTGCTGCTGCTGATGGTGCTGGCCGCTGCGGCGCATGAAGCCAGTGCAGACCATCAAGCCAGTTCAATCCGCCAGAGCGCTGAAGCGCCGGCACACACCCGGTCCAGAGCACCGCCTGACGCCCTGCAGGCGCCCAGCGCCGCACCCGTGGGCGGCCGAAGGCTACGCCCGCCCCGCCCCGCCCGCCCATCGTCCGACCCGTTTGCCACGCCAGGTTACAGCCCATGAAGTTCAGCGTCGTCATTCCTCTTTACAACAAGGCCCCGTTCATTGGCAGCACGATCGAATCCGTGCTGGCGCAGAGCGTGCGTGACTTCGAGATCGTCGTGGTGGACGACGGCTCAACCGATGGCTCGGATCAGACCGTGGCCGCCCTGACCCGCGCCCAGACGGACGGCCGCCTGCGGCTGGTGCGCCAACGCAATGCCGGCGTGTCGGCAGCCCGCAACATGGGCGTCGAGCAAGCGCGCGGCGACTGGGTGGTTTTTCTGGACGCTGACGACTGGCAGCACCCGAGCTTTCTGGCCGCCTTGCAGATGGCGCAGCAGCGCTTTCCGGCGGCGGGCGTGGTGGCCACCGACATCTTGCTGATTCCGCACAGCGAAGGCCATTGGCCGCCGCATTGGGAGGTCGGCAGCATGGCCGCGCACGAGATTGAGCTGATCCGCGACCTGCCTACGCGCTGGATGCAAGGCCCTACCTTGAGCAGCAGTTCGGTGGCCGTCAAGCGCAGCCTGCTGCTGCGCATGCAGCCCTGCTTTCCGCTGGGCGAAACCGTGGGTGAAGACCTGGACCTGTGGTTTCGCCTGGCCGAAAAAACGCCGGTGGCCCTGGTTCATGCACCGTTGGCCGCCTACCGCGTCGCCCTGCAAGGCAGCCTGAGCGCGGCGCACACGCCAGACACCGTACCGCCTTTTTTGCTCCGCATGCGTCAGCGGGCGTATGCCGGCGAGCTGCTGCCAGCCCAGCGGCGCTCGGCGCTGAGGCTGGTAGCGCAGCAGCATGTCACGCATGCACGCCACGCCATTGCCAATGGCCAGCGCCTGTTGGCCCTGCGCTGGCTGATGAGCAGCCTGTACGGCGCACGCACACGCCGCTGGTGGCTCACGCTGGGCATGGCCGTGCTGGTGCCGGGCAAGTGGGTCAGCCAGTGGCAGAACTGGCGCGTCAGCCGCAGCAGCCCCGTGGCCCCTTTGCGCCAAGCCGGTTAAGGAGGCCCGCTAATGGAAACCCTGCAAAGCACGCCTTCTGAAAACACGGCCTCGGCTGCATCGACCACATCCTATGGCGGCCCCTGCCGCGTTTCGGTGGTGATCAAGGTGCTCAATGAAGAGCAGCGCATTGCCCAGACGCTCGAATGCGCGGTGCGCGCCGTCAAGGCGGTGGGTGGCGAGGTGGTGCTGGCCGACTCCTGCTCGACCGACCGCACGCTGGAGATCGCCAGCGCTTACCCCATACGCATCGTGCAACTGGCCCACGCGCATGAACGCAGTTGCGGCGTGGGCGCGCAGCTGGGCTTTCAGCATGCACGCGGGGAGTTCATCTACATCCTCGACGGCGACATGCACCTGCGCGAAGACTTCCTGCCGCAGGCCCTGTCTTTTTTGCGCGGGCATCCGCATATCGCCGGGGTTGGCGGGCGCGTGGTGGAGCAAAACCTGGACAGCCTGGAGTTCAAGTCGCGCAGCGAAAAACAGACAGAAGAAACCCCAGGCCCCGCCGGCCGCCTGGACTGCGGCGGCCTGTACCGGCGCAGCGCCGTGGCCAGCACCGGCTACTTTGCTGATCGCAATCTGCACAGCTACGAAGAGTTTGACCTGGCCGCGCGACTGCGCTGCCTGGGCTGGGAGCTGTGGCGCATGCCGGTGGACGCGGTCAGTCATTTTGGTCACGACACGCCGCCCTACGAACTGCTGATGCGCCGTTGGCGCAGCAGCTACATCTGCGGGCTGGGCGAGTTGCTGCGTGCCGCCTTCAAGCAACCGCGCCTGACGCTGGTGCTGCGCGAAGTGCGCGAGCTGCGTCTGTACGCGGCCATGCTCGGCCTGCTGGGCCTGGTGCTCCTGCTGCTGCTGTGGCCAGCCGCGCCGCTGCCTCGCCTGGCCTGGGCCGCCGTGCTGCTGGCCGCGCCCGTGGCTTTCATGAGCTGGCGAAAAAAGTCCGTCGAGCGCGGTCTGTACGCGGTGGTGTCCTGGGGTTTCAACGCCTTGGGCCTGGTGCGCGGCATGCTGCGCCGGCAGCTCCCCGCGGCGCTGCCAGTGGCAAGCCACGTGGTGCAGGAAGGCGAAGTCTTCCCCATGCCGCCTGAGCCTGAAAGCTCACGCGGCACACCAGCGCTCGGGCTGAACCCGGAGCCAGCCGAAGAGGCCGCGACAGAGGCGGCAGTGCCCCTTGCAAGCCCGGTTGCTAGTCCACTCGCTAGCCCACTCGCTAGCCCACTTGCAAGCGCCGTTGCAGCGGCAGCGCCCCTGTCCGTCAGCACCGCATCGCTCAGAAAGCAAGTCCATGCCGGCTAAACGCACCGAGGATCGCACCACGGACCGCTACATTTACCTGGCCTGCCCGTGGACGCCCAAGGGCGGCGGCATGTACAAAGTCGCTGACTATTTGATCCAGGCACACGCAACACCCGACGAGGCAGCGCCAAACGGCCAGCAAACAGTGGCGCTGCGCCCGCTGGACACACGCGGTGACGGCAACGCACTCAGCTCCCTGGCCGTTCTCACCCACGCGCTGATGCTCTTGCTGCGCGGCCGCATCAGCGGCCGGCTGGCCGGCGTGCATGTCAACATGGCTGAACGCCTGAGCCTCCTGCGCAAGGGCACGGTGGTCGTCGCCTGCAGGGCCTTGGGCTTGCCCGTGGTGCTGCATCTGCACGCGGCCCAGTTGCACCACTTTTACCGGCGCCTGCCCGCGCCGCTGCGCGCGCTCACGCGCTGGGCGTTTTCGCTGGCCACCAGCGTGGTGGTGCTGGGCACGGCCAGCAAACGTTTTGTGGTGGAAGAACTGGGCGTGGCCCCCGGGCGGGTGGAGATCCTGATCAACGGCGTGCCAGAGCCCACCGCCCCGCGCCGTGCAGCCCCCGGCCCCGTACTCAAGCTGCTGTTCGTGGGCAACCTGTCTGAGCGCAAAGGCGTGAGCGAACTCTTGCAAGCCATGGCCTTGCCAGAGTTGGCTGCGCTGCCAATGCCACTTGCGCTGACCCTGGCCGGTGGCGGCGACGTGGCGGGCTACCAGGCCCAGGCCGAGGCGCTGGGCCTGGGCCCTGAGCGTGTGCGCTTTGCCGGCTGGTCAGACCAGGCGGCTGTGGCGCAGCTCATGGCCGAGGCCGACATGCTGGTGCTGCCCTCGTACGACGAAGGCTTGCCGCTGGTGATTCTGGAAGCGCTGGCCAATGGCGTGGCTGTGGTCTGCACGCCGGTGGGCGAAATCCCGTCTGTGCTCAACGACGCTGAAACCGCGCTGCTGGTACCGCCCGGCGATGTGGCTGCACTGGGCGCCGCGCTGAGTAAGCTGGCGCTGGACGCCGGCTTGCGCGAGCGGCTCGAACGCAACGGCCGCGCGCTGTACGCGCAGCACTTTTCACTGGCCCGGTTTTTTGCAGGCGTCGCGCGCATCCACAAGCGGCACTTTGGTGTGTACGCGGCTGCGGCTGCGTCGCCGGTAATACCGCCCGCATCACTGCCTGCATCATTGCCTGCCCAGTCACCACCTGATGCCGCGCGCCAAACACCCGCGCAAGTCGCCCAGCTGGAGGCCCAGTCATGATGCTGGACGCCAACAGCATCCCGGCGGGCAGCGTCTTGCAAGCCGATGTGTGCGTCATCGGCGCCGGGCCTGCGGGCATTGCGCTCACGCTGTCGCTGGCCGAGCGCGGCATCAGCGTGTTGCTGCTGGAGTCTGGCCACCTGAAAGCCGACGCCGCCACGCAAGCGCTGTACGCAGGCGAGGTGGCCGACGCCGCCCTGCACAGCCCGCCCGACAAATACCGCCACCGCCGCCTGGGTGGCTCGAGCGCCATCTGGGGCGGGCGCTGCATGCCTTTTGACGCCATCGACTTTGAAACTCGCCCGCAAGTGCCACTGAGCGGCTGGCCGATTTCTTATGACGACCTGCTGCCTTACTACCCCGCCGCCAACGAACTGGCCGAGGCCGGCCGCTTTGCCTACGACTCGGCGGACGCTCTGCCCGGCGTGCCGCCCCTGCTGGCCGGCTTTGACAGCGCGCGCGTGCTCAGCAGCGGGCTGGAGCGCTTTTCTTGCCCCACCCATTTTGGTGAGCGTTATGCGGCACGCCTGCAAGCCGCGCCCGGCGTGCGCGTGGTGCTGGGCGCCAACTGCACGGCCTTGCACTTGGCCCCCGATGGCGCGTCGATCACGGGCTTGAGCGTGCGCGGCTTGCAAGGCGCAACTTGGCGCGTGAGCGCACGCCACACCGTGCTGGCTACGGGCGGACTAGAGACAGCGCGACTGCTGCTGGCCTCACGCGACGTGCAGGCCGCCGGTGTGGGCAACGCGCACGACCAGGTAGGCCGCCACTACATGTGCCACATCGCGGGCAACGTGGGCTTGCTCAAGGTCAAAGGCGCGCCCAGCAGCGTGCGCCACGGCTACGAAATATCAGCCGACGGCATTTACTGCCGGCGTCGCCTGCAAGTCGCGCCCGACCAGCAGCGCCGCCTGGGCCTGGCCAACGCGGTGGCGCGCCTGCACTTTTCGCGCATCACTGACCCGGCCCACCAAAGTGGTGTGCTGTCGGGCCTGTATTTGGCGCGCCGCCTCATCAGCTACGAATACGCCAAGCGCCTGCAAGACGGCGACGTGAGCCTGCAGCGCTATGCGCGCCATGTGCTCAACGTGGCCACCGACCCGCTGGACACCGCGGCGTTTCTGGCGCATTGGCTGAGGCGGCGCACCCTGGCCAGCCGCAAGTTCCCTTCCGTCATTCTGCGCAACCGCAGCAACCGCTTCAGCCTGGAAGTGCACGGCGAACAAATGCCCAGGCCGCAAAGCCGCGTCACCTTGAGCGAGCGCCCGGACGCGCTGGGCATGCCGCAGTTGCGGGTGGACTGGCGCTACGGCGCAGACGACATCGACTCGCTGCGCCGCACGCTGGATGTGATGGCTGAAGAATTTGAAGCCAGCGGCGCAGCGCAACTGACGTACCAACGCGAAACGCTGGAAGAAGACCTGCTGCGCTTTGGCGCCTATGGCGGCCACCACCTGGGCACCACGCGCATGGGCAATGACGTGCGCAGCAGCGTGGTCAACGCCGACTGCCAGGTGCATGGCGTGCGCAATTTGTTCGTGGCTGGCAGCGCGGTGTTTACCACCTCCAGCCAGGCCAATCCGACGTTGACCTTGCTGGCATTGTCCCTGCGCCTGGCGGACACGCTGGCAGCCCGCTTGGCGGCGCCGCCCGCTTTGCAAGTTCAGCCCTGCCGAGAGCTTGAGCCCGTATGAAAGTCTTGGTACTGGGCGCCACGGGTTACATCGGCCAGCGCTTGATGAAGCGGTTGGCCGCCAGCACTTGGGCGGAGCCCACAGCTGCGGCCCGACACCTGCCGAGCACGGCAGCAGGCACGCTGGCACCCCAGGCTTCGGCTGTGCGCTGGCTCGCGCTGGACAGCCGTGATGCCCGCGCGCTGCACCTCGCCCTGCAAAGTCATGACGCCGTGGTCAATTGCGTGGCGGGCGATGCCGCGTCCATCGCGCAAGGCGCCGAGGTGCTGGGGCAAGCCGCATTGGCCTGCAAAAGCCCGCCGCGCTGGGTGCACCTGAGCAGCATGGCGGTGTACGGCCCAGCCACGGGCCAAGTGAATGAAGCCACGCCACTGGACGCCAGCCTGGGCTGGTACGGCCGCGCCAAGTGCGTGGCCGAGGACGAGGTGCATGCCTATGTGGCCTCCGCCGCCTACCGAGCGGCTGGCGCAAAGCAAAGCCCGAGCGCCGTGATCCTGCGGCCAGGCTGTGTGTACGGCCCGGGCAGCCAACTTTGGGTGGGCCGCGTGGGCCGCTGGCTGCAGGCGCACCGCCTGGGCGACCTGGGCGAAGCCGGTGACGGCTACAGCAACCTGGTGCATGTGGACGACGTGTGCAGCGCCGTGCTGGCCGCACTGCGCCTGACGCTGCCTGATCACCCAGCCCCCGAAGCGGCCCCGGCCTTCAACCTGGCCGCACCCGACAGCCCGCGCTGGAACCGTTATTTCGTCGACCTGGCACTGGCCATCGGTGCCACGCCCGTGCGGCGCTTGAAGCACCAGGTCAAGTTCGACGCTTGGCTGGCCGGGCCGCCGCTGAAGCTGGCCGAAAAACTGAACTGGGCCTTGCCCGACCCTTTACCGCCCGGGCTGCTGCGCCTGTGGCAGCAGCAACTGCAGCTGGACGGCAGCGCCGCAGAGCGCGAACTGGGCCTGCGTTACATGCCCTACACCGCAGGGCTGGCCGAGTCTGCCGCCTGGTTTTGCCAGGCGCATGCCAAGCCCGCTCGCGAGGAAGCATTGCGCGGCAGGGCTTGAGGCTGCGATGCGGGACGCTTCAAGTGAGCGTCAAGTTCGTATCAAGTGCGCCGTCGCCAGCCCATGAATTTCAACTGCAGCGCCCGCCACACAAACACCGGGTTCCCCAGCACATAGCGCCTGAACAAGCGGCGCGGCTCGCAACCCAGGCGGTACAGCCATTCAGTGCCGCTGCGCTGCATCCAGGCAGGGGCGCGTGGCGTTTTGCCGCCTAAAAAATCCAGGATCGCGCCGCCGCAGACGATGAGGCAAGGGTGCGTGAGTTGCTCACGCAGGGCCAGGGCCACTTCTTCTTGCCGCGGCATGCCCATGCCCAGCACGATGAGTGCGCTTTGCTGGGCCTGGGCCAGCTCCACATACACGTCCACCGTGTTAAAGCCATGCGCGCGCACCAGGTCGCTGCCGGGCGCCAGCTGCGTTTGAATACGTTCCAGCGCGCGCTGCAAATAAGGGTCTTGCGTGCCAAAGAGCGCGATGGGCTGGCCACGAAAGCGCTGGATCAGCGCGGGAAT
This sequence comes from Polaromonas sp., assembly GCA_040400945.1. Taxonomy (GTDB): domain Bacteria; phylum Pseudomonadota; class Gammaproteobacteria; order Burkholderiales; family Burkholderiaceae_C; genus Polaromonas. Next base: position 830,562 of record JBBAPG010000001.1, on the reverse strand, counting down.
CAGGTCAGTGCCATTGAGGTTGAGCCCAGGCGCCAAGCCCTGCAGCTTGAACAGCGTGGCCATGCCCGAGCCGTCGCGCAGCAGCACATCGGCGCGCATCAAGGCCTCAAAAAAATCCTGGTCTCGCGCTGCGCTGTTCAGCGCATGGGCGTTGGCAAAAGCCAGCACCCCAGGCCGACGGGGCCGGGTCAGGCGCGACAGCAGTGCGATGGCTTTGCTCTCGTCAGCTACGCGCTCGATCTTGCCCAGCAAGGCCGGCCAGCGTGCCACCCAGTGCCGGGGCCGTCGCTGCATCAGGCCACCGCACTGGAACCCGCAGCGCCGGCTGACGCTCCGGAGGCGCCCGAGGCCGATCCCCTGCGCAAGACGCCGCGGCGCTTCCCGCGCCGCCTCAGGAACGCATAAGAAGCAATCAAGCCCAAACCGCCCAACAAGCCGCCCACGCCATCGGCCAGCAGGTCGTCCCATCCCGGATCGCGGCCCGGCAGGCGGAGCTGATGCAGCTCGTCCATACTGCCGACGGCCAGCGCCCCCAGCATGCTCCACAGCAGCAAGCGCCAGCCCTGCCGGCCCGAAGCCACGCCATAGGCCGCCCCCATGCCGGCAAACACCACGATATGCGCCACCTTGTCCCAGCCAGGCTTGAAGAGCCCCGCCGCCACGGGCAGTGCGCCGCCGATGAACAAGCCCGCCGTGAGCAACAAGATCAGCAGCGCAGCAGCCAGGCGCAGGCTGGCTGGCAGGAGAGGAACACCCGCTGCACCAGAAGGGCCTGAAACGCCTGAAACGTCAGAAGCGCCCGATGCCGAATCAAGCATCGTTGAGCACCGAACCCAGCACCGTCACGCCAAACTCGCGCAGTCCGTGGGTCAGCTGCGCCAGCTGCGGCATCGAGCTGCTGTCTTGCCGCGCCAGCAGCAAGGCCGCGCCCACGCGCACGGCCACGGTGTGCGCGTCGGCGTAGGCATGGGCAGCCGGGGTGTCAACGATGATCACGTCAAAGCTTTCACCCAGCGACTGCAACAAGTTGGAGAACTGGTGCCGGCCCAGCAACTCTTGCGGATTGGGCGGAATGGCGCCTGCAGGCAGCACCGACAAATCGCGCAGCGAACTGATGCCCACCACAGCCTCCGGCCCGGCGCGGCCGGCCAGCATGTCGGACAGCCCCGCTTGTGTGCCCAGATTGAAAAGCAGGTGTTGCTTGGGTGTGCGCAAGTCGGCATCCACCAGCAAGGTACGCTCGCCGAGCTGCGAAAAAACAATCGCCAGGTTCGCCGCCAGGTAGCTGCGCCCCTCGCGATGACCGGCACTCACGATGGCCAGACCCCGCCGTTCGGCGCCGGTGTCAAACCAGCGCAGCATGAGCTGACTGCGCAGCGCACGCAGCTCTTCAACCACCTGGCTGGCCGGCTGATGCGCCGCCACCAGCTCGCGCGACAAGCCGCTGTCACGCGGCAAATACGGGTAATCAAACTGCACCGACAGCGCAAAGCGCACGTCATCTTCAGTCATGAGGCCCAGGGCCTGGCCGGCATCACCAAAGCGTGCGCCGTTGTCTTGCTGCAAATCCAGGATGCGTTCGACGTCTTGCTCGGAAATGCGACCTGCATCGACCAAGATGGTGCCAATGGCGCGGCCCGCACCCGTGGCGGGCTTGCTGGGGATGGTGAGCGGCACAGAGCGGATCACGTGGGGGTTGGACATGTTCATGCGCGGCCGCCTTTCAATCCGCTCAGGCCGCCAAGGCCACCTAGACCCAGAGCCAAACGCCCCGGCCCGCCCAGTCGCGGCTGGCCGCCTCCGGGGTAGACCACCGGCGCGGAACTGATGCGCCCCAACACCGGCAAGTCCAGCACCAGCGACAGGTCTTCGGTCGAGCGGACACGGCGGTTACCCAGCTCGATGAACAAGGCGCTAGCAACGCCCAACAGCGTGCCGCCGAAAGCGGCAATCAGCAGATTCAACAAGGTCTTGGGGCTGGATGGTTTGAGCGGCGCAGTGGCCGTGTTCAGTCGCACCACATTGGTCTGGTTGGTCAGGCTCTGCAAGCGCGTCTGCGAGGCGTTCTTGCTGACTTCCTCGTAGGCGCGCTGGGCGGCCTCCACGTCGCGGCGGTAGACATTGAGTTCATCACGCTGTTTGTTCAGCGCCAGCACACGCGATTTCTGGGCGGCGATCGCCCCCTGCAATTCACGCTCGCGGTCACGGCCCACGCGGTAGGCAGTGTCTATGGAGCTGGTGATGCTGCTGGTCTCGGTTTGCAAACGCCGCCGCAGCGACTGCAGCTCAGACTGGGCACGCTGCAACTGCGGATGGTTGGGGCCCAGGTAGGCGCTGAGCTCTTGCACCCGCGCCTCCAAGCGGCCGATGTCGGCCTTCAGACCATTGATCAGCGGGCTCTGCATGACCTCGGCCACCGAATCGGCACTGGCGCCGCGCTTGGTCTGGCTGTCGGTGGTCTGGCCCTGCACCTGCGTGAGCTGTGCGGAGATGTCGGCCAGGCGCGCCGTTTCATAGTCCAGGCGTTCGTCGCTGGTCACGATGCCGGCCTTTTGCGCATAGTCAGACAGACGTGCCTGCGCGGACTCAAGCTTGTCGCGCGCGCCCTTGGCCTGCTCGTCAAACCACTCGGCATAAATGCGTGCCGGCTCGGTTTTCAGGGCCAGGTTGGTGTCCAGATAGGCCTGGGCAAAGGCATTGGCAATGGCCGCGCTCTGGTCTGCGTCGCGTCCTTTGTAGGTGATGTTGATCACATTGCTTTCACGGGCGGGGCGCACATCGAGGTTGCGCTGCAGGCCTTCGGCGAGCCACACCTGCAGCGAGCCTCGGCCTTCAGTGCTGGCCTGCCAATCCTTGACGGCCTCCCGGTCTTGGTCGAGCTTGAGCATACTGACCACGCGCTGGGCCACGCGCTCACCCGAAATGATGTCCACCTGCGTCGCCATATAGCTGGGCGCCACCACACCGGCGAGGGTGCCGCCGGTCACGGGGTCGGGTGTGCGCAGGTCGACCAGCACAGCGGTCTGGGCGGTGTACTGGCGCGGCATCACAAGGCTGACCAGCAAAGCCAGCACGACCGCAGCCACGGCGATCAGCAAGGCGATGCGGTAGCGCGCGCGCAGGATGAGCAAGAACTGGTGCAAGGACATGGCTGGGCTTTGGTTCGAGTTTTAAGGTTGATGGATCAGGGGCTTAAAAAATGCTTTCGCGCACATAGATCACGTCTTCAGGCCGCACCAGGTCGGTCAGCTGGGGCACGGTTTCAATCACCTTGCCTTCGGCGTCGCGCCGGTGCAGCTTGAGCCGGTTCTGGCTGCCGCGCGCGGTGGGCCCGCCGCCCTGGGCCAGGGCCTGCATCACGGTCATGCCGCGCTCAATGCGGTAGGGGCCGGGGCGCTGCGCCTCGCCATAGATGTAGAACATGGGGGCCTTGTTCACGTACAGCGTGTCGCCGCCGGCCACCACCACATCGGCCTCAGGCGTCTGGTTCAGAAAGAGGCCAGGGATGTCAATGACGCGGCGAAACGGCTGGCCTTGCCGCGTACCGGTCAGGATCAATACATCGTCACCCGTGGGTGTGACACCGCCCGCGGCGGCCAGCATGTCGCTCACCTTGGTGTTAAAGGTCTCCAGCGGAAACCGGCCCGGCCTGTTGACCTGCCCCAGCACCGCCACCTGGTTGCCGCGCACCTGGCGCAGCGTGATGTTGACCTGCGGCGAGCGCACAAACCCACCGTTGCGCAAGGCGTCGGCGATGCGCTTTTCAGCTTCAGAAATGGACAGGCCGCCCAGTTGCACCGAGCCGACCAAGGGGTAGCTGATGACGCCGCTTTCGGACACGCGCGCATCCACGCTCAAGTCCGGATTCTGGAAAACCTGCACGCCAATCGCGTCCCCGGGGCCTAGCCGGTAGTCCTGGCTGACCACGGCATTGGCTGCGGGCGCCGTGCCCGGCTGGGGCGTTGGCGCAGGCACCACCGTGGCCTGCACGGGTCGCGTGGCGGGGCGGCTCTGCGCTGCCGCGTGCTGCGCAGACAGTCCCATCAGGGCCATCAGGACCATCAGGGCAACGGCAGTCAAATTGCCCAGTGCAGCCATGCCAAGCGCACGCACACGGCGAATCGTCCATCTCATCTTGAATCCCTCCGAAAGCAAAAGTCGCTACTTCTAAAACTTGAACAGAGCCGACACACCGACCGAGTTGGCCCGGTAGTCAGCACCCGCCGTGTTGGACGTGCGCCTGTCACGCTGCACCGTGGCTGCGACCGTGAGGGCGCGCAATGCTTCCCACTCCAGGCTCAGACTGGCCAGCGATGTCTTGTCGCGCCGGCCCAAGGCGGTCTGACCTGCCGGTGCCCCTTTGTAGTTGCGACTACCCTCCTCAACACGAAGGCGGAGCGCTGTTTTGGCCGTAGGCTTCCAGACCGGGCTGATGTAGAGACGATCGCCCTCGTAGTAGTTAGTGTTGGCGGTCTGGTAGCCGCTCAGCTCACGTATCAAGCCGGCGTCAATCTGGGTCTTGCCCGTCAGCACCCAGTTGGCGTTGACGCGGCCGGCCAGGCCTGAAAAGTCGCGGTCGGGCGAGCCCTTGTGTTCGCGGTTCAAATGCACGAGGCGACCCTGCACAGTGCTTTGGCCGGTGGGCGCCCATTCAAAACGCAGCTCATGCTCGGTGTCCGTGAAGTCTTGCGGCAAGCCTGTGCCGTCCTGGCCGCGGTAGTTGCCGTCGCCTTGCCTAAAGCGGTAAGCCGCCGAGGTGCCAGAGCGCCACACATAGCCGGCACCCAACTCGGCACCGGTCACCGTCGAATCCGCTTCGGCGGTGTTGCGCGTGTTTTTGAGGTCGCGCTGGAAAGCGCCCGCCAGCAGCCGCCATGCGGCGCCCAACTCGTACTCGGCGTCCAGACCCAGTGCGCTTTCGGTGCGCCGGTTGACGCTGCCTACCCCACCGGGGCCCACCAGCACATCGGCGGTGTTGTCCACAAACTCGCGGCGGTCAGCGGTCAGGTTGCCGCGCAGCTTGGGCGTAAAGCTCCAGCGCCAAGCCGCGTCGTAATTGAGCGCGGTGAAGTTGAGCTCGGAAAAGTCCTGGTAGCGGTAGTCCTGCGCGTACACGTCGAGCTCGATGCGCTGCAAGCTGTAGCGCTTGTCCAGCTTCACGCCCAGCGTGGTCACGCCATAGCTGTCTGAACGCCGCGTGGCTTCAGGGCTCCTGAAGACATTGCTGTCGCGCAGCAGGCTCTCACCCAAGCGGAACTGCAAAGTGGGCGGCAAGTCAGACGGCGCAGAAAACGGCGGGAGTTCCGGCGGGGTGAAGGGCACAGCCTCAGGCTGGGCGGGTAACACGGGTACTTGAGAGCTTTGCGGTGCGGGCACGCCGCCGGGCCGCGTGGAGGTCGTGCCCGTCTGCGCCACGGCTGGCAGCGCGGGCGCCAGAAGCAAGACCAGCAAGCTGGCGGGCCAGCCCCCGCCAAGCGCTGCGCTTGACCTGTATTTCAAAGACTTGTTCGCTGAATTTTTGTTCGGCTTTTTGTTTTTCATGGCGGCGCCCTCTTTCGTCGTGGTGGATCTTTTTAGTAAGCAGCGCTGTCTTTGAAGACCAGGCGGATGGTCTTCAAGATGATGTAGAAGTCCAGCTGCAAGGACCAGTTGCGCAGGTAGTCCAGGTCGCAATTGATGCGCGCCTGCATCTTGTCCAGCGTATCGGTCTCACCACGCTGGCCATTGACCTGGGCCCAACCCGTGATGCCCGGCCGCACCTTGTGCCGCACCATGTAGCCCTTGATGAGCGTGCGGTACAGCTCGTTGTGCGCCACCGCATGCGGTCGCGGCCCGACGATGCTCATGCGGCCTTGCAGCACATTGATGAACTGCGGCAGCTCGTCCAGCGAGGTGCGCCGCAAGAAAGCGCCCAGGCGGGTCACACGCGCATCGTTCTTGCGCGCCTGCGTGATGGCGCCGCCGTCTTCCGTCACAGCCATGGAGCGAAATTTGTAGACCACGATCTGCTCACCGTCCAGGCCGTAGCGCCGCTGCCTGAAGATAGCCGGCCCGGGAGATTCAAGCTTGACCAGCAAACCGATGAGCAAGAGCAAAGGTGAGATCAGCAGCAAGATCAGCAAGGACAGCACGATGTCACTGCCGCGCTTTAAAAAGCCATTGAAGCCACGAAATGGCGTGTCGCAAACCGAGATCACCGTGACGCCGCACACCGTGTCGCTGCGGCCCTGGATCAGGTCGGTCACAAACATGTCGGGCACAAAATAAATCGAGGCCGTGGTGTCTTTCAAGCCGTCAAGCACTTGCAAGATGCGCGGGCGCGAGGCCATGGGCAGCGACAGGTAGATGAACTGCACGCGGTTCTTCTTGACGTAAGCGGGCAGATCACTCATCTTGCCGGCCAGACTATGTTCGGGCACGCCGGCGCGCCGTTCGCCGCCACGGTCGTCAAAAAATCCCAGCAGCTCGATGCCGCTGTAGGGCGCGCTGCTGATGCGCTTGGCCAGCGTCTGGCCCTGCGGGTTCAGCCCCACGATGACGGCGCGCCGGGGCGGGCCTTGCAGCTTGAGCAACTGCGGCGCCGTGGCGCGCAGCGCCAGGTGGGCCATCACTTGCGCGCTGGGGGCCACCCACAACCACAGGCCGATCACATGCATGGAAAACACATCGGTGTACTGGGTGGTAAAGCCGATCAGCAGGAGCAAGCCCGCGATCCACGCCCAGCTGAAGACGATGTTGAACACCATCTTGAAGAACGACACGCGCAACTGCGACGCCCCAGGAAAGGACAGCGAAAACACCAGTACCGACAAAATGAGGTAAGCCGGCTCAATGCCGCCTTCTGCATACAAGGCCAGGGCCCAGAGCGACAACACAAGGACCAGCGGGTCCAGCACCGCCTCAATGGCGGTGAACACATGGCTGCGGCCCAGGCCAGCCATGCGCGACTCGCGCCCGCCCAGCCAAGCGGCGGCAGAGTGCGCGCTTGGCACGCCGTAAGCACCAGTCGCACCATGGCCGCCATTCACGCCATGTACGCCGGGCACTCCCTCTTCGTCCAGGTTCATGGAGGCGCGGGCGGGATTTATGTCGGCCATGCCACCTCCGGCGTGAGGCAAGGGCTTGCATTGTTCGGTGTCCGCATGGATGGGCCGCGTGCCTTGGTAAGTGGAAAAAATCATTATTCGAGGTGGGCTCGAGCAGGCCTGTAGGACAAAAGCGGCTGGCCTCGACAGAAGTACACACAACTCACACCCTGCAATGAATCCAGCGGGGATCAGCTTGAACCTTGTGCCTCGTGCCTGGTAGCTCGTGCGGATCAGTTGCGGGTGCTTGAGCGCTAGACTTCGACCAAACAAACTAAAGGAGACAAGCGCATGAACATCGTGATCACGGGTGGCGGTGGTTTTTTGGGTGCACGGCTGGCACGCACGCTGCTTGCCAAAGGCAGTTTGAGCCTGGCCGGCGCTCCGGCCCAGCCCATCGAACGTCTGACGCTGGTAGACCAAGTGGCTCCGCCCGCCGACTTGCGAGCTGACGCGCGCGTGCAGCCCTTGGTGGGCGACCTCAACACCCTGCTGGCGGCGGGCCCGCTGACGCAAGTCGTGCGCGCTGATGACGACCTGGTGTTTCACCTGGCCGCCGCCGTGAGCGCTGAATGCGAGGCTGACTTTGACCTGGGCATGCGCAGCAACCTGGACGCCACACGCGGCCTGCTTGAAGCCTGCCGCGCTGTGAAAAGCCAGCCCATGTTCGTCTTCGCCAGCTCGCTGGCCGTGTTCGGTGGCTCGCCCGAGCAGCCCTTGCCCGCGGTGATTGAAGACAACACCCTGCCCACACCGCAAGGCAGCTACGGCATTCAAAAGTTCATTGGCGAGCAGCTGGTGGCCGACTACGGCCGCAAGGGTTTTGTGCGCGCGCGCAACCTGCGCCTGATGACGGTCAGCGTGCGGCCGGGCAAGCCCAACGGTGCGGCGTCCAGCTTTTTCAGCGGCATGATCCGCGAGCCCTTAGCCGGCGTGCGCGCCGCCTGCCCCGTGCCGCCTGAAACGGCGGTGGCCCTGCTTTCCCCCAGCCGCACCATGCAGGGCCTGCTGCGCACGGCCGAAGCGAGCGACGCCGAATGGGGCCCGCGCACCGCCATGAACTTGCCGGCCCTCACCACCACCGCCGGTGCCATGGCCGACGCGCTGGTACGCATCGCCGGCAAAGCCGTGCAAGACTTGATCGACTGGACGCCCGACCCGGCGATTGCACGCATCGTGCTGAGCTGGCCGGCCTGCGTGAATTCACAGCGCGCCGCCCGCCTGGGGCTGGTGGCTGACGCGGACTTTGACGCCATCGTGGCCGAGTACCTGGGCGAGAACCCACGGGCAGGCCTCTAACGCTACAATTTGCCCCGGTCAGGAGAGAGCTTGCCAGCCGCGTTCAAGACGCGAAAGCCAAGCCGCCGAAGGCGCAAGCCCACCCTCAATGGTGGGCTGAACGCTCAGGCAAAAGGACTGGCCACCGCCGCGCGCAGACCTCAAAGTCAGGCGCGGCGACTACCCTGCTGGAGAGAGCTTGCCTGCACCGCGAGGCAAGCCACCGAAGGAGCAAACCCGCATCACCGGGCGAATCTCTCAGGTACAAAGGACAGAAGGGGCAAACCACGGCGCAAGCCGTGAATCGTCGCGCCATCAATGGCGCTTTGCCCTGGAGAACCCGTCCCTCATGTCGACCAACGCCGCCCCCCTGCTGACCACCCCACTGGCCGCCCTGCATGCCGAACTCGGCGCGCGCATGGTGCCCTTTGCCGGCTACAGCATGCCCGTGCAATACCCCGCCGGGCTGATGGCCGAGCATTTGCACACCCGCCGCGCAGCAGGCCTCTTTGACGTGTCGCACATGGGCCAATTGCGCCTGGTCGGCACGGGTGCTGCCGCCGCGCTTGAAACATTGATTCCCATGGACGTCCTGGGCCTGGGCGTCGGCAAGCAGCGCTACGGCCTCTTGCTCAATGAAGCCGGCGGCATCATTGACGACCTGATGTTTGTGAATCGCGACGTGCAAAACGTGGCTAACGGCGGCGACCTCTTCCTCATCGTCAACGGCGCCTGCAAGGCCGACGACATCACGCACATTCAAGCGCGCATCGGCAAGCTCTGCGACGTGATCCCGATGCCTGAAATGGCGCTGCTGGCATTGCAAGGCCCGGCCGCTGTGACCGCCCTCGCCCGCTTGGCACCTGACGTGGCCAAGCTGGTCTTCATGACCGGCGCACGCTTTGACGTGGCCGGTTGTGACTGCTTTATCACCCGCAGCGGCTATACCGGTGAAGACGGTTTTGAAATCTCTGTGCATGCTGACCAGGCCGAAAAACTGGCCCGCGCCCTCTTGGCCCAGCCTGAAGTCATGCCGATTGGCCTGGGCGCCCGCAACTCCCTGCGGCTTGAAGCCGGCCTGTGCCTCTACGGCCAGGACCTGGACACGACGACCACACCGGTTGAAGCCAACCTGAACTGGGCGATTCAAAAAGTGCGCCGCACAGGCGGTGAGCGCGCAGGCGGCTTTGTGGGCGCGGCTACCGTGCTGGCGCAACTGGACAAGCCCGAGAGCCTCACGCGCAAACGCGTCGGCCTCGTTGCACTGGAGCGTGTGCCCGTGCGCGAACACACTGAACTGCAAACGCTGCAAGGCGAGCGCGTGGGCGAAGTCACCAGCGGCCTGCTCGGCCCGACCTTCGACAAACCCGTGGCCATGGCTTATGTGACACCTGCGCAAGCCGCGATCGGCACCCGCCTGAACGCCATCGTGCGCGGCAAGCCCGTGGCCATGGAAGTCTGCGCCATGCCTTTTGTACCAACGAATTACTTCCGCGGCTGAGACCCCGCCCAATCCCCCACCCACCCCAACCGAAAGAAAAAAATGATCAAGTACACCGAAGACCACGAATGGCTGAACGTTGAAGGCGATGTAGCCACCGTCGGCATCACCGTGCATGCGCAAGACGCGCTGGGCGACGTCGTGTTTGTGGACCTGCCGGAAGTCGGCGCGACCTTTGCGCAAAAAGACACGGCCGGCGTGGTCGAGTCCGTCAAGGCCGCGGCCGACGTGTACATGCCCGTGAGCGGCGAAGTGACTGAAGTCAACGAAGCCCTGCGCGCCGACCCGTCTCTCGCCAACAGCGACCCGCTGGGCGCGGGCTGGTTCTTCAAGGTCAAGCTGGCTGACAAGAGCCAACTCGACGCCTTGATGGACGAGACCTCTTACAAAGCTTTTTCCGCCTAACTTCTTTTAGCCTGATTACCGCTGGACAACGCCATGCTGATGCAATCCGCCAAACCCCTTCGCGACCTTGAAAACGCCACCGAATTCGTGGCCCGCCACATCGGCATCAGCGAAGCTGATGAAGCGCACATGCTCAGCGTGGTCGGCTCGGCCTCGCGCCGCGCTTTGATTGAAGGCATCGTGCCGCGCTCGATTGCGCGCAGCACCGGCATGGCGATTCCAGCGGCCATCACAGAGGCAGCGGCACTGGCTGAACTCAAGGCGATTGCCAGCAAGAACAAGCTGTTCAAAAGCTTCATCGGCCAAGGCTATTACGACACGCACACGCCCGGCGTGATCTTGCGCAACATCCTGGAGAACCCTGCTTGGTACACGGCGTACACGCCTTACCAGGCTGAGATTTCTCAGGGCCGCATGGAAGCGCTGATCAACTTCCAGACCATGATCACCGACCTCACGGGCATGGACATTGCGAACGCGTCCATGCTGGACGAGGCCACTGCCGCCGCCGAGGCCATGACGCTGGCCATGCGCTCGGTCAAGAGCAAGAGCCGCGTCTTCATCGTCTCGCGCGCCTGCCACCCGCAGACGCTTGAAGTCATTCAGACGCGCGCCCGTCCGCTGGGCATTGAGGTGCTGGTGCCGCCCAGCGCTGACGCTTTTACCGCCGCCCTGAACGGCGAACACTTTGCCGCGCTGGTGCAGTACCCCAACAGCACCGGTCTGGTGGAAGACCTCAGCGGCTATGCCGCGCAAACCCATGCGCAGTCGGGTGCCCTCATCGTCGCAGCCGACCTGCTGGCCCTGACGCTCTTGAAAGAACCCGGCGCCATGGGTGCGGACATTGTGGTGGGCACCACCCAGCGCTTTGGCATGCCCATGGGCAACGGTGGCCCGCACGCCGCGTACATGGCTTGCCGTGATGCTTTCAAGCGCTCGCTGCCCGGCCGCCTGGTGGGCGTGAGCGTGGATGCGCATGGCAACCCCACTTACCGCCTGGCGCTGCAAACACGCGAGCAACACATCCGCCGCGAAAAAGCGACGTCGAACATTTGCACCGCGCAGGTGCTGCCGGCCGTGGTGGCCAGCATGTACGCCGTGTACCACGGCCCGCAAGGCTTAAAGCGCATCGCCCAACGCGTTGCCAGCTACACCGCCATCCTGGCGCGCGGCCTGCAAGACATGGGCCACAAGCTGCGCAAAGACACCGCCTTTGACACCATCTGGGTGCTGACCAAAGAAGCCACACCGGCGATCTTGCAGCGCGCCCGAGACGCCGGCATGAACCTGCGCCAAGCCTGCGAGCAAAGCATCGCCGTCTCGCTCGACGAGACCACGACCCGCCAAGACATCGAAGCCTTGTGGGGCGTGTTTGCCAACAGCACTCAAGTGCTGCCGGGCCTGGATGCTTTTGAGAAAGGCCTGGAGCCGATGATTCCGGCCGAGCTGCGCCGGACCAGCGACTTCATGACGCACCCGGTCTTCAACACCCACCACTCTGAGACGGCCATGCTGCGTTACATCCGCCGCCTGAGCGACAAAGATTTGGCGCTGGACCGCAGCATGATTCCGCTGGGCAGCTGCACCATGAAGCTGAACGCCACCAGCGAGATGATTCCCATCACCTGGCCCGAGTTTGCGAGCCTGCACCCCTTTGCGCCGCACGACCAACTCGAAGGCTACGCCCAGCTGGACCGCCAGCTGCGCGACTGGCTGTGCGAGGCCACGGGCTACGCCGGCATCAGCCTGCAGCCTAACGCCGGCTCGCAAGGCGAGTACGCGGGCTTGCTCGTCATCAAGGCTTATCACGAAGCGCATGGCCAGGGCCACCGCAACATTTGCGTGATTCCCTCGTCAGCCCACGGCACCAACCCGGCCAGCGCACAGATGGTCGGCATGACCGTGGTGGTGACGCAGTGCGACGAGCAAGGCAACGTGGACATGGCCGACCTGAAGGCCAAGTGCGAACAGCACAGCGCCAACCTGGCTGCCGTGATGATCACCTACCCCAGCACGCACGGCGTGTTTGAAACCAGTGTGAAAGAACTCTGCGCGCTGGTGCACCAGCATGGCGGGCGCGTGTATGTGGACGGCGCGAACATGAACGCGCTGGTGGGCGTGGCCGCGCCGGGCGAGTTTGGCGGTGACGTGAGCCACCTGAACTTACACAAGACGTTCTGCATTCCGCACGGCGGTGGCGGCCCGGGCGTTGGCCCCGTGTGCGTGGTGGCTGACCTGGTGCCTTTCTTGCCTGGTCACGCGTCGTCAGGCCATCCGGTCAACGGCGTGGGCGCGGTGTCTGCCGCGCCGCTGGGCAATGCGGCCGTGCTGCCCATCAGCTGGATGTACTGCCGCATGATGGGCCCCGAAGGTTTGAAATCCGCGACCGAGATTGCGATCTTGAGCGCCAACTACATCAGCGCACGGCTCAAAGGCCACTTCCCCACCTTGTATGCGAGCGAAAACGGCCATGTGGCGCACGAATGCATTTTGGATGTGCGGCAACTGAAAGAAAGCTGCGGCGTGAGCGCCGAAGACGTCGCCAAGCGCCTGATGGACTACGGATTTCATGCGCCTACGCTGAGCTTCCCCGTGGCCGGCACCTTGATGATTGAGCCGACCGAAAGCGAAGACCTGGCCGAGATCGAGCGCTTCATTGCCGCCATGATTTCGATTCGCCAAGAGATTGCGCAGATTGAAAGCGGAATCTGGCCGCAAGACAACAACCCGCTCAAACACGCACCGCACACAGCCGCCAGCCTGCTGGGCAGCGAATGGGACCGCCCGTATTCACGCGAGCTCGGCGCCTACCCGCTGGCCAGCCTCAAGCAAAACAAATACTGGCCACCTGTGGGCCGTGTGGACAACGTGTACGGCGACCGCAATCTGTTTTGCAGCTGCGTGCCCGTGGCCGACTACGCTTAAACCTTGCTTAAACCTCGCTTGAACGACTCTCTTTTGATGCAAGCCAACTTCGCAGGAATCAAGATGACCAAGACACTCGCACTCGCCACCATCGCCGCTGCAACGCTGGGCCTGGCCTCCGCCAGCTTCGCCGCCGCCCCAGCCGAAACCCTGCCTTCGGGCGTGAAGATCGTGCACACGGTAGACGGCAAAGGCGCCAACCCCAAAGCCACAGACAGCGTGAAGGTGCACTACCGCGGCACGCTGGCCAACGGAGTCGAGTTCGACAGCTCCTACAAGCGCGGCACGCCAGCCACCTTCCCCCTCAACCGCGTAGTGCCCTGCTGGACCGAAGGCATGCAAAAAATCAAAGTCGGCGGCAAAGCGACGCTGACCTGCCCGCCAGCGACCGCGTATGGCGAGCGAGGTGCAGGCAGCGCTGTGCCGCCGAATGCGACGCTGACGTTTGAGGTGGAGTTGTTGGGGATTGAAAAGTAAAGCGGCTGGCTTTTGAGCCAGCTCTAGCCTCGCTGCAGGGCGAGTGTCTAGGCCTTGGGTGCCATGGCACTCATGTCCATCCACATCGCTTCCCAAACATGACCATCGGGGTCGGCCAAGTTGCGGTTGTACATAAAACCGAGGTCCTGGATGGGGTTGATGTCCGCGGTTCCGCCGTGGTCTGAGGCCGCTTTGTTCATCGCATCAACTTCGTCGCGCGAATCACATGAAATGGCGAGCATCACCTCACTGGATGACGTCGGCGGGATGGGGCGACTCGTAAAAGTCCGCCACTTGTCGTGCGTCAACAGCATGGCACTGATGGACTCGCTCCAAACCATGCACGCAGCGGTATCGTCTGTAAATTGGGGATTGTTTTTGAAGCCAAGCGCTGCGTAGAACGACATTGATGCCTTCAAGTCGGCGACCGGCAGATTCACGAAAATCATTCGTGCCATGGTTTGATCCTTTTTTAGCGTGAGTTAAAGCTTTAGCCTAGTTTCGAAAGCCCAATTTACGCGATAAATGCGGAACGGCGTGTGCGGCGTTCGGCATTACCACCTTGCTTTTTGCCATTCCCATGGCTTACGACGCCCTGCGCATTGCGGGCGCCATCTATTTGGCCTATCTCGCGTGGCAGGCAATTCATAGATGAGCAGCAGGGACAGGTCTTGAAATAGTTTTTGACAAACAAGCCACAGTGGCTGGCGGCGCAGCGGTGGCTCATGGGAACGGTCTTGGCAGGCATGTCTGCTCGAATGGCGCTTCAGACCAAAAACTGAACTGGACATCCCAGGAGATATCTTCGCGAATTTTTTCTTCAGACAGCTCGGATAGACCAGAGAGGGTTCATTTGAGGATTCCATGGGCTTCAGCCAGAACAGATTGATTTGACGCATCAACTAACAAGGCATATAAATTAATACTTAAGAACTAATTAAGAGCCTCGATCAGGCCAACCTCCAAGCCCATGAACCAAAATTTCTTGCTCGCCCTTCTGCGGGCACTTTCGATGGGCGCACTTGCCCTTTTGCTCTCGGCATGTGGTGGCAAAGCCGAGACCCCAACCAACGCTCCAGTCATCGTTTCAACGAGCACTTCGGTCGCCGGTTCCGCTTCAATTACGCCTGTGGCCGGAGACAAAGTGGCGTTCATGGCGAGCGTCCAAGGCGGCAGCGGTAACTATTCCTACAACTGGGATCTTGGCGACGGCAGCGAAATCGCCAACGGCCAGCGAATTGAGCATGTATTTGCCAGCGCCAACACCCACACCGTCAAGCTCACTGTGGCCGACACAAAGACTGGCTTGAGCACCACCTCGACGTTTTCCTTGGTAATCCAGCCGGGCTTGGTTGTCACTTTCGACGCCCCGGCCTCGAGCGTATCGATTGGTGAAGACGTCACGTTCATCTACTCAGCAGAGGGAGGTAGCGACGGCAAGACCTACCTTTGGGATTTCGGGGACGGCTCGGAGCTCTCCGCCACAGGCGTTCATGCTTATGCGGCGGAGGGGGTTTACACGGTGACGTTGACGGTCACCGACAGCGCAAGCAGAACAGCCAGTGTTGCCCATCAGATTTCTGTGGTGACGAAGGCGCCTACGAAGGCGCTTTCCGTCATCAAAGATCATGCCTACTACAACCTATCGCGTGGCACCGCATACCCTTTCACCAGTACCGTCAGTGGTGGCATTGGCCCCTACACATACAGCTGGTCATTTGGTGACGGAACGACTTCCGACGAGGCGAACACCACTCACACCTATACGCAGGCGGGCTCCTACTCAGTCAAGGTTACCGTGACAGACAGCAGCGGGGAAACGGCGTCATCTGTCAGCACCTGGGTCATAGTGATAGAGCCGCTAGTCGGAGTTATAGATTCCTTCGACCCAAGCCAACCTGTGACGGGAAGCCCGGTGAGGTTTTACGCCACATACGGGGGCGGTGTAGGGGGCTATCAGTGGTCCTGGGATTTTGGCGACGGCACAGACCGGAGCATGTCCGGCTTACACACCTACACCACAGCCGGAACCTACACCGTGACCTTCAGCATCAGAGACCGGACCGGAAAATCAGTGACCTCCACGATACAGGTCACCGTAGCTGCAGCAGGCGGCTGATCAACCAAACCCATCCAGGCAGGGGGTCACGGCCAATGGACGGTCTGATGCGCGCCGCTGTCTCCCATCTGTGGTTCGAAACGCTGCATCCATTTGAGGAAGGCCAGCCTTAAGCCCTAGAGCGTCTTGCCGGGCTTTTCAGCCAACTCATGCCGGACTTCCTTCTCCAGAAAGTAATTCAGCGCCGTCCGAATCACCGCAATGGCCGCGAGCTTGCCGATGCGGTCCCACGTCGGGGCAATCGACGTGGAAAGAATGTCGGCCGCCAACTGAAGCTCTAGGGCGAGCGTGAGGTAGCGCGCAAACGCCAGGCGCACCGAACTGAAGTTGTCGCCGCGCCGCTGAATGACGTGCCTGACGAGCCCGAGCAAGGCCACCAGGGCGCCGGCTGCGATGACCAAGGCGCCCATCGTTTCGACCAAGAGCCGCAGCCATTCCACGCCTGCTTGAACTTGCGTTTGCACTGCGTCAATCATGGGCTTCTCCTAAATACGCGGCTTCGCCAACACCGCCAACACGCGAGTTAGCACGACCCCACTTTGGAACCGATCTTTGGCACGCGCAGGTCAGCCCGGCCAATCGCGCTGGGTAGGTGTGAGCCGATGGCGCAGGCCGAGCCCTGCCTAAAGTCGACTTGACATCCACCAATGCGCGGGCCACGTTAGGGGCTGAGCCATGAAACCCAAGCTATCGCTTACCCAAGTGCTGCGCCGGGCGGCCCCACTGCTGGGCATCGTTTCCTTCGGCCTGGCGCTGTGGCTGTTGCAGCGCTCGCTCAGCGGGCATCGCTACCAAGAGCTCGTTGCCGCTGCGCGCCTGCCCGCGTCTTCCCTTGCGCTGTCGATGGCGATGACGATTGCAGGCTATGTGGTCTTGATGGGCTATGACGTGCTTGCGTTTCGCTTCATCGGCCGCCCGCTGGCCTGGCGCAGCATGGCGACGGCCTCCTTCGTTTCCAACGCGCTCGGCAACAACCTGGGCAACATTCTGGTGACCGGGGCGGCCGTGCGTTATTGGATCTATTCGTCCATCGGTCTGTCGGCGCTGCAAACGACGCGTGTGGTCGCGTTCTGCAGCCTCGGCTTCTGGCTCGGCATCCTGTTTTTAAGTGCCACCGTCTTTGCTGCCGACCCGCTAAATTCTGCGGCATCGGCAGTGCAGGTGATCGGTGCCACCACGAGCATGCTGAGCGCGGGGTCGGCACTCTTGCTGACCGGCTACCTCACGTTGGTGGCGCTGCGCAGGCGCCCGCGCCTGGGGGCATGGCGCTTCGAACTCCCGACGCTGGCGCTGACCGGGGGCCAGATCAGCGTGGCGGCGATTGACTTGTGCCTGATGGCTGCTGCGCTGTTCGTGCTGCTGCCGCAGGGCACGGGCTTGGGCTACGTCGAGTTCTTGGCGGTGTTCTTGCTCGCCTTGCTGGCCGGCGTGGTAAGCCAAGTGCCGGGCGGCCTTGGCGTTTTTGAGACCGTGATGATGTCTTTGCTGGCGCCGCGCGTCCGGCTGCCTGACTTGGCTGCAGCTCTGCTGGCCTTTCGCGCCGTGTATTACGTGCTGCCGCTGTTTGTGGGGGTCGCATTGCTCGCGCTGCGGTCTGCGTCCGACTTGAGCGGCTGGATGAAGCAGCGCAGTCGCGCCCTCGCGGTGCTGAGCCCGCACATCCTGGCGGCGGCCACTTTTGTGTGCGGCGCTGTGCTGCTGTTCTCCGGCGCGCTGCCCGCAGCTGAAGGCCGGCTGCAATGGCTGGACGGACTGCTGGCGCTGCCGCTCATTGAAGGCTCGCACTTCATTGCCAGCCTTGTCGGGGTGGTCTTGCTGCCGCTGGCGCGTGGCCTGCAGCGCCGGCTTGAGGCGGCCTGGGGGCTTGCGGCCGTGCTGCTGGCTGTGGGCGCGCTGCTGTCGCTCACCAAGGGCGGCGATATTGAAGAAGCTCTGATCTTGGGCGTCGCGCTGGCCGCCTTGCTTCCGCTGCGCGGTCAGTTTTACCGCCGGTCCAGCCTGTTCGCCGAGCCCTTGGGCAGGGGGTGGGTGGTGTCAGTGGGCATGGTGCTGGCAGCAGCCGCATGGCTGTCACGCTTCGCCCACGCGCATGCGGATTTGGCCGATGACACCTGGTGGACCTTTGCCCTGCACGCAGAAGCCGCGCGTTCGGCGCGCGCGACAGTTGGCGCGCTGGCGATTGGCGGCCTGGTAGCGCTGCATCGCCTGATCATTGCGCCGCGCGGCACAGCGCGCCCAGCGTCCGCACAAGACCTTGAACGCGCGCAAGCCATCGTCGAGCACGCCGTCTGGACTTACGCCAACCTCGTGTTCCGCGGGGACAAGTCGCTGCTGTTCAGCGAGGCAGGCGATGCCTTTGTGATGTACGCGCGGCAAGGGCGCAGCTGGATCGCGATGGGCGACCCGGTCGGCCCCGATGCGAGTGTGCGCGAGCTGGCATGGCGGCTGCGCGAATTGGCTGACCGCCACGACGGCTGGTGCGCGTTCTTTGAGGTGCGCCCCGAGCGGCGGGCGCTTTATGCAAGCCTGGGCCTTAGCCTGACGCCGCTGGGAAAGGAAGCGCGCGTCAAGCTGTCGACCTTTTGCATAGACCAGCCCGCCCACAAGGGCCTGCGACACGCCAGGGCCAAGCTGGCACGACGGGGCTTCGAGTTTGAGCTGCTGCCGCGCGAGGCGGTACCGCAGGCGCTCCCGGCGCTGAGCAAAGTGTCAGAGGCCTGGCTGGCGGGCAAAGCCACGCGCGAGAAAGGCTTTTCGAATGCGTCGTTTGATGCGCCCTACCTGACGCACTTTCCGGTGGCGGTGGTGCGGCGCGGCGCGGAGATCGTCGCGTTTGCCAACGTCTGGCTCGGGGCCGGCAAGCAAGAGATGTCCATTGACTTGATGCGCCATTCACCAAAGGCGCCGAACGGCGCTATGGATTTCTTGTTTAGCGAGCTCATGCTGTGGGGGCGCGCACAGGGCTATGCCTGGTTCAACCTCGGGGTGGCGCCGCTTTACGGCGTGGCGTCAGACGACTCCAGCGCGACGCTCTGGCGGCATGCCGCGCAACTGCTGGCGCGGCATGGCGAACACTTCTACAACTTCACGGGCCTGCAGCGCTACAAAGCCAAGTTCCAGCCTGAGTGGACGATGCTGTACCTGGCGTCGCCCGCCGGCCTCGCCCTGCCACAGGTGCTGCTGGACGTAGCGGCGCTCACGGCAGGCGGTGTGCTGGGCATCGTCGCCAAAGGGCAAAGCGCGGAAAGGTTCAGTCCTGCACTTTGCCGCGAAGGCTCTTGATGCTGGAGCGCTGGCTTTTACCTTCAAGCCGGCGCTGCTTGGACCCATAAGTCGGCTTGGTCGCACGCCGCGCCTTGGGCGGCACGGCGATGCTGTCCACCACCTCTTGCAGGCGCGCCATCGCGTCGGAGCGGTTCATCTCTTGGGTACGATGCTGCTGGGCCTTGAGTACCAGCACGCCTTCTTGCGTAATTCGGGTGTCGTTCAGCGCAAGCAGCCGGGCCTTGATTTCTTCGGGCAAGGACGACGCGGGAATGTCAAAGCGCAGGTGCACCGCGCTCGACACCTTGTTAACGTTCTGCCCACCCGCACCTTGGGCGCGAATGGCACTGATCTCGACCTCTCGCAGATCCACGGGGAAAAACGGGGGTTTTGCGGCCATGCACGGATTGTTGCGCAGCCCGGCGTGTGGGCGCGGCCGGAAGGCTGGTTTAATGCTGAGCAATAAAGACTGATCATGACTGAAACCCCACACCACCCCGCACCCGCGCCGGTCGCCAAACTGGCCTTATGGACAGCAGCAGGTCTGATCGCCCTGTTGCTGTGGGATGCCAGCGGGGGAGACATTGCCTTGGCTCGGCTAGCGGCTGACAGCAGCGGCTTTGCCCTGCGTGACAACTGGCTCATGAGCGAGATCGGTCATCAGGGCGCCAAGCAACTGTCTTGGTTGCTGCTGCTGGCCCTGCTGGTGGCGGTCTGGCTCCCGGTCGGGCCGCTGAAGTTGTTGTCACGGCCGCGCCGGCTTGAGCTGGCGTTGGCACCACTCATCGCCGGGCTGGCGATTACGGGGCTCAAGATGCTGAGCTACAGCAGCTGCCCTTGGGATATGAAGGAATTCGGCGGCTTAGCCATCCACCTGAGTCACTGGCAAATGCTGCCCGACGGCGGAGGGGGGCGCTGCTTTCCGGCGGGCCATGCGGCCCATGGCTTTGCCATGATGGCTGGCTACTTCGTGTTCAGGGACATCAAACCGCTGCTGGCCAGGCGCTGGCTGCTCGGTGCTTTGCTGGCGGGCTTGGTTGTGGGCCTGGTGCAACAGTGGCGCGGCGCGCACTTCATGAGCCACACGCTGTGGACGGCGTGGCTGTGCTGGGTACTGCTCTGGGGCATGGATGTGCTGTGGCGCAAGGTCGAACCCACCACACAAACGCTGAACCAAGAACTGACCTGATGGGAATGAACTTGAAAACATACAAATTGCCAGCGCTGAACGCCTGGGTAGTGGTTGTGGCTTGCGCGGCTTGGATGGCCAGCGTGGGCAACCTCGCGCTGTGGCGCGAGTTGCATGCGCTGGGCTATTTTCAAAGCTTGGCCGGCTGCGGTTTGGCTGTGGCGCTGGGCGTGATGATCGCTGGCGTGCTGGTCATGCTCATGAGCCTCTTCGCGTGGCGCTGGAGCCTCAAGCCAGTAGCGCTGGTCTTGCTGGTCATCACCGCCCTGAGCAGCTATTTCATGCTGACTTATGGCGTCGTGATTGACCCCGGCATGATCACCAACACCTTGCAGACCGATGTGCGGGAAGCCAGCGCGCTTTTTAGCCCCAAGCTGCTGGTGAGCCTGGCCTTGCTGGCCGTACTGCCGGGTGTGTTGCTCATCAAACTGCCCGTACAGTTTGCCCCGTGGCGACGGCTTAGCTTGCGTAACCTGGCCACCGCAGCGGCCGGCCTGAGCCTGGCGCTGCTGGCGGCTTTTGCGGCCTTTCAGCCGCTAGCGTCGGCCATGCGCAACCACAAGCACTTGCGCTACCAAATGACGCCCTTGAACAGCGTGTGGTCGCTGGGCCGCGTGGCCGCCGAGCCTTTTCGCCGTAACGAGCGCGACATCGAAGCCATCGGTCTCGACGCCCAAGCTGCACCGGTCAGCACCCGCCCGCCCCTCTTGGTGCTGGTGCTGGGCGAGACGGCACGCTCTGCCAATTTCTCACTCAACGGCTATGCGCGGCCGACCAACACCGAACTTGAAAAACGCGGCGTCATCAGCTTTGGCAACGCCTGGTCTTGCGGCACCAGCACGGCCGCGTCAGTGCCTTGCATGTTTTCGCAAATCGGTCGTGACGGCTTTGCAGACCGGCCGCGCAACCAGGAAAACGTGCTCGACGTCTTGCAGCGCGCTGGCCTGGCCGTGATGTGGATTGACAACCAGTCAGGCTGCAAGGGCGTGTGCGAACGCATTCCCAATGTCAATGTTTCTGCCAGCAAGCATCCCACCCTTTGCGCTGACGGTGAATGCCTGGACGGCGTCATGCTCGAAGGCCTGGACGAGCGGCTGCAGAGCCTGCCCGCAGAGCGCCGCGCGCGCGGCACAGTACTGGTGCTGCACAGCATGGGCAGCCATGGGCCGGCCTACTACAAGCGCTCGCCAGCTGGCGCCAAAAAGTTCTTGCCAGAATGCACCACCGTCAACCTGCAGGACTGCAGCAAAGAAGGCTTGGTCAACGCCTATGACAACTCTATCGTCTATGCCGACCAGGTCTTGGGTGCCACCATTGACTGGCTCAAGAAGCACGAAGCCGAGCACGACACGGCGATGATTTACATGTCAGACCACGGCGAGTCGCTGGGCGAGAAAAACATTTACCTGCACGGCATGCCCTACGCCATCGCACCCGACGTGCAAAAGAAGATTCCATGGGTCACCTGGCTGTCGCCGGGCTTTGCCAAGTCGCGCGGTTTGTCATCTGACTGCTTGCGCACACGCGCCCAGACTGAAGTCACGCATGACCATCTGTTTCATTCACTGCTGGGGCTGATGCAGGTCAAGACCCAGGTGTATCAAAGCAGCAAGGACGCTTACGATGCCTGTGTTCAAACTGCGCAGCCAAATCAATGAAGACCGAACCCGACACCTCGAATACACCCGTCAATCCGCAAAAACTGCGCACGGGTTTCACGCGCATCTTTTTTGCCGGCGGGTACTCCTTGGCTGGACTCAAGGCCGGCTGGCATGAGACCGCTTTCAGGCAAGAGGCGCTGCTCGCGATGGTCATGACGCCAGCCGCTTTTTGGCTGGGCCGCAGCTGGGTAGAGACCGTGGTGCTGCTGGCCACGGTGGTGCTGGTGCTGGTCACAGAACTGCTGAACACCGGCATTGAGACCGCGATTGACCGCGTGGGGCCGGAGTGGCATGCGCTGTCCAAGCGGGCCAAGGATTTGGGCAGCGCCGCCGTGCTGCTGAGTCTGCTGCTGTGTGCGGGCGCCTGGGGTTCGGCGCTGGTGTTACGTCTGGCTTGATCCAACGCTCTAGATCAATCCCTTTTCCTTCAGGATCGCTCCGGCCAACGAAAACGCGTGGTTGGCCGCTGGCACGCCGCAGTAAATCGCGGCCTGCAAGATCACTTCCTTGATGTCGTCGGGCGTGAGCTGCGATTCAGGCGGGCCGTCCAGCCCGGCGCGCACGTGCAGCGCAAACTCTTCATAAGCCTTGAGCGCGATCATGGTGGACAGCACCATCAATCGGCGTGTCTTGTCGCCAAAGGCTTCGCGGCCCCAGACCTCGTTCCACGCGTAACGCGTGATCAGGTTCTGGAATTCACCGTTGAAGTCGTTGACGTTGACCAGCGATTTATCGACCCATGCATCGCCCAGCACGCGGCGGCGGTTGACCATGCCGCTGGCGTAGTCGGCGGCGCGACTGGTATCTACGCCCGGCTTGGCTGAAGAGTCTTCTGACTTCATGCATTGACTTTCTGTTTCAGTGTTTTGACTTGAGCATGTGTGAGCAGCGCAGCGTTATCGGCCAAGGCGGGGCTGAACCATTCTTCAGCCGCATCCGCCGGCAAGGCCGCACGCAAGGTTTCCAGGTTGGCGCGCATGCGCGCCGTGTCCACCTGCAAGCCTGGCAAAGCCTGCGCCATGGCGCGGGCGCTGCCGTGGGCCGACATCATCAGGCCCGCCCATTCGGCCAGCTCGGCCTGCCAGTTGCCCAAAGCGCGTTCATGCTCTTGCGGCATGGTGGCCAGCAGCGCGGCCACGCGCTGCGGCGCGCGCTGTGCAGCGGCGAGGGCCACCATGCAGGCCACTGGGTTGCGCTTGTGCGGCATGGCAGACGATCCGCCGCGCCCTGCTTCGCTAGGCTCAGCAACTTCATTGACTTCGTACTGCCCCATGAGCGAGATGTCGCGCGCGATCTTGCCCAGGCTGCCGACCAGCACACCTAGCTCGCAACCCAGTGCCACCCATTCGTCGCGCTGCGTGTGCCAGGTGGCCAGCGGGGCTTTGAGCTGAAGTTCTTCAGCCACGAGCGCGATCACCGCCGCGCCCTGCCCTTTCATTTGCGCCAGCGTGCCGACGGCACCGCCCAGTTGCAGGCTCAGCGCCTCGGTGGCGACTGCGCGCAGGCGCTGTTGGCTGCGCACCAGCGGCGCGGCCCAGCCTGCGCACTTCAGGCCAAAGCTGGTGACAGATGCGGGTTGCATCAGCGTGCGCGCCAGCACCGGGTCAGCGGCGTGGCGCTCAGCCAAGTCCATCAATGCCGTCACAGCGCGCCCCACATCGGTCTGCACCAGCGCCAGCGCTTCGCGCGTGACCAAAGCCAGCGCGGTGTCGATCACGTCCTGGCTGGTGCTGCCGAAATGCACAAAAGGCACGGCATCTGGATTGAACAGACCGACGTTGTCTTTCAAACTCTTGACCAGCGGAATCGCGATGCTGCCCGCGCGCCCGCTCTCGCGCAGGATCTTGTCCACGTCAAACAGCTCGACCTTGCAGGTGCCGATGATGGACTGCGCAGAGGCTTCAGGGATCAAACCGCAGCGCGCTTGCGCACGCGCCAGCGCGGCCTCAAAGCGCAGCATGGCAGCCAGAAAATTGCGCTCACCAAAGGCCTCAAGCACCTCGGGCGTGGACAAAAAACTCTCGAAGACGCTGCTCATGCGCGTGCTCCCCGTTGCTTCAGCCGAATCTGATTCGGCAGCGGTACCGAGCGGCGCAACACGTCTTCACCCAGCCACTGAGCTGAGCGCCACGCGCGCTCGCACACGGTGGGCAGCGGCATGGCTTGGTAGTCGTCATTGAAGACTTCAAAGCTGTAGTCGCCGCGGTAGCCCAGGCTGTGCAGCTTGTTCACCAAGGCGGCCAAGTCCTGGCTGTGCACGCCTTCACCGGGGAACACACGAAAGTGCCGCGCGGTCGTGATGCGTTCTTCGACTGACTTGATCTCAGTCCACATGAAGTCGGCCAGTTGCACCAGGAAAATTTTGTCCGGGTCCAGCATCTCCAACTCGTCGAGCGAGGTCTTGGTGGCGAACATGTGAAAGGAGTCAAAGCCCAGGCCGAGGTTGGGCATGTCGGCTTCGCAAATGATGTCCCAGGCCTGCGGAAACTCATTGATCACGCGGCCCCAGGAAAGCGCCTCAAAGGCGATCTTGATGTTCATGGGAATGGCCAGCATGGCCAGCTTGCGCAAGTCTTTGACCAAAACCGCACGCTCACCCGTGGCGTGCACAGAGGTTGACGAGCAGATCAGCAGCACGCGGCAGTCCAGCGCGTGGCACATCTCCAGCATGGACTTGGCGATGTCGATCTTGTAGTCGTGCAAGTGGCCGGACAGGCCTTCAAAGTCGCGCAGCACTTGAAAGCCCGTGACGCGCAGGCCGCTGTTTTTCACAGCCGCAATCGCAGCTTGCAGACCGTCCGGGTGGCCCACCAGGTCGCGCGCCGCCAGCATGATTTGCGTAAAGCCCGCTTCGCGCACGGCCTTGAGCTTGGCCTCCAAGGTACCCGCCAGCGAGATGGTGTCCATCCCGAAATCGTCAATGTTGCCGCTGTGGTGTGTGGCTTGCATGGCGTGCATGGCTTACTTCCCGGCCGCTGCGTTGCGGTCGTCATGCACCAGCTCAAAGCTCACGCCTTGCAGCCAGGTCTTGGTGAGCGCGCCGCGCCCTTCTGTTTGCACGCCGCGCGACTGAACAAATTCCACGCCACGCTGAGACAGCTCGGCCACGGTGGCCAGCACGTCGGCAGTGCCTAAGCCAATGCGTTGCAAGGCCTCGTCGTCTTCCACATCCAGCAGGCCCGCTTCGGGCTCGATCAACTGAATGTAAAAACGCGAGGCTGCAGGGCAAGGGCTTTGCAAAATTCGCCCCTTGGGCAAGATGCCAAAGCGTTGCTCGGCTGGCAACTCGGTAAAGCCAAACAGCTCGCGGTAGAACTCGGTCCAGTCTTCGCTGCGGTCGTTGCCGATGTACTGCACCACACCAAAGAAATGCAGACCGGCAATCGCAGGCGGGCGCTGGTCCACCGTCGGGATCGGCACAAAGTCCACGTCGTAAATCGAGAACTTGTCGTAGCGGTCCACAAAGTAAATGCGGCTCTTGCCCACGCCGTGAATGGCGGGGATGTTCAGCTCCATCACCTCCACACGCGAAGGCACGGCCCAGGCGCCACGTTCCAGCGCGCGGCGGTAGGCCGCAGCAGCGTCACGCACGCGCAGGCCGATGGCTGCAATCACAGGCTTGTCGGCCGGGGTACCGCCTTCAGGCACGTTGGGGGCGTGAGCGTTCACGATGACGTTGATGCCGCCCTGGCGATACAGCAAGACTTCGCGCGAGCGGTGGCGGGCGACGGGCCTAAAACCCATCATCTCCAACACCTGGCCCAGGGCCTGCGGCTTGGCGGTGGTGTATTCAATGAATTCGATGCCATCCAGGCCCAGAGGGTTGGCGGCTTCAGGGATGGCTTCGCGGTCGGGCGCGGCTGTGAAATTGGAGGTCATGGGGCGACTTTAAGCTTTGTGGACGCCTTCAACGCGCACCAAAGGCTAGTTTGCGCGATTAACGCACGACAATGACCGACTATCGAACGAAACAAGGGTTTTAAATGGACACCACGCCCCCGCTGGAAAAGCGCGACTGGATCGCCGGCCTGGAAAAAGGCCTGTCCCTCATTGAAGCCTTTGACGACGCCAACCCCCGCCTGACGGCCAGCCAGGCCGGCCTGCGCTGCGGCATCACCCGCACCGCCGCCCGCCGCTATTTGCTGACCTTGCAGCATTTGGGCTACGTGGCCGGCGACGGCAAGCTGTTCTGGCTCACGCCCCGCGTGTTGCGTCTGGGCCAGTCGTATTTAGAGTCAGCCCGACTGCCGCGCATCGTGCAGCCCTTCTTGCAGCGCGTGACCGCCGGCACGCAAGAAAGCGCTTACGTGAGCGTGCTCGACGGCGACGATATCGTTTACATCGCCCGCAACGGATCGACCCGCGCCATGCACACCGGCTATGTGATGGGGGCGCGCGTGCCAGCGCAGGTGACGGCGGCGGGCTTGCTGCTGATGTCTATGTGCGGCCCTGAATGGCTAGATCAATGGCTGGCCACGCATTCGCTGGCGGTCTACACGCCGCACACTATTGCCAGCAAGGAGCGCATGCAACTGGAAGCCGCACGCGTGCGGGCTCAAGGTTGGGCCCTGTCAGAGCAACAACTCGAACTCAATCAACGCGGCATCGCCGTGCCGCTGCGTGACCGCCACGGCGACGTCCAAGGCGCGTTAAGCGTGGTCATGCCCATGGGCCACGAGTCAAGCGACGACGCGCTGCGCCGCGTGCTCAATGTGCTGAGCGAGACGGCGCAGGCGATGCGGAGTTTGATTTAAGGCCCACTCGCTCTTATTCGTAGTGCGACCACATGCGCGACCAGCTCACCAGTCAAGCGCCTTGGCGCCGCTGTCCAATGGCTCGGCCATGCCTGCCTTGATGGCCTCACGCATGCCCGGCACCGCCAGCAAATACAAAGTTTCCTGAATCGCGCTCCAGTGGTCAACTGACAGCAGAACCGCAGAGTTGCGCTTGCCACAAATCACGATGGGCTCATGCGACTCAACGGTTTGGTCGATCAGTCGATAAAGATTGGCGCGCGCCTCGCTGGCGGTCAGTGTGTTCATGTGACGCTTCTCCAAGGTGACAAAAGGTACGCAAAAACTTACGCCAGTCAAGGCCGGCCATTTCCTCTAATCAACGAGCTCGATAAACCCGTCCATCGTCACGATCGTGCAGCCCGTCAGGCGTTCAAATTCAGCCGAGAGGACCAGCAAGTCGCGATCACCTGAAACCAGCCTCTTGGCTTGGCCGGCCACGGCAAGCTCCATGAAGGGCAGGTCAAGTGCATCACGGCAGGACGGCACTGCGGGCGGCGGCTGTGGAATCCGAACCGTTTGCGCGTAGGGCAAGTAGTCGGCCAATAACTCGCTTTGTTCCTCGCGCGAGAGCCGAAACTTCGGATAAGCCAAAACGCGAATCAGTCCTTCGGCCGTGGCGGTGCTGACGAGTGGAATGAATGCGCCTTGTTGCCAAGCGCGCCTCAGTTGACCAGCCTTGCCGCCGCCAAAAACCAAGGCGGACAACACCACGTTCGTGTCCAGCACCACTGGCACTGGACTGCTCATGGTTTGGTCTGTGGCTTAGCCGGTTCTGGCTCTGCGGCGTAGGCAACCGTTGGGGCAGCCGATCTGGCCCACGTCACCGCAGCAGCGACATCGGCCTCTGACAGATCGAGTTCTGCTAATTTGGCGCGGACTGCATCACCGCGTTGTATGCGCACCGGGGTCAAGATGATCTGCCCGGCCCGGGCTTCCACATCAAAGTACTCTGCCGCACCCACCGCCTGGGTCACGCTTTTGGGCAAGGTCAGCTGGTTCTTGGACGTCATTTTGGCCAACATGGCGAACTCCGCTTGTAAGGATTCCTTACTCTAGCGAATTCGACTTCCGTTGTCCAAGAATTTGCGGGCCCAAACCTTCGCTCAAGCGGAGCGCCAACGGCAGGCCAACAGGCCGGTGCGACCCAAGGGTTGCGTCGCGCCCGAATGCGTAAAAAACGAATTAATTAGTGGTACAACTCATCATTCTTGAGTCCAAAGAAATTACACGAACCGACTGGCGCACTCGACCGAGCAAGCACCCGGGCCATAAGGAAGGAGCACCAAGTTTCATGACAAATTTACACCTGTACGAAATGACCGCGAACGTCCCTGAATGCAAACGTGAACGCGGCTCGCCACCCCATTTTCAAAAAGATGTATCGACCGCAGCCGGATGTATCCACTGGGTTTTGTGGTCTACATCACGTTAGGCATCACACAAATCACCGTGGCCGATCCATCGCCTTACGAAATCGCAAGTGCAGTCGCTGCAATCATCAGCGCCGCTGGCGGAGCGTTCGCGGCAATAGCCGCGTTCCGTTCGGCCGCAACAGCACGTGATGCCACTCGCCAAGCAGAGGAAACAGAACGCAGAGTACTTCTCCGTGAAGTCTCGGTCGCAGCATCTTCTATACAAGCAGTCGTTCTTGGCGCTTCCTCCAGAGGACAGGAGCTTCTCCTAGAGTACCGCTCCGCTGACGTCTTCTCAGGATCAGCAGGCAATTCTGGTATTCAACAAATGCGCGAATCAACGCAAGCCCTTGTCGATAAGGCAAAGTCATTCGTGGAAGATGCTCAACTATTTAGTGGCGGCGCAAAGCCGCTAACTGCTGCGCCCATCCATGAAGTTGAACGTGTCAGAACTCGACTAACTGAACACCTAATGATAGTTCAAGTTATTCGCGATGAACTCGATAGAAAGTACTTCGATATGGCCGCGAAGAACTTACAGAGCCGACAAATAGCTCTACAGGCACGCCGAGCGCAGTGACGCCTAAAAATCTACCCGTTATGGACATTCGTAAAGATTTTGAATCCGTTGCAACATTCATCCACAGGCTCGACGGGCTTGGTGAGCAGTTCTCGCGTTACGACAATCACGACTGGCCACATCTGAAGAATCGTGAAGATTTTGATAATGTCTACAGACTCGCCGCTAAGGAATGCATTCTGTTAGAACAGATCTACGCCAAAGGTAGAGACTGCGCAGGTTTCATGGGAACCCACCTGAGAGAATTCAACGATGTGGGCCAGTTTCCATCGCTTGCTGAATACATTGACTCATTCGATAACTGCTGGGTAGATAACCGCGCCGACCTTCAGGCGTTCATCGACAAAATTAAAGTGCTCACGGACTCACTCGAACACCCGCCATGGGCGGTCAGAAGAATGATCGAGGTCTTTGAAGATCAACTTCGTCTCCTCGCATCTGTTCGAAAGACACTTAATCTTCTGAAGCAAACCAATCTGTACAGGATCGAAATGGGAGAAGCACCAGTGGAGAAAGAATCGAACATCACCATTGGCCAGATTACTGGCAAGGTCAATATCAATTCAACCGACAATTCAACCACCATCACGATTGACTCGTCGTCGATTTTTGGCGGCCTGAGTACTGCAATCAACAACGCGCCGATTGAAGAGAAACAAAAAGCTCAACTCCTTGCAAAGGTCGAAGACCTTAAGCAGTCCGAAGGAAGTAGTGCGTTTGTTAATAATTACAAAGAGTTCATTCGGAATGCTGCAAATCATATGTCAGTTATTTCACCGTTCATTCCTGCACTCACCTCACTCATTACTTAACACGGTGAGACCTAACCATTCGCTCAACAAGCGCTAAGCGACCTAAGTTAATGGAACTCTCAACTCAAACACCCTGCATCAATCCCCAAAGCCGAGCCGGCGACATCGGCATTTGCAATTGCGGCGCCTTGCCCGGCATGCCAGCGCGCGCAAGCGCATCGGCCACCGCATTGACCACCGACGGCCCGGCACCGATGGTGCCCAGCTCGCCCACGCCTTTGACGCCTAAGCGGTTGGTCAGGCACGGCACTGACGTGTCCATCTCGGTCTTGAAATCAGGCGCGTCGTCGGCGCGCGGGGCGGCGTAGTCCATCAGGCTGCCGGTCACGGGCTGGCCGGTTTCGCGGTCGTAGACCAGGGCTTCGCACAGCGCCTGGCCAATGCCTTGCACCGCGCCGCCGTCCAGTTGCCCACGCACAATCATCGGGTTGATGACGCGGCCCACATCGTTCATCGAGGCATAGGCCACAACGGCCACCTGGCCGGTCATGGGGTCGATTTCAACCTCGCTGATGTGGCAGCCATTGGGCCAACTGGGCGCGCTGGCCGCCGTGGTGGACTGCATGAAGATGCGCTGCTCAGGCTGGCGCGCAGCCAGCTCGAAGATGCTGATGCCGAGATCGGTGCCGGCGACATGCAGGCGGCCACTTTCGTACTGCATGTCTTGCTCTGAAGCTTCGAATTCTTTGGCCGCCAGGCGCTTGGCTTCGGCAATGGTTTTTTCAGCGCCTTCACGCATGGCCGAGCCGCCCGTGAAGATGGAGCGCGAACCCGCGCTGCCAAAGCCGTCACCGCGGTCGGTGTCGCCCAGCACCACGCGCACTTGCTCGATGGGCACGCCAAAGGCATCGACCACCAATTGCGCGAGCGAGGTCAAGATGCCCTGCCCCATGCCGTTGACGGCGGAGAACACTTCAATCATGCCGTCAGCCTGCACCGAGACGGTGACGGTTTCTTCCAGCGCATTGCCGCCCGTCCATTCCAGGAAAGTGGCGATGCCTTGGCCACGAAGCTTGCCGCGTGCTTTGGATTCAGCCGCGCGCGCTGCGAATCCTTTCCAGTCGGCCAGCACCAGCGCCTGGTCCATGATCTTTTCAAACTGGCCGCAGTCGTAGACCTGGCCCATGGGGTTTTTGTAGGGCATTTGCGCGGGCTGCACAAAGTTGCGGCGGCGCAGCTCAAGCCGGTCCATGCCGATCTGCCGTGCGGCTTCGTCCATCAGCCGCTCCATTGTGAAGATGGCTTCAGGGCGGCCCGCGCCGCGGTAGGCGCCGGTGGGCGCGGTGTTGGTCAGCACCGCCTTGAAGTTGAAATCAATCGTCTGGATGTCGTACACGCTGGTCTGCACCCAAGGGCCAATCAGCAACTGAATGGCAACCCCGGTGCCGGTAGCGTAGGCGCCCACGTTGGCCAATGACTTCAGGCGCAGCGCCAGGATTTTTCCGCTCGCATCCAGCGCCATTTCGGCGCGCGTCTGCACGTCGCGGCCGTGGTACGAGGCGGTGAATTCTTCGCTGCGGTCGGCCACCCATTTGACGGGCCGAGCCACTGCCCGCGCGCACCATGCGGCGACGATGTCCTCGGGATACGCGCCCGTCTTCATTCCGAAGCCACCGCCCACATCACCCACCACCACACGCACGTTTTCTTTCTCCAGGCCCAGCGCATCGCAGACCGAATTGCGCACACCCGACGGCATTTGCGTGCTCATGCGAATCGTCAAACGGCCCGTCTGTGCATCGGGCACGGCCAGCACAGAGCGCGGCTCCAAAGTCAGCGCAGCCAGGCGTTGATTGATAACGTCCAGGCTGACCACATGCGCAGCGCTGGCAAAGGCGGCGGCAGCCACGTCGGCCTTGCCGTACTGGGTCTGCGCGGCCACGTTGTCGGGAGCGGCGTCGCACAGCGCTGGCGCGCCAGGGGCGATGGCGTCGTTCAGATCGACCACGGCGGGCAGAGCCTCGTAGTCAACGTCAATGGCCTCGGCCGCATCACGTGCCTGCTGCAGGGTCAAAGCCACAACGGCGGCGATGGGCTCGCCCACAAAGCGCGTGAACTCATGTGCCAGCACGCGGCGCACTGGCGAGGCGCTCGGACTGCCGTCCCCACGCTTGAAGCCTGCGGATGGTGGCAAAGCCTTGACGCCTGCGGCCACCAACTCGGCGCCCGTGACGACGTGCAGCACGCCGGGCATGGCGCGCGCAGCTTCGCCATTGACCGACACGATGCGCGCCTGCGGATAGGGCGAGCGCACAAAGCACAGCCAGGTCTGACCATCTGGCGCGACGTCGTTGGTGAACTGGCCTGTGCCCTTGAGCAAGGCCTCGTCTTCGAGACGGCGCACGGATTGGCCACTACCGAAACGGGCAGGTGTGGCGGAAGTGGCTTCAACAGGGGTCAGGCTGGTGGTCATTCGAATATCCGTGGTGTGCGTAGGCTGGGTGCGAGGTCGGTAGAAGTGGCATGCCGTGAAATCGGTGCAAGCCGCTGATCACGATGGTAAGCGACAGCAAGGAAGCAGGAGGGCTGAGTGGCTGGGGGATACTCGCCGCATGCCTTTGCCTCAAGAACCCACCCGCCCCCTGACCAACACCAAGAGCGCGGCTGCTGACCGCGACCTGCTGCTCAAGGCTGTCCTTTGCGTGCTGATCGGCCTGGGGGTGCTGATTTCACCTTACTTCATCACCTCGCCGGGCATGCAAGGCATCGTGGCGCAGTCGACCCTGGTGGGCTGGTTTTCGCTGGTGCAGGGCCTCGGCTTTGGCTGGGCGTACTACCGACGCATCACACGGGCTCGCCACTAAGGTCGTCACTCGCCCCGGCAGCCGCATTGGCTGCGGCTTCGGCCAGCTTGGCGTCGCGCCGTGAATCCGGCCTTGGCGCCTTCTTGAGCTTGACCATGCGCTTGTGTTCGATCTCGTCTTTTTTGAGCTGCCGCTCAGCGTCCAGCTTTTGCCCGGCCTCCAGCCAAAGCGCAAACTCCTGTGGGGTTTCCAGCGTCACGCGGCCCAAAACAGCCGCGCGGAAGTCGTAAATCACGGTTTCGGCGCCTTTTAGCAAGTTCACCCGACCCTTGGCCAGGAAGGCACCCCGCTTGCGTGCAATCTGCTCCAGCAGTTCGACGTCAGTGATGCCGGGCGGCAGCTCAACCTTGTAGCGCGCCTTCAAATACTCGGGGTAATGCGGGATCAAATAGTCCAGCAACTCCAGCGCCACTTCTTCTTCGTCAAAGGCGTTGCGGCCAATCGCGCCGCTGGCCGCCAGGTTGTAGCCGCTCTTGGCCACGATGATGCGCGGCCACAGCATGCCCGGCGTGTCGAACAGATAAAACCCATCGGCCAGCACGATGCGCTGCTCGATCTTGGTGATGCCCGCCTCGTCACCCGTTTTGGTGGCGCGCTTGCCGGTGAGCGTGTTGATCAGCGTGGACTTGCCCACGTTCGGGATGCCGCAGATCAGCACGCGCATGGGCTTGACCATGCTGCCGCGCGTGGGCGCGAGCGCATGGCAGGCGTCAATCAGCGCACGGGCTGGCGTGGTCATGCTGGCGTCCAGTCCAATGGCGCGCGTGCCGGGCTGGCTGTTGTAGTAGTCCAGCCAGAGCGGCGTGCGCGTGGGGTCGGCCAGGTCTTGCTTGTTGAGCACCTTGAGCGCGGGCTTGCCACCCGTCAGCTCGGCCAACATGGGGTTGGCGCTGGAGCCCGGCAGGCGCGCGTCCAGCAGCTCGATCACGACATCAATTTCCTTGATGCGTTCGCTGATGGCTTTCTTGGTCAAGTGCATGTGACCGGGAAACCATTGAATAGCCATCTGTGCTGAATCTTTCTTTAAAGAGGGGTGCATTGTCGCAAAGCGCGAGGCAAGCCCTTGGCTGACAGGCAGGCAGTCCGTCTACCGGGCCAGAGGCGGGGCATTGCGGCCCAAAGTGAAGCGCTTTGACCCAGCCTCAACAACGCCACAACGGCAGAAAGACACACCCATGAACATCTTGATGGTGCTGACCTCCCACGACCAGCTGGGCGACACGGGCAAGAAGACCGGCTTTTGGCTGGAAGAATTTGCCGCGCCGTATTACGTCTTCAAAGACGCGGGGGCGCAGATCACCCTAGCTTCACCGTTGGGTGGCCAACCCCCGCTGGACCCGAAGAGCGACGAGCCCGATGCACAGACCGATGCCACGCACCGCTTCAAGACAGACAAGGAGGGACAGCAGGCCTTGGCGCAAACACATCGGCTGGCTGAGGTGACGACCGATGATTTCGACGCGGTGTTTTACCCCGGTGGCCACGGGCCGCTATGGGATTTGGCCAACGATGCCCACTCGATTGCGCTCATTGAAAAGTTTATTGCCCAAGGCAAGCCAGTGGCCGCTGTCTGCCATGCGCCTGCGGCGCTGTGCAATGCCAAGTCGCCTGTCGGCTTGCCCTTGGTCAGCGGCAAGCGCGTGACGGGCTTTACCAACGGTGAAGAAGCCGCCGTGCAGTTGACGAGCGTGGTGCCCTTTTTGCTTGAGGACAAGCTGGGCGAAAAAGGCGGCCAGTACAGCAAGGGCCCTGACTTTGCGTCCTATGTGTTGCAAGACGGCCTGTTGATCACGGGGCAGAACCCTGCGTCATCAGAGCCTGCGGCCCACAAGCTGATCTTGCTGATCAAGCAGCTTCAGCAGGCGCAAAGCACGGTGGCCAGCGCTTGAATCGGGTCAGCCGCCGACCACCGACCAACCCACGTGCTGGTCGCGCTTGTTGTTTTCGTATTCCCAGCGGGTGCCGCAGCGGTCGCACCGGTAGCTGGTCACCGTGACCAGACCTTCGCGGCGCTTTTCCTGGTGGTTATCGCCTTGCAAAAGCTCGGCATGACCGGGTGCGCGCCGCCAGTTGCGCTGAATGCCAGCGCAGGGCTCGCACAGCGCCATTTTTTTGAGTTCGTTCTTGCGGTTCAGGTCTTCGGTCATGGGCGAGATTGTGCCTGCTACCCGAAGTCCTTTTCGAGCATCAGGTGGACGTCAACAAGCGAGCTCAGCCAATGCATCCTTGAAGTTCAGCAGTTTTTCGGTGCTTGGCGCAAGGCGAGCAGGCGTTGGTGGGTTTCGTCCGACAGGTCTACAGGCCGCTGCTCGCGCGCCTGCAAATAGTGCAGGCTGAAAACGTCCAGGTACGCCTCCAGCGTTTGCGCGGCCAAGTTGTCGCCGGCCAGCTCCAGGCACAACGCTGCGACTTCAGCCGTGCAAAAGTGATCTTCGCGCCGCGATCGGCGCAGCTTGTAGCGCGAGACCTGCTCGGGCTTGAGGCTGAGCACCGGCAAATGGTCCAGGTAAGGGCTTTTGCGAAACATCTTGCGCGCTTCTGGCCAGGTTGCGTCCAACAGTATGAAGAGCGGACGTTTGCCGGGCTTGGCGGGCTGCGAGTTGGTCACCACCCTCCCCTCGGCCACAAACTCACCCGGGAACACCAGAAAGGGCTGCCACTGCGGATCAGCCAGCAGCGCGAGCAAGGCCGGGGCCACCTCGGTGCGCGCCCAGCCAAAGGCAAAGGTGTCAGCCACCACGTCGGCAATCAACCAGCCCGTGTTGCTCGGCTTGAGCGGCTCGATGTCACACATCACCAAACACACGCCAGCCGCTGTGGGCACGGGCGGATTCAAGGCGCAGATGCAATGGCTGGGGATCAGTCGGCAACCGTCGCAATGAGGCAGACGTGAACCGCCACGCGCCAAAAATGGCTTGGAACTGCGGGCCAGGCGGGCGGTGCGCAAGCGGGAGACGGCGTGAGGCATCCCGGATTATTCACTGCGCCCGCGCCGCCCGCGCCGCTATTCCCCCGCCTTCCCCAGCTTGCGCAATTTCACCAGCCACTTTTCCGCCTCTTTTTCAAAGCCCTCGCCGGGTTTACCAACCATGCCGATCAAGGTTTCATGGATGGGGCCGATGCCAACAAAACCCAGGATGTTGCGCTCCAGACTTTTGAGGCTGTGGGCGCGAAAGTACCAGCGGTACACCAGGGCGGGCATGCCCATGGTCACGACCACGCGGGCGGACTTGCCCTTCAGACCCTTGTGAGCAAAAGGGTTGCGGCCTTCGCCCTTGAAGGCAAAGCCGGGCCGGGCAACCTGCTCCAAGAAAGCTTTAACCAGCGCAGGCATGTCACCCAGCCAGAGCGGAAAAAGGAACACCAGGTGATCGGCCCAGGCGATGTCAGCTTGCGGCTGGGCCAGCGCGGGCGGCAAGCCACCGTGTTCCCACTCGTGCTGACTTTTGAGCAGCGGAAAGTCGAGCTGCGACAGCACGCAGCGCCGCACTTCATGGCCGCCGGCTTGCGCGCCCTCGGCATAAGCATCGGCCAACGCGTGGCCGAGGTGACGGGCAGAGGCGTCGGGATGACCTTCGATGAGCAAGATTTTTCGGGACTCAAAAGGCATGGCCTTTCCTCGCTAAAGGGGAAAACCCAAGCCTTTCACATTCACTCAGCGCGTTTTTTGACCCGCATCAAGAAGTCAAGAGTCAGGGGCGGTCAGACCAGCGCGGCTTCTTTACGCGCAGGTTGGCCTAGCCGCTGAGCCGAGAGGTATTGCTGCCGATAAATTTCAAAGGGCATGCTGTCACCCGCCTCGATCTTTTTCTGGTCTTCGAACGACTGCGCACTCATCTGCTCGTGGCGTGCCTGCTGATCCGCTGTCCACGGCATGGCCAGAAATGCGGCGCGCGTCTTTTCGGACTGGGCTCTGACGAACTTCACGAAAGAGTTGTCAAAGTCTTGCGCCATCAAGGCCAGCACCCGCGCAGAAGGCAAGCTGTCTGGCGCTTGCAAGCTGGCCTGGGCCGCGGCCAGCGCTTGGCTGTAACGTGTGGTCTGGTTGGCAGCATCCAGTGCGGCGGCCAGCGGAAGGCAACCGTCCAG
Organism: Polaromonas sp.; assembly: GCA_040400945.1. GTDB lineage: Bacteria > Pseudomonadota > Gammaproteobacteria > Burkholderiales > Burkholderiaceae_C > Polaromonas. The sequence goes on along the minus strand of JBBAPG010000001.1, from coordinate 794,165 downwards.
CAGCTCAGCGCTCCACTCGACCAAGCTGATCTCGCGGCCATGGCGCTCCAGCATCAAGCCGGGCTCGCGCCCACGCGCTGCCGTGCGGTGCTGGTTGCGGGCCAGCTCGGCAATTTCTTCAGGCGTGTCGGGCGGACTGTCGGTTTGCAGGCAATGGAGCAAAAACACGTCCAGGAAGTCCATGGTGCTGGACGTGATGCCGTTGGGCACAAAGGGGTCCAGGTCCATCAAGCGCACTTCAATGTATTCAACGCCGCGCTCGCGCAGGGCATGCAAGGGGCGCTCCCCGGGGAAGATCACGCGCTTGGGGCGGATGGTGCCGTAGAACTCGTTTTCTATCTGCAGCAGCGTGTCGCCCAGCTGGTTGTAGTCACCGCCCGGGTTGCGAATGCCCACTGTTTCATAGGCCGGGTAAGGCCGGGTCAGCGCCTCGGTGAGCGAGGCGGCGTAGCCGTCCAGCCCGTTGTAGCTGACGGCCAGCGAGGCCTGTGCGTCACTTTGATACCCCAGCCGGCCCATGCGCAGCGAGGTGCCATGCGGCATGTACATGGTGCTGCCGGCCAGGCGCTGCAGTTCATGCTGCCGGCCTTCGACGAAGCTCGAACACACAGCGGGCGAAGCGCCAAAGAGGTACAGCAGCAAAAAGGCATGGCGCCTGAAATTGCGGATCAGGCCAAAGTAGCCGTCATTGCTCACGCCTGGCAATGACCAGTTGTAGTGAATGCCCGAGATGGTCTGCATGCGCCTGCCGTAGCGGTGGCTCAGGCCCATGCGGTAAATGCTCTTGGCGCGGCCAACATTGGAGCTGCCGTAACGCGCAATCGGAATGGTCTCGTCCGTCGGCAAGCCGCAGGGCATGCTGGAGACCCACAGCATTTCGTCACCGGCTTGCTGCATGGCGCGGTAGGTGAACTGGTGCAGCTCGGTCAGCTGAGTCAGTGTGGTTTGAGCATCGGCATGCACGCCGGTCACCAACTCTATTTGTGACTCGGAAAAGTCGGTCGTGATGTGTGGATGCGTGAGGGCCGAGCCGAGCGCAACCGGATGCGGTGTGAGCGCCAGTGCACCGCTGGGCTGGGCGCGCAGGCTTTCTTTCTCAAGTCCGCGGCGCATGCCTTTGAGGCGTGCGGCGTCGAGGTCTTGGGCCTGCGTTGGGGTCATGGATGCGTTCCTCAAAATCAAATGTTCTTCTTGTTTTTCACCGTAACACAGGCGCGATTTTCGCGCTGGACAGCTCAGCTCAGCTTTGCAACTCAGCGTTTCTTCAGGTCAGAACAGTTTGTAAAAAACGTTCCATGTCACTGATCTCTTCCTGGCAGACCGAGTGCTCCATCAGGTATTCATGCCATTCGACGCTGTAGCCCAGCGCTTTCAAGACATCGCGTGAGGCCGTGGCGCGGGGCAACACCACCACCGGGTCACGCGTACCGTGGGCCATGAAAATCGGCGTGGACGCGTTGGCCGGGCTGCGCTCGGCAGGCAGCTTGTCAGCCAAGGGCAGATAGCCAGACATGGCAATGATGCCGGCCAAGCGTTGAGGGTAGCGCAAGGCGGTCATCAAAGCCATGGCACAGCCTTGCGAGAAGCCGGCAAGCACGATGCGATGGGCCGGAACACCGCGGGCTATTTCGCGCTCTATCAGCGCGTCAATGGCAGCCTGGGATTTGCGCATACCGGCTTCGTCTTGCCGCTGCGTGAGGTCGGCGCCCAGGATGTCGTACCAGGCAGGCATGACATAGCCGCCATTGATGGTGACCGGCATGACCGGCGCATTCGGGAAGATGTAACGCACGGCACCCACGGCCGACAAGTCAAATTGCTCGGCCACGGGAACGAAGTCACGGCCGTCGGCGCCCAGGCCGTGCAAGATGATGACCGAAGCCACGGGGGATTCGCCGGTCAGGGCTTCAAGGACTTGGAGGGACATGGGCAGGATTTTAAAGGCGGCGCACGCCATCGCCTGACGACGGCTGACAAGGGGGTCGGCCACCGGCCTGCATGGTGCCTTTTATCCAAGACCTAGATTGAAGTGTCTGGACCGGGTTTCGCGCTATTGAAGGCTTGGCGCATGGCTAGCGCTCCCTCCGCGATGTGGCAGCGCCATACCCAGTGGAGCCCGGTCCTTTTTTACTTCCTTTGTTACATCCTGAAAATCTGGTTGTTCTCGATACGCACGCGGTCCCCCACGCGCAACTCACCCGGCGTGGGCACTTCGTACGCGCGATTGATCCCGTTTTCAAGCTGAACCATGATGCGATAGCTCTCACGCCACTGGCCACGGGCATTGCGTTCCACAGAGTTACCCGCCAACGCACCGCCGACTGCGCCAGCGATACGCGCCACATCCCGGCCACTGCCGCTGCCCACCTGGTTGCCCAGCACAGCGCCAGCCACCCCACCAATGACAGCGCCCGCCCCCGTGCCCTGCCCTTGCTCTTGCGTGCGCAAGGGGTCAATGGCCGTGACGCGGCCGTAGTCCACCTGAACGACAGGCGCACTTTGAAAAGGCGGGAACGTGCTGCTGGTGGGCGCAGGTGCGCTGCTGCGCGGCGTGCTGCCGCAAGCGGACAGCAAGGCCAGCAGCGCAAGCGATGCGAAGCCCCGCATGGCCGGGGTTTTCAAGTTCAAGGAATGGGTCATGGCAGTCTCCTGTTGTGTCCTGCCATTCGAGACCCCGGGCATGCGACTGGGCTGCAAGCCTCGTCCCAGCCTGGCGTGGGACGGGGGAGCTGCGCGCAGTAAGCCGACGACTACGGCGGCTCACCTTCCCACTTCCCACCTTCAGGGCATCAACTCTTGCCGGTCGAGCCGTAGCCGCCCTCGCCGCGCGTACTCGGCGGGAATTCTGTGACCACATTGAACTGGGCTTGCACCACCGGCACCACCACCAGCTGGGCAATGCGCTCCATGGGCTCGATGGTGAAGGCTGTGCTGCTGCGGTTCCAGGCGCTCACCATCAGCTGCCCTTGGTAGTCACTGTCAATCAAACCAACCAGATTGCCCAGCACGATGCCGTGCTTGTGACCCAGACCAGAGCGCGGCAATATCAAGGCGGCGTAACCCGCGTCGTCCAGGTGAATGGCAATACCCATGGGCACCAGTTGCCAGGCGTTGGGCGCTAGGGTGAGCGGGGCATCCAGGCAGGCCCGCAAGTCCAGGCCGGCGCTGCCAGGGGTGGCGTAGGCGGGCAGGTTGTCAGTCAGGCGGGCATCGAGAATCTTGACGTCAATCTTCATGGGGCGTTTAAAAGAGAGCTTAAAAAAAGTAGCTTGAGCGGAGCTTCAAACAGAACCAAGGCGCCGCGCAATGTCGGCGATGAGTTGGCGGGCGAGTGCGCGCTTGCTGGCCTGTGGCAGCGCCACGCTGCCTTGGTCGTCGATCAACAAGAGTGCGTTGTGGTCCGAGCCAAAGGTGGCGGGGCCGATATTAGCGACCAGCAAGGGCACGCCTTTTCGCAGGCGCTTGACGCTGGCATTTTTTTCCAGCTCGTGGCTTTCAGCGGCAAAGCCCACGCAAAAGAGCGCGCCATTTTTTGCCCGCGCTGAAGCCGCCACACCCGCCAATATGTCCGGGTTCTCCACAAAGCTGAGCGCAGGCGCCTCGCCGCTGCCGTCTTTCTTGATCTTCTGGTCGGCCGCACTGGCAGGCCGCCAGTCGGCCACGGCGGCACTGGCAATGAACACGTCGGCCGCGTCTGCCTCGGCCTGCACTGCGGCATGCATTTGCAAGGCCGATGTCACGTTGACGCGGCGCACACCACGCGGGGTGGGCAGGCTCACCGGGCCGGCGATCAGCGTCACGTCGGCGCCCGCCTCATGGGCCGCACGGGCGATGGCAAAACCCATCTTGCCGCTGGACAAATTGGTGATGCCGCGCACCGGGTCTATCGCCTCGTAAGTTGGGCCGGCGGTGATCAGCACGCGCCGGCCAGCGAGGGTCTTGGCAGCAAAAAAAGCAATCACGTCGGCCAACAATTCTTCGGGCTCCAGCATGCGGCCGTCGCCCGTCTCGCCGCAGGCCTGAAAGCCGCTGCCCACACCCAGCACGGTGGCGCCATCGGCCTGCAGTTGCGCCAGATTGCGCTGCGTGGCAGGGTGCGCGTACATCTCGCGGTTCATGGCCGGGGCCAGCAGCAAGGGCACTTTGTCGATGGGCCGCGCCAGGCACATGAGGCTCAAAAGGTCGTCAGCCCGGCCGTGCAGGAGCTTGGCCATGAAGTCAGCGCTGCACGGAGCGATCAAGATGGCGTCCGCCTCCCGCGAGAGGTTGATGTGCGCCATGTTGTTGTCTTCACGTGCGTCCCACTGACTGGTGTACACGGCGCGGCCGCTTAATGCCTGCAAAGTCACGGGCGTGATGAACTGCGCGGCGGCGTCGGTCATGACGACCTGCACCGTGGCGCCTTCTTTGATGAAGGCGCGGCACAGCTCAGCGGCCTTGTAGCAGGCGATGCCGCCCGACAGGCCCAGCACGATATGCCGGCCCGCCAAATCGCCTGGGGCGTCTTGCGTGATGGGGATGCTCATGGTGGGCAATGTACTAGAACGGCCCGGCCACCCGCGAGCTCGCCCGCCTATAATCTGCATTTCCCACTCAGCGGACCTCTAGGTTCGTCTTGACATGACCAAATTTGTCTTCGTCACTGGCGGTGTGGTGTCTTCCCTGGGCAAGGGAATCGCCTCCGCCTCGCTGGCAGCTCTCCTCGAATCCCGCGGCCTCAAAGTCACCCTCATCAAGCTGGACCCGTACATCAACGTGGACCCCGGCACCATGTCGCCCTTTCAGCACGGCGAGGTATTCGTCACCGAAGACGGTGCTGAAACCGACCTGGACTTGGGGCATTACGAGCGTTTCATTGAAACGCGCATGCGCAAGTCCAACAACTTCACGACCGGCCAGATCTACAAAAGCGTTCTCGAAAAAGAGCGTCGCGGCGACTATCTAGGCAAAACGGTGCAGGTGATTCCGCACATCACCAACGAAATCCAGGACTTCATCAAGCGCGGCGCGCGTTTTGACACGCCTGAAGCCGTGGACGTGGCCATCGTTGAAATCGGCGGCACCGTGGGCGACATCGAGTCCCTGCCGTTTCTGGAAGCCGTGCGCCAGATGAGCTTGCGCATGGGCCCCAACAACACCGCCTTTGTGCACCTGAGCTATGTGCCGTGGATTGCCGCTGCGGGCGAGCTGAAAACCAAGCCCACCCAGCACACCGCCAAGCAGCTGCGCGAGATCGGCATCCAGGCCGACGTGTTGCTGTGCCGCGCTGACCGCCGTATTCCCAACGAAGAGCGCGAAAAAATCTCGCTGTTCTCCAACGTGCCCGAGTGGGGCGTGATCTCCATGTGGGACGTGGACACCATCTACAAGGTGCCGCGCATGCTGCACGAGCAAGGCCTGGACGGCCTGATCTGCGACAAGCTGCGCCTGAACACCCCACCGGCCAAGCTCAAGCGCTGGGACGATTTGGTTTACGAAACCGAGCACCCCAAATCCGAAGTGCGCATTGCCATGGTCGGCAAATACGTCGATTTGTCGGACAGCTACAAGTCGCTGAACGAAGCGATTCGCCACGCTGGCATGAAGAACCATGCCAAGGTCGTGATCGAGTACCTGGACTCGGAGAACCTGAACCCCGACAACGTATCGCAGTTGGCCAAGTTCGACGCCATCCTGGTGCCTGGCGGCTTCGGCAAACGCGGTGTGGAAGGCAAGATTTGCGCGGCCCGTTATGCCCGCGAGCACAAGGTGCCTTACCTGGGCATCTGCCTGGGCATGCAAGTGGCCACCATTGAATTTGCACGCCATGTAGCCGGCCTCAAAGATGCCAACAGCACCGAGTTCGCGCCAGAGAGCCCGAACCCCGTGATCGCCTTGATCACGGAATGGAAAGACGAAGACGGCACCATCAAGACGCGGGACGAAAAGTCTGACCTGGGCGGCACCATGCGCCTGGGCGCGCAAAGTTCTGACGTGGCAGTCGGCACGCTGGCCCACCAGATTTACGGCAGCGTGGTGACCGAGCGTCACCGCCACCGTTACGAAGCCAATGTGAACTTCCTGGACCAGCTGCGCGCCTCGGGTCTGGTCATTTCTGCACTCACGCAGCGCGAGCAGCTGACCGAGATCGTCGAGCTGCCACAGTCGGTTCACCCCTGGTACATGGGCGTGCAGTTCCACCCCGAGTTCAAGTCCACTCCTTGGGACGGTCACCCGCTGTTCAACGCTTATGTGAAAGCCGCACTGGAGCAGCAGGCACGCGGCGGCAGCGCCACCAAGGACACGGAGAGCAAAGGAAAAAGTCTGAAAGTTGCCGCATGAAGCTTTGCGGATTCCCTGTCGGCCTGGACCAGCCTTTCTTTCTGATTGCCGGCACCTGCTCGATAGAGGGCATGGAGATGTCGCTCGACGTGGCCGGCCAGCTCAAGGAAGTCTGCGAGAGCCTGGGCATTCCCCTGATCTACAAAGGCTCCTTCGACAAAGCGAATCGCTCGTCGGGCAACACCAAGCGCGGCGTGGGCATTGACGCTGGCCTGAAAATTTTGGACGAAGTGCGCCGCCAACTGAACGTGCCTATCCTCACCGACGTGCATGACGAATCCCACGTAGCCGAAGTGGCCAGCGTGGTTGATGTACTGCAAACGCCCGCCTTTTTGTGCCGCCAGACTGACTTCATCCGCGCTGTGGCCAAGTCGGGCAAGCCGGTGAACATCAAGAAGGGCCAGTTCCTGGCGCCCTGGGACATGAAGAATGTCATCGACAAAGCCCGCGACGCGGCTCGCGAAGCCGGCCTGTCTGAAGACCGCTTTTTAGCCTGCGAGCGCGGTGTGAGCTTTGGCTACAACAACCTTGTGGCCGACATGAGCAGCCTGGCCGAGATGCGCAAGTCAGGCGCGCCCGTGGTGTTTGACGTGACCCATTCCGTGCAAAAGCCCGGCGGCCAAGGCACCAGCAGCGGCGGCGCGCGCGACATGGTGCCGGTGCTGGCCCGTGCGGGTGTGGCTGCAGGCGTGGCGGGCCTGTTCATGGAAACCCATCCGAACCCGGCCGAGGCATGGTCGGACGGCCCCAACGCCGTGCCTTTGAAGCACATGAAAGCCTTGCTGGAGACCCTGGTGGCGCTGGACCGCGTCACCAAGCAGCACGGCTTCCTTGAAAATAATTTTGGAGCTTAAAAATAATGAGCAGTGGATACATCATCGCCAATGTCGTCGTTACCAACCCGGTGCAGTACGAGGAATACAAAAAATGGTCCACGGCTGCCATGCAGGTGTACGGCGCGGAAGTTTGCGCACGTGGCGGCAAAGTCGAAACGATTGAAGGCGATTGGTCGCCCGAGCGCATCGTCGTTTTGAAGTTCCCCAGCTTCGAAGCGGCGGTCGCTTATGCCAACTCGCCCGAATATGGCAAAGCGCGCGACGCCCGCCAAGGCGCAGCCATCATGAAGATGATCGCTGTTGAAGGCCTTTAAAGGCGTTTAAACCGAATCTGATTTCGTATTTTTTGACTTGAAAGAAAAACACCATGAGCGCAATTGTTGATATCGTCGGCCGCGAAATTCTGGACAGCCGGGGTAACCCCACCGTCGAATGCGACGTCTTGCTGGAATCTGGCGTCATGGGCCGTGCGGCCGTGCCGTCAGGTGCCTCCACTGGTTCCCGTGAAGCCATTGAGCTGCGCGACGGCGACAAGTCGCGCTACCTGGGCAAGGGAGTGCTCAAGGCCGTCGAGCACATCAACACCGAAATTTCTGAAGCCGTGCTGGGCCTGGACGCTTCCGAGCAAGCCTTTCTGGACCGCACGCTGATCGACCTGGACGGCACCGACAACAAGTCGCGCCTGGGCGCCAACGCCATGCTGGCCGTTTCCATGGCCGTGGCACGCGCCGCCGCTGAAGAAGCCGGTCTGCCGCTGTACCGCTACTTCGGCGGCTCGGGCGGCATGCAAATGCCCGTGCCCATGATGAACGTGGTCAACGGCGGCGCGCACGCCAACAACAACCTCGACTTGCAAGAGTTGATGATCATCCCGATTGGCGCACCGAGCTTTCGCGAAGCGCTGCGCTACGGCGCCGAGGTTTTCCATGCGCTGAAAAAAATCCTGCACGACAAGGGCATGAGCGTGGCCGTCGGTGACGAAGGCGGTTTTGCGCCCAACGTCCCGAGCCATGAAGCCGCCATCCAGATGATTCTGGAAGCGATTGACAAGGCCGGTTTTGTGGCCGGCGAGCAGATCGCCCTGGGTCTGGACTGCGCCGCCAGCGAGTTCTACAAGGACGGCAAGTACGTGCTGGCCGGCGAAGGCGGCCTGAGCCTGAATGCCCAAGAGTGGACCGACATGCTGGCCACCTGGTGCGATAAGTACCCCATCATCTCGATTGAAGACGGCATGGCCGAAGGCGACTGGGACGGCTGGAAGATCCTCACTGACCGCCTGGGCAAGAACGTGCAGATCGTCGGCGACGATCTGTTCGTGACCAACACCAAGATCTTGAAAGAAGGTATCGACAAAGGCATTGCCAACTCGATCCTGATCAAGATCAACCAGATCGGCACGCTGACCGAGACCTTTGCCGCCATCGAGATGGCCAAGCGCGCCGGCTACACCGCCGTGATTTCGCACCGCTCGGGTGAAACCGAAGACTCCACCATTGCCGACATCGCCGTGGGCCTGAATGCCGGACAGATCAAGACCGGTTCGCTGTCACGTTCGGACCGCATGGCCAAGTACAACCAGCTCCTGCGCATTGAAGAAGACCTGGGCGACGTGGCGACCTACCCTGGCCGCTCGGCTTTTTACAACCTGCGCTAAGCGCAGAGCCTGCTGACTTCGGACGTTTCTGCACATGGGCAAGCGCCTGCTTCCTGCCATCTTGCTGGCGCTCCTGGTGATCGTCCAGGCGCAGCTGTGGCTCGGCCGGGGGAGTTTGCCCCATGTGCGGGAGTTGTCGCAGCGCCTGGAGGCGCAGCAGCAAGCCAACACCGAAGCCGCCAGCCGCAACGAGCGGCTGGGTGCAGAAGTGCGTGACCTGCAGGAGGGCCTGGAAATGGTCGAGGAAAAAGCCCGCAGCGACCTGGGCATGGTCAAGCCCAATGAAATCTTTGTGCAGGTCGCCAAATAGGTGGTCTTAGGCTGTTTTGGGCGATCCTGATCTGATGCGGCACATTGCCCTGCTGGGCGCCAGTGGCAGCGGAAAAACTTGGCTGGCCCAGCGTCTAGCCCGGGCGCTGACAGGCACAGCTGACACATTTCAAATCTCTGATGCGCCCGCACTGGGTACCTTGCCTGGCGTAACTGTGTTGCTGATGGGCCTGGACTTGCGTCAGCCATCACCAGCGCAGTCCGCCTCTGACCAAGCCTTGCGGCAGGCACTGGCCCATCAAGCGCAAGCCTTCCAGGTGATTTATGGCCAGGGCGAGGAGCGCTTGGCCAATGCCTTGCAGGCGCTCCAAGTCACAGGCCAGCCTTCCCAGCCAACTGACTCCAACATGGCGTCCGAACCAGCGCCCGCCAAGCGCAAACCCTGGGTCTGGGCTTGCGAAAAATGCAGCGACCCGGTGTGTGAACACCGCTTGCTCAGTGACCTGCTGGCCAGTCGCTGAACACGCTCTGACTCGCGCCTGAAGTTCGTCTGAAGCTCGCCAGAAGCTTTACTGCAGGCTGGACGCCGGCGGCAACTGACTGCCTTGCGCGGTGAAAAGCTGCGCTGCATCGACAGGATCGAAACCGTACTGCGCGCCGCAAAATTCGCAGCCCACATTCACGTCGCCGCGCTCGGCCAAGATGCTTTCAATCTCTTCCACACCCAGCCCGCGCAGCATGTTGCTCACACGCTCGCGCGAGCAGCTGCAGGCAAAGCTGGGCGCCAAGGGCTCAAAGCGCGTCAGGCTTTCTTCCCAGAACAAACGGCGCAACACCGTGTCTGCGTCCAGCGTCAGCAACTCCTCAGCCTTGAGCGTGGAGGCCAGCAAGGCGATGCGGTTGTAGTGCTCGTTCACGCCGATCTGGTCCTCGTTGGCTTCCAGATCGGTCTTGCCTTCCAGGTTGCCCTGGCCTTTGACGGGCAGGCGCTGGATCAAGAGGCCGGCCGCCATCTCGCCATTGGCCGCCAGTACCAGCTTGGTGTCGAGCTGCTCACTTTGCAGCATGTAATGCTCCAGCACTTCGCTGAGCTTTTCAAGCTTTTCATGCTGGTCGCCAAAGAGCGGCACCACGCCTTGGTAAGGCTGCTGGCCAGGGAACTTGTCTTTGGGGTCCAGGGTGATGGCGCAGCGGCCCTCGTTGTTGATGTTCACCATCTGGCTCAGCGTGGCGCCCTGCACCACATCGCTCTTGCCACCATCGATCACGGTGGCCGTGGCGCGCAAGCTCAGATCAGGCTGGACTTCGGCCACGGCCAGCTTCACTGGGCCGTCGCCAAAAATCTGCAGGATCAGCGCGCCATTGAACTTGATATTCGCCTGCATCAGCGCGGCAGCGGCTGTCATTTCGCCCAGCAGCTGTATGACCTCGGGCGGGTAACCGCCAGCGGCTTCGCGGCGTTTGAGAATCTCTTGCCAGGCATCGCCAAGGCGCACCAGCATGCCGCGCACGGGCAGGCCGTCAAAAATGAATTTATGGAGTTCGGACATCAGATCTTTTTCAAGCCGGCTTGGTAGCGCCTGGCGTTTTCAATGTAGTTTTGGGCGCTCTTGGCCAGCCCCTGAATCTGCTCGGGCGTGAGCTCGCGCACGACCTTGGCCGGCGTGCCCATGATCATGGAGCCATCCGGGAATTCCTTGCCCTCGGTCACCAGAGAGCCCGCGCCCACGAGGCAGTTTTTACCGATGCGTGCGCCGTTGAGCACCACCGCGCCGATGCCGATCAGGCTGCCGTCCCCAATGGTGCAGCCGTGCAGCATGACCTGATGGCCCACGGTCACGTTCTCGCCAATGGTCAGCGGGCTGCCATGGTCGGCATGCAGCACGCTGTTGTCCTGGATGTTGCTGCCCGCACCAATATGGATGGTCTCCGTGTCGCCCCGAATGACCGTGCCAAACCAGACGCTGGCGTCTTCGCCCAGCACCACCGCGCCGATCACGTCGGCGGTGTCGGCCACCCACGCGCTGGTGGGCATCTGGGGGGCGTGCTCGCCCAACTGGTAAATGGCCATGAGAGGCTCCTGGTGAAGCGGTGAAGGTGTGAACCTGTGAAGGCGCAGATTGTAAAGACCGCCCCACCGGATAATCCCGGCCATGCCTTCCTTGCCTCACCTGACTGCTCAGACATCTCTGCGCCAGCACGCCCTCAGCCTGATCCTGATCACTGACGCCGACCACAAGGCCGCTGCCGTGCGTGCATTGCCCGAGGCCTTGAACGAGACCTTCACGCTGAACGCTGAAGAAACGCAAGCCGTCTTGCCAGAGCCACCCGGCGTGCCTGGCCGCCCGGCAAAGCCGGTGCTGCTGCCGCCCACAGCCATGAAGAACCGCGCCGTCGGCAACCCTGAAGGCCGCGCCGCGCTGATACACGCGCTGGCCCATATTGAAAGCAATGCGATTGACCTGGCGCTGGACGTGCTGTGGCGCTTTCCCGGCATGCCGGAGGCCTTTTACCTGGACTGGTGGAAGGTGGCGCGCGAGGAAGCCCTGCACTTTTCGCTGCTGCAAGCGCACTTGGCCAGCCTGGGCTACGCCTACGGCGACTTTCCGGCGCACAACGGCCTGTGGGAAATGGCCGCGAAAACGAGTGGCGATTTGCTAGCCCGGCTGGCCTTGGTGCCGCGCACGCTAGAGGCGCGCGGGCTGGACGCCTCGCCCGCCATTCGCAACAAGCTGGTGTCTGTGGGCGACAAGCGCGGCGGCGAGATCATCGACATCATCTTGCGCGAGGAGATCGGCCACGTGGCCGTGGGCAACCGCTGGTTTCGCCAGCTGTGCAGCCAGCGCGGTCTGGAGCCCATCAGCGCTTATGCCGAACTGGCGCTGCGCCACGGCGCACCGCGCCTGCAAGGGCCCTTCAACCTGGACGCGCGCCGTGCCGCAGGTTTTGAGGAAGCTGAGCTGACCTTGCTGCAACAAGCCGCTGAGCTGCAAGTTCGCAAGGCCTGAGACAGTGCGCCGCTTGGCGCAGCAATGAACATGCTGTTGCAAGCTCAAGTGCGGCTCAGCTTGCCGGCGAGCAGCAGCCTGCCTTAAGCTGAAAGCCTGCTAGAACTTTCGGACGAACTTTCCGCTCGCCTGCGGCTTGCAAATGCGGCGTGAAGAAAGCAAGTCCGCCCCAGGCATTGAAACTCTTTAGTCAATCCACCTCCGCCGAGCCAGGCCCACAGGCCCCTCAGGCCGGGCACGTCAGCTCGAATCTGGCCGTTCAATTGCCGCAAGGCCAGTTGCTGGGCCCGCCCGATGCGCCGGTGCGCCTCCTGATCTCGGCGTGGTCCAGCCTGGCGCGCCTCAAGGCCGGCCAGATCGGTGCCCTGGCCGAGGACTTCGTGGAGGGCAAGCTCAAGCTCGAAGGCCGTATGCGCGACATCATGGCCGTGGCCGCCGACCTGCTGCCGCGCAGCCCCATGGACAGCCAGCCCGCCTGGTGGGCAAGAGCCGGCCAACAGCTGCGCAGCGCGGCCCGGCACACGCCCCAGCAAGACACGGCGCAAGTGCAGTTTCATTACGACGTGTCAGACGACTTTTACGCACTGTGGCTGGACCCGCAGCGCGTTTACTCCTGCGCCTATTACCGCGACGCTGGCATGACGCTGACCCAGGCCCAGGAAGCCAAGCTGGACTTGATCTGCAAGAAGCTGATACTCAAGCCCGGTGAGCGCTTTCTGGACGTGGGCGCGGGCTGGGGCGCGCTGCTGCTGTGGGCGGCGGAGCATTACGGCGTCAATGCCACCGGCATCACGCTGTCCAAAAACCAGCATGTACATGTGACAGGTTTGATCCAGGCGCGCGGCCTGTCTGGCCGCGTGCGCATGGACCTGATGGATTACCGCCAGCTTGATGAGCGCAAGCCCTTCGACAAGATTTCGTCGGTCGGCATGTTCGAGCATGTGGGGCAGGCGCAACTGCCCGCCTACTTTGGCAAACTTCGCCGCTTGCTGGTGCCGGGCGGGCTGGTGCTGAACCACGGCATCACGGCCGGTGGCACGGCGCACCGCCAGCTGGGCGCGGGCATGGGCGACTTCATTGAAAAATACATTTTCCCGGGCGGTGAGCTGGTGCACATCAGCCGCGTGCTGGCCGATATGGCCGAAGCCAGGCTGGAGAACGTGGACACTGAAAACCTGCGCCCCCACTACGCACGCACCCTATGGGACTGGTCGGATGCGTTGGAGGGCAGGCTCGACGAAGCCCGCGAACTGCTCACCCGCCAAAGCACTGCCGAGCGGGCCGAGCGCATCGTGCGGGCCTACCGCCTGTACCTGGCGGGCAGCGCCATGAGCTTTGAAAAAGGCTGGCTGGCCCTGCATCAAGTCCTGGCCACGCGGCCGGACGGCGCCAGCACGGGCGCGCTGCCCGGCAACGGCTCGGTCTACCCATTCCGCCGCGACTACATCTACACCTGACTAGCCGCGCGGATGGTGCTGCGCATGCAATGACTTCAGGCGCTCGCGGGCCACATGCGTGTAGATCGTGGTGGTCGAAATATCAGCATGACCCAGCAGCATTTGCACCGCGCGCAAGTCGGCGCCGTGGTTGAGCAAATGCGTGGCAAAGGCATGGCGCAAGGTGTGCGGTGACAGCGGCGCCCGAATACCTGCCAGCAGCGCGTATTTTTTGACCAGCATCCAGAACATCACGCGGCTCATGCCGCTGCCACGGCCGGTCACAAACAAATCATCCGTCTGCTGCTGGCCCAGGATGGCGGGTCGTGATTCCGCCAGGTACTTGACCAGCCACACGCGGGCCATCTGACCAAAAGGCACCAGCCGCTCCTTGCTGCCCTTGCCCATCACACGCAGCACGCCTTCGTTGAGCCCCAGGTGAAAAGTCTTGAGCCCCACGAGTTCGCTCACGCGCAGGCCGCTGGCGTAAAGCAGCTCGAGCATGGCCTTGTCACGCAGGCCCAACGGTGTTTGCTCGTCGGGCGCCGTGAGCAGCGCCTCGACTTGCGCTTCGCTCAAAGTCTTGGGCACCCGAAGCGCTTGCCGGGCGGATTGCAGTTTCAAGGTCGGGTCCACCCCCATGCGGTGCTCGCGCAGCGCCCAGCGGAAGTAACGCTTGAAGACAGTCAGCCGACGGTTGGCAGACGTCGCCTTGCTGCTGGCGTGCTTGAGCGCGAAGTAGCTATTGAGGTCGGTCTCGCTCGTCTGGTCCAGCGCGCGCTGGCCTTGTGCTTCGGCGGCCAGCCACGCGCCGTACAAGGTGAGGTCGCGCCGATAAGCGGCCAAGGTGTTGCGCGACAAACCGTCTTCCAGCCACAGCGCGTCGATGAAGGCGTCAATGGCGTGTTGGGTGGAGGTAAGCAGCGGCGCAGACATGGACAGAACCATACCGCAAGAATTTGCCAGAGTTGAAAAGCAAAACGCCCCGGCCACTGACGAAGGTGGCGCGGGGCGTGGGCTGCCCTTGGGAGCGAAGCTTTATTCGAGCTTCAGGCCAGCGGTGTCCACCACCTTTTTGTACACCTCGAACTCGGCCTTGATCTGCGCCGTGAATTGCTCTGGCGTGTTGGCGATGACGATGGAGCCCGTGTCTTCAATGCGCTTGCGCACAGCCGGGTCTTCCAGGGCTTTTTTAACGCCGTTACTGATCTTGTCCACGACTTCTTTAGGCAAATTCTTGGGGCCAATGATGCCGTAATAAGCCATGCGGTTCACGGGCTCCAGGCCGACATCCTTGAAGGTCGGCACGTCGGGCAGAACGCTCAAGCGCTGGGGCGCGGCCACCACGATGGGGATCAAGCGCTTTTGCTGAATGAAAGGCAGGGCCGAAGGCAGGTTGTCAAAAATGATCTGCACTTGACCGGCGACCGTGTCGTTCAATGCGGGGCCAGCGCCGCGGTAGGGAATGTGCGTGATGAACGTGCCGGTGAGGTTCTTGAACAACTCAGTCTGCAGGTGGCCGATGCCGCCCGTGCCCGACGAGGAATACGAATACTTGCCGGGGTTTTTCTTGATCTCGGCCAAGAACTCTTTGTAGTTGCGTGCCGGAAAGCTGGGGTGCACCGCAATGATGTTGGGCGTGGCCGCGATGTTGATGATGGGCGTGAAGTCCGTCAGCACGTTGTAGGGCATCTTGGGGTTGATGGCCGGATTGGCGGCGGTGGTGGACACCGTGGCCACGCCCAGCGAATAACCATCCGGCACGGCCTTGGCCGTCTCATTGGCACCGACCACGCCGCCGCCGCCCGCCTTGTTTTCAACCACGACGCTCTGGCCAATGGCCTTGCCCAGTGGCTCGGCGATCACGCGGGCCACGATGTCGGTGGTGCCACCCGGCGCGAAAGGCACTTGCAGCTTGACGACCTTGTTGGGGTAGGCCTGGGCCATGGCAGAAGTAGCCGTGGTCAGCGCCAGCGCGGCCACGGAAAGCGTGTTGAGCAGAAGACGACGTTGCATGAAAAAAGCCTTTCTAAGAAACAAACTTGATCGTAAGCGCAAAGGTTTATCCGGGCGCTTGTGGAATGCACCTAAGCAGGCCCTCAGGACTAACCCGAGGGCCGGGCACCGCGGCAGTTATTCTCGAGCCTGTGAACTACGCCCAACTTCTCTTCCCTGATTTCTCGCTCATTTTGTGTGGCTACCTTGTTTGCCGCTACACCGCACTCAACCGAACCGTCTGGGAGCAGGTTGAAAAACTGGTGTATTTCCTGTTTTTCCCGGTTCTGCTTTTTTACTCGGTCGTCAAAAGCCCGCTGGACCTCGTTGCCGCCTCCAGCCTGATTGCCGGTGGCCTGGCACTGGCCGCCAGCGGCATTGCCATGTCCTACGCCCTGCCCTTTGTGCCCGGCTTGCGCCGGCACATCGATGCGCGTGAACACGCGTCCAGCGCGCAAATCGGGTTTCGCTTCAACTCCTTCATCGGCCTGGCGATTGCCGAGCGCCTGGCCGGCCCGCAAGGCTTGCTGCTGATCGCGGTCTTGATTGGCGTGTGCGTGCCCATCTTCAACACCGCCGCCGTCTGGCCCATGGCGCGGCATGCGCAAACACATTTTGGTCGCGAGCTGCTGCGCAACCCGCTCATCATTGCGACGGCCAGCGGCCTGGCGGCCAACCTGCTGGGCTTTCGCATTCCCTTTTGGCTAGACCCCAGCGTGAGCCGCATTGGTGCGGCATCACTGGCGCTGGGCCTCATGGCCGCCGGTGCCGGCATGCAATTCGCGTCGCTAGGCCAAGCCAAAGTGCTGGCTGTAGCGGTGCTCACCATCAAACATTTCCTGCTGCCCCTGATCGCTTTTGGACTGAGCAAACTGCTGGGCCTGAACCCCGCGCAAACGCTGATCCTGCTAGCCTTCTCCGCCCTGCCCACCGCACCCACAGCCTACGTGCTGGCCGCCCGCATGGGCTACAACGGCGGCTATGTGGCAGGCCTCGTCACGCTCTCAACGCTATGCGGTTTGCTCAGCCTGCCCTTTGCCATAGGCCTGGTGCGTTAAAACAGTCACCGCCTTAGCCCAGAGAAGCCCCGAAACATAGAGCCACCACGAGGCCTGCGGCCGGGTGGGGGCGGCCGGCCGATTTCTGGTACCCCAGCATGAGGCCGGACGCCCCCACCCGGCCGCAGACCGCTCTCAACCAAGCCCAAGAACGGCCCCCCGCTCCAAAGCCCAAAGCAAATGCTCCCGCACCAAAGCACTCGGATATTCAAGGCGTTCGCCCAAGGCTTGACGCAATAAAAGCGCCTCAGCAGCGTCAGCCGCCTCGAACGCGTTCCCCAGCGCCACCGCCAAGTTGCGCAGCCACCGCTCATGCCCAATACGGCGGATCGGACTGCCTTCGGTGTAGCGCAAAAAATCAGCCTCGCTCCAGCGCCACAAAGTCATCAAAGACTGGCCCGTGAGACCCACGCGCTCGTCAAAGTCCGGCAAGGCGCTGCGCTGCGCAAACTTGTTCCAAGGGCAAACCAGTTGGCAGTCATCGCAGCCGTAAATACGGTTGCCTATCAATGGCCGCAGTTCCAGCGGGATAAAACCCGCATGCTCAATCGTCAGGTAGGAAATGCAGCGCCGCGCGTCCAAGCGGTGCGGCGCCACGATGGCTTGCGTGGGGCAAATGTCTATGCAAGAAGAGCAAGTGCCGCAGTGCGCCGTCACAGGCGCGCTGGGTGGCAAGTCCAGATCCACATAGATCTCGCCCAGGAAAAACATGGAACCCGCTTCACGGTTCAGCACCAGCGTGTGCTTGCCGCGCCAGCCCTGGCCGCTGCGGCTGGCCAGTTCGGCCTCCAGCACCGGCGCTGAATCCGTAAAGGCACGGTGGCCGTAAGGGCCGACTTCGAGCGCGATGCGCTCGGCCAGCTTTTGCAGGCGGGCCCGCAAGACCTTGTGATAGTCCCTGCCCCGCGCATAGACCGACACCACGGCCTCACCGGGCCGCATCAGGCGGGAGAGTTCTTTGGCTTGCCATTCACCATTGCCGGTGAGCGTGCTGGCGGGCAAGTAGTCCATGCGAGCGGTGATCACGCTCACCGTGCCCGGCACCAGCTCGGCCGGGCGGGCGCGCTTTAAGCCGTGTACCTGCATGTAATGCATGTCGCCATGAAAGCCGGCTGCCAGCCACGCTGATAATCCGGGCTCTGCCGCAGACAAGTCGATGCCCGCCACGCCAATTTGCGAGAATCCAAGCTCACCAGCCCAGCGCTGAACTTCAAGAACGAATTGATGGCCATTGAGCTTCACCCCGCTATTGTAAAAAGCCTGCGCTGGCCGGATGAAACGCACACGGCTGGCTTTGCCAAAGGCCTGGCCCGCGCCCTGCTGGCCCAAGGCGGCGAAGCCTCCATCACGCTGCGGGGCGACCTTGGCGCGGGCAAGACCACTTTCGTGCGCCACTTGCTGCGCGCGCTGGGAGTCGAAGGCCGCGTCAAGAGCCCGACTTACGCAGTCGTCGAGCCCTATACCGTGACGACGGTGGCCGCAGGCGCGGCATCGCTCAACATCTGGCACTTTGACTTCTACCGCTTCAACGACCCCGACGAGTGGGAAGAAGCGGGCTTTCGCGACATCTTTGCCAGCCCCGGCCTCAAGCTGGTGGAATGGCCCGACAAGGCTGGGCCGCACTTGCCCAGGCCCGACTTGGGCCTTGAGATCGAAATGGCTAGCGAGGACTCTCGCTTGGTCACCTTACGCGGCATCAGTGCCGCAGGCGCGGCCTTGATGGCGCAGCTGCCATGACGCAAGGCCTGCCCACCACGCGGCGCCAGGCGCTCAAGGCCATGCAGGCCGGCAGCCTCGTGTTGTTGCTCGGCGTACGCGAAATTGCACAGGGTGCCGAGATCGTGGCCGTGCGGGTCTGGCCGTCCAAGGACTACACCCGCGTCACCATCGAGTCGGACCGCGAGATCAAAGCGAAGCAGCAAGTCATTGCCGACCCGCCCCGCGTGGCGATTGATATAGAAGGGCTTTCACTCCAGCCCGCCCTGCGTGAACTGGTCGCCAAGGTCAGAGCTGACGACCCGAATATTTCGGGCATCCGTGTGGGCCAGAACGCGCCCGGCGTGGTGCGGCTGGTGATCGACCTCAAGCAGCCGGTCAGCCCGCAAGTCTTCTCGCTGGCGCCCGTAGCGGCCTACCAGCACCGGCTGGTGTTTGACCTGTATCCGCAGCAGGCGCTGGACCCGCTGGAGGCCTTGATTGCCGAGCGCCTGCGAGACAACTCGGCGGGCAAGTCGCCACCATCAGCTGCGCCAATGGCTGCAGCGCCGTCCCCATCGGCAAGTGCGCCAAGCGCCGCCACGCCACATGACCCGCTGGGTGATTTGATTGCTGGCAAGCAAGCTTCGGGGGCGGCGCTGCAGGGCGCACCCGCCGCAGGGCTCGCAGCGCCGGTAGCGCCAGCTGCCAGCAAAACCGACCGGCTCGTCATCATCGCCCTGGACCCGGGCCACGGCGGCGAAGACCCAGGCGCCATCGGGCCAGGCGGCACGCGGGAAAAAGACGTGGTGCTGCAAGTGGCGCAGCGCCTGCAGGAACGCATCAACCAGCAGCCCAATATGCGCGCCTACATGACGCGCGACGGCGACTTTTTTGTGCCACTGAATGTGCGTGTGCAAAAAGCCAGGCGGGTGCAGGCCGACCTGTTCGTGAGCATCCACGCCGATGCGTTTTTTACAGAGCGGCCGCAAGGCGCCAGCATTTTTGTGCTCAGTGATCGCGGCGCCACCAGCAGCGCTGCCCGCTGGATGGCCGAAAAAGAAAACTCGGCCGACAAGGTTGGCGGCGTGAACATCAAAGCCAAAGATGCGCAGGTCATGAAAGCCCTGCTGGACATGAGCACCACCGCGCAAATCAGCGACAGCCTCAAACTAGGCGGCGCCATGCTGGGTGAAATCGGCAGCGTAGGCAAGCTGCACAAGCCGCGCGTCGAGCAAGCCAGCTTTGCTGTGCTCAAGGCGCCAGACATTCCAAGCGTGCTGGTCGAAACCGCCTTCATCAGCAACCCTGACGAAGAGGTGCGCCTGAAAAGCGAGGCCTATCAAACGCAGTTGGCCGATGCGCTGATGCGCGGCATCTTGCGCTACTTCGCACGCAATCCGCCGCTGGCGCGCAACAGGGCGCTTTGAAACCCTAGCGCGTTAAAGCGCTGCGGCAGAGGCCCGCCTGGCTTTCCAGGCGCCGTACAGCACCAGCAGGCCGGGCACCAGAATCATGGCCCAGATGATCTTGCTCAGATTGGCCTGCACCCAGGGCAGGTTGCCAAAGAGATAACCCGCGCCCACCAGCCCGACCACCCAGATAAAGGCGCCGATGACGTTGAAGGCCGTGAACTTGCCACGGCTCATCTCGGCCACACCCGCCACAAACGGTGCGAAGGTGCGCAAAAACGGCATGAAGCGCGCCAGGATGATGGTCACGCCGCCGTAGCGCTCGTAAAAATCATGCGCCTGGTTGAAGGCGCGCTTGTTGAAAAAGCGCGAGTCTTCCCATTGAAAGACCTTGGGGCCGAAATAGCGGCCAATGGTGTAGTTGCACTGGTCGCCCAGAATGGCAGCGGTCAGCAAGATGACCACGGCAATCGGGAAACTGAGCAGGCCAGCCCCAGCCAAGGCGCCAACGATGAAAAGCAGCGAATCACCCGGCAAAAAGGGCATGACCACCACGCCGGTTTCCACAAAGATGATGAGGAACAACAGGGCATAAACCCACATTCCATACTGCTGCGTGAAGGCCTCCAGGTGGCTGTCCACGTGCAAGATGAAGTCAATCAAAAAGCTTACGATTTCCATGGCCGGATTTTGACACGCGAAGCGGGGACAGTCGCAGCCCTGCAACAGTGCGGCCACAGTCCGACCACGGTGCTGATTCCAGGGCGCCAAGGAAGCGCCAAGGAAGAGCCCGCCTAGAATCCCGGGCGTGACACCCGCACCCTCCTCATCCCATGCAGCGCTACAGCGCCGACCCATCCGCGACCTGCCCGACGAGCTGATCAGCCAGATTGCCGCCGGCGAGGTGGTGGAGCGCCCGGCTTCAGTGGTGCGCGAGTTGGTGGACAACGCCCTGGACGCGGGCGCTGGTCAGGTCACGGTGCGGCTTTTGGCCGGTGGCGTGCGGCTCATCCTGGTGGAAGACGACGGCCTGGGCATTCCTTCTGACGAGCTGGCCATCGCGCTGCGCCGCCACGCGACCAGCAAGATCGCCAGCCTGGGCGACCTGGAGGCCGTGGGCACCATGGGTTTCAGGGGCGAGGCGCTGGCCGCCATCAACTCGATTGCCGACATGAGCCTGCTGTCGCGCCACGAGGGCGGCGATGCGCATGCCTGGCAGCTCGACGGCCGCACCGGCGAGCTCAAGCCGGCCGCACGCAGCCGCGGCACCTCAGTGGAAGTGCGCGAGCTGTTTTACGCGACGCCCGCACGCCGCAAGTTTTTAAAGACCGACGCCACGGAACTGGCGCACTGCATCGAGGCTGTGCGCCGCCATGCCCTGGTGCGGCCCGACGTGGGCTTTGCCGTCTGGCATGAAGGCAAGCTGGTCGAGCAGTGGCGGGCGTGCCTTCTGCCCGGCAGCCTGAGCGATGGCCAGGCCGAGCTGGACCAACGCCTGGCCGACGTGCTGGGCGAGGAATTCGTTCAAGCGTCCGTGGCCGTGAACTACGAAAGCAGCGCCCGCCGGGCCGATGGCTCGCCCGCCGTGCGGGTATGGGGCCGGGCCGGTGTGCCCGACGCCGCACGCTCGCGCGCCGACCAGCAATTTGCCTATGTGAACGGCCGCTTTGTGCGCGACAAGGTGCTCACGCATGCCGCCCGCAGCGCGTATGAAGACGTGCTGCACGGCCATCGCCAGCCGGTCTATGCGCTTTATGTGGAGATGGACCCGGCGCGTGTGGACGTGAACGTGCACCCGACCAAGATTGAAGTGCGCTTTCGGGACAGCCGTGAAGTGCATCAGGCGGTGCGCCACGCGGTGGACAACGCACTGGCTGCGCCGCGTGCCGAGGCGGCTCGCTTGCTGGCAGGTCAGCCTGCAGACGGCGCAGTGGCGGGTCCCCGTGCCAACCTGGTCAATCCTGGCAACTGGGCGCAGCCCGGCATGAACTTCGCGCCCCGGCAAGACCACCGCGTCAGCGACTTTGAAGCCATGTGGCCGGTAGACGGCAAGCGCGATGGCGCAGCTTCATTCAGCCCTTCCTTCGCCCCTTCCTTCGCCCCTTCTTTTACAACCGCAGCGCCGGGCACCGATACACCCGCGCAAGCTGCAGCGTCCCGGCCTGAAGGCGACTGGCCGCTGGGCCGCGCGCTGGCCCAGTTGCAAGGCATTTACATCCTGGCTGAAAACACGCGCGGCCTGGTCATTGTTGACATGCATGCCGCGCACGAACGCATCGTTTACGAGCGGCTCAAGCTGCAGCTGGCAGGCGCGGCGATTGCCAGCCAGCCCCTGCTGATCCCCGCCACCTTTGCGGCCACGCCGCAAGAAATCGCCACGGCGCAGGGCGCAACAGACACCTTGCAAGCGCTGGGCCTGGAGATCACGCCCTTTTCCCCCAAGACACTGGCCGTACGCGCTGTGCCCAGCTCATTGGCCGATGCCGATGCGGTCGAACTGGCGCGCAGTGTGCTGGCCGAACTGGCGCAGCACGAGGCCAGCAGCGTCATCGAGCGGGCACAAAACGAATTACTGTCCACCATGGCTTGCCACGGCGCCGTGCGCGCCAACCGCAAGCTCACGCTGGACGAGATGAACGGCCTCTTGCGCCAGATGGAAGCCACTGATCGCTCAGACCAGTGCAACCACGGCCGCCCGACCTGGCGGCAACTGAGCATTCGCGAACTGGACGCGCTGTTTTTGCGCGGGCGCTGAACTGAAAGCCTGAGCCTGAGCCTTCAGAGCAAGAAGGCGGCTGCGGCCGACAGGCAAGACGCCACGGCAATTACAGTGAGCATGGCGCGCAAACGCAGCCAATGACCCAGGCCTTGCGCGCGGTAAAACTGGGTGTCCACCACATAGCAAAGCAGCAGGCTGGCAGCCATCAACACCAAGCCCCAGATGCTATTGAGCAGCAGGGCTGCCCAGCCCAGCAAGCTCGGCAGCACGGCCCAGATGAGTTGCTTGCGGCGCTGCGCCGCTTGCGGCATGGCCAGCCCCCAATGAATGCCGCCTAAAAAGCTCACGATGAGCGCGGCATAAGCCAGCAAGCCATTGGCCGCCAGGCCCACCCATTCGGATGGCACCGTCCAGAGTGCGGCCGCGCCGGCAACAAAAGGCAACAGCCCGGCGATGCCTAACAGCCGCGCTTCGCGCGTGGGGCCGCTAGGGGCGCCGGGGGTGGTTGGCATGGCAGGAGCCGCGTCGGCGGCTGGCTGAACAGTTACATCTTTAAGCATGAGCGGAGTTTAAAAGACGAACTTTCCTCAGCGATTGGACTCAAACTCTGCCATGTCCCGCAAACGCTCGATCTCTTTGATGCGCTCCTCAGATTGCCCTGCCGACCCGGCCCTGACTTCACGCCGCCCAGCGCTTGTTTTTGCCTGCCTGGCCGCCCTGCTTTTTTTGCCGCTGCTCTTTGCCGGCTGCAGCACGCTAGACGAGCGACAGCGGGCCTGGATTTTTCAGCCCAGCGACCGCAACTGGGGCGAGGCTGACCAGCAGATGCAGGAGGTCTGGATTGATTTTCAGTCGCGCACCACAGGGCACGCCAGCCGCTTGAACGGGCTGTGGTTGCCAGCGGCCGAGCCTGAGCGTGCTGCCCAGCTGCCCGCGCCCATCGCGACCAAAGCGGCATTCAAGTTGGCATCCAAGTCGGAATTTAAGGCTGAATCTCAGCCCATGGCGCAGCCCACTGCCAAGGGGCCCATCTTGCTGTATCTGCACGGCGCGCGCTGGAACGTCAGCGGATCGACCTCTCGCATGCACCGCATGCAAGAGCTTGGCTTTTCTGTGCTGGGCGTGGACTACCGCGGCTTTGGCAAAAGCAGCGCTGAACTGCCGTCCGAGCAAATGGCCTATGAAGACGCGCGCGCTGCATGGGACTGGCTGGCCGCCAAGTACCCCGACCGGCCGCGCTACATCTTCGGCCATTCGCTGGGCGGGCCTATCGCCATCAATCTGGCAGCCGAGGTGAATGACGAAAGCGGCACCCTGGTCGAAGGCACGTTTTCGTCCATGGCCGACGTGGTGAGCAGCTTCAAGTGGGGCTGGATGCCTATCGGCCCCTTGCTGACGCAGCGCTTCGAAGCCATACGCAAAGTCGGCCAGATCGGCTCGCCGCTGTTGGTGGTGCATGGCGGGCAAGACCAGTTGATCAAGCCCGACCTGGGTCGCAAGCTTTATGACGCCGCAGCCGAACCCAAGCGTTTTGTGCTGGTTGAAAACGGCTCGCACCACGACACCAACAGCTTGGGGCAAAGCCAGTACCGGGCGGCGATTGCCGATCTGTTCGGGCTGGCGGCCCCCACCACTCACTGAACTTTTCAGACGCTGCACAGGCGAGCAGCAGACTCGGGGCCAAGGGTATTTCCTGATACGCTTGACCAGATGTCTGCACGCTCACCTGACGCCAACGCTACAAACGCCACCAGCCCCGCACTGTCTTCGCTCACAGCCTCGGGCATGTCGCCCGGCCTCATCGTCCTGGTGTTGGCACTGTGCCTGGGCATCCAGCCCGTCACCACCGATCTTTATTTGCCCGCCTTGCCGGCGCTGGCTGAAAGCTTTGCAGCGCCCATGGCCGCGGCGCAGTACACGCTGAGCGCACTGCTGCTGGCCTTTGGCCTCTCCCAGCTGATCTGGGGCCCCCTGTCTGACCGCTTTGGCCGTCGGCCCATCTTGCTGCTGGGCCTTGGCGCTTACGGCCTGGCCGCGCTGGGCTGCAGCTTTGCGCCCAGCATGGCCTGGTTGATCGGCCTGCGCGCCGTGCAGGGCGCGGCCATGGGCGCGGTGGTGATGTGCGCTCGCGCCATCGTGCGCGACCTTTACAACCCGGCCGAAGGGGCTGGCGTCATGTCCAAGGGGCTGAGCGGACTGGGCGTGATCGCTTGCCTGAGCGCGCCCATCGGCAGTTTGCTGGCTGCCTTTCTGGGCTGGCGTGCGGTACTGCTGGCGCCGGCTGTCTTTGCGGCCGTGGCGCTGGGCATCATTGCCCTGCGCTTTGATGAAAGCCTCGCGCGGCCCGATGCACATGCGCTGGAGCCCAGGCGCATGGTGCAAAACTGGCTGTCCATCCTGCGCCATCCCGGATTTCTCACGTTCTCGGCGCTTTCTGCCGCGTCTTACGGCGGCCTCTTCACCTTTTTGGCCACCTCCTCTTTTGTCTTCATCAAGGTCATGGGATTGAGCCAGACGCAGTACGGCCTGGTGATGTTCTTCATGTCGATGAGCTATTTGAGCGGGACGTTTTTGTGCCGCTTCCTTCTGGCCCGCATGGGCGTGCGTCGTGCAGTGGCCTTGGCGGGCGGCCTGAGCCTGACCGGTGGCGTGCTGCTGGCCGTGCTGGAATGGGCCGGAGCGCACAACCTGTGGACCCTTGTGCTGCCTTATTTCATCTTCATGATGGGGCACGGCGTTCACCAGCCTTGCGGGCAGAGTGGCGCCGTCGGCCCCTTCCCCAAGGCTGCAGGCACGGCGTCTGCGCTGAACGGATTTTCGATGATGCTGGTGGCTTTTCTCATGGGCTCGTGGCTGGGCACGCACATGGACGGCAGCACGCGCCCACTCACGTACGGCGTGGCCGCGTGGAGCGTGGTGATTGCCCTGGTCGCCTGGACGGCTGTGCAACGCCAGGGCCGGCCAGCGGTCTGACATGACAGCGCCGGCCAAAGACACTGCCCCGTCAGCCTCACCTGTCTGGATTGCGCTGGCTGGCCCCACCGCTTCCGGCAAGACCGCTGCGGCACTGGCGATTGCGGCACGCCGGCCGGTTGAAATCATCAGTGTGGATTCAGCGCTGGTGTACCAAGGCATGGACATTGGCACGGCCAAACCCGACGCGATTGAGTTGGCTGCCGCGCCGCATCATCTGATCAACATTCGCGACCCACTGCAGGCCTACAGCGCGGCCGAGTTCGTCAAGGACGCGACGCGCCTGATGGCCGATATCCGAGCACGGGGTCGGTTGCCGCTCCTGGTGGGCGGCACCATGCTGTACTTCAAGGCCCTCTGGGACGGCCTGGACGACATGCCGCCCGCCGACCCCGCCGTGCGCGCGCAAATTGCCGAAGAAGCCGCCGCTCAAGGCTGGCCCGCCCTTCATGCCGCGCTGGCACTGCACGACCCGCTGACGGCTGCACGCCTGGCGCCGCAGGACTCGCAGCGCATTGGCCGGGCGCTGGAAGTGTTTCGGAGCAGTGGCCTGCCGCTTTCGCACTTTCAGCAGCGCATCCATGGCGCAGGGGCGGCCTCAGAACCTGGCAGTGAAATAGGCGAAGGTCTTTTCATTTCCCTGGAGCCTGACAACCGCGCCTGGCTGCACGCGCGCATTGCCCAGCGCTTTGACGCCATGCTGGCCGCTGGCTTTCTGGACGAAGTGCGCGCCCTGCGCCAGCGCGGCGACTTGCATGCAGACCTGCCTGCGATTCGCGCGGTGGGTTATCGGCAGGCTTGGCAGTATCTCGATGCCCTGGAGGGGATCGACTCAGGCGCACCCGAAGGCAAAGCCCACAGCGCCACCTTGAAAAAGATTCAAGAGAATTTTCGGGAGCAAGGCATCGCCGCCACCCGGCAGTTGGCCAAGCGCCAGATCACCTGGCTGCGCAGCATGCCGCAGCGCCGCGTGGTGCCGGCCGATGCGCCAGATGCGCTGGCGCAGGTTTTGAACATCACGGAGAGCTTTCCATGAGCCTGCGCATCACCGACCTGGCCAAGCGCTATGGCGACAACACGGTTTTTGAAGGCGTGTCCTTGAGCGTCGAAGCAGGCGAATTTGTCGCCATCGTGGGCGAGTCGGGTGTGGGCAAATCCACCTTGCTCAACTGCATGGCCGGCCTGGACCACTGGGACCAAGGGGCTGTTGAACTGCAAGGCCAAGCACTGAACGGCCTGGACGAAGCCGCCCGCGCCCGCCTGCGCCGGCGCGATGTGGGCTTTGTATTCCAGGCCTTTCATGTGCTGCCGCACCTGGATGTAGCGCAGAACATCGGACTGCCGCTTTTGCTGCTGGGCCAGAGCGACCCGGCGCGCGTACAGCACATGCTCGAGGCCGTGGGCCTGCAAGGCATGGGCGCGCGCCTGCCGCAGCAACTCTCGGGCGGGCAGTTGCAGCGCGTGGCCATTGCGCGGGCGCTGGTGCACAAGCCCGCCTTGCTGCTGGCCGATGAGCCCACCGGCAACCTGGACCCGCAAACCGCCGAGCGCGTGATGGACGCGCTGGTCGCGCAGACGCGGCTGCAAGGCTCGGCCCTGGTGCTGGTCACGCATTCGGCAGCAGCCGCGGCGCGGGCTGACCGCGTGCTGCAACTTCGGGCCGACGGCATCGGCCCCCTTGCAGTACAGCTCGCCGCGCACTGAGCAGCCCCACGCAAATGGCTGTCCTGCGCGCCCTGCTGGTCACGTACTCGTGGCAAGAACTCAAGCACCACCCCTGGCGCAACGCTGCGGCCGTGGTGGCCGTGATGCTGGGCGTGGCGCTGGCGTTTTCGGTGCACCTCATCAATGCGTCGGCGCTGAGCGAATTCTCCCAAGCCGTCAGATCGGTCAATGGCCAGCCTGACCTGGAACTGCGCGCCGCCCAAGGCAGCTTTGACGAAGCGCTGTACGAGCGTGTAGCCAGTCACCCGCAAGTGGCGCTGGCCAGCCCGGTGCTGGAGCTGAGCACCTATGCCTCAAGCGCCGGGCCAAGCGGCGAGCGCATTCCAGTGAGAGTGCTGGGCGTGGACGCGCTGCTGCTGCCACAAATCGCGCCGTCTTTGATGCCCGTACCTAAAGTGGGTGCAGATCGTTTCGCGCTTTTTGCACCGGGCCAAGTGTTCCTGAATGCCGCGGCGCTTGAACGCCTGAACAGCGAAGCCTTGCAACTGCAAACCGGGCTGCGCCTGGTGGACGTCAAGGTGGCGGGCAGCGTGGCCGCCGGTGGCGGGCCACTGCTGGTGATGGACCTGGGCGCGGCGCAAGACTTGTTTGACCGCGGCGGCACGCTCACGCGCATTGACCTGCGCCTGCGCCCCGGCGCAGACCGCACGGCCTTGACGCAGAGCCTTAAAGCCCAGCCAGGCTGGCCCGCGCAAATGAGCGTGAGCGAACCCGGCGATGCGGCGCAGCGCGTGAGCCAGCTCTCGCGCGCCTACCGCGTCAACCTCACGGTGCTGGCTTTGGTGGCGCTGTTCACCGGGGCCTTTTTGGTGTTCTCTGTCTTGTCACTCAGCGTGGCCAAGCGGGCGCAGCAGTTTGCACTGCTGGGCGTGCTGGGCCTGACGGGGCGCGAGCGCTTGCAACTGGTGCTGTGGGAATCACTGGCGCTGGGCCTCTTGGGCAGCTTGCTGGGCGTAGCGCTGGGCACGGGCTTGGCGGCCTTGGCATTGCGCGTGCTGGGGGGCGACCTGGGCGGCGGCTACTTTGCCGGCGTGGCGCCTACGCTGCACTGGAGCGCTGGTGCGGCCTTGGTCTACGGCGGGCTGGGCGTGGCAGCGGCCGTGGTCGGCGGCTGGTGGCCGGCCCGCACAGCCCAGCAGTTGCCACCCGCGCAAAGCCTCAAAGGCTTGGGCGTAGCACTGGGCCAGCCGAGTAAGCCTTGGTGGAGTCTGGCACTGTTGGTTGCCAGCGGCCTGCTGGCGCTGCTGCCGCCGGTGGCAGGCCTGGCCATTGGCGCGTACTTGTCCGTCGCGCTGCTGCTGGTGGGCGGCATCAGCGCCCTGCCCGCTTTGATCGGTCTGCTTTACGGCTGGCTCAGCCCGTTGGTGGCGCAGCGCGCATTGCCCATGCTGGCCGTGGAGCGTGCGCGCCGCGTACGCGAAAGCGCGGGCGTGGCCGTAAGCGGCGTCGTTGCTTCGCTCAGCCTCGCAGTGGCACTGACCATCATGGTGGCGAGCTTTCGGCAGTCCGTGACCGACTGGCTGGACGTGGTGCTGCCCGCTGACCTGTACGTGCGCACGGCGGCCAGCACCGCTGCCAGTGACACCGCTTACTTCCCACCCGAGTTTGCAGACAGCGTGGCGCGCGTGCCCGGCGTTGCACGCGTGGGTCGCCAGCGCGTGGCGCAATTGCTGCTGGACCCACAACGCCCGGCCGTCGCCTTGATTGCGCGGGACATGCAAGATCCGGCGCGCGCCTTGCCCTTGGTGGGCTCGGCTGTGGCAGTGCCGGCAGGCGCCATTGCCATTTACGTGAGCGAGCCGATGCGCGATTTGTATGGCGCGGAAATTGGCAAGGCGTTTTCGCCAATGACGGCAGGCCTGAGCAGTTTGCCCTACTCAGCGGGCAGGGCCCCGGTGTTCGTGGTCGCAGGCGTGTGGCGCGACTACGCACGGCAGTTCGGTGCGATTGCCATGGACCAGCGGGACTTTGTGCGGCTGACCGGCGACGCCCGTGTGAACGACCTGGCCCTGTGGCTGGACGAAGGCGCACGCGAAGACAGCGTGCAGCAAGCCGTGCGCGAACGAGCTGCTTCAGCGGGAGCTTCTGGCGGGCTGCTTGAATTCGCGTCGGCCCGGGAAATTCGCGCCACCTCGCTGCGTATTTTTGACCGCAGCTTTGCCGTGACCTACTGGCTGCAGGCGGTGGCGATTGCGATTGGTCTCTTTGGCGTGGCCGCCAACTTCAGCGCGCAGGTACTGGCCAGACGCAAGGAGTTCGGGCTGCTGGCCCACCTGGGCCTGACGCGCAGGCAGATTTTGACGGTGGTCGCTGGCGAGGGTGCCGCCTGGACGCTGATGGGCTCCATCGCCGGCCTGGGCCTGGGCCTGGCCGTGTCGGTGGTGCTGGTGCATGTGGTCAACCCCCAGAGCTTTCACTGGACCATGGACTTGCAATTGCCGTGGTGGCGCTTGATAGGCTTGTGCGCAGCGGTGGTGGTGGCAGGCACGCTGACCGCCTGGCTGGCAGGCCGCGCGGCGGCCAGCGCAGACGCGGTGCTTGCGGTCAAGGAAGACTGGTAGCAGATCGGGACTCATGAGGTACACGCGCACGGTCGCGCTGTGTTCGAGTCGTTACGCAAAAACCTGCGCCCTTGTGATGAAAATGTCATGAAGCGCGCCTACGATGGTTTCTATTCGCCGTTGATCACAATGGGCTTGCAGCGCTTTGGTCAACATGAGACACGCACCTACACAAGAGACAAGACATGGCCTACTCAGACTCCAAACCTTCCCGTCCGGACAAACCAGACCGACCTCGGCAAACAGACCGGCACGACAGGTCGCAAGACCGATCCCAGGATAGGCCCTACCGCATAGAGAGCACCGCCCCGACGCGCAGCAGTTTGTTGCCCGAGGGCAGCACCCGTGAGTTTTACCGGGACCGTGGCCTGGCCGTGGCCGTGGCCGTCAAAAGCCTGAGCGACCCCACCCGCCAACAGGTGCGTGTGGTGCACGTCCCCAGTGGCGAGGTGGTGTTCGAGTCCGAAGCGCCGCAGCGGCCGCAGCGGTGATGGCTTGCTGAGCCGTCGCACCTTGATTGCAGCCAGCGCCGCGGCGGCCGCGGCGCATGGCTTGCGTGCCAACGCCCTGCCCCTCAAGCCGCTGGTGTTCCCGCGCGACTTTGGTGCGCATCCGGACTTGCGCACTGAATGGTGGTACATCACGGGCCAGGCAGTGACGCGCGGCGCGGGGGCCACCGGGCGCGCCTTTGGCTTTCAGCTGACGTTTTTTCGCACCCGCGTCGATGCGGCGCAATCCCTCAAGTCAAAGTTTGCAGCACGCCAACTGGTGTTTGCGCATGCCGCCCTCACTGACGTTCAAGGCCAGCAGCTTTGGCATGACCAACGCATTGCACGCGAAGGTTTCGGCCAGGCTTTTGCCAGCCAGGAAGACACTGACTTGAAGCTGGGCGACTGGACTTTGCAGCGCACACCGGGGCCTGAATCAGGCGCGTACCGCGCCCGCCTGCCCGCACGCGATTTTGAGTTGGCGCTGGACTTCACTCCCACCCAGCCGCTGATCTTGCAAGGCAAGGCCGGGCTGTCTCGCAAGGGGCCTGAGGAGCGGCAGGCGAGCTACTACTACAGCAAGCCGCAGCTGGCGACCAGCGGCCAGCTGATGCTCAAGGGCCAGCGATTCGAAGTGGTTGGCAAGGCTTGGCTGGACCATGAATGGAGCGATGAGTTGCTGCACCCCGAGGCCCGCGGCTGGGACTGGATCGGCATGAACCTGGACGACGGCAGCGCGCTCACGGCCTTTCAGTTGCGTAACGCAG
Source organism: Polaromonas sp. (assembly GCA_040400945.1). GTDB lineage: Bacteria > Pseudomonadota > Gammaproteobacteria > Burkholderiales > Burkholderiaceae_C > Polaromonas. The sequence continues at coordinate 763,247 of JBBAPG010000001.1, read as the reverse complement.
CCGGCGGCGCGGTGTGGGACGGTGGCTCTTTCAGGCCAGCGCCTGGCAAGGGAAGCCTCTACACCTTCAGCCGGGGTGAAGTGCTGTTCAAGCCGGTTCGCTTTTGGACCAGCCCGCTGACGCAAGCGCGTTACCCGGTGGAATGGATCGTCCGCACGCCGGCTGATTTTTATACCGTCAAGGCCGTCATCGACCAGCAAGAACTCGACAGCCGCCAGTCCACAGGCGCGGTGTACTGGGAAGGCCTGAGCGATCTCATTGACAGCAATGGCAAGCAGGTGGGGCGCGGGTACCTGGAGATGACGGGCTATGCATCGCCGCTGCGTTTGTAAACCCGAACGCCAGGCTACCTGGCCAGGTAGCCGCCATCCACCGCGTAATACGCACCGTTGACAAAAGACGCCCGACTTGAAACCAGCCAGGCCACCAACTCCGCTACCTCTTCAGGCTGCCCCAGCCGACCGATGGGATGGGCCGCGAGCAGCGCCGCATTCACAGCCGGGTCTTGCTCAAAGCCGCTGATCATGGGCGTGTGAATGAAGGCCGGCCCGACGGTGTTGACGCGGACGCCTTGCGCCCCATATTCCAGCGCGGCCGTGCGTGTCAGGCCCAGCACACCGTGCTTGGCAGCGGTGTAGGCCGGCGCGTTGGCAAAACCCACCTGACTCAAGATCGAACCGATGTTGACGATGGCCCCGCCGCCGTTTTTAAGCATCGCCGGGATCTGGTACTTCATGCCGTAGAACACGCCGCTCAGGTTGATGTTGATCACCTGCGCCCAAGCGTCCAGCGGATAGTCGGCCGTGGGCAGGGTGGGCCCGCTGATGCCGGCGTTGTTGCAGGCTATATCGAGCCGTCCGAAGTGGGCCAGGGCCATGTCAACCAAGGCCCGCGCATGCTCGGGGTTGCCCACGTCGGCAGGCTCAAAGATCGCGTCGCCGCCTTGCGCTTGAACCAGTTTGACGGTCTCACGCCCAGCGTCGAGCTTGACGTCAGACACCACCACCTTGGCGCCCTCCTTGGCCAGGATCAGGGCAATCGCCCGGCCAATTCCTGAAGAGGCTCCTGTCACCAAGGCCACCTTGTCCTGAAGCATTTGCGGCATTTGCGGCATTGACGTTTCCTTTTACAACTTAGTCTGGGCGAAGGCGAGCGGTCCAGCCGTCAGGCAAAGTGGCGCGGCACTAGCGGACAAGCGCTCAGCTCAGTGCGCGCCCCCATCCGCACCAGCTGGCGCACCAGGGCCACCCGGACGGGTGCGAATGCTGCGAGTCAAGAAGACCAGCGGAATCAGCGCCAGGAAGATCACAGCCGAGGCCAGGAACACGTCGCTGGCCGCGAGCATATAGGCCTGTTGGTCAACGAGGCGGCCCATGCTGGCCAAGGCTTGTGCGGGTGACAAGCCGCCAGCTGCCAGGCCCGACATGGCGTCTTGCACGACGCTTCTGCCGGGGTTGATGGCTTCGCTCAGCTGCGCGTGGTGCATGGCCGCCCGGTCTTGCCAGACGGTGGTGGCGATCGAGGTGCCGAAGGCCCCGGCGGTGATGCGCACAAAGTTGGACAAACCCGAGGCCGACGCAATCTTGTCGGGCGGTAGGCCCGACATGACCAGCGTCATCAAGGGAATGAAGAAGCAAGCCATGGCAATGCCCTGGATGATGGTGGGCAGCAAGATGGTGCCCACGTCGGCCTGGGTGTTAAAGCGCGAGCGCATCCACAGCACCAGGGCGAACACCAAAAACGAGAGGGCCGCCACCCAGCGCGCGTCGACCTTCAAGATGTTTTTACCCACCACGGGTGACAGGATCAAAGCCAGCAAGCCCACGGGCGCCAGCACAAAGCCGGCCTCGGTGGCGGTGTAGCCCATGAACTGCTGCAGCCACAGCGGCAGCAGCACCACGTTGCCAAAGAAAAGACCATAGCCAATGGAAATCATGAGCACGCCCGCCCAGAAGTTGCGGCGTTTGAACAAACTCAAGTCCACCACGGGGTGCTCTTCGGTCAGCTCCCAGATCACAAAGGCGGCAAAGCCGACCACGGCCACCACTGCCAGCGCCACCACTTCCCCGGAATGAAACCAGTCCAGCTCCTTGCCCTTGTCCAGCATGATTTGCATGGCTCCGACCCACAGCACCAGCAAGGACAAGCCGATGGTGTCGATGGGCAGCTTGCGCGTCGGACTTTCGCGGTCGCGAAAAATGCTCCAGGTCACAAAGGCAGCGCCCAGACCGACCGGGATGTTGATGTAAAAAATCCAGGGCCAACTCATGTTGTCGGTCACCCAGCCGCCCAGGAGCGGCCCCATCACGGGCGCAACCAGGGTGGTCATGGACCACAGCGCCATGGCCAGTCCGGCCAGTGCCGGCGGGTAACTCGACAGCAGCAAGGCCTGCGACAGCGGGATCATGGGCCCGGCCACCAGGCCTTGGAGCACCCGAAAGGCGATCAAGGTGGTCATGTTGGGCGCCAGGCCGCAGAGCCAGGAGCTCAGCACAAACAAGATCACGCTGGTCACAAACAAGCGGACCATGCCAAAGCGCTGCGACAACCAGCCCGTCAGCGGCACGGCAATCGCGTTGGCCACGCCAAAGCTGGTGATGACCCAGGTGCCCTGGTTCGGGCTCACACCCAGGTTGCCGGCAATTGCCGGCAAGGACACATTGGCAATGGACGAGTCCAGCACGTTCATGAAGGTGGCCGCTGAGAGCGCCAAAGTGCCCCACAGCCGCGCCGAGCCGGTCAAAGGCTCGTAGGCCGGGGGCCGGGCTGGCGCCGCAGGTGCGGCAGGCACGGCCGGCGCATCAGAGGTGGCAGACAGAGGCGCTGCGGGCAAAGCTGTTTCGGCCATGCGTCGGCTCAATGCGCGGCAGCAGCAACTGCAGCAGTGGCAGCATGGCTGGGCATCGCGCCAGTGCGGACGCCGACATTCGCCGCGATCACGCGCTGCACTTCTGCCTGGGACGCCTCAGCGGCATCGTTGCGCACGGGCGCTGCGGGCAACTGGACGGCCGCTGTATCGGCCAGGGCTTTGCCGTCCTGCTGGCTGACCTCGACGTCAGCTTGCATGGACAGGCCGACCCGCAGCGGATGTGCGTCCAGTTGCGCTGGATCGAGCGCGATACGCACCGGCACGCGTTGCACCACCTTGATCCAGTTGCCCGTGGCGTTTTGTGCCGGCAGCAGCGCAAAGGCCGCGCCTGTGCCCGCGCCCAGCCCGAGCACCGTGCCGCGAAACTCGACCTGACTGCCATACACGTCGGCCACCAGCTTGACGGGCTGGCCGATGCGGATGCGGCGAAGCTGCGGCTCCTTGAAGTTGGCCTCGACCCAGACCTGGCGCAACGGAATCACAGACATCAGCGGCGCGCCGGCAGCCACGCGCTGGCCCAGCTGGACGGTGCGCTTGGCCACATAGCCTTCTACCGGGGCCAGCAGCTGCGTTCTTTGCGTGGCCAGGAAAGCCTCGCGAACCTTGGCAGCCGCAAGTTGCACGCTGGGGTGCTGCCCGACGGCGGTGCCTTCGGTCAGGGCTTGGTTGCTCTGCAACTGCTCGCGTGCAGTGGCGAGCGCGCCTTGCGCTGCCGCCAGCTGGCTGCGTGCCGTGGCCAGTTGCGCCTGCGCATGGTCCAGCTCTTCGCTCGACACTGCGCCATTGCCCGTCAGGCTTTGGCGGCGCGAAAGGTCTTGTGTGGCACGCGAGACATCACCTTGTGCGCGCAAGACGTCGGCCTCGCGCACAGAAATTTGCGCCGACAAGCCGCCGTTGTTGGTGTAGAGCGTGCGCGCCTGCCGCACAGCCTGCGCCAAGCTGGCTTCTGCCTGGTCCAGCGCAATACGCGCATCAGCCGGGTCCAGTTGCACCAAAAGCTGACCGGCTTTGACGAAGTCAGTGTCATCGGCCAGGATGGCCTGCACTGTCCCGCTGATTTGCGGCGTCACCTGAACCACCTGCCCTTGCACATAGGCGTTGTCGGTGGATTCGTGATGCGAAGCAATCCAATAGCTGTAGCCGGCCCAGGCCAACCCGCCTAAAGCGACCACGGCAGCGAGACCGGTCAGGTATTTTTTACGAAGGGCGGGTTTGGCGCTGGGCGCAGTGGTCGGTGAATTCATAAGGCGTGGGCGTTGCTGCGATGACGGGGGTTGATCAAAAAAACAGGGTCAGAAAGCGTGGGGCGCAGGCGGGACGTATCAGCGCAAGGCTGACACCTGCGCGGTGGGCAAGCTCGCGTCAGGCTTGAAGCCACCGCCCAGTGCGCGCACCAGCGCCACTTGCGTTTCGAGGGCGCGGGCATTCAAGTCCACGGCGGCGCGGCGCTGCTCGATGACGGCTGTTTCGACCGTCAGCACCTGCAGGTAATTGCCCAGGCCTGCGCGGTAGCGCTGCAAGGCAATCTCATGGGCGTCCTGCGCGGCTTGCAGCGCGGCGGCCTGCTCGACCTGCTGGCCGGCGATGGCCTGGGTCGAGCTGACTTGGTCAGCCACCTCGCGCACGCCGTCAAGCACCGCGGTGTTGTAGCTTTCAATGGCGGCGTCCAGATCGGCAGCCTTGCTGCGCAAATTGGCGCGCAGACGGCCGGCGTCAAAAATCGGCAAACGCAAGGCCGGGCCCACACCCCACTGCTGGCTGTCGGACTCGAGCAGGCGCGACACGCCCAGGCTGGAAAAGCCGACAAAGCCGACCAGGTTGATGTTGGGATAAAACTGCGCCTTGGCGCTTGCCGTGTCTTGCACGGCGGCCTGCACGCGCCAGCGCGCCGCCGCGATGTCGGGCCGCAAGCCCAGCAAGTCCACCGGAATGTCTGCTGCCACCGGCAGCGGCCGCAGCGCAGCCAGGGCAGCGGGTCGGGCGTTGGCCAGGCCAAGCGGCTGACCCGTCAGCGCTGCCAGCACATGGCGGGCCAGCGTCATTTGCTCTTGGGCCAGTTGCACTTGCAAGCGCGCCTGTGGCACGGCCGCCTGGCTTTGGCGCAGTTCGAGGGGGCTGTCCAGGCCGGCACGCACGCGCGACTCCACCAGGGTCAGCAGCTCGGTGCGCTGGGCCAGCGTGCGTTGAGCCAAGGCCACCTGTTCACCCCAGCGCGCCCACTGCACATAGGCGCGCACCACCTGGCTGGCCAGCATCAGACGCGCAGCATCGGCATCAAGCTGGGCGGCACGGCTGGTGCCTAAGGCGCTGTCCAACGCGGCGCTGTAGCGGCCAAAAAAGTCGATCTCCCAGCTCGCGGTGAGCTGGGCGGTCCCGCTGTCGCGCACCGTGCCCGCCACCGGAGGCGGCACCATGCCCTGGGCCGTGTAGCGCTGGCGGGTCAGGTCCACCTGCCCGGTGACCTGCGGCAAGAGCGCTGCATCAGCCACCTCCAGCACGGCCCGGGCGCGGTCGAGGCGGGCCTGGGCCAGACGGATGCTGGGGTGCTGCTCCAAAGCTTGCGCCACCCATGCGTTGAGCTGGGCATCACCCAGGCCCTGCCACCAATCCGGCGCCAGCACAGGCCGCGCGGCAGCACTGGTTTGCAGGCCCAGGTCTGAGCCAGTGCGCAAAGTGGCGCGTGAGGCAATGCCGGAAGAATCAGCACAAGCGACCAGCGCCGCAGCGCTGAGCACGGCCATAAGTCCAGGCATCAAGCGCCCGGGCCAAGGCTGAAAAGAAAGGCGCAAAGAAAAAAGCGGGGCGTTGAAACGTGAGGTCATGTGTCGGCCGCGGTGTGTGCGGACTGCTGGGCAGTTTGAAGAATGCGTTGAAGAAAGGTGCGCAGCAACTCCCATTCATCGCGGGAAAAGCCGGCCAGGTGGGCGTTTTGCACCCGGCTCAATACGACGGGTATACGTTTGGCCGCCACCCGACCGCTGTCAGTCAACACCAGATTGACCACGCGGCGGTCCTCCAGGGAACGCTCGCGGCGGCACAGCTGCTTGGCCTCAAGCCGATCCAGCATGCGGGTCATGGCGCCCGTGTCCAGATCGCATTCACGCGCCAGTTCAGCCACTGTCGATGCCTGCCCCATATGCAACTTGAACAAAGGCACCCACTGGGCATTGGTCAGGCCCGTTGAAGCCAGTTCCCGCTCCACGGCATGGGCTGTGAGCGTCAAGATGCGGCGCATCAGGTAGGCCACGCTGTCGTAGGGCTTGTAGTCCTTGGCGTTGTAGAAAGTCACCATCGGACAGGTCACCGACGCGGCCAGTTGCGCCGCATCAACAGCGAGGGGCGCGGAAGGGGTCAGTTTGGAGCGGGCCGGCATGGGGGCGCATATTAGCTGCCTAGGCAACTATTGTCCAGGCAATCTTTTTACGCTCGCGCTTGTTAAACTCGTTGGATGGCTACTTCTTCCCCGCTGAACGCCCCCAAAGGCTCCCCTCGTTCCCTGTCTGGACTGCTGCCTTTTTTGCACCCCTACCGCGGCCGCATTGCCTTGGCCGTGATGTTCTTGCTGCTGGCCGCTGGTGCAACCTTGGTGTTTCCGATGGCCTTGCGAAGCCTGATCGACGGCGGGCTGGCGCAAGCCAATGGCTCAGCGCTGGACCGGGGCGAGCAGCTGATGAGCCTGCGCACCCATTTCTTCGAACTGTTTGGTGTGGCCGCCGCACTGGGCCTTTTTTCAGCCGGACGCTTTTACCTGGTGAGCTGGCTGGGCGAGCGGGTGACCGCCGACTTGCGCAACGCCGTCTACACGCACGTGCTGCGCCAAAGCCCTGAATTTTTCGAGACCACGCAAACCGGTGAAGTGCTGTCGCGCCTGACCACAGACACCACCTTGGTTCAAGCGGTTGTTGGCTCGTCGCTCAGCATGGGTTTGCGTAACGCCGTCATGGGCACAGGTGCGCTGGCCATGCTGGTCTACACCAACCCCTACGTGATGATCCAGGTCTTCGGCATCCTGGTGTTGATCGTGCTGCCCAGCGTGTGGTTTGGCCGGCGCGTGCGCAAGCTTTCCCGCGCCAGCCAGGACCGCGTGGCCGACTCCAGCGCCATTGCAGCCGAAGTGCTGAACGCCATTCCGGTGGTGCAAAGCTACACCGCTGAAGGCCGTGAAGCCGAGCGCTTCAATGCCTCGACCGGCAACGCCTTTCAGGTCGCGGTGCGCCGTACGGCGGCGCGTTCGGTGCTGGTCGGCTTCATCATCATCGCCACCTCGGCCGCGCTGCTGTGGGGTCTGTACCAAGGCACGCAAGCAGTGGTGCGCGGCGACATCACGGCGGGCCACCTGGGGCAGACGGTGGTCTACGTCATTATTTTGGCCAGCGCATTTGCGGTGCTCGGCGAGGTCTATGGAGACCTCTTGCGCGCAGCTGGCGCGACCGAACGCCTGATGGAACTGCTGGGCAGCCGCTCGCCGATCGCGTCACCGGCCAATCCGGTCAAAGCGCCTGCGCCGCAAGCCGGCAGCACGCTGGCTTTTGAAGGCGTGACTTTCAACTACCCGTCACGCCCCTTGACCCCGGCGCTCAGCGACTTCACGCTGCACGTCAAGCCGGGTGAGACCGTGGCACTCGTCGGCCCCAGCGGCGCGGGCAAGAGCACGGTGTTTCAGTTGCTGCTGCGCTTTTACGATCCGCGCGCCGGTCGCATCACGCTGGACGGCGTGGCCACAGAGCAGATGGACTTGCACGATTTGCGCGAGCGCATCGGCATCGTGCCGCAGGACGCGGTGATCTTTTCAAACAGCGCGCTGGAGAACATCCGTTACGGCCGGCCCGGTGCCAGCGATGCAGAAGTCAAGGCCGCTGCGCAAGCGGCCTTTGCGCACGAGTTCATCACGGCTTTGCCTGAAGGCTACGACACCTTTTTGGGCGAGCGCGGCGTGCGCTTGTCAGGCGGCCAGCGCCAGCGCATTTCGATTGCGCGGGCCATGCTCAAGAACCCGCCGCTGCTGCTGCTCGACGAAGCCACCAGCGCGCTGGACGCCGAGAGCGAGCGCATGGTGCAGGCCGCACTCGAATCAGCCATGCGCGGCCGCACCACGCTCGTCATCGCCCACCGCTTGGCGACGGTGCAGCAAGCCGACCGAATTTTGGTGCTGGACCACGGCCGCTTGGTCGAAGAAGGCACGCACGCCGAGCTGGTGCGACAAGGCGGAATTTACGCAAGGCTGGCAGAGCTGCAGTTCAATGCCTGAGCATGCCCTCAGCCCCCCAATCATGGCAAAGTCCGAACTATGCATTTAATGCATAGTTAGAAATCAAGTCGGCCTTGGACAAGGCGGGCGGGCGCTCCTAAGCTGCAAGCATTGCTTTCAAAACAGGAGACTCTTTGATGACCCAAGCCGCTCCCATGCAGGCCGACCAGCTCAGCCAGGCCGTTGGCCATGCCCTGCCCTCCTACCTGAACCCGAACGCGCTCGGCCCCTGGGGCAACTACCTGCAGCAGGTGGACCGAGTGGTACCTCACCTGGGAAAATTGGCGCGCTGGGCTGAAACACTCAAGCGCCCCAAGCGCGTGCTGATCGTGGATGTGCCCATTGAGATGGACGACGGCCGCATTGCGCACTTTGAAGGCTACCGCGTGCAGCACAACGTCTCGCGCGGGCCAGGCAAAGGTGGCGTGCGTTTTCACCAGGACGTGACGCTGTCTGAAGTGATGGCGCTGTCGGCCTGGATGTCGATCAAGAACGCGGCGGTGAACGTGCCCTACGGCGGCGCCAAGGGCGGTATCCGCGTGGACCCAAAAACACTGTCGCGCGGCGAGCTGGAGCGCATGACGCGCCGCTACACGAGCGAGATCGGCATCATCATCGGCCCGAACAAAGACATCCCGGCGCCGGACGTGAACACCAACGAGCAGATCATGGCCTGGATGATGGACACCTACTCCATGAACACCGGCTCCACCGCGACCGGCGTGGTGACAGGCAAGCCGGTGGACCTGGGCGGCTCGCTGGGCCGGCGCGAAGCCACCGGGCGTGGCGTATTTACAGTGGGCTGCGCGGCGGCGCATCACCTGGGCCTGCAGATCGACGGCGCGCGCATCGCCATTCAGGGCTTCGGCAATGTGGGCGGTGTCTCAGGCAAGCTGTTTGCCGAGGCAGGCGCGCGCGTGGTGGCCGTGCAAGACCACGGCGGCACCATTTACGCAGCGGGCGGCCTGGACGTGCCTGCGCTGCTCAGGCATGTGGCCGAGGCCGGCACCGTGCACGGCTTTGCGCACGCTGAAGTCTTGCCGGACGAGCAGTTCTGGGACGTGGACTGCGACATCCTGATTCCGGCGGCGCTAGAGCAGCAGATCACCGAGGCCAATGCGCACCGCATCCGCGCCAAGATGGTGATTGAAGGGGCGAACGGCCCGACGACGCCACAGGCTGACGACATCTTGCAAGAGCGCGGGGTGCTGGTGGTGCCTGACGTGATTGCCAACGCCGGGGGCGTGACGGTGAGCTACTTCGAGTGGGTGCAGGATTTCTCGAGCTTCTTCTGGGATGAAGAAGAGATCAACGCGCGCTTGGTGAAGATCATGAAGAACGCCTTTGCCGGCGTTTGGTCAGTGGCGCAAGACCGCAAGGTGACGCTGCGCACAGCGACCTTCATCGTGGCTTGCCAGCGCATCTTGCATACGCGCGAGTTGCGCGGGCTGTATCCCTGAGCTGCTCTACTGCAGCGTTCCCTTGAGCGCGTCGGGAATGGGCAGCGGCATGACCGGTATGCCCTCTTCCAGCAAGGCTACCGCCTCGGCCGGCGTGGTCTGACCGCGAATATTGCGCTCCTCAGCTTCCCCGTAGTGCATTTGCCGCGCGACTTCAGCGAAGTCCGAGCCCACGTCCTGGGTGTTGGCCATGACCTTGCGCACTTGCTGGAGGTAGCTGGCTTGCAGCGCTTGCAGGGCATGCAGGGCCTGGGCTTGTTCAGGCGAAGATGCCAATGTGGTCAGTGCGGCCGGCGTGCTCTGCGCGTTCGACGTTGGGGCTGCCTTTGCATCACTCTGCGCGCCCAGGTTCAGGCGGGGTGCGCTGAGTTGCTTGTGAATCTCAGCGCTGCCGCAGAGCGGGCATGTCACCAGGCCTTGGGCCAGCTGACCCTGAAAATCGGCCTCAGAGCCAAACCAGCCTTCAAACACATGCTGCTGCGCGCATTTGAGGTCGAGGACTTTCATACGGGCTAGACCGTCACCCAATCCAGCGCCCAGGCACCACTGCGCAGGTTTTGCAACCACAGCGCGGCCGTCAAGGTCTTGGCGTCGGTCACGCTGCCGTCGCGGCAACCCGCCAGCAACTCGTCCAGGCTGGCTGTGAAGACATCCAGGAACTCTCCGTCGTCGAGTTGACGCTCGCCCAGTTGCAGCTCGCGCGCAAACCAGATGTCGATGAATTCGGTGGAATAAGCAATGACGGGATGCAGCACCCCAGCGCGGGCCCACTGGCGGGCGCGGTAGCCGGTTTCTTCCATCAGCTCGCGCTGCGCGCAAGCCAGAGAATCCTCGCCGGCGTCCAGCTTGCCAGCCGGAAACTCCACCATCACCGCCTGCACCGGGTAGCGATATTGCCGCTCCATCACGAGCCGGCCATCGGGCAGTTCGGCCACGATCATCACAGCGCCTGCATGCACGACATATTCGCGCGTGGCTGATTGCCCATTGGGCAGACGCACGGTGTCGCGAAAGGCACGCAGGAAATTGCCGTGCAAAATCTCTTCGCTGGCCTCGGTTGCTTCATGCAGGTGGGCCGGGCCGGGCGTGGCCAGAGGGGCACCCGGCATGCTGGTCTTGCGGGCCAGTGCCAAGCCAGTGCTCGGCGCGCCAAGAGGCGAATCAGCGCGCTTCATCGCAGTTTGAAGAGGTAGCGGTAAGCAAAGCCCGGGAAGGCAAAAGTCAAAAAGAGCGCACCAGTGATGGTGTAGAACTCCCAGCCCTGCGGCGCGACTTGGCCGGCCTGATGCTCAAGAGCACGGGCGATCAGCCCGACGATGAAATACCACAGCAGCAATTCGAGCAGCCGCCAAGGCAGGCTTTTGCCAGCGCCGAGGCGGATCACGCCCATGAAACGCTCGGTGAGGAAAGGCAGGTTGGCTGCCAGCAAGGCCAGCAAGACCACCGCCCAGATTTGTGCGGTCTGGCTCATGGAGGGTACTTCAGAGCGTCTTGATCAATGCAGCAACCGCGTTGCTGCACAAGGTCATGAGGCCGCCCGGTGCCAGGCCCAGCAAGAGCACCAAGGCGCCATTGATGGCCAGCACGACGCGTGCGTCGCCCGGTGCTTCAATCGCGGTCGGCATGCCAGGGTTGGGCGCATCAAAGTACATGACCTTGACGACGCGCAGGTAGTAAAAAGCGCCGATCAAGGAAGCCAGCACGGCAAACACGGACAGCACGAGATAAAGCGCTTGGCCAGAAGCCAGCAGGGATTGAAGGACAGCCAGCTTGGCGTAAAAGCCGACCACAGGCGGCACACCGGCCAGGGAGAACATGGCCAGGGCCATGACGCCAGCAAACAGGGGGCTGCGCTGGTTCAAGCCAGCCAGATCGGTAATCTCTTCAGACTCATGGCCTTGGCGTGCCAGCAGCAAGATGATGCCGAAGGCCGCCAGCGTGGTCAGCACATAAGTCACCATGTAGAACATAGCCGCGCCGTAAGCCGACTCGGCATTGTTCTGGTTGCCGTTCACGATGCCGGCCAGCATGGCCAGCAGTAAAAAGCCCATCTGCGCGATGGTGGAAAACGCCAGCATGCGCTTGAGGTTGGTCTGCGCAATGGCGGCAAAGTTGCCCACCACCAGCGAGCCAACAGCCAGCACACCCAACATCTGCTGCCAGTCAATGGCCAGCGGGAGCATGCCCTGCACCAGGAGGCGCATGACCATGGCAAAGGCTGCCAGTTGCGGCGCAGCGCCGATCAGCAAGGTCACAGCGGTTGGTGCGCCTTGGTAAACGTCAGGCAGCCACATATGAAAAGGCACAGCGCCGAGCTTGAAGGCCAAGCCCGCGACGATGAACACCAAGCCGAACACGAGCACCTGATGCTTGACCTGGCGGCTGGCAATGGCTTGAAACACTTCGTTCAGGTTCAGCGATCCGGTCGCGCCGTAAAGCATCGACAAGCCGTAAAGCAAAAAGCCCGAAGCCAGCGCGCCCAGCACGAAGTACTTCATGGCCGCTTCGGTCGCGGTCGCGTCATCACGGCGCAGCGCCACCAAGGCGTAGCTGGAGAGCGTCATCAACTCCAGGCCCATGTAGATGACCAGGAAGTTGTGGCCAGAGATCATCACAAAGATGCCAAGCAAAGAGAACAGGCTGAGCGTGAAGAACTCCCCGCCGCCCAACATGCCGCGGTCGGCCACGTAAGGACGGCCATAGACGAGTGAGACCATCAAGGCGACGGTGGCAAAGCACTTGAGCCAGTTGCCCATGGGGTCGCTCACCACCATGCCGCCAAAGCCATAAGCCGTGGCGCCGTGGCTGGCGTAAACAGCTTGCAGCAAGGCCACGCCAGCCAGCGTGAGCAGCGTGAGCACGTAGGTCAGCCCGCGCTGCGGTGTCTTCACGCCCAGGTCCAGCAAGGCGATGAAGCAAGCCATCACCAAGAGGATGACTTCGGGAAGCACGGTTATCAAGCTGAGGGAGTCGATCATCGCAATTCTTCTAAAACGTAGTTCTCGGGCACGCGTTCGGTCATGTCACTCATGGCAGCTTGGAGGCGGCGACGTGCTTGAGCAACTCAAGCACGGAAGGATCCATCACATCGGTAAAGGGCTTGGGGTAGACGCCCATGTAAAGCACGGCCGCCGCCAGCAGACCCAGCATCAGGAATTCGCGGCTGTTGATGTCAACGAGGGCCTTGACGTCCTCATTGGCCACGGGACCCAGGTAAACGCGCTTGAACATCCACAGCGTGTAAGCCGCGCCGAAAATCAGCGCCGATGCTGCACCCAGACCCAACCAGAAGTTAGCTTTGATGGCGCCCAGAATCACCATCCACTCACCCACAAAGCCCGCAGTGCCGGGCAAGCCGCAATTGGCCATGGCAAACAGCAAGGCAAAGGCGGCGAACTTGGGCATGGTGTTGACCACACCGCCGTAACTCGCGATTTCACGCGAGTGGACGCGGTCGTACAAAACGCCGATGCACAAGAACATGGCGGCTGACACAAAGCCGTGCGCGATCATCTGCACGATGCCGCCAGAAACGCCCAGCGGATTGAAGATGAAAAAGCCCAGCGTGACAAAACCCATGTGGGCGACAGACGAATAAGCCACCAGCTTTTTCATGTCCTTTTGCACCATGGCCACGAGGCCCACGTAGATGACGGCGACCAGCGACAAGGCAATCATCAGCCAGGCCCATTCGCGCGATGCGTCAGGGGCAATCGGCAATGAAAAACGCAAGAAACCATAAGCACCCAGCTTGAGCATGATGGCCGCCAGCACGGCCGAGCCACCGGTAGGCGCCTCAACGTGCACGTCAGGCAGCCAGGTGTGCACGGGCCACATCGGCACCTTCACCGCAAAGGCGGCAAAGAAGGCGAAGAAAAGCAGGGTTTGTGTGGTCGCATCCAAAGGCAGCTTGTGCCAAGTGGCCAAGTCAAAACTGCCACCGGACTTGATGAACAAGAACACCAGCGCCACCAGCATGAGCAGCGAGCCCAGCAAGGTGTAGAGGAAGAACTTGAAGGCCGCGTAAATCTTGTTGGGGCCGCCCCAGATGCCGATGATGAGGTACATCGGGATCAAGGTCGCTTCAAAAAAGACGAAGAACAGCAGGCCGTCGAGCGCTGAAAACACGCCGACCATGAGGCCGCTCAAGATCAGGAAAGCACCCATGTACTGGTTCACGCGCGTCGTGATCGCTTCCCAGCTGGCAATGACCACCACCACCGTGATGAAGGCTGTGAGCAACACGAACCACAGCGAAATGCCATCCACGCCCAGGTGATAGTTGACGTTGAAGCGCGCAATCCACGGCGCTTTTTCGACAAACTGCATGGCCGCGCTGCCCACCTCGAAGCCGCCATACAGCGGCAGCGTGACGAGGAAACTGACCAGCGCGCCGACGAGTGCCAGCCAGCGCACCGCGCCGGCTTGCTCGTCACGACCCAAGGCCAGCAAGACCACCCCAAAGAAAATCGGCGTCCAGATCGCCAGGCTCAACAATCCCATTGCGTTTCTTCCTACTTGTTCTTATTGATTGAGCCAGACGAAATACGTCAAGAGCGCAAAGATGCCAATGATCATTCCAAAGGCGTAGTGGTAGATGAAGCCTGACTGCATGCGGCGCACCAGACCTGAAGTCCAGCCCACCAGCTTCCACGATCCATTGACCACGGCGCCGTCAATCACGGCTTGGTCACCGCCCTTCCACAATGCAATGCCGAGGCCTCGCGCGCCCTTGGCCAGCACGTTTTCGTTGAACCAGTCCAGGTAGTACTTGTTCTCAAGCAAGGTGTAGATCGGCATGGCCATGCGCTTGATGGCGGTTGGCAAAGCCGGGTTGACCATGTACATGTAATAAGACAGCGCGACACCGGAAAGGGCCAGCCAGAACGGTGCAGTCTGCAGGCCGTGCAATGCCATTTGCGCTGGGCCGTGGAAGAACTCGGCCAGCTCGGCCATGGCGCCATGCTTGGCAGCGTCCACAAAGATCGCATCCTTGAAGAAGTCGCCAAACAGCAAGGGCTCAATCGCCAGGAAGCCGATGACGACCGAAGGAATGGCCAGCAGGATAAGCGGCACCGTCACCACCCAAGGCGACTCGTGCGGCTTGTGCTCGTCGTCATGATGATCGCCATGCGCATCAGCTGCGTGGCCATGGTCATCATGGTGAGCGTCATGGTGCGCATCAGGGTTCTGGTCGTAGCGTTCCTTGCCATGAAAGACCAGGAAGTACATGCGGAAAGAATAAAAAGCCGTGACGAAGACGCCAGCCAGCACCGCAAAGTGCGCAAAACCTGCACCCGGCAAGGTGCTCGCATGCACCGCTTCGATGATGCTGTCCTTGGAATAAAAACCTGCGAACAGCGGCGTACCAATCAAAGCGAGCGAGCCCAGCAGCGAGGTGATCCAGGTGATGGGCATGTACTTCTTCACATTGCCCATCCAGCGGATGTCCTGGTTGTGGTGCATGCCCATGATGACCGAGCCCGCGCCCAGGAACAGCAAGGCCTTGAAAAAGGCGTGGGTCATGAGGTGGAACACGGCGACTGAATAGGCCGACGCACCCAAAGCCACCGTCATGTAGCCGAGCTGAGAGAGCGTGGAATAAGCCACCACGCGCTTGATGTCATTCTGGATGATGCCCATGAAACCCATGAACAAGGCCGTGATAGCGCCGATGACCATGATGAAGTTCAGGGCGGTGTCGCTCAGCTCAAAAATAGGCGACATACGCGCGACCATGAAGATGCCCGCGGTGACCATGGTGGCCGCGTGGATCAGCGCCGAGATCGGTGTCGGGCCTTCCATCGAATCAGGCAACCAGACGTGCAGCGGGAACTGCGCGGATTTGCCCATGGCGCCAATAAAGAGGCAGATGCAGATGACGGTGACCAGCATCCATTCGGTGCCGGGGAACATCAAGGCAGACAGCTCGCCGGTCTTGGCAAAGGCTTCGGTGTAGTTCAGCGTGCCGGCATAGGCGGCGATCAAGCCAATGCCCATGATGAAGCCGAAGTCACCCACGCGGTTGACCAGAAAAGCCTTCATGTTGGCAAAAATCGCAGTCGGCTTGTTGTACCAAAAGCCGATCAGCAAATACGACACCAGACCCACCGCTTCCCAACCGAAGAACAGTTGCAGCATGTTGTTGCTCATGACGAGCATCAGCATGGCGAAGGTGAAGAGCGAGATGTAGGCAAAAAAGCGGTTGTAGCCTTCGTCCTCTTCCATGTAGCCGATGGTGTAGATGTGCACCATGAGCGAGACAAAGGTCACCACGACCATCATCATGGCGGTGAGGCCATCAACCAGAAAGCCGATCTCCATCTTCAGGCCGCCCACCACCATCCAGGTGTAGAGCGTTTCGTTGAAGCGAGCGCCGTCGATGGCCACGCTCTTGAGCGTCAAAGCCGACAGCACGAAAGCCACCAGCACACCCAAAATGGTGAGCGAGTGGGTCAGCCTGCGGCCGATCCAGTTGCCGCCGAACTGTGTGCCCAGAATGCCGGCCAGCAGCGATCCGACCAGTGGCGCCATGGGCACGGCCAGCAGGGTGGAGGCGTTGAGGGTTTGACTCATCTTGTGTTTCTTCTTTACTCAAAAAGAGACCCGGCGAACCGGGCCTTGACCTGTTCTGACTTCAGCCCTTGAGCGTGTTGAGCTCATCGACGTTGATGCTGGACTTGTTACGGAACAAGAGCACGAGGATGGCCAGGCCAATCGCCGATTCGGCGGCGGCCACGGTCAGGATGAAGAAAACAAAAATCTGGCCGGCCATGTCGTTCAGGTAGTACGAGAAGGCGACGAAGTTCATGTTGACTGCCAGGAGCATCAGCTCGATGGCCATGAGCAGCACGATGAGGTTCTTGCGGTTGAGAAAAATGCCGATGACCGACAACGCAAAGAGCATGGCGCCCAGCGAAAGAAAGTGTCCGAGGGTGATCATGCTTTTTTCTCTTCAACAGTCGCGGCAACGGCCACGGGCTTAGGTGCAGCCAAAGTCGGGTTCAGCTTGACGAGGCGCACGCGGTCAGCCCGCTTGACGCGAATCTGCGTGGCCGGATCAATGGACTTGGAGTCCTTGCGCTCGCGCAGCGTCAATGCAATAGCGGCAATGATGGCCACCAACAAGATGACAGCGGCGATCTCCAGCGGGAAGAGGTATTCGGAGTACAGCACCTTGCCCAACTCCTTGGTGTTGGACACTGGCACAGCCACCTGGCCAATGGCCAGCGCCGGCTCAGGCTGCTCGCCCAGGCGAAAGCCGCCCATCAAGACAGCGGCCATTTCAAGTGCGATCAAGGCGCCCACGGCTGCTGCAATCGGGAAATGCTTCCAGAAGTTCTTGCGCACGCTGTCCAGATTGATGTCCAGCATCATGACCACGAACAAGAACAGCACCATCACAGCGCCCACGTACACCAGTACCAGCGCGATGGCCAGGAACTCAGCCTTGAGCAATATCCACAAGGCCGAAGCCTGGAAGAAAGCGAGCACCAAATACAGCGCGGCATGCACCGGGTTGCGAGCCGTGATGACCTTGAAGGCCGCGAATAAAAGCACCGCGGCAAAAGCGTAGAAGAGACCGGATTTGGCGTCCATGTTGTTGTGGATTCGTTCGTGCTGGAAGCGTCAGCGTGGGTCGGTTGGAAGCAGTAGCTTTACGGCTTAACGGTACTTGGCGTCAGCCGCCTTGTTGGCCGCGATCTCGGATTCATAGCGGTCGCCGACGGCCAGCAGCATGTCCTTGGTGAAGTACAGGTCGCCCCGCTTTTCGCCGTGGTATTCCAAGATATGCGTCTCGACGATGGAATCGACCGGGCAGCTTTCTTCACAAAAGCCGCAGAAGATGCACTTGGTGAGGTCAATGTCATAACGCGAGGTGCGGCGGCTGCCGTCTTCCCGCACGTCAGACTCAATGGTAATGGCCAGCGCCGGGCATACAGCCTCGCAAAGCTTGCAGGCAATGCAGCGCTCTTCACCGTTGTCATAACGGCGCAGCGCATGCAAGCCGCGAAAACGCGGGCTCATGGGCGTTTTCTCTTCAGGAAACTGCACCGTGATCTTGCGCTTGAACATGTACTTGCCCGTCAGGGCCATGCCCTTGAGCAGCTCGGTGAGCATGAAGCTCGAAACAAAGTCTTTGACAGACGCAACAGCAGACATGGCGTTAATTCCAGATGTTGTAAGGGGTCTGCATCCAGGCCCCGACGACGACCAGCCAAACCAGCGTCACAGGAATGAAAATCTTCCAGCCCAAACGCATGATCTGGTCATAGCGAAAGCGCGGGAACGTAGCACGCACCCAAAGGAACATGGTCACGACCACGAAAGTCTTGAGGCCCAGCCAGATCCAGCCCGGAATCCAGTTAAAGAGCGCCGAGTCGATGGGAGCCAACCAGCCGCCCAGGAACAAGATGACGCAGAGGATGGACACCAAAATCATGTTGGCGTATTCAGCCAGGAAGAACATGGCAAAGGCCATGCCCGAGTACTCGACCATGTGGCCAGCCACGATTTCGGACTCACCCTCGACAACGTCAAACGGGTGGCGGTTGGTTTCTGCCAAGCCGGCGATGAAATACACCACGAAGATGGGCAGCAGCGGCAGCCAGTTCCAAGACAAGAAGTTCAAGCCGCGGTCGGCGGCCATGCCGCGCGCCTGACCCATCACGATGTCCGTCATGTTCAGGCTGGCAGACACCATGAGCACCACCACCAGGCAAAAGCCCATGGCAATCTCGTAGCTCACCATTTGCGCCGAGGCGCGCATGGCGCCCAGAAAAGCGTACTTGGAGTTGGAGGCCCAGCCGGCAATGATGACGCCATACACCTCGAGCGAGGTGATCGCCATCAAGAACAGCAGGCCGGCATTGATGTTGGCCAGCGCGACTTCAGGGCCAAACGGAATCACGGCCCAGGCGGCGAGCGCCGGCATGATGGTCATGATGGGGCCGAGAACGAACAAGCCCTTGCTGGCCGCCGTCGGCATGATGATTTCTTTGGTCAGCAGCTTGAGTGCGTCAGCAATCGGCTGCAACAAGCCAAAGGGGCCCACGCGGTTGGGACCCAAGCGAATCTGGGTGAAACCAATGGCCTTGCGCTCCCAGAGCGTGAGGTAAGCAACGCAGCCCATCAGCGGCAGCAGCACTGCCACGATCTTGATCAGCGTCCAGGCCACGGGCCAGGCGCTGCCCATCAGGCCTTGGCCTGCAAGGTACAAACTGTCGATCATGCGCTGACCTCTTGCTCTTCAAAGGAGGGAACCTGGCGCGCATCGGCAGTCAGTTGCAGCGCCGGTGCACGGCGCACCAGGCCGTCGAGTTGGTAAATGGCGGCCACGGCCGGGCGCCCTGCCCTGGCCGCTGCCGGCTTGACCTGAGCCTTGGTGGCATTGCCCAACTTGCCTTCGGCCACTGTTGTCACGCCATCGACTGGCGCGCCAAAGGCCTGTGCCAGCACTTCAGCCGACGACTCATAGTCAAAGCCCTTGAGGCCCAGCATATTGCCCAGTACGCGCAGCACTTTCCAGGCGGGACGGGTCTCGCCCAAAGGCTTGACCACCGCATGGAAGCTCTGCACGCGACCTTCGGCGTTGACGAAGGTACCAGGCGTTTCGGTGAAAGGCGCAATCGGCAACAGGACATCGCTGAAAGCCATGTTGGCCTTGAAAGGGCTGAGCGTCACGACCATTTGCGACTTGTTCAACCCAGCAGCCGCCGCAGCGCCTGCAGCCGAATCGAACTCGGGCTCGTTGTTCAGCAAGAGCACAGCCTTGAGGCCGGCAGCCAGCATCTGGCCGGCATTCAAACCGCCTTCTAGCGGCTGGGCCTGCACCAGTTGCGCGCCCACGGTGTTGGCGGCTTCGGTGAGGTAGCCCACGGTGGCGCCGGTTTGCGCTGCTATCCAATTTGCAAGCGCCAGCAAGCTGCTGGCTTCGGCGTGATGCGCTGCGGCATTGCCCAGCAAGATGGCTTTGCGCTCGCCGCTCAGCAAAGACTTGGCGATGGCTTCAGCGGCCTCACTGCTCAGCGTTGGCACACCGGATGGCAGCGTGCTACCCGACTGAGCCGCCACAGCAGCGGCGACTTGTGACAGCAAGGCCAGCCAGTCGCCCGGCTCGCCCATCGACGTCACGGCCAAAGGCATGGCCCACGCGTCTTTGGCAGAGAGTTCAATGCTGGACGCGATGGCCATCACGGCGCAGCCTTTACGTGCAGCCTGACGGACGCGCTGCGCAAACAGCGGATGGTCTTTGCGCAGGTTGGAGCCCACAACCAAAACGCTCTGCAAGTTGGTCAAAGAAGCAATCGAGGTGCCCAACCAGCGAGCCGTTTCAGCCGGCGCGAATTCTGCATTGCGCAGACGGTAGTCGATGTTGTCGCTACCCAAGCCGCGCATCAAAGCGCCGGCCAAATACAGCTCTTCAACCGTGCTGTGCGGGCTGGCCAAGGTGCCGATGCTTTGCGCGCCGTGGTCGGCCTTGATCAGTTTCAAACCGTTGGCCACGTACTCGAGCGCGGTTTGCCAATCAACGTTTTGCCACTGGCCACCTTGCTTGATCATCGGGCTGGTCAGACGCTCGTTGGTGTTGAGCGCCTCATACGAGAAGCGATCACGGTCAGCCAGCCAGCATTCGTTGATGTCTTCGTTTTCCAGCGGCAATACGCGCATCACCTTGTTGTTCTTGACTTGAACAATCAGGTTGGCGCCGGTGGAATCGTGCGGGCTGACGGACTTGCGGCGCGACAGCTCCCAGGTGCGGGCGCTGTAGCGGAAAGGCTTGCTGGTGAGCGCGCCCACGGGGCACAGGTCGATCATGTTGCCCGAGAGCTCAGAGTCCACAGACATGCCCACGAAAGTCTCGATCTCGGCATGCTCGCCGCGATGCGACATGCCGAGCTCCATCACGCCTGCCACTTCCTGGCCAAAGCGCACGCAGCGCGTGCAGTGGATGCAGCGGCTCATCTCCTGCATGGAGACCAGCGGGCCAACGTCCTTGTGGAACACGACGCGCTTTTCTTCTTCGTAACGCGACTCGCTACCGCCATAGCCCACGGCCAAGTCTTGCAACTGGCATTCGCCGCCTTGATCGCAAATCGGGCAGTCCAGCGGATGGTTGATCAGCAAGAACTCCATCACGCCCTTTTGGGCTTTGATGGCTTTGTCGTTCTTGGTGTGGACCACCATGCCTTGCGTCACGGGCGTGGCGCAGGCGGGCATGGGCTTGGGCGCTTTTTCAACGTCCACCAGACACATGCGGCAGTTGGCCGCGATGCTGAGTTTCTTGTGATAGCAGAAGTGTGGAATGTAGGTGCCGGCTTTTTCAGCCGCATGCATCACCGTGCTGCCTTCGAGCACTTCCACTTTCTGACCGTCGAGTTGGATTTCAACCATGGTGATTTTTTCTCAGCCGCTTCAGGCGTAAACCGGGACCTGGCAGGTCTTGTGGGTGATGTGGTGTTCGAACTCGGCGCGGAAATGTTTGATCATGGCGCGCACCGGCATGGCCGCCGCGTCACCCAGCGCACAAATCGTGCGACCCTGAATGTTGTCGGACACCGAATTCAGCATGTCGAGGTCGCTCGCGCGGCCCTGACCATTTTCAATGCGCTCGACCATGCGCCAGAGCCAGCCCGTGCCTTCGCGGCAAGGCGTGCATTGGCCGCAGCTTTCATGCATGTAGAAGTAGGACAAGCGCAGCAAGCTTTTGACCATGCAGCGCGTTTCGTCCATCACGATCACAGCGCCTGAGCCCAGCATGGAGCCGGCCTTGGCGATCGAGTCGTAGTCCATGTCGGTGGCCATCATGATGTCGGCCGGCAGCACGGGCATCGATGATCCGCCTGGGATCACAGCCTTGAGCTTTTTACCGCCGCGCACGCCACCGGCGAGTTCGAGCAATTTGGCAAACGGTGTGCCCAGAGGAATTTCGTAATTGCCTGGGCGCTCGACGTCACCGCTGATCGTGAAGATCTTGGTACCACCGTTGTTCGGCTTGCCGCAGGCAAGATAGGCAGCGCCTCCGTTGCGGATGATCCAGGGGACGGCCGCAAAGGTTTCGGTGTTGTTGATGGTGGTCGGCTTGCCATAAAGGCCAAAGCTGGCCGGGAACGGCGGCTTAAAGCGTGGCTGGCCTTTTTTGCCCTCGAGTGATTCGAGCAGCGCCGTTTCTTCACCGCAGATGTAGGCGCCAAAGCCGTGGGCTGCGTGCAGCTGAAACTTGAAGCCGCTGCCCAGAATGTCGTCGCCCAAGAGGCCTGCAGCACGCGCTTCTTCGAGGGCTTCTTCAAAGCGCTGGTAGGTCGCGAAGATTTCGCCGTGAATATAGTTGTAGCCCACGCTGATGCCCATAGCGTAAGCGGCAATGGCCATGCCTTCGATCACGACATGCGGGTTGTACTGCATGATGTCGCGGTCTTTGGCGGTGCCTGGCTCGCCTTCGTCGGAATTGCAGACGAGGTACTTTTGACCCGGGAACTGGCGCGGCATGAAGCTCCACTTCAGGCCCGTCGGAAAACCTGCGCCGCCACGGCCGCGCAAGCTGCCCGCCTTGACTTCAGCAATCACCTGGTCAGGCGTCATGCCCGACACGCCGGTCTCAGCATTTGGCGCCGAGCCGTCTTTGCCGAGAATCTTGCGCAGGGCCTGGTAGCCGCCGCGCGCCTCGTAATCCTTCAGG
The DNA here is from genome assembly GCA_040400945.1 of Polaromonas sp. Lineage (GTDB taxonomy): Bacteria > Pseudomonadota > Gammaproteobacteria > Burkholderiales > Burkholderiaceae_C > Polaromonas. Next base: position 740,991 of record JBBAPG010000001.1, on the reverse strand, counting down.
CGCCAATTGCTGCCGTCCAGCCCCGCCATGATTTGCGGATTGATGTGCCGGCCATGAAACGAGCTTTGCACGCCCGTGGCGGCAAACTGCGAGAGAACACTGGAAGCGGTGGTCATGGTTGTTTTGCCTCGGCGGATTTCAGGCCGTCAATCAACTGATCGAGCTTGTCATTGCTCATGAAGCTGCACATGTTCACATCGTTGACCAACATCACCGGTGCGTCGGCGCAGGCGCCCAGGCACTCAGACTGCTGCAGCGTGAACATGCCGTCAGCGGTAGTGCCACCCATCTCGACGCCCAGCTTCTTTTCAAGGTAGACCAGCGCCTTGTTGCCGTCGCGCAGTTGGCACGGCAAGTTGGTGCAGACGTTGAGCTTGTACTTGCCCACCGGGCGCTGGTTGTACATGTTGTAGAAGGTCGTGACTTCATGTACGGCAATCGGCGGCATGCCCAGGTAGTCGGCCACAGCCTTTTCGCTTTCGGGGCTCACAAAGCCCTGCTCGGCCTGCACGATCTGCAGGCAAGCCATCACGGCCGACTGGCGCTGGTCAGCGGGGTACTTGGCGATCTCGCGGTCAAATCGCGTCCGCACTGCTTGAGAAAGTTCAGCCAATTCGTATCTCCATCGCGCAATAGTCAAGGGCCATCGCAGAACCGGCTTTGCCGGGCTGCAGGTGGCGCCCCCTTGAGGGGGAGGCGCCGCAGGCGCTTCGGGGGGGAGTCATGTTCATCGATCAATTTCACCGAACACGATGTCCATCGTGCCGATCACGGCCACGGCGTCAGCAATCATGTGGCCGCGCGACATCTCGTCCATGGCGGCCAAGTGCGAAAAGCCCGGTGGACGGATCTTCAGGCGGTAAGGCTTGTTGGCGCCATCACTCACGATGTAGATGCCGAACTCGCCTTTCGGGTGCTCGACGGCGGCATAAGCCTCGCCTTCGGGCACATGGAAGCCTTCGGTGAAAAGCTTGAAGTGGTGAATCAACTCTTCCATGTTGGACTTCATGGATTCCCGGTCGGGTGCCGCCACCTTGTGGTTGCTGGTGATGACCGGGCCGGGGTTCACGCGCAACCAGTCCACGCACTGCTTGATGATGCGGTTGGACTGGCGCATTTCTTCAATGCGCACCAGGTAGCGGTCGTAGCAGTCGCCCGTTTTGCCGACCGGAATGTCAAAGTCCATGCGGTCATACACGTCGTAGGGCTGCGACTTGCGCAAGTCCCAGGCAAAGCCCGAGCCGCGCAGCATGGGGCCGGTGAAACCCAGGTTCAGCGCGCGCTCTGGCGACACCACACCCACACCCACGGTACGCTGCTTCCAGATGCGGTTATCCGTGAGCAAGGTTTCGTATTCATCCACGAAGCCCGGGAACTTGTTGGTGAAGTCTTCGATGAAGTCCAGCAAGGAGCCCTGGCGGTTTTCGTTCAGCGCTTCAATGGCCTTGGCATTCTTGACCTTGCTGACCTTGTACTTGGGCATGCTGTCAGGCAGGTCACGGTACACGCCGCCCGGACGGAAGTACGCCGCGTGCATGCGCGCGCCGGACACGGCCTCGTACATGTCAAACAGCGCTTCGCGTTCACGGAAGCAATAAATCAGGATGTTCATCGCGCCGCAGTCAAACCCGTGCGCGCCCAGCCACAGCAAGTGGTTCAGCAAGCGGGTGATCTCGGCATACATCACGCGGATGTACTGCGCGCGAATCGGCACGTCCACGCCCAACAGTTTTTCAATCGCCAGGCAGTACGCCTGCTCGTTGGACATCATCGACACGTAGTCAAGGCGGTCCATGTAAGGCAGCGACTGAATGTAGGTCTTGCTCTCGGCCAGCTTTTCAGTGGCGCGATGCAAGAGGCCGATATGCGGATCAGCGCGCTGGATGACTTCGCCATCGAGCTCGAGCACGAGGCGCAAGACGCCGTGCGCGGCCGGGTGCTGGGGGCCGAAGTTGAGCGTGTAGTTCTTGATCTCAGCCATGTTCTTCAGCCCTTGGCCGCGGGCACAGCGCCCTGCAGACCTGCGTAGTTATCTTCGCGAATGATGCGCGGCGTGATCTCGCGCGGCTCGATGGTGACCGGCTGGTAGATCACGCGCTTTTGCTCGGGGTCGTAACGCATTTCGACGTGACCCGTGGTCGGGAAATCCTTGCGGAAAGGATGGCCGATGAAACCGTAATCCGTCAGGATGCGGCGCAGGTCGTCATGACCTTCAAAGATGATGCCGAACAAGTCAAAGGCTTCACGTTCGAACCAGTTGACCGAATTCCAGACTTGGGTGAGTGAAGGCAGCACAGGGAAGTCGTCGTCAGCGCAAAACACCTTCAGGCGCACGCGCTGGTTCAGGCTCACCGACAGCAAATGCGAGGCGACGCAAAAGCGTGGGCCGTCGTAGGTGCCATTGCCGTATTCAGAGTAGTCGATGCCGCAAAGATCCAGCAATTGCTCGAACTGGCAGCCTTCTGCGTCCCGAAGAATGCGGGCTGAGGCCAGATAGTCGGAGGGATTGACCCAGATGGTGAGTTCACCCAAAGCGACGACGGAACGCTTGAGCTTGTCGCCCAGAGCCGCCGTCACGGCGCCCAGGGTTTGCTCGGCAGGCACAGAATGCACAGGTCCCATCAGGCCCTCGCAATCGTGTTGGTGCGGCGAATTTTTTGCTGCAACTGAATGATGCCGTACATCAGGGCTTCGGCCGTGGGCGGGCAACCTGGCACGTACACGTCCACAGGCACGATGCGGTCGCAACCGCGCACCACCGAGTAGCTGTAGTGGTAGTAACCACCGCCGTTGGCGCACGAACCCATGGACAGCACCCAGCGCGGCTCGGACATCTGGTCATAGACCTTGCGCAGCGCAGGGCCCATCTTGTTGCACAGCGTGCCAGCCACGATCATGAGGTCGGACTGGCGCGGGCTGGGCCGGAACAGCATGCCAAAACGGTCCAGGTCATAGCGCGCAGCACCCGCGTGCATCATCTCGACGGCACAGCACGCCAGGCCAAACGTCATGGGCCACAGCGAGCCGGTCTTGGCCCAATTGACCACCGAGTCGTAACTCGTGGTCATGAAGCCTTCGTTGAAAACACCTTCAAGTGACATAGCAGTACCTTAAAAATCACTCCCAGTCGAGCGCACCCTTTTTCCACTCGTAGGCAAAGCCGACGACGAGGATGCCCAGGAAAATCATCATGGACCAAAAGCCAACGGCTCCGATTTCCTTGAGCGCGACTGCCCATGGAAAGAGAAAGGCAATTTCGAGGTCAAACAGAATGAAGAGGATGGCGACGAGGTAGTAACGCACGTCGAACTTCATGCGGGCATCTTCGAAAGCCTCGAAGCCGCATTCATAAGGGGAGTTTTTTTCCGCGTCGGGGCGGTTGGGGCCCAGCAAGCGGCCAAGCACTTGGGGCACAACGCCTACTGCAACACCCACCAGGATGAACAACAGGACGGGGAGGTATTGCTCAAGGTTCATCTGCTGGTGCCGCCTGGATTGCGAGGTGTTGAGATCGAAATGGTTGGGTACCGCGGGAGCTGAACCATTCGAGCCGGTATTTTCCACCCAAGCCCTACAGAATCATTACAAGCGCCAAGCTTTGCAATCGACTACAGAACCCTCAAGCTCATCAGCACAGCACGGCCAATGCCCAATAAATGCCCAGAATCTGGTGCGGACGGCGAGACTCGAACTCGCACAGCTTTCGCCACTACCCCCTCAAGATAGCGTGTCTACCAATTTCACCACGTCCGCGGTTTTTTACTGCCTGGAAAGCGAGAGGAAAACCTGAGGTTTGACTTTCCAGACAGTCTTAGAGTTTACCCTGAAATTACTCGGTTTCTCAGGAGGCGCACTCAGCGCATGAGCTTATTTGGTCGGGATCTGACCGGCACCTGGCGCTGCGGGCACAGCAGGTACGGCCACACCGCTCGATGGCGTCGCGGGCGCGGTCGAGCCGGGAATCTGACCAGCAGCGCCCGGGGCAGGTGGCACTACGGCAGCCGGGTTCTCCAGCACGCTGGAGCCAGTGCGCGGCTGCGCATTGCCGAAATACGCCAGAGCCAAAGTGCAGACAAAAAACACAGCCGCAAGCACGGCCGTGGTGCGCGACAGGAAGTTGGCACTGCCACTGGCGCCAAACAAGCTGCCCGAACCAGCGCCGCCGCCAAAAGCCGCGCCCGCGTCAGCACCTTTGCCATGCTGAACCAGAATCAGGCCAATCATGCCCAAGGCGGTCAGCATCTGGACGGTCAGGATGATGGTCAAAACGATATTCATAAATTAACTCCGGATTCAAAAAATGGTTGTTCAGGCGGCATCAGCCGCTGAAACGATGGTCAAGAAATCGTTGGCCTTGAGCGCGGCGCCACCAATCAGGCCGCCGTCAATGTCAGGCTGCGCCAAGAGGCTGGCCGCGTTACCGGCGTTCATGCTGCCGCCGTACAAAATCTTCACGCGCCCGGCCTGAGCCGAGGCGGCGGACAGTTGCGCGCGCAGCACGGAGTGGACTGCCTGCGCTTCTTCAGGGCTGGCTGTCTTGCCAGTGCCAATCGCCCAGACTGGCTCGTAGGCCACGACGATTTCGCTGATGCAGTGGCCGTTGGCGTGGATCACCGCAGCCAGTTGACGCTTGACAACGTCGGTTGTCTGACCAGCTTCGCGCTCGGCCAGCGTTTCGCCCACGCAAACGATGGGCGTGATACCCGCTGCCAGCGCCTGCTGCGCCTTGCTTGCCACCAGGGCATCGCTTTCAGCGTGGTACTGGCGACGCTCTGAATGCCCGACGATGGCATAGCGGCAGCCGAAGTCCTTGAGCATGTTCGCGCTCACCTCGCCCGTAAAAGCGCCAGCGCTTTGGCTGGACACATCTTGCGCGCCCAGTGCCACTGCCGACAAGGCTGGCTTGGCCGCAGCCAGCACGCCGAATTGCGCCAAGTACGGCGCAGGAATGCACACCGCCACCTCAGCGTTTGAATGGCTGCGCTTGGCAAGCCCCTCGGCCAGCGCGCTCAAAAGCGTTTCGTTGGCAGCCAAGCTGCCATTCATTTTCCAGTTGCCTGCAATCAGTTTGGCCATGGATATTTTCTTCTTTGAAGTGACCTGGCTTACCAGGTCAAAACGATCTTGCCGATGTGCTGATTCGACTCCATCAGCACATGCGCATCGGCCGCGTCGGCGGCCGAGAATGTCTTGAAAATCACCGGCTTGATGGCGCCGCTTTCGAGCAAGGGCCAGACATGCTTGCGCAAAGCCGCAGCAATCGCAGCCTTGAAAGCCACAGGCCGCGGACGCAGCGTTGAGCCCGTGATGGCCAGGCGGCGACGCAGGACCATGCCCGCATTGAACTCCGCCTTAACGCCGCCCTGCACCGCAATGATGACGAGACGGCCATCTTCGGCCAGGCACTCGACTTCGCGCGCCACGTAGCTACCCGCCACCATGTCCAAAATCACATTGACGCCCTGCCCGCCCGAAAGCCGCATGGCCTCTTGCGCGAAGTCAGCCGTCTTGTAATTGATCGCATGGTCGGCACCGAGCGCCAGGCAGGCCGTGCACTTCTCGTCACTGCCCGCCGTGGCGATGACCTTGGCGCCCAGAGCCTTGGCCATCTGGATGGCTGTGACGCCAATGCCGCTGGTGCCGCCTTGAACGAGCAAGGTTTCACCCGCTTGCAAGCGCGCGCGGTCAAACACATTGCTCCAGACCGTAAAGAAGGTCTCGGGCAAGGAAGCCGCTTCAATAAGGCTCAGGCCATCCGGCACCGGCAGGCATTGCCCGACAGGCGCCACACAAAACTCTGCATAGCCGCCGCCCGCGACCAGCGCGCAAACTTTATCGCCCAGCTTGAATCCAGCAGCCGTCATGGCCGCCTCGTCACCCGAAACGATCTCGCCTGCGACCTCGAGGCCGGGAATGTCTGACGCGCCCGGCGGCACCGGATACAGACCGGTACGCTGCAGCACGTCAGGCCGATTGATGCCACTGGCCGCCACACGAATCAACAACTCGCCAGCACCTGCCTGCGGCAAGGCGCGCTCACCCAAGCGCAGCACCTCAGGGGCGCCATAGCTTATGATTTCAACGGCTTTCATGCGAGTGAATGCGAATCAAGAAGTGGTCTGCCGATGCATGACCCAAAGGGCCAGCACCAGCTTCAGCACAAGGCCGATTTAGCCTTGATGGTCGTTCTGGCCTGGACGCTCGATCAGCGCCTTCATGGACAGCTTGACGCGACCTTTTTCGTCCGTCTCCATGACCTTGACGCGAATGATCTGGCCTTCTTTGAGGTAATCGCTGACCTTCTCGACACGCTCGTGGGCGATCTGGCTGATGTGCAGCAGACCGTCTTTGCCGGGCAGCAGGTTGACCAGAGCGCCGAAGTCCAGCAGCTTGGTGATCGGGCCTTCGTAGATCTTGCCGATTTCGACTTCAGCGGTGATCTCGGCGATGCGGCGCTTGGCCTCGTCAGCCTTGACGCTGTCAGTCGACGCGATGGTGATGGTGCCGTCTTCTTCAATGTTGATCTGCGTGCCGGTTTCTTCGGTCAGCGCGCGAATGACGGCGCCGCCTTTGCCGATCACGTCACGGATCTTCTCAGGGTTGATCTTCATGACATACAGGCGCGGCGCGAAGTCAGACACTTCGGTCTTGGCTTCGCCCATGGCTTCTTGCATTTTGCCCAGGATGTGCATGCGCGCTTCTTTGGCTTGAGCCAATGCGACCTGCATGATTTCCTTGGTGATGCCCTGGATTTTGATGTCCATTTGCAGCGCGGTGATACCGAAAGTGGTACCTGCGACTTTGAAGTCCATGTCGCCCAGATGATCTTCGTCGCCCAGGATGTCGGTCAGCACCGCAAAGCGGTTGTCTTCCTTGATCAGGCCCATGGCGATACCAGCCACGTGGGCTTTCATCGGCACGCCAGCGTCCATCAGCGACAAGCAGCCGCCGCAAACCGAAGCCATCGACGACGAACCGTTGGACTCGGTGATTTCGCTGACCACGCGCATGGTGTACGGGAACTCTTCTTTGCTGGGCAGCACGGCGATCAGCGCGCGCTTGGCCAGACGGCCGTGGCCGATTTCGCGGCGCTTAGGCGAGCCCACGCGGCCCGTTTCGCCGGTGGCGAACGGAGGCATGTTGTAGTGCAGCATGAAGCGGTCTTCGTAGTCGCCGCTCAAGGCGTCGATACGTTGTGCGTCACGCTCCGTGCCCAGCGTGGTGACGACCAGCGCTTGCGTTTCACCGCGGGTGAACAGGGCCGAGCCGTGCGTGCGTGGCAGCACCGAGTTGCGGATTTCAATGGCGCGCACGGTGCGGGTGTCGCGGCCGTCAATGCGGGGCTCACCGGCCAGGATCTGGCTGCGAACGATCTTGGCTTCGATGTCGAACAGCATGCCTTCAACGGCCACGCCGTCAAATGCCACGCCGTCGGCTTTGAGGGCGGCCATGACTTCAGAAGTCACCACGCGGCAGGCTTGCGTACGGGCTTGCTTAGCGCGGATCTGGTAAGCCGCTTCGAGCTTGGCCGCAGCGAGTTCATTGACCTTGGCGATCAGTGGCAGGTCCTTGGCAGGCGCTTTCCAGTCCCAGACGGGCTTGCCCGCGTCGCGCACGAGTTCGTGAATCGCGTTGATGACGATGTTGCCCTGCTCATGGCCAAACACCACGGCGCCGAGCATGATTTCTTCAGACAGTTGCTGGGCTTCGGACTCGACCATCAGCACGGCGGCTTCGGTACCGGCCACGACCAGGTCCATCTTGGATTCTTTGAGCTGGGTCTTGCCGGGGTTCAGGACGTACTGGCCGTCGATGTAGGCCACGCGGGCAGCACCGATGGGGCCGTTGAACGGAATGCCGGAGATCGACAGCGCAGCGCTCGAAGCGATCAGCGCAGGGATGTCGCCTTCAACTTCAGGGTTGAGCGACAGCACGTGAATAACGACCTGCACTTCATTGAAGAAGCCTTCAGGAAACAGCGGGCGGATCGGGCGGTCGATCAGGCGCGAGGTCAGGGTCTCGAACTCGCTGGGGCGGCCTTCGCGCTTGAAAAAGCTGCCGGGAATGCGGCCAGCCGCGTAGGTTTTTTCCAGGTAGTCAACGGTCAGGGGGAAGAAGTCCTGGCCAGGCTTGGCATCGGTCTTGGCGACGACGGTGGCCAGCACCACGGTGCCATCCATGTCGACGATCACGGCACCGCTGGCCTGGCGTGCGACTTCACCGGTTTCCATCGTGACCTTGTGCTGGCCCCATTGGAAAGACTTGCTGACTTTGTTGAAAATGCTCATGTTTTTAGCTCCATTTAAACCGGGTGCATGAGGCTGCACCCAAGGCCCGGAGGGCTGGCTGAACACGATGCCATTCCACAAAAAACCTGCTCAAAACGCGGGGTTGACCCAGGCGTTTTTTGTGGAATGACACAGCGCGTGCTCGTTTTGCCTTGCTCCGAAGTAAAAAACGCCTGAGCTAGTGAACTAACTCAGGCGCTCTTCAAAGGTGTATCTTGCTTACTTGCGCAGGCCGAGTTTGGCGATCAGCGCAACGTAACGCGAAGCGTCTTTGGACTTCAGGTAGTCCAGCAGCTTGCGGCGGCGGCTGACCATGCGCAGCAGACCGCGGCGACCGTGGTGGTCTTTGGCGTGGGTTTTGAAGTGAGGCATCAACTCATTGATGCGGCCAGTCAGCAGTGCCACCTGAACTTCTGGGCTGCCGGTGTCGCCAGCTTGACGGGCGTTGGCCTGAACGATATCGGCCTTGATGGATTTTGCAATCATGGGTCTTCCTTGTGACTTGCGAGCGACGCAGTGTTCCCAACGTGGGAGTTGACCGCTGTCGTCGTGCGCCCTGGTGAGAGGGCTTTTCTGGCTGTCAAACGCGCGAGGCGAAATCAGTACAGCCCCGGATTATAGCCAGATCAAGGAGGCCCCATTGCGCCCAATTCCGCCCCCTATGCCACGACAAGCAAGGGGAGGCAAGACCTCAGCAACTGATCAGCCTGCCCCGGCGCGCAGCCAGCCGTCCAACTGGGCTGCGCCCTGCTTCAAGCGGGCTAAGTCCTTGGACGCAAAGCACCACCGCAGCCAGCCTTGGGAGGCTTCGCCTGAACTGGTCACGAAAGCGTCGCCCGGCGCCAGCCCCAGGCCGGCCTCGACCACCAGGCGCTTGGCGATGGTCAGCGAATCGCTGAACTCGGGTCGGCCGGTGAGGCGAAAAAATGCATACATGCCGCCCTTGGCCGGTGCCAGCTGAACCCCCGGCAGCACTTGCAGCAAGGGCACCAGCGTGTCCCGGCAGGCCTTGAGGTGCGCCACCACCTGGGGCGTTACCTCATCTGTGCGCTGCAGCGCCACGACGCCTGCGCGCTGCACAAAGACCGGCGAGCAGGAGGTATTGAATTCAATGAGCTTGCCCATGTGAGGCGTCATGGAAGGCGGCATCACCAGCCAGCCCAGGCGCCATCCTGTCATGAGAAAGCTCTTGGAAAAGCTGTGCACCACCACCAGCCGGTCCTCCGGCAAGGCGATGTCCAGAAAACTGGGCGCACAAGCGTTGGGCGTGGCTTCGTAATAAAGCCGCTCGTAGACCTCGTCGGCCAGGATCCAGGTGCCGGTCTTGCGGCAATGTTCAAGCAAAGCCACCTGCTCGTCACGGCTGAGGGTCCAGCCGGTCGGGTTGTTGGGCGCATTCAGAACCAAAAGGCGGGTGGCCGGCGTGATGGCGGCCAGCAACTCGGCCATGTCCAGCGTCCACTCGCCGGCCACGGGCTTCAAGCTCACGCAATGCACCTCGGCGCCCATGATGGCGGGCTGGGCCGTCAGGTTGGGCCAGACCGGCGTGACCACGACCACGCGGTCGCCTGCGTTGACCAAGGCTTGCACCGCCAGCATCAAGGCATTGACGCCGCCGGCCGTGACGGCAACCCGGTCGACGCCAATGGGCACCGCCCCCGCCGTGCGCCGGGCCGTGCAGTAGCTGGCGATGGCCTCGCGCAGCTCGGGCAGGCCCAGGTTGTGCGCATAAAAGGTTTCACCGCTGGAAAGCGAGGCTGCAGCCGCTTCACGGATGAAGGCCGGCGTGACCTCGTCGCTTTCGCCAAACCAGAACTTGAGCACGTCGTCCCGCCCCATGCCTGCATTGGCAACTTGGCGGATCAGGGATTCTTCAAGGTTCAGAACGGCTTGGCGCATGGCGTGTCTTTCTTGTTGTTCAGTAACGCGTCATTTTGCAGCTGTGCGGCTGCTCGGCCTTCTTGGGCTCGATGCTGCGAATCACCCGAAACCCATAGCCCGAGCCTTCGACGTCAAAGCGCACGCCCGGGGCGCCCTGCTTGTCCATGATGGCCACGCGCAGCGGCTGCTGAAACTGATGATCCCCAGCACGCATGGCGCCGCGTAGACCCGACACGTTCACGCTGGCTGTTTCCATGGCCACGGCCAGAGCGGTGGTGTCGGCCGTGCGCGCTTTTTCCATGCTCTGAGCCAACGCCTCGACCATCAGTTGCATGCGCATGTGCACATAGTCCTCTTGCGGCTTGGGAAAGCGCTCGCGGAAGGCCCGGTAGAAACGGTCTGAATCAGCACCCGGCGTGTTGGGGAACCAGTCCGCCACAGCAATCACCTTGCCCACGCCAGCGTCGGCAAGCACACCCGGCACGCCCAGCGCGTTGCCATAAAAGGTATAAAACTTGCCCGTGTAACCCACCTCCTTCGCGGCTTTCACCAAGAGCGTGAGGTCATTGCCAAAGTTACCCGTGAGCACCGCCTGCGCGCCGCTTTGCTTGATCTTCACTGCGTAAGGCAAGAAGTCCTTGACCCGCGCCATGGGATGCAACTCGTCGCCCACGATCTGAATGTCGGGGCGTTGCAGGTCAAGTTGTTTTTTGCCTTCGCGCAAGACCGCCTGACCAAAACTGTAGTCCTGGCCGATCAAATAGATGCGTTTGAGCGACTTGTCGTCCTTGAGGACCTGCATGAGCGCGGCCATGCGCATGTCGGCATGGGCGTCAAAACGGAAATGCCAGAAGCTGCACTTCTCGTTGGTCAGTGCCGGATCGACGGCGGAATAGTTCAAAAACAGCACGCGCTTCAAAGGCTCACGCTCGTTGTGCTTGTTGATCGCATCAATCAGCACGGCGGCCGTCGACGACGAGTTACCCTGGGCCACCACGCGGATGCCGTCGTCAATGGCGGATCGCAGCGCGGCCAGCGCTTCTTCGTTCTGTCCCTTGCTGTCATAGCGCTCGATTTGCAGGGCGTGCCCGCCGTCGGGCAGCTTGACGCCACCGCGTGCGTTCACACGCTCCGTGGCCCACACGAGGTTACGAAAGACAGCTTCACCGGTGTTGCCGAAAGGACCCGACAGGCTTTCGATCAGGGCGATGCGCAGGGGGGCGCCGGCTGGTCGTTCGGCGGCAGATGTTTTGGCTGGGCCAGCCACTTGGGCATGGACCTGACTGAAGGAAGTAGCGAAAAATGCAGAAAGGATCAGGGCGGGCAGTGTCTTCAAGATCGGCAAACGCAGGAACATCTGACAAGAACTTTCAAAGAATTTCAGCCAGCGGCCAGCGCGGCTTGACGTCAAAGGTATAGGCGGCCTGAGTGTCATCCAGACCGGCTTGCAGGCGCATGCCTGCGGCCAGCGCGATCATGGCGCCGTTGTCTGTGCACAGGTGCAACTCGGGGTAATGCACGCGAATCTGGCGCTGGGCGCAGGCGTCATTGAGTTGCGCTCGAAGGCTGGCATTGGCGCCCACCCCACCGGCCACCACGAGTCGCTTGAGGCCCGTTGCCTTCAGCGCGGCCATGGATTTTTTGACCAGCACCTCGACGATGGCGGCCTGCGTGGAGGCGGCCAGATCAGCTTTGCGTACCTCCAGCTCACTGCCCAGCTTCCTGGCCTGGGTCAGCACAGCGGTCTTGAGGCCGGCAAATGAAAAGTCCAGGTCGCCGCTGTGCAGCAGGGGGCGGGGTAACTTGAAAGCCGCGGGGTCGCCCTGCTCTGCCAGCCGTGCCAGATGTGGGCCACCCGGGTAAGGCAAGCCCATGAGCTTGGCGGATTTATCAAAGGCCTCACCGGCGGCATCGTCAATGCTTTCGCCCAGCAACTCGTAAGCCCCTACGCGGTCAACACGCATCAGTTGGGTGTGGCCACCTGACACCAGCAAAGCCACAAAAGGGAACTCAGGCGGGTCGGCACTTAAAAAGGGCGAAAGCAAATGGCCTTCCAGGTGGTGCACACCCATCACGGGCTTGCCCAAGCTGGCCGCCAGCGCGCAGGCCACACCCGCACCCACCAGCAAAGCACCGGCCAGCCCCGGCCCACGGGTGTAGGCCACCACATCAATGGAAGGCAAGTCGCGGGCCGCTTGGGTGATCACCTGGGACAGCAAAGGCAGCACGCGCTGGATGTGGTCGCGGCTGGCGAGTTCAGGCACCACGCCGCCATAGGCCTGGTGCATGTCGATCTGGCTGAAAAGCGCATGCGACAGCAGCCGTGGCACGGCCGACCCCGACGTATCGACCAGCGCCACGCCGGTTTCGTCACAACTCGATTCAATTCCAAGGACAAGCATGGGGCAAAGTGTACGAGCGCGCTGTTCGCCACTTGCGAGCCGGTGGCGTAGAAATTGCAGCCTTCAAGCCCATGACATCCCCGCAATCGCTTCGCCTGGTGGTCATTGCGCCCGACCTGGTGGTGGAAGACCCCTCAGACGCCTCGGCCCTGGCCCTGGCAGAGCGGTCGCGGCAATTGCGCATCGGCTTGTTGGCGGGTGGCTTCAACCTCGTGGCCACCTTGCCGGCCGATACGTTTTTAAGCGAGCGTCTGGCCCAGTTGCAGCCCGACATGATCATCGTGGACGCAGAAAGCGATGCCCGCGACTCGCTGGAGCATGTGGTGATGGCCACGCGCGATGCCCGACGTCCCATCGTGCTGTTCACCAACGATGAGGACACCAGCCATGTGAAGGACGCAGTGGCCGCGGGTGTTTCTGCGTACATCGTGGCCGGGTTGGAGCCGGCGCGCATCCGGCCAATCCTGGACGTGGCCATGGCCCGCTTCGAGCACGAGCAAGGTTTGCGCCGCGAACTGGCCGACGCCAAGGGCGAACTCCAGGAACGCAAGACCATTGACCGCGCGAAAACGCTCCTGATGCAACGCCAGGGCCTTTCAGAGCAACTTGCCTATGAAAAGCTGCGCAAGGCAGCCATGGACAAGGGCTTGCGCATGGGCGAAGTGGCACAGCGCATGCTGGACGCCGCAGAACTGCTGGGCTGATCCTCGACGGGCGGCGGGACTCAAGCCCGTGCATCAACTTGGGCACCGCTTTTGGTGCAGCGCACAAAAACAGGGCGTCATGGGCCACTGATTGGGAAAGCTGCGGCGCAAATGAGTGGGACGAGCATTGGCACAGCTCTTGCAACCACCTTAACAAACGACAGGTCGCTTCAACGGCGAAGTGGCCAGGTCATACGAACAAAGGCGTTCGAACCCGGCAGGCACCGCTCACAAGGTGCCCGCCCGGCTCGAACGCCTTTTTTGTTTCTGATTTCATTTTTTTTCGTTCTTTCACAGGAGTTCGCCATGACTGAAGTGTTCAAACCCTCCCTGACACGACGCGCGGTTTTGCAGGCCGCCACCGTGGGGGCCATCGGCATCACGCCAGCCTTGCGCGCGGCGGTATACGCCCAGGGCTCGGACGCCCCGGAGAAGAAGGAAGTCAAGATCGGCTTCATCCCGCTGACCGACTGCGCTTCGGTGGTGATGGCCTCGGTGCTGGGCTTTGACAAGAAGTACGGCGTCACCATCATCCCGACCAAGGAAGCGAGCTGGGCCGGCGTGCGCGACAAGCTGGTCAATGGCGAGCTGGACTTTGCGCACGTCCTGTACGGCCTGATCTACGGCGTGCACATGGGTACGGCCGGCCCCAAGAAAGACATGGCCGTGCTGATGAACCTGAACAACAACGGCCAGGCCATCACGCTGTCCAAGAAAATCGCCGACAAGGGCGGCGTGGACGGCGCGGGTCTGGCCAAGCTGATGGCCAGCGAAAAACGCGAATACACCTTTGCCCAGACCTTTCCCACCGGCACGCACGCCATGTGGCTGTACTACTGGCTGGCAGCCAACGGCGTGAACCCCATGAAGGAAGCCAAGGTGATTACCGTGCCGCCACCGCAAATGGTGGCCAATATGCGCGTGGGCAATATGGACGGCTTTTGCGTGGGCGAGCCCTGGGGCCACCGCGCCATCATGGACGGCATTGGCGTGACTGCCATCACGACGCAAGACATCTGGAAGGACCACCCTGAAAAGGTGCTGGGCACCACCGACGAGTTCACCAAGAAATACCCCAACACCACGCGCGCCGTGATGGCCGCGATTTTGGAAGCGGGCAAGTGGATCGATGCGAGCTTGTCCAACAAGAACAAGATGGCCGAAACCGTGGCCGACAAGTCCTATGTCAACACCAGCGTGGACGCGATCAACCAGCGCATTTTGGGCCGCTACCAAAACGGCCTGGGCAAGACCTGGGACGACCCGAACTACATGAAGTTCTACAACGACGGCGCGGTCAACTTCCCTTACCTGTCCGACGGCATGTGGTTCATGACCCAGCACAAGCGCTGGGGCCTGATCAAGGAGCACCCGGACTACCTGGCCATCGCCAAGCAAGTCAACAAGATCGACATTTACAAGCAAGCGGCCGCCTTGGCCAAGACCAGCTTGCCCAAGAGTGAAATGCGCAGCAGCAAGTTCATGGACGGTGTGGTCTGGGACGGCAAGGAGCCCAAGAAATACGCCGACAGCTTCGCGGTCCACGCCTGATCTTTTGACCTGCCCGCCCGCTCCTGCCCCAACTTTCAACGTCCGAGGTTTTCCATGGTCAGTGCCGTATTTCATGACCCGCTGAATGCGGGCAGCAGCGAAGCAGCGCCAAGCGCCGCGGCGCCAACGCCGCTGGCGCAACGCCGCCCGCGGCCGACTACCCGTCAGGTCCGAAGCGAGCACCCAGCCGTGCGCGACTTCGCCTGGCTGTGGCTGGCGGTGCTGCCCCCACTGCTCGGCCTGGGCCTGCTGGCGCTGGTGTGGGAAGCGGTGTCGATCGGCACGGCCGGCAGCATCCCCACACCCAAGGAAACACTGGCACAGGCCATCACGATCTTCAGCGATCCGTTCTACAGCAAAGGCCCGAACGACCAAGGCGTGGGCTGGAACGTGCTGAGCTCGCTCAAGCGCGTGGCCATGGGCTTTGGTTTGGCGGCGGTGGTCGGCATTCCGGTGGGCTTTTTGATCGGGCGCTTCAACTTTTTGAGCCGCATGTTCAACCCGCTCATCAGCCTCTTGAGGCCCGTCTCGCCGCTGGCCTGGTTGCCCATTGGGCTGCTGGTCTTCAAGGGCGCGAATCCAGCGGCCATCTGGACCATCTTCATCTGCTCGATCTGGCCCATGATCATCAACACCGCCGTGGGCGTGCAGCGCGTGCCGCAGGACTACATGAATGTCGCCCGCGTGCTCAACCTGTCGGAATGGAAGATCGTCACCAAGATCCTGTTTCCCGCCGTGCTGCCCTACATGTTGACGGGTGTGCGGCTGGCCGTGGGCACGGCCTGGCTGGTGATCGTCGCCGCTGAAATGCTGACCGGCGGGGTGGGCATCGGTTTTTGGGTCTGGGATGAATGGAACAACCTGAACGTCAAGAACATCATCATCGCCATCTTCGTGATCGGCATCGTCGGCCTGGTGCTGGAGTACGCGCTCATCAAGCTGGCGACCGCCTTCACCTTTGAAGAAGTCAAGAACTGAAAGGAACGGCCATGAACGCATCCCTGAGCACCAAGTACATCGAGATCCAGGACGTGGAGCAAACCTTCAAGACAAAGAAGGGCCCGTTCTGCGCGCTGCGGGACATCAACCTGACAGTCGCCAAAGGCGAGTTTGTGGCCTTGATCGGCCACTCGGGGTGTGGCAAGTCCACGCTGCTGAACTTGATCGCCGGCCTGACCACACCCACCGAAGGCACGCTGCTGTGCGCCAACCGTGAAATCGCCGGCCCCGGCCCGGAGCGTGCGGTGGTGTTCCAGAACCATTCCCTGCTGCCCTGGCTGACCTGCTTTGAGAACGTCTACCTGGCCGTGGAGCGCGTGTTTGCCAAGACCGAAGGCAAGGCGCAACTCAAGGCCCGTACCGACGCGGCGCTGGCCATGGTCGGCTTGACCGCCGCTGCGCAAAAAAGGCCCGGCGAAATTTCAGGCGGCATGAAGCAGCGCGTGGGCATTGCACGGGCGCTCTGCATGGAGCCCAAAGTCTTGCTGCTCGACGAACCCTTCGGCGCCCTAGACGCTTTGACACGCGCCAAGCTGCAAGACGAGCTGCTGCAGATCGTGGCCAACACGCAAAGCACGGTGGTGATGGTCACGCACGATGTGGACGAGGCGGTGCTGCTGAGTGACAAGATCGTGATGATGACCAACGGCCCGGCCGCCACCATTGGCGAGGTGCTGCACGTTGAACTCGAACGCCCGCGCAACCGTGTGGCCCTGGCCGAAAGCACGCAGTATTTGCAGTACCGCAAAGCGGTCATCGACTTTTTGTACACGCGCCAGGCGCATGTGGAAAAGGCGGCTTAAAGCATTGCGGGACAGACAAGGCCAAAGGCCTGCTCTGTCCTCAACTGATTAATGCGGGGCAGACAAAAGCCTGCTCTGTCCTCAACTGATTAGAAAGAGCCGTCATGGACATGCCCGTCAAAAAACAAAAACTCGTCATGGTCGGCAACGGCATGGCGGGGGTTCGCACCATTGAAGAGTTGCTCAAGGTCGCCCCTGAGCTGTACGACATCACGGTCTTCGGCGCCGAGCCGCATCCCAACTACAACCGCATCTTGCTGTCGCCCGTGCTGGCCGGCGAGCAGACGCTGGACGAGATCGTGCTCAACAGCTGGGAGTGGTACAGCGACAACCACATCACGCTGCACGCCGGCAAAAAAGTCACCGAGGTGGACCGCGTCAAACGCATCGTGCGGGCGGTGGACGCCGACGGCCAAGTGACTGAGGCCGAATACGACCGCTTGCTGATGTGCACGGGTTCCAACCCCTTCATCCTGCCCGTGCCCGGCAAGGACCTCAAAGGCGTGATCGCCTACCGCGACATTGCCGACACCAACGAGATGATCGACACCGCCAAGACCCACAAGAACGCTGTGGTGATTGGCGGTGGCCTGCTGGGCCTGGAAGCGGCCAACGGCCTGATGCTGCGCGGCATGGACGTGACTGTGGTCCATGTCATGCCCACGCTGATGGAGCGCCAGCTCGACGCCGTAGCCGGCAAGCTGCTGCAAAAGTCGCTGGAAGAACGCGGCCTCAAGTTCCTCATGGGCGCGCAAACGCAGGAGCTGACGGGCAATGCCGAAGGCCGCGTCAGCGCCATCCAATTCAAGGACGGCAGCGAGCTGGACACTGACCTGGTGGTCATGGCCGTGGGCATTCGGCCCAACACCGCGCTGGCCGAGTCCATGCGCCTGCACTGCAACAAAGGCATTGTGGTGACAGACACCATGCAGACCGTGACCGACGCCCGCATTTACTCGGTGGGCGAATGCGCGGCGCACCGCGGCATTGCCTACGGCCTGGTGGCGCCTCTCTTCGAGCAAGCCAAAGTCGCAGCCAACCACTTGGCGATGTTCGGCATTGGTCGCTACACCGGCTCGCTGACCTCGACCAAGCTCAAGGTCACGGGCATTGATTTATTCAGCGCCGGCGAGTTCATGGGCGGCGAAGGCACCGAAGAAATCGTCATGAGCGACCCCTTTGGCGGCGTCTATAAAAAACTGGTCATCAAGGACGACAAGCTGGTCGGAGCCTGCCTGTATGGGGACACCGTGGACGGCAGCTACTACTTCAAATTGCTGCGCGACGGCCGCAGCGTGGCGAGCATCCGCGACAAGCTGATGTTTGGCGAGTCCAACATCGGCGACGTGGGCCACGAAGGCCACAGCAAAGCCGCCACCATGCCGGACGAGGCCGAAGTCTGCGGCTGCAACGGTGTGAACAAAGGCACGATTTGCAAGGCCATCAAGGAAAAGGGCTTGTTCACGCTGGACGAGGTGCGCAAGCACACCAAGGCCAGCGCGTCTTGCGGTTCCTGCACCGGACTGGTCGAGCAGATCTTGATGTTCACCGCCGGCGGCGACTACTCGGCCACGCCCAAGCTCAAAGCCATGTGCGGCTGCACCGAGCACGGCCACCAGGCGGTGCGTGAAGCCATCCGCGCCCACAAGCTCTTGACGATTTCCGACGTGTACAAATTCATGGAATGGCGCACGCCCAACGGCTGCCCGAGCTGCCGCCCGGCCGTGAACTACTACGTCACCAGCAGCTGGCCCAAAGAAGCCAAGGACGATCCGCAAAGCCGCTTCATCAACGAGCGCAGCCACGCCAACATTCAAAAAGACGGCACCTACAGCGTGATCCCCCGCATGTGGGGCGGTGAGACCACAGCCAGCGAATTGCGCCGCATTGCCGACGCGGTGGACAAGTACAAAATCCCGACCGTCAAGGTCACGGGTGGCCAGCGCATTGACCTCTTGGGCGTGAAAAAAGAAGACCTGCAAGCGGTGTGGAAAGACATTGGCATGCCCTCGGGCCACGCCTATGCCAAGGCGCTGCGCACAGTCAAAACCTGCGTGGGCAGCGAGTGGTGCCGCATGGGCACGCAAGACAGCACGCAAATGGGCAAAGACCTGGAGCGCGCGATGTGGCGCATGTACGCGCCGCACAAGGTCAAGTTTGCTGTGAGTGGCTGCCCGCGCAACTGCGCGGAAGCGGGCATCAAGGACGTGGGCATCATCGGCGTGGACTCGGGCTGGGAGATGTACATCGCCGGCAACGGCGGCATCAAGACCGAGGTGGCGCATTTTTTCACCAAGCTCAAGACGGCTGAAGAAGTGCTGGAGTACACCGGCGCTTTTTGCGAGCTGTACCGCCAGGAAGGCTGGTACCTGGAGCGCACAGTGCACTACGTCAACCGCGTGGGCCTGGACTACGTGAAGAAAAAAATCCTGGACGACCACGAAGGCCGCAAGGCGCTGTGGGAGCGCCTGCAGTTCGCGCTGGACGGTGAGCCCGATCCGTGGTTTGACTTCAAGGAAGCTGAAGTCGACACCCGCCAGTTTGAAAAGATCTCGGCCTGAAAGCACACGCATGTCTGAATGGAAAAAAATCTGCCTCGTCAACGACATTCCGGTCCTGGGTTCGCGCTGCGTGGCGCGCACGCAAGGCCTGGACGTGGCGGTGTTCCGCAACGACCAGGACGGCGTCTTCGCCCTGCTCGACCGCTGCCCACACAAGGGAGGCCCGCTGAGCCAAGGCATCGTGTTTGGTACGAACGTGGCCTGCCCCTTGCACAACTGGACGATTGACCTGGCAGGCGGCTGCGCCAAGGCGCCAGACGAAGGCTGCACGCCCAGTTTCAGCGTGAAGGTTGAAGCGGGCGAAGTGTTTTTAGATGCGGCTGAATTGGCCACACACGCGATTGACTTGACACGCCCGATGGCTGGACCGAAGCCCCAGTTCGCCGCCTAAGTGAACAAGACGATGCCGACCGAAACCCGCTCCACCTGCCCCTACTGCGGCGTGGGCTGCGGCGTGATCATTGAATCCGACGGTGCGCAGATTACGGGGGTGCGCGGCGACCCCGCGCACCCGGCCAACTTCGGCCGGCTGTGCACCAAGGGCTCGACGCTGGCGCTCACAGCCTCGGCCTCCGTAACCAAGCAAGCCCGACTACTGCAGCCGCTGCTGCGAACAAGCAGAGGCGAAGCCGCCAAGCCCGTCAGCTGGGACCACGCACTGACCCTGGCCACCAACAAATTCGCCCAGATCATCCAAAACGACGGGCCTGATGCCGTCGGCTTCTACGTCTCGGGCCAGTTGCTGACCGAGGACTACTACGTCTTCAACAAGCTGGTCAAAGGCTTGATCGGCAGCAACAACATCGACACCAACTCACGCCTTTGCATGAGCAGCGCCGTGGCCGGCTACAAGCAAACGCTGGGCGCCGACGCCCCGCCGACCTGCTACGACGACGTGAACCATGCGCAGTGCATCTTCATCGTGGGCAGCAACACGGCCTACGCGCACCCGATTTTGTTCAGGCGCATTGAAGACGCCAAGGCCGCCAACCCGGCGCTGAAAATCATTTTTTGCGACCCGCGCCGCACCGACACCGCCGAGATCGCCGACCTGTATTTGCCGCTGTTGCCGGGCACCGATGTCTCGCTGTTCAACGGCATGCTGCACATCATGCTGTGGGAAGGCTGGGTGGACAAAGCCTACATAGACGCCCACACCAACGGCTTCGACAAGCTCAAGGCCACCGTGCGCGACTACACGCCCGATTTGGTGGCCGAGACCTGCGACATCAAAAAAGAAGACCTCTTTAGCGCCGCCAAACTCTTTGCCACGTCTGCCGCCACGCTGAGCCTGTATTGCCAGGGCCTGAACCAGTCCAGCAGCGGCACGGCCAAGAACGCCGCGCTGATCAACCTGCACCTGGCCACGGCGCACATTGGCAAGCGGGGCGCTGGTCCGTTTTCCCTGACCGGCCAACCCAACGCCATGGGCGGGCGCGAAGTCGGCGGCCTGGCGAATTTGCTCAGCGCCCACCGCGACCTGGCCAACCCGCAGCACCGGGCGGAGATCGCCGCACTGTGGGGTGTGGCCAGCGTGCCTGAGAAACCCGGCAAGACGGCGGTCGAGATGTTTCAGGCGGCGGCAGACGGCGAGATCAAGGCGCTGTGGATTGCCTGCACCAACCCCGCCCAGTCCATGCCCGACCAGGCCACCGTGCAGCGTGCGCTAGAGCGCTGCGAATTCGTGGTGCTGCAGGAAGCCTTTGCCACCACCATCAGCGCCGACTTTGCCGACCTGCTGCTGCCGGCCACCACCTGGGGCGAGAAAACCGGCACCGTGACCAACAGCGAACGCCGCATCAGCCGCGTGCGGCCGGCGGTGTCTGCCCCGGGTGAGACCCGGCACGACTGGGTCATAGCCACCGACTTTGCGCAGCGGGTTGAAAAGGCCCTGGGCCGAAGCAGTCAGCTGTTCCCCTACTCGCTGACCGACGCAGAACTCGGTGCGCAAACCATCTGGAACGAACACCGCGAAAGCACGCGCGGGCGCGACCTGGACATTACCGGCCTGAGCTACGCTCTGCTCGAACAAGCGCCGCAGCAGTGGCCGCTGCCCGAAGGCCAAACCGTCGGCAAAGCGCGGCTGTATGAAGACGGCGTGTTCCCCACTGCCGACGGCCGGGCACGCTTTGTCAACACCGTCTACCAGCCGGTGGCCGAGCCGCGTGAGTCGCGCTTTCCGTTTTCACTGACCACCGGCCGCCTGCGCGACCAGTGGCACGGCATGAGCCGCACCGGTACGCTGGGCCGCCTCTTTGGCCATGTGCCCGAGCCGGTGGTGCAGATGAACGCGCAAGACATGGCGCGCCGGCTGCTGAGCGAAGGCGACCTGGTGCATGTGAGTTCCAAACGCGGCTCCATCGTGCTGCCGGTGCAGGCCTCAGCCGAGATCGCGTCCAGCCAGGCTTTTATTGCCATGCATTGGGGGGCCGACTACCTGAGCGGCCAGTCCAGCCAAGGCACGCGCTTGGCCGGGGTGAACGCGCTGACCACCTCGGCGTATTGCCCCAGTTCCAAGCAGCCCGAGCTCAAGCACGCGGCCGTCAAAATTTTGAAGGCTGAAATGCCTTGGTCCCTGCTGGGCATGGCCTGGTTGCCAACGGACGAATTCCTGAGCCGGCAACGCCAGTTGCAAACGCTGATGGCGAGTTTCCCGTTTGCCAGCTGCGTACCTTTTTCCAACAACGCCCCGCTGGGCGAGCCAGAAAAAGAACGCTCTGGCGTGCTGTTCCGCGCTGCGGGCTACGAGGCCGCCACGCCCGAGTTGCTGGCGCAAATTGAACAAGTGCTGGACTTGAACGGCCCGGACGTACTGCGCTACGCCGACCGCAAAAAAGGTCAGAGTCGCAGCGTCAAACTGCAGCGCAACGAGGGCACCGCCGAGCTGACCGGCTTTGTGCTGGCCGGCGACACCAGCGCCCAAGCCTGGATCAAAACCTTGCTGCAAGACGAGCTGCCGGCCCAGGCCTATGGCCGCCTGCTCCTGTTGCCAGGGGCCAAGCCACCGATGGCGGTGCAGTCGCGCGGCAAGCCGGTGTGCACCTGCTTTAACGTGACGGACAGCGCGATTGATGCGGCCCTGCACGGCATCACGCAGGCCAATGCCTATGCCTATTTGACCAGCGACGACGAATGCCTGGCCGTTCTGCAAAGCACTCTGAAATGCGGAACCAACTGCGGATCTTGCGTGCCCGAGCTCAAGCGGCGGGTGAAGGCGGTGCGCCTAAGCTCATTACCGAAAGTCATCACCCTTGCGTGACAATTCCCCCATGGGTATCAGCCACTACATCAAGGAAATAGGCCGGGGCAAGGATGGCGCACGGCCGCTTAACCGCGCCCAGGCTACCGACCTGATCGGCCAGGTGCTGGACGGCGCAGTGAGCGACCTGGAAGTGGGTGCTTTTTGCCTGGCCATGCGCATCAAAGGCGAAACGCCTGAAGAAATGGCTGGATTTCTGGATGCTGCCGAATCCCGCCTGGATCGATTCCCCGACAACGGCGCCATCACCGTCGTGCTGCCCAGCTACAACGGCGCCCGCAAATTGCCAGTGCTCACGCCCCTGCTGGCACTGCTGCTGGCGCGCGAAGGCCTGGCCGTGCTGGTACACGGCACGGCCACCGAATCCAGCCGCGTGCTCAGCTCCGACGTATTGGCCGCACTCGGCGTCCCGGCGCTCACGGCCGTCAGCCCCTTGGCGGCTGGCACTGTGGCTTTTGCACCCACCGCCCTGCTCTGCCCGGGCCTCAAGCGCCTTCTGGATGTGCGGCGCGTGGTGGGCCTGCGCAACCCCGCGCACAGCCTGGTCAAATTGATGAATCCCTGCCTCGGCCAGGCTCTGCTTTTGAGCAGCTACACGCACCCTGAATACTCGGTGTCGATGGCTCAGACCTTGGCGCTCACGGGCGCCAACGCACTGCTGCTGCGCGGCACTGAAGGTGAAGTGGTGGCCGACGCGCGCCGCCACCCGCCGATGGACGGCTACCTGCGCGGCAAGCGCGTTGAACTGCAATCGGTGCAGCTTGGCACGCTCACCAGCCTGCCCGACTTGCCCACGATGGATGTGGCCAGCACGTCAGCTTATGTGCAGCGCGTGCTTGACGGCGAGTTGCCCGTGCCCGCGCCGATTGCGCGGCAAATTTCGCACATCGTGCACCTGACTCAAACGATGGCCCGGTCTCCAATGGCCGAGGCTCAAGCCCCAACGACTGCACTGTCATGAACGCCAGCAACACCCCTCTTCAAGCGTCTTGCACCCTGGTCGGTGCCGGCCCGGGCGACCCTGATCTGCTCACGGTCAAAGCTGTCAAGGCCATCCAGGCGGCGACTGTGCTGCTGGTCGACGATCTGGTCAGCGACGAGATCGTGGCCCTGGCATCACCCGCGGCGCGCGTGGTCTACGTTGGCAAGCGTGGTGGCTGCAAGTCAACGCCGCAAGCCTTCATAGAAAAGCTGATGATCACGGCCGTGCGCGAAGGCGAACGTGTAGTCCGCCTCAAAGGGGGCGATCCTTTCATCTTCGGTCGCGGCGGCGAGGAAGTCGAACACTTGCGAGAGGCCGGCATTGAATGTCGCGTCATCAATGGCATCACCGCGGGCCTGGCCGCCGTGACCAGCCTGGGTGCCCCGCTCACGCATCGGGAACATGCCCACGGCGTGGTCTTCGTAACCGGTCATGCCAAGCCCGGGGACGGCGGCACTGACTGGCAAGCCCTGGCAGCAACAGCCCACAAGGCCAGGCTCACTTTGGTCATTTACATGGGCGTTGCCGGACTGGAGACCATACAGCAAGGCCTGCTGAGTGGCCTGCCCTTTGACACGCCCGTGGCCATCGTTCAAAACGCCAGCTTGCCCCAGCAGCGCGAAGTGCTCACCACACTGGGCAACTTGCATCAGACCGTCATCCGCGAAGGTCTGCAAAGTCCCAGCGTCATCGCCGTGGGCGATGTGCTGCGTGCCGCGCAAGCATGGGGCCGGGAAAGCGCCTTGCTGCAACACGTGGCCTGAAACGCCAAACCTCGCAAGGTGCGTCGGCCCTAGGCCTGAAAACTAACTCTTTTAAACTACACTTTTAAATTAAAGAGGTTAGTTATGGGACTTTTTGACTCTGTGGTGGGCGCACTCTCATCTGCGCAAGGCACGAACGGCGGCAGTGCGGACCTGATGCAAATCGTCAGCGGTCTGCTCAGCCAGTCCCAAGTTGGCGGGCTCCAGGGCCTGGTCAGTGCATTTGCTGACAAAGGCCTCGGCGAAGTGGTTTCTTCCTGGATCGGCAAAGGCGGCAACTTGCCCATCTCGGCAGATCAAATCATGTCGGCGCTGCAAGGCCCCTTGGCCTCACTGTCGGAGAGCACTGGCCAAGATCCGAACCAGCTCGCCAGCTTGCTGTCTGAGCACTTGCCAGCTCTGGTGGACAAGCTCACGCCAGACGGCTCTGTACCGGAAGGCCCCGAAGGCGCCTTGGGCGCTGGCCTGGGTGCTTTGAAAAGCCTGCTCGGCTGAGCCACGCCGTAAACTCACCCGCAATGAATACATGGGATGCAGTCATCGTGGGCGCCGGCGCAGCTGGCTTGTTTTGTGCGGGCGTGGCGGGGCAACTGGGCCTCAAAGTCCTGGTCATTGACCACAGCGAAAAGGTCGCCGAAAAAATCCGCATATCGGGCGGCGGGCGGTGCAACTTCACCAACACCGGTGTCACGCCAGCGCAGTTCCTGGGCGATAACCCGCACTTTTGCCGCTCAGCTCTTTCGCGCTATACAGCGCAAGACTTCATAGAGTTGCTGCAAAAGCATTCGGTGCCTTTTCATGAAAAGCACAAGGGCCAGCTTTTTTGTGACCGCTCGGCCGAAGACATCATCAATGTGCTGTTGGCCGAATGCGATGCGGGTGGCGTCACGCGCTGGCAACCCTGTGCCGTCAAGGCCGTGCGCGCCACGGCGGCGGGCTATGAACTGGACACAGACCGCGGCCCGGTGCAAACAGCCAAGCTGGTCGTGGCCACGGGCGGCCTGTCCATCCCCAAAATTGGCGCGACGGATTTCGGCTACCGCCTGGCAAGCCAGTTCGGCCTGCGCATGGTCACCCCGCGTGCGGCCTTGGTGCCCATGACTTTTGACGGCGCTGGCTGGGCACCTTATGCGCAGCTGGCCGGGCTGGCCTTGCCTGTGCAGATCCAGACCCATGCGGCAGGCGCCACGCCCAAGCAGCGCAAGCAGGCAGTGGTTTTTTCTGAAGACCTGCTGTTTACCCATCGCGGCCTGAGTGGCCCGGCCGTGCTGCAGATTTCCAGCTATTGGCAAGAAGGCCAGGCCGTTCAAATCAACCTGGCCCCCGGCTGCGACCTGGGAACCACCTTGCTGGCTGCCAAGGCGCGCTCTCGCAAGCTGATTGCCAACGAACTGGGCGCCTTGGTGCCCAGTCGCCTCGCCGAAGCCTGGGTGGGCGACGATCCGGCCTTGCAAAAACCCATCAGTGACGCGCCGGACAAGGCCCTGCAAACCCTGGCGGCGCGCCTGGCTGATTGGCAACTGGTGCCCACCGGGACCGAAGGCTATAAAAAGGCCGAAGTGACCGTAGGCGGCGTGGACACGCGTGATTTGTCCTCGCAAACCATGGAGTCCAGACAAGCTGGCCTGTACTTCATTGGCGAGGTGGTGGACGTGACCGGTTGGCTGGGCGGCTACAATTTTCAATGGGCCTGGGCTTCCGCCTTTGCCTGCGCACAGGCGCTGGCATCTGACAGCGCCAAAGCCTAGGCTATAATCCAAGGCTTTGCTAGCAAACCCGCGCCTGACCTGATCCTGATCAGATCAATCGAAAGCGCATCCACATCCATTTGGATTAATTCATCAATGACCACTATCCGTGTAAAAGACAACGAGCCGTTTGACGTTGCCCTGCGTCGCTTCAAGCGCACCATCGAAAAACTCGGCCTGCTGACCGACCTGCGCGCCCGCGAGTTTTACGAGAAGCCAACCGCTGAGCGCAAGCGCAAAAAAGCTGCCGCCGTCAAGCGTAACTACAAGCGCATTCGCGCCATGCAGTTGCCCAAGAAGCTGTACTAAGCACTTCTCGCAATCGCAAAAAAAAAGCCCGCCAGGGGACGCTCGGCGGGCTTTTTCAATTCTGCTTTTCAAGCCCAGCCAGCCTCAAGGAAACCACCATGTCCCTCTCGCTCAAAGACCAGATCACTGAAGACATGAAGACCGCCATGCGCGCCAAGGACAGCGAGCGCCTGGGCACGGTGCGCCTGCTGCTGGCAGCCATCAAGCAAAAAGAAGTCGATGAGCGCGTGGTGGTGGACGACGTCGCCGTGGTCGCCATCGTGGACAAGCTGATCAAGCAGCGTAAAGATTCCATCGAGGCGTTTGAAAAAGCCCAGCGTATGGACCTGGCCGACAAGGAAGCGGCCGAGATGAAAGTGCTGCAGACTTATTTGCCAGCACGCATGAGCGCCGCAGAAGTCACGGCGGCGGTGCAAGCCATCGTGACTGAGCTGGGTGCCAAAGGCCCCGGCGACATGGGCAAGGTGATGAGCGCAGTCAAAGCGCAGTTAGCTGGCAAGGCTGACATGGGCCAAGTCTCAGCGGCTGTGAAAACGGCGCTGGCAGGCTAAATTACCGGGGCGCTGCAAGCTACTTCAGCGCCCCACGATCAGCGCGGTCCCAAGCACCGCCATCGCAGCCCCCATCCACGCGCCAACCGCAGGCCGCCGCTTGTAGATCAGCCACAGCAGTGGCAGCAATAGCACCGGCGTGAGCGACGACAAAATCCCCACGAGATTGGCCTGGCCGTTGCGCAGCGCCGCCAAAATCAGCGTCATGCCCAAGGCCATGGCCACCGCCGCACTGGCCCAGGTGTTCCACAAAGTCTGGCGCGTCAAGGGCTGCTTGACCTGAGCCAGCCGCAGGCCGCCCCAGAGCAAGAACAGATGCGCCAAAAAGCTGGCTGACGTGCGTACAGCCGACGCCGCCACCGGATCAATGCCTTTGGTCATGAGCGGCTTGATCATCAACGTGGCCACCGACTGGCACAGCGCCGCCACCACGCCAAGCAGCACGCCCGGCAGCAAGGCACCACGCGTGTCCTCCCAGGTGTGGCTTTCGTCCATGCGCTTGCCCCAGGCAATCGCCACCATCACGCCTGACACCAGCAAGGTGCTGCCCAAGAGCGTCCAGCCCCACAGCGTCTCGCCCAGAAACACCCAGGCAAACACCACTGAAAAGAGGGCATGCGTGGCAAAGAGCACCCCGGCACGCCGAGGGCCGAGGCGGTTCATGCAGGCAAAAAGAGCGGTGTCGCCAATGAAGATGCCAATCAAGCCAGACACCACCAGAAGACCGACGGCGGGCCCATCCAAACTTCGCCACTCGCCCGTGAAGGCGGCCAGCGCCCACAAGAGCGTGAGCGCAAAAAACAGCCGCCAGCGCGTGAAGGCAAAGGCACCCATGCGGCTGGACGCCGTGGCCGAAAAAATGCTTCCAACGGCCCAGCAAAGCGCAGCGCCAGCCGCCAGAATTTCAGGCCGGACCACCGGTCAGCTGCCGGCCAGCTTCATGCGATTGACGAGGATGGAGCCCACCGTTTTGGCGCCGTAGTTGTAGGCGTCGGCGCCCACTGCCTGGATGCCCATCAGCATGTCTTTGAGGTTGCCTGCAATCGTGATTTCTTCGACCGGGAAAGCGATCTCTCCGTTCTCGACCCAGAAGCCCGAGGCACCGCGCGAATAGTCGCCGGTCACGTAGTTCACGCCCTGACCCATCAACTCGGTCACAAACAAGCCCGTGCCCAGCTTTTTCAGCATGGCGTCCAGGTCGTCGCCAGCGCGGGTTTTCTTGCTGGTCAACACCAGGTTGTGCGAGCCGCCCGCATTGCCCGTGGTGCGCATGCCCAGCTTGCGCGCCGAGTAGGTGCTCAAAAAGTAGCCGCGCACAATGCCGTCTTCCACCACTTGGCGGGCGGAGGTCTTCACGCCCTCTTCGTCAAACGGTGCGCTGCCCTTGCCTTTTTTCAGGTGCGGGTCTTCGCTGATGTTGATGTGCTTGGGGAAAGCCGCCTTGCCCATGCTGTCGAGCAAAAACGTGCTCTTGCGGTAAAGCGCGCCACCGCTGACGGCCTGCACAAAACCGCCCAAAAGGCCCGCAGCCAGGGGCGACTCAAACAGCACCGGGCATTGAGTGGTGGGGATCTTGCGGCTTTTCAAGCGCGACAAGGCGCGCTCAGCCGCGTATCGGCCCACCGCCTGTGCGCTGGCCAGCTCAGCCGCGTCGCGCATGGAGCTGTACCAGGAGTCGCGCTGCATGTTGCTGCCTTTACCGGCGATCGGCGCGACTGAGATGCTGTGCCGCGAACTGGCATAACCACCGCGGAAACCTCGCGTGTGGGCACTGAAGAAATGGCTCTGCTGCGCCGACACACCCGCGCCTTCACTGTTGGTGATCAAGCGGCTGGTGGACAGCGCGGCCGCTTCGCATTCGAGCGCCAGCACGGCTGCTTCAGCCGAGGTGATGGCCCAGGGGTGGAACAAGTCGAGTTCGGGATGCTCGGTGGCAATGTCGCGCTCATCGGGCAGGCCCGAAGTCGTGTCGATGGCTGTGAAGCGGGCGATGTCAAACGCGGCTTGCACCGTCTGCTCAATCGCCGCCTTGGAGAAATCGCTGGTCGAGGCATTGCCGCGTTTTTGGCCCACATAGACCGTGACACCCAGGGATTTATCGCGGTTGCGTTCCACGTTTTCAAGTTCACCCTTGCGCACGCTCACTGAAAGACCACAACCTTCAGACGCCTCGGCTGCGGCATCGGTCGCGCCTACTTTTTTGGCGTGAGCCAGGGCGCTGTCCACCAGGGACTCGAAAAAATCTCGGTGGTAACTGAAACCAGACTCGGGCTGGGAGCCCGAAGAAGAGTTTGAAGAAGGGCTTGAAGAAGAGGCGGCTTGCGAGGCGCGGGTACCGCGCCGCAGGGTGTTTTGGGTCATGGGTAGCTATGATACTGACTGCATGAACATCAAGACTGTTAAAGGCTACTGGTCCAACGGACGCTTCGTCAAGCCCGAAGAAATCCTCGCCGAAGAAAAAGGCCCGCCGAGCAAGACCCAACTCAAGGCTGAAGCCGACGAGAAGCAAGCCTTGGGCGAAGCCCTGCTGACCTTGCGCCCCGACCTCATGGCGCGGCTAGACCTGCCCGAAAAGCTGCTCGACGCGATCAAGGATTGCAAGAAAATCACCAACTTCGAAGGCCGGCGCCGGCAGATGCAATTCATCGGCAAGCTGATGCGCCCGCTCGACCCTGAGCCCATCCGCGAAGCGATCAATGAACAGCTCAACGGCTCGGCGCAACAAACCTTGTCGCTTCATTTGGCTGAGCAGTGGCGCGACCGCCTGATTGCTGAAGATGGCGCCATGGGCGAGTGGCAATCGCAATACCCCGACACGGATTCGCAACAACTGCGCGCGCTCATTCGCCAAGCGCGCAAAGACGCGGTGCCGGAAAAGCCGGGTGAGGCTGCGCGGCATGGCAAGTCCTATCGCGAGATTTTCCAGCTGGTCAAAGAGAAGATGACGAATGCCCAGTCCTGAAATGTCGAATCAAGGCTTTTATCCGGTTCGCATCGGCATCGTCTCCGTCAGCGACCGCGCTTCGACGGGCGTCTATGAAGACAAAGGCCTGCCCGCGCTCAAAGACTGGCTCAGCCGCGCGCTGTGCAATCCGATTGAATTCATCGAGCGCCTGATTCCGGACGAGCAGGCGCAGATCAGCCAAACCTTGATTGAACTGGTCGACGCCCAATGCAGCCTGGTGCTGACCACCGGCGGCACCGGCCCTGCCCTGCGCGACGTGACGCCGGAAGCGACGCTGGCGGTGGCCCACAAAGAGATGCCCGGCTTTGGCGAGCAGATGCGGCAGATCAGCTTGAAATTTGTACCGACGGCGATCTTGTCGCGCCAGTGCGCGGTGATTCGGGGCCAAAGCCTGATCCTGAACTTGCCAGGCCAGCCCAAGGCGATTGCCGAGACGCTGGAAGGTTTGCGCGACGCTGAAGGCCAGAACGTGGTGCCCGGTATTTTTGCGGCCGTGCCTTACTGCATCGACTTGATTGGCGGGCCTTACCTGGAGACCCGCGCCGAGGTCTGCAAGGCTTTCAGGCCCAAGTCAGCCCAGCGGCCAGCGGCAACAACAGCAAACGCCAGCTGACCAGGCTCAGGCTTGCGTCCTGAGCGCCCTCACCTGCGCAAGCGTCGGCATGCCGCCAATGGCACCCTGACCCGTAACTGAAAGCGCGGCGGCCGCGTTGGCGTAAGCCATGGCTTCGGGCAATGGCTCTCCTCGGGCCAGTGCAGCAGCCAGCGCACCCGTGAAAGTGTCACCCGCGCCAATCGTGTCCACCACGGCCATGCGTCGGCCGGGCAAAGTCACAGGCGTTTGTTGCGCACGGTACAGCGCGCAACCTGCCGCGCCCAAAGTTACCAAGACAGCCGTTGCGCCACGCTTCAAAAGCAAATTGGCGGCATCTGCCACCGGCGCGTCTTCCGGCAAACCGGCCAGCAGCCGGACTTCACTCTCGTTCGGCGTCAGCACATCCGTGAGTGCCAACAGCGCGTCTGGCAAAGGGCGCGCCGGTGCAGGGTTGAGCAGCGTCAAAGCGCCAGCTTCCCGCGCAATAGCGAAGGCGCGCTGCGTCGCAGCCAAGGGCACTTCACAAGACGCCATCACGACGCGGCAATCCTGCAGCAAATCTTGCGCGGCTTCAGCATGCGATGCATTCAGGCCCGCACCAGCGCCCGGGCACACGGCCACAGAGTTGTCGCCATCGGCGTAGACCCAGATTTGGGCGACGCCGCTGGACTCGCCTGCGGCCAAAGCAACGTGTCGGCTGGCTATACCTTCAGCCTGCCACAGGCGCAAGCCCATGCGGCCAAAGTCGTCGTCGCCAATGCGGGCAATAAGTTCAACCTTGGCGCCCTGCCGGGCTGCCGCGACCGAGGCATTGCTGCCCTTGCCGCCGGGGCTGATGGAAAAATCCGAGGCCATCAGCGTTTCGCCGCGGCCCAGGGGCCGCTCGACGCGCGACACGAGGTCAGCGTTCCAGCTGGCCACGCAAACCACGTCAACAGAAGCCTGCCTGCTCATGGTTTGAAACTTATCTGGCAGCGCCGTAGCCCATGGTCTGCGGCAACCAAAGCACGATCTGCGGGAAGAAAGTCAGCGCCAACAGCAAGGCCAGCAACATGATCAAGAAAGGCCAGCCTTCTTTCATCATCTCGCCAATCGGAATACCTGTGAGCGCTTTGGTCACAAAAAGCAGCATGCCAAACGGTGGGTGAATGAGGCCAATCATCATGTTGAGCACGACCAGCACGCCGAAGTGCACCAGATCAATACCGAGCAACTTGACGGCGGGCAGGAGCATGGGCACAAAAACCAACAGCAGCACCGACACGTCCAAAAAGCAACCCAGCACCAGAAACATCACGTTCACCAGCAGCAAAAAGTAAATCTGCGACAGGTGCATGCTGTCCACCCAGGCGGCCATGGACTGTGGCACGCCTTCAGCGGTGAAGGCATAGTTCAGCATGAAGGAGCCCGCCAGGATCATGGTGATGACCGCGCTCCCGCGGGTCGATTCAAGCACCACGCCCCAGAAGGCGCGCCAAGTCAGCGCGCGATACACCACTGCGGCCAAGATGAGCGCGTGCAGTGCAGCGACTGCAGCAGCTTCAGTCGGCGTGAAAGCGCCCGAATAAATGCCGCCCAGCAAGACGATGGGCATGGACAGCGGCAAGGCACCACGGTAAATGATGGCTGGCCATTCCTTCATCGGGATTTTTTCTTCACGCGGCATGTTGCGTTTGACGGCGATGAAGTGCACCACCAGCATCATCAAGAGCGCCATGAGCACGCCAGGCACCACGCCCGCCAAAAAGAGTGCACCCACCGACGCGCCTGAAACCAGGGCGTAAATGATCATCGGAATCGAGGGCGGGATGATGGGGCCCAGCGTCGCGCTGGCGACCACCACCGCACCGGCAAAGCCGCGGCTGTACTCGGGCTTTTTCAGCATCTGCCGAATCGTCACCAAGCCCGGGCCGGCCGCGTCAGCAATGGCGCTGCCGCTCATGCCCGAGAACACCACGCTCACCAAAATATCCACCTGCGCCAGACCGCCGCGCATGCGGCCGACCAGGATGCGGCAAAAGTCGAAAATTCGCTCGCTCACCGTGCCCGCATTCATGATGTTGGCGGCAAAAACGAAGAGGGGCACGGCCAGCAGCACGTAGCTGTTGTAAAGGCCGTTGCCTACTTGCTCGGCCACCAATCCCATGTCTTGCTGCTTGACCAGCAAGTACCCAATCCCCGAGGCCAGCATTGAAAAACCGATCGGCATGCGCAGCAACATGCCAGCCACCAAGATCCCAGCCAAAACCAAAATACCGGTCGTCATATACGCAACTCCGCTTCAAGACCTACACCGCGGAATGCATTGAAGATGGCCCATGCACAACGGACCACCAGCGCTATCAGCAGAAAAACAAAGGGCATGAACACCCACATGAAAGAAATTTCCAGCACTGGCGAACTCTCGCGGCGCATGAAGTGAACGTAGTCCCAAGTGGCCGGCAAGGCCACCAGGGCCAGGCCGCCCACCAGCAGATTGCCCAGCACACGCATCACAAGGCGCGTGCGCTGGTTGACGCTGTTCCAGACCAGGTCGAACACCACGTGTTCACGCTCGGGCACCACAAAAGCGGCGCTCCACAAAATGACCCAGACATAGAGGATGACCGCCGCTTCATCCGTCCAGGGCAGCGGCCGGTTAAAGCCAAAGCGCGCCAGGATCTGGACGATGAAGACAATGAAAAGGGTCAGGAAGAGTGTCCCGCCGACCACGTCGGCGAGCTTTTTCGGCCACAGCGTCATGTTGCTCAATCAGTCTTTTTTCTTCTGATTACTTGGTCGCGTTGATGCGCTCAACCAGACCTTTGGGCCAGACTTTGGCGTAGTCAGAGTTGAGGTAGGTGGACTGAACCGATTTGCGGAAGGCTTCCAGATCAGGGGTGGTGACTTGCAGGCCTTGCTGCTTGAAGAAGTCCACGATCTGCGCTTCTTCCTTGATGCGGTTTTCGTTGTTGTAGGCGGCCGCTGCCTGGGCTGCAGCATTGACCTTGGTGCGCTGGGCAGGGGTCATGGCGGCATAGGCCTTGTTTGAAATCGCAATGAAGATGCCGTCCACCAAGTGGTTGGTCAGCACCAGTTGCTTGGTGACTTCATAGAACTTGGCAGCGCGCACGGTGGGCAGGGGATTGTCCTGGCCGTCGATGGTGCCGGTCTTCAGGCCGAGGTAGACCTCGCCGAAGGCCAGTGGCGTAGGCGTGGCGCCCAAGGCTTCACCCAGGAACAACCATTCTTTGGAGCCGGGCATGCGCAGCTTGACGCCTTTGAGGTCGGCCGGCGTGCGCACATTGCGTGCTTCGCGCAAGTTGACCTGACGCGTACCCAGGTAGACGGTGGACAGTGGGGTCACGTCCATCTTGTCAGCCACGGTTTTGAAGAGCTCGGCGCCGATGGGACCGTTGAAGACCTTTTGCTGGTGGTCAGGGTCGCGCACCACGTAGCCGGCCGTGAAGATGGAGAACTCAGGCACCAGCTTGGCAATGTCAAACGCAGAGATGGACGACAGCTCCAGATTGCCGCGGGCCATGGCCGCTGGCTCTGTGCCTTGCTTGAACAGCGAAGCGTTCAGATTGATCTGCACATCGAACTCGCCAGGCGCGCTCTTGTCCAGGTTTTCCTTGAAGACGGTCCACATCTTGGCGTGCCAGTCGTCTGGCACGGCAGGCGTGGAAATACGCAGCAGCACTTTGTTTTGCGCGTGAGCGGCAGGCGCCAATGCGCCCATGGCCATGACGACGGCGGCGCTGGCCAGCAGCGTACGGCGGATGAGGGAAGTTTTCATGTTGTCTCCTTGAAGGATGCAGTTTTAAAGTGACGAGGAAAGCACGGGAACGAACGAGAAATCGCCTTGATCAATCTTTGGCAGCGTCAAGCTTGAAGCGCGCCACCACTTGCGCGATGGCTGCAACTTCAGCTGGCTTGATAGCCACCAGCGGCGCACGCACGCGCAGCCAGGCGGCGTCACCTGTGAGTGCCGCTTGAATGCCCTTGAGTGCAGGCATGAGCGAGAACGGTGCGAGGGCTTGGATCACGTCCACCACGCGGCTGCGGTCATCGGGTGTGGTGCTTGCATCGGGCTGCATCACCAGGCGGTCCACCACGCGGGGCATGAAGTTGGCCAAGCCGCTGATCGCGCCCGTGCTGCCGCGTCGGCCCAGCTCTGGCAAGTCGGGTTCAAAGCCGACGTACACGGTCAGGTCTTTCATGAAGGCATTGGCCAGGCCCACAGAATGCGTGGTGGTGCAGGCGCTGTCCTTGATGCCCATGATGACTTGCGGATAAGCCGCCTTGAGCGTGGCAATGACGTGGTGCGATAAGCTGACGCCAGTGACCTGGGGGATGTGATACAGGTACATCTTCAGGCGCGCATCGGTCGCATTGGCCACGCCGTCAATGACTTGGCGATAGCAGTCGATGATGCCTTCGTCAGACACGCCCTTGAGGAAAAACGGCGGCAGCATCAAGCAGCCGTGTACGCCTGCGTTGACCGCGTGCGTGGTGAGGGCCTGCGTTTCAGGCAGCGCAGCGCAACTGGTCGAGACCATGATGCGCTCGGCAGGCACGCCGTGCTGGATCATCTGGTCCAGCGCTTCAGCGCGCTCAGCCATTGAGAACGACGGGCCTTCGCCCGTGGTGCCGAAAATGGTGACGCCGCCGGTGCCGGAGGCGATCAGGTTCTTGGCGTGCGCTGCAAACTTGGCGTGGTCAATGGCCAGCGATTCAGTTAACGGGGTGAGCATGGCCGGCCAGATGCCGCGAAAAGCGCCCGTGGGCGAGAGGAAGTTCACTTCTTTTTCTCCAAAGACCACGGAAGTTCGGGCCGTGGCAATCCCAGTACGCGTTTGTGCGCGCTTTCAATATGGTGGGTCAGGCGCTGAGCGACAGCGGCCGGGTCGCGCTGCTTGAGCGCGTCGATGAACCACAGGTGTTCTTCCATCGCGGGCAGCAGCACGTCGGCACTGAGCGTGGTGCCTTCGATCTTGATGAGCCGTACGCGCAAGCTGTTGATGCGGTACACGTCCGACATCAGCTCGTTGTTGCAAGCGTCAATCATCAGGTCGTGCAAGCCCCAATCCACCATGGTGGCGTCGCTTAGCAAGGCATCGTCAATCGCACCACTTTGCGCACGGCGCACGATGTCCAGGTGCGCGTCTTCAATGGCTTTCAAGTCAGCGTCTGAGACGCTGGCGGCAAAACGAATCGCGGCCTCACGCTCCAGCAAAAGCCGCAATTGAAAAGCGTTGTTCACCAGTTTCAAGTCAACGTGGGCAATCTGCAGTCCGCGCTGCGGCACGGTGCGCAGCAGGCCTTCAGCTTCAAGCCGCGGAATCAGTTCGCGCACGGCGCCCAAAGGCATACCCAGCAACTGCATCAACTCGCGCTGAGAAATGAACTGCCCCGGCCGAATATTGGCCGCGACGATTTGCTGCTGAAAACTCTCATAAGCCTGGGCACGCAGGCTGGTCACCGGCACGCGCGGCAACGAAGCAGGCGAGGCAGATGAGGCAGATGAGGCCGAAGGATTAGGGCTGACCATCGTGCAGCACCACGCCCTTGCGCAAGATGATGTTGCCGTAAACCCGCGTCTCGCCGGTGGCAATGACGGCGAAGGCTTTGGCTGCGCGCTCATAAAACGCGAAGCGCTCCAGCGAGCCGGCGGGCTGGCCACCGTGGCGGGCCAGCACAGCGTTGAAGTCATTGACGGCGGGGGGCACGGCGGCGGCGTCGCCCACCACCTGCATGGTCAGCGCGGGGGTGTCCACAAAGGTGTCCAGCGGCGTGACGGACAGCACGGCATCCAGCACGCGGGCGGCATCCACACCCGGCAGGCGAATCAGGCGGCGCGCATGCGTGGCGGCCGGAAAGTTAGCATCTGCCAGCACAATGTCATCACCGTGGCCCATGGAGGCCAGCACGTGCAGCAAATCGGCAGACAACAGTGGGGAAAGACCTTTAAGCATGGCGATATTTAGGTTGCAGAAGGGTTGGGGTTTCAACTGTTGACAACTGACATGTTAGCGCTAGCATCTGGTTCCGCACTCAGCATTTACCCTAGACACTGTTGGTCACAGTCTTCACAACAACAAGCGTTTAATCATGGCAATCATTTCTTCATCGACCCAGCAGCCACCCATCTTTCCGCATACCAACACCGGCCTACCCTTGGGTCTGGGCTGCGCGCCCATCGGCAATCTGTTCAAAGCCGTCAGCGACGCCGATGCGCAGACCTTGCTGGCTCAGGCACTTGGCGATGGCTGCCGCACCTTTGACACAGCACCTCACTACGGCAACGGCCGCAGCGAGCACCGCGTAGGTCGTGGGCTGGGCACTTTGCCGCGCGACAGCTTCGTGCTGTCCAGCAAAGTCGGCCGCATTTTGGTGCCCGACGCCCACACACCGCGCGAGCAAAACTCCTATGTGAACGTCCTGCCCTTTAGACAACAGTGGGACTATTCGGCCAAGGGCATGCGCCGCAGCGTGGAAGACAGCTTGCAGCGTCTGGGTCTTTCGCATCTGGACGTGGTGTACATCCACGATTGCGCCGTGGACTGCCACGGAGACAACTATCCGCAAGTGCTCAAGCAAGTGCTTGCCGAGGCGCTGCCCGAGCTGCGCCGCATGCAATCTGAAGGCCTGGTCGGCAAGATCGGCCTGGGCGTGAATGACGTGCAGGTGTGCCTGGACGTGCTGGCCAAAGCTGACCTGGACGTCCTGATGCTGGCTGGCCGCTACAGCCTGCTGGACCACAGCGCGCTGGCCGAGCTGCTGCCGCTGTGTGTGGCGCGCGGCGTGCGCATTGCGCTGGGCGGCGTCTTCAATTCGGGCATCCTGGCCACGGGAGCGCGCAGCGGCCACGCCTTCTTCAATTACGCACCAGCGGCCCCAGAATGGATTGATCGCACGCAACGCATTGAAGCGATTTGTGAGGCGCACGGCGTGCCCTTGCGCGCGGCCGCGCTGCAGTTCCCGATGGCGCATGCGGCTATGGAAATCCTCATGCTGGGCGCCAGCAGCACGGCCCATTGGCAAGACGCCATCAACATGCTGCAGCACCCGATTCCGCCAGCCTTCTGGCAAGCTTTGCGCAGCGCGGGCCTGCTGCCCGACAACGCGCCTACGCCGGCTTGATTCAGCATGATTGACGCGCACTTTCACATCTGGCAACTGGACCGCGGCGACTACGGCTGGCTCACGCCCGCACTTCAACCGATCTACCGCGACGTCGCGCCGGCTGACTGGCAAGCCGAGTCGGCACCGCACGGCATGACAGGAGGCGTACTGGTACAAGCCGCGCCAACCGAAGCCGAAACACATTTCTTGCTGGCACAAGCCGACGCCAACCCGGCCGTGCTCGGCGTGGTCGGTTGGGCTGACTTGCTGGCGCCTGATGCACCGGCGCGCCTGGCTACGCTGGCGCAGCACCCCAAGCTCAAAGCACTGCGTCCCATGCTGCAAGACATTGCCGACCCCGACTGGGTGTTGCAAGACGCGCTGACGCCCGCCTTTGCCGCCATGGCCGAACTCGGCCTGGTGCTGGACGTCTTGGCCAAGCCCGTGCATTTGCCGCGCGTACTCACGCTGGCCGAACGCCACCCGACCTTGCAAATGGTGATTGACCACGGTGCCAAGCCCGACATCGCTGCTGGCCAGTGGGAGCCTTGGGCCGGACTCATGACACGCATCGCCAACGAAACCACGGCCGTGTGCAAACTCTCGGGGCTCTTGACTGAAGCCGGCCCTGCGCCCGCGCCGCAAGCCGCCCGCCGCTGGGCCGAGCATGTGCTCAGCGCCTTTGGTGAAGGCCGCGTCATATGGGGTAGCGACTGGCCAGTGCTTGAACTCGCCAGTAGCTACGCGCATTGGTTTGAAGAATCTCGGGCCATCGCTGCGGCGCTCAGCCCAGCCGGACGTGCCGCACTGTTTGGCGGCACGGCGCAGCGCATTTACAAACTTTTTTCAACCGTTCCTGAATCTATCCAATAACAAAGAGACACGCCATGACCGCACCTGCTTTCCTGCACGACCTCCTGAACACCAGCCTGCCCCAAGACGCCGAACGCGCCACCTTGGTCGGCCGCCTCTGGCAACCCGGCCTTGGCCCCACCGTCGTGGTGCTGGCCAAGGGCGATTTGCATGACGCGTCCAGCGTGGCAGCCACCAGCAGCGAATTACTCAGCTTGCCCGAGCCGGTCAAGGCCTTGCACGCGGCACTGGCAGCCGGCCAATTGCCACGCCTGTGCAGCCTGGGCGATGTATTGGCCAACAGCGACGAAGCCGTGCGCAACGAGGCCAAGCCCTGGCTGCTCGCGCCATGCGACTTGCAGGCCGTCAAGGCCAGCGGCGTGACCTTCGTGGCCAGCTTGCTGGAGCGCGTGATTGAAGAACAAGCCCGAGGCGATGCCGGCCGCGCCGACGCCATCCGCAAAGAATTGAGCAGCATCCTGGGCGACAACCTGCGCGGCATCGTGCCGGGCTCGGCCGAAGCTGCGCGCGTCAAAGCGGTGCTGATCGAGCGCGGCGCCTGGTCGCAATACCTGGAAGTCGGCATTGGCCCCGACGCGGAAATCTTCACCAAGGCGCCGGTGCTGGCCTCGGTGGGCAGCGGCGCCGACGTCGGCATTCACCCCGGCTCCGCCTGGAACAACCCCGAACCCGAAGTCGTGCTCGCGCTGAACGCGCGCGGCGAGGTGGTGGGCGCAGCCCTGGGCAACGACGTGAATCTGCGGGACTTCGAAGGCCGCAGCGCGCTCTTGCTGGGCAAGGCCAAAGACAACAACGCGTCCTGCGCCATCGGTCCCTTTATCCGCTTGTTTGACGCGCACTTCGGCATTGACGATGTGCGCCAGTGCGAACTGACGCTGACCGTGAGCGGGCCTGACGGCTTTGAAATGCGCGGCTCAAGTTCCATGTCGCAGATCAGCCGTGATCCGCTGGACATCGCCGGTCAGTTGATGAACCGCAACCACCAGTACCCGGACGGCGCCATGCTATTTTTGGGCACCATGTTTGCGCCTTCGCAAGACCGGCACGGCCCAGGCCAAGGCTTCACGCATGTGGTGGGCGACGTGGTGACGGTGGCCACGCCCAAGCTCGGTTGCCTGGTGAACCGCGTGCGACATAGCAGCGAAGCAGCGCCTTGGACGTTTGGCTTGAGTGCGTTGATGCGCAATCTGGCGGGGCGCGGCTTGTTGAAGTAAGCGAACTCACAGCCCGCTTTAGTCGAGCGGGCTTACTTGCCCATCAACTGGTTCAGCTTTTCCGCCTCAAAGCTTTCCTTGCGCGCCGCGTCGCTGGGCACGCAGTCCTTGCCTGGGGAGGCAGCCAGCTTTTCAATCGCCTGCCAAAGCAGCGCAATCTGATGCTCTTGCGAGGACGCGTTGTCGATCAAGCCCTTCATGGCTTGTGAGACCGGGTCGTCTTCCAGCGTGATGCCGTAGGCTGAAAACTTCGCTGGCGCGTTGGTCACGTCAGCGCTTTCGTCATCCTTGGACGGAATGATGCGCGCCGGAATGCCCACTGCCGTGGCACCC
This sequence comes from Polaromonas sp., assembly GCA_040400945.1. GTDB lineage: Bacteria > Pseudomonadota > Gammaproteobacteria > Burkholderiales > Burkholderiaceae_C > Polaromonas. Next base: position 701,102 of record JBBAPG010000001.1, on the reverse strand, counting down.
GCCGGCACCGGCTTGATGACTACCGCATTGCTGCCGATCTTGGCGCCGTCGCCCACCTCAAAACCGCCCAACACTTTGGCACCGGCGCTGACCACCACATTGCGGCCCAGCGTCGGGTGACGCTTGGCGCCTTTGTAGAGCGAAGTGCCGCCCAAAGTCACGCCTTGGTAAATCGTGCAGCCATCGCCGATTTCAGCCGTCTCACCCACCACCACGCCCATGGCATGGTCAAAGAAAACCCGTTCGCCGATCTTGGCGCCCGGATGAATTTCGATCCCTGTCAGCGCGCGTGAAATATGCGATATGAATCGCCCCAGCCATTTCAGATCGTGCGTCCAGCACCAGTGCGCACGGCGATGCAGGATAAGCGCGTGCAGGCCGGGGTAGCAGGTCAGCACCTCCCAGGCGGTGCGGGCGGCGGGGTCGCGCTCAAGGATGCAGCGGATATCAGAACGGAGTCGGGAAAACATGGGCTCGAGTCTACTTGGGCAGTGTCTCGGCCCGGGCACCGGCCGTTTGCTGCATGGCCTTGGCCACACCGCGCAAGATGTGAATTTCTTCCGGGCTGAGCTGCGCGCGGTTGAACAACTGATTCAAGCGCGGCATGAGCTTTTTGGGCGCTAGCGGGTCTAAAAACCCGATGTCCACCAAGGCCGACTCCCAATGCTTGAGCATGCCCGCGACTTGCGCGGCGTCGGCTTGCGCTGGCGCGTCAGTAGCCGGGTCGGACGCAGGCAATGCTGAAAAACCACCCAGGGCCTGACGCCAGTCATAGGCCACCAGTTGCACCGCCGCCGCCAGATTAAGCGAGCCGAAGTGCGGGTCCGTCGGAATGCTCAGGCAGGCGTGGCAGCGGTACACGTCCTCGTTTTGCATGCCAAAGCGCTCGGAACCAAACAAAAAGGCCACGGACTCGGGCCGAGTCACGTTGCTTGGTGCGGTCAGGGCGGCAAAGTGCTCACGCGGCGCAAACGTCGGGGGGCCGAAGTCGCGCGGCGTCATGGCGGTGGCGCACAGGTGAGTCATGCCGTCGATGGCTTCGTCCAATGTTTCGACGATGCGGGCGTTTTTCAAAACGTCCAGGGCGCCGCTGGCACGCTGGATGGTTTCCTCCCGGTTGAGCACATTGGCCCAGCGCGGCGCCACCAGCACCAAGTCGGTAAAGCCCATGGTTTTCATGGCGCGGGCGGTGCCGCCCACGTTACCGGCGTGGCTGGTATTGAGGAGAATGAAGCGGGTTTTCATGCAGAAATCTGAGCAGGAGGGGTCGGCAAAACAATGAAGACACGTTTTGCTGAGCCGTGCCCGTAAAATGGCGTTATTGTCGCCTGCCCGCCGGTCACCGGCCCCGCAGCCCTCCCCGCTCTTTCTTACTGTTCATGTCCAATCTCCACCCCATGCTCAACGTGGCCGTCAAGGCTGCGCGCGCCGCCGGCGCCATCATCAACCGCGCTGCGCTCGACGTGGAGTCCGTCCGCGTCTCGGTCAAGCAGACCAATGATTTCGTCACTGAAATCGACCAGGCCGCGGAAGCCGCCATCATCGAAACCTTGCTCACGGCCTACCCTGGCCACGGCATCCTGGCGGAGGAATCGGGCAGTGAGCACGGGGCCAAGGATTCAGAGTTCGTCTGGATCATCGACCCCCTGGACGGCACTACCAACTTCATTCACGGCTTTCCCGTGTACTGCGTCAGCATCGCGCTGGCCGTGCGCGGCAAGGTCGAGCAGGCAGTCGTTTACGACCCGACCCGCAACGACCTGTTTTGCGCCACCAAGGGCCGCGGCGCCTACCTCAACGACCGACGCATCCGCGTGGCCAAGCGCAGCCAGCTCAAGGAATGCCTGATCAGCACCGGTTTCCCCTACCGCCCCGGCGACAAGCTCAAAAGCTACCTGAACATGCTGGGCGAAGTGATGAGCCAATGCGCTGGTGTGCGCCGCCCCGGCGCTGCGGCGCTGGACCTGGCCTACACCGCAGCAGGTTTCAATGACGGTTTTTTTGAAACCGGCCTCAAGCCCTGGGACGTGGCCGCTGGCTCACTGCTGGTGACCGAGGCTGGCGGCCTGGTGGGCAACTTCACGGGCGAAGCCGACTTTCTGCATCAAAGCGAATGCGTCGCCGGCAATCCGCGCATCTACGCGCAGCTGGTGTCGACCTTGGGCAAATACAGCAAGTTCGCAGGCGCGGGTGACAAAGCCAACGTGCGCCAGGATTTGCAAGACGGTGATGCGCTGCCGCCTTCTGAGGATGGCCTGGCTGATGCGCCGGCAGACGGCGCCACGGCCAAGCCTCAATTGAAGGGCCGCAAGAGCGTCAAGAGTTTGAAGCCGGGCGCTGCCATTGCACCCGCGCAGTCAGACCAGAACGACACGCCGCCTTTCTGAGCGCTGAAGCCTTCAGGCAGGTTCAGCCGCGATCAGGCGCAAACGGGTTGAACCCTCCACTGGGGAGCGCGCCCGCGTACCCTGAAAGTAAACCTGCAGCTCGGTCAGCTGGGTCGATTCGATCAGCCAGGGCGCCGCGCCAAAAAACGTGCGGCCCGAAGAATCAGCGAACTCATGCCGCCAGACCTGACCACGGCTGTCTTTGATGCAAACAACCTGACCCACAGCGCCCTGCACAAAGAGTTGCGCAGCGTCTTTTTCTGCCTTGGCCGGGGTAAAAGTGGCCACCGGCCCGTTGGACACATCACACCCCAGCCCATTGCGACCGGGGCCGGCAGAAACAAGCGCCGCTTCTTGCGGGACCGTCGCCACCGGAATGACAGCGATTCCTGTCTGAACTGTCATTGGAGCAGAAGGGCTCAATTCTGCTGGTTCAACGCCAGGCGCCTTGCGATTGCCCAAGGCTTTGACAGAAATCGGTTCAGGCTCAGCGAACGCCTGCAAGCCCAACAAAACCGCGAACGTCAGCGCCACGCAACTCAGAGCCGCGGTCCAGCCAGACAGGGCAAAGCGCGACTCGCGAGAAGGGACCCGGCGCACGGTCGGCGCGAATTTATCCATAGCGAGCGTTCCCTCCGCGGCCAGACGGGCAGTGTCAATTGGCCAAGGCACCGGCGCAGTTAAAGCCTCTTCTGCAGAGGCTTGGGCTGCGGCTTCAGTCAACTCGGGAGCAGGCTCAAGCTGCAATGGCTCACCCAAAAATTCAGATACCTTGCGTGCTGCGGACAGGCGAATTGCATCACTGTAGAAGAGCGAGTTCTGGTTGCACTCCAGCTGACGCAGCTGAGCCGGTGACAGGGCCAGGCGTTTAGCCAGATCCACGAGTTCCAGGCCTTTGGCCTCCCGCAATTCCTGAAGGCGCTCGCCCCGAAACTGGGCAGGTCGGACAAGTGGGACAGGCAAAGGCATTTTCATGGCGCGGGGTACTCGATACGGAAGAGCTTAAAAACCTGAAAATGTAAATCAAAATAACTAATTTACGTTTTTATAAGGTCATTAATTGGGCAATAAAGTTGATTTATCGCTTCTGGCAAATCGAAAAGATGCGCGGCGTGACGCTCAGCCGCCCGCAAAAGCCGCAACTCATCTTGTGAAACAATCCAGAGCCCGCTGAGGCGCTGAGGGTCGTGCCGCACGGCCCGCTGCCTGCAAACACTGTTCTCCTTCCAAAAAAGCCAAGCCCTTGCCGCCCCCAGAATCTCCGCAAAAGCACACGCCCATGATGGCGCAGTACCTAGCGCTCAAGGCCGACTACCCGGATACCTTGCTGTTCTATCGGATGGGCGACTTTTATGAGCTATTCCTGGCCGATGCGGAAAAAGCCGCGAACCTGCTCGACATCACGCTGACCCAGCGTGGCAGCTCGGGCGGCGAGCCGATTGCCATGTGCGGCGTGCCCTTTCATTCGGCCGACGGCTACCTGGCCAAGTTGATCAAGCTCGGTGAATCGGTCGCCATTTGCGAACAGATGAGCGAGCCCAATGGCAAAGGGCCCGTGGACCGCAAAGTGGTGCGCGTGGTTACGCCCGGCACACTGACCGACACCGAACTGCTGTCGGACAAAACTGAATCCCTGCTTTTGGCTGTTCATCAGGGCAGCCGCAATACCTGCGGCCTGGCGTGGCTAAGCGTCACGCAAGGTGAAGTTCATCTGGCTCAGTGCCCAAGCGATGAACTCGAAGCCTGGGTAGCGCGCATCAGCCCAAGCGAGGTGGCCTACAACGTCGATGTGACGCCGGCTTTTGAAGACAGGCTCAAGGCTTTGCGCGAGACGGGTGCGGCCATTGCCAGCCTGACTGCGCGGCCCGCTTGGCAGTTTGACGCCGCCTTGGGCGTGCGTCGCCTCTTGGCGCAGTTGCAAGTTGCCTCGCTTCAATCCTTCGGTGCCGAGGAATTACCTGAAGCGCACGCCGCCGCCAGCGCGCTGCTGGGCTATGCCGAGCACACGCAGGGCCGGGCACTGAGCCATGTGCACAGCCTGCAGGTGCAGCGCGCGGGCGACTTGATCGACCTGCCGCAGACCACGCGGCGCAACCTGGAACTCACGCAGACTTTGCGCGGCGAAGATTCGCCCACCTTGCTGTCACTGCTGGACACCTGCGCCACGGGCATGGGCAGCCGTTTGCTCAAGCAATGGTTGCTCAGTCCGCGCCGAGACCGCGCGCAAGCGGCGGACCGGCTGGACGCCATCACTGCGCTGCGCGGCGGCTTGCAGCAAACCCTGCGCAGCCGGCTCAAGGGCTGCAGCGATGTGGAGCGCATCACGGCGCGCATTGCGCTGCGCCAGGTACGCCCGCGCGAACTGGTGGCCTTGCGCAACACCTTGGCCAAGGCTGCGCAACTGGTTCAGCTGCCGACCGCCGATGCAGACAACTTGCCAGCCTTGCTGACGCACATTGTTGACGGCCTGCAAGCCCCGCCCGACTGCGCCGCCCTGCTCTTGCGCAGCCTGCTCGACGAGCCCGCTGCGATGGTGCGCGACGGCGGTGTGATCAACCACGGGCTGGACGCCGACCTGGACGAATTGCGCGGCATCCAGACCAATTGCGACGCTTTCTTGCTGGACCTCGAAGCCCGCGAAAGGGCGCGCACCGGGATTGCCAACTTGCGGGTTCAGTTCAACCGCGTGCACGGCTTTTACATTGAAGTTACGCAAGGTCAGGCTGACAAAGTGCCGGACGATTACCGGCGCCGCCAGACGCTGAAAAACGCCGAGCGTTTCATAACGCCCGAACTCAAGGCCTTTGAAGACAAGGCCTTGTCTGCACAAGAGCGCGCCCTGGCCCGTGAGAAATTCTTGTACGAACAGTTGCTCGACTCGCTGCAAGCCTTTGTCCCCATGCTGAGCCGCCTGGCCCGTTGCCTGGCCGCGCTGGACACAATGTGCGCGCTGGCCGAACGCTCACTCACGCTGAACTGGGCGGCGCCCGTTTTCGTCAAAGAGCCCTGCATCGCCATTGAAGGCGGCCGACACCCGGTGGTGGAAGCCCGCCTCGCTGAGACCGGCGGCGGAAGTTTCATTGCCAACGACTGCGTGCTCACAGGCAAAAGCCGCATGCAGGTCATCACCGGCCCCAACATGGGCGGCAAGTCCACTTACATGCGCCAGGTTGCGCTCATCGTGCTGCTGGCCTCTGTCGGCTCGTATGTGCCCGCCAGCGCCTGCAGGCTGGGGCCGATTGACGCGATTCACACCCGCATTGGTGCGGCTGACGACGTGGCCAACGCGCAATCGACCTTCATGCTGGAGATGACCGAGGCCGCGCAAATCTTGCATGCCGCCACGCCGCATTCACTGGTGCTGATGGACGAAATCGGGCGGGGTACTTCGACCTTTGACGGCTTGGCATTGGCAGGCGGCATCGCGGCCTATTTGCACAACAAGAGCCAGGCCTTCACGCTCTTTGCAACCCATTACTTCGAGCTCACCGAATTCCCCGTCAAGCACCACGGCGCGATCAATGTGCATGTGAGCGCCGTCGAATCTGGCAGCAGCATCGTGTTTTTGCACCACATCGAACCCGGCCCGGCCAGCCGCAGCTACGGCGTGGCCGTGGCCAAGCTGGCGGGCGTGCCAGCGGCGGTGGTCAACCACGCCCGGCATGCGCTGGATGCGCTGGAAACGCAGCAAAGTCAAACGCGCGCCCAGGTCGATCTTTTTGCCGCACCGCCCGAGACGCCAGTCGCCGAGCTGAGCCTGCTTGAGACAACGCTGGGTACCATCGACCCTGACACGCTCAGCCCGCGCGATGCGCTGGAAGCACTTTACCGGCTCAAGAAGCTGGCCCTCCGCTGAACCTCACTCTCTTTCGCCCCCATGACCTACTGCTGCGCCATCAAACTCAACGCCGGCCTGGTGTTCTTGTCCGACTCTCGTACCAACGCGGGTCTGGACCACATCAGCACCTTCCGCAAGATGATCGTTTACGAGCGCCCAGGCGACCGTTTCATGGTCTTGCTGTCGGCGGGCAACTTGTCCATTTCGCAGTCCATCCGCGAGATCTTGCAGGTCGAAAAGCTGCAAGACCCGGACGGTGGCGAGCCCATCACCATCTGGAATGCCAAGAGCATGTTTGACGCTGCCCGTGTTTTGGGGTCGGCCGTGCGTCACGTGCATGAGCGTGATGCCGCATCGCTCAAAAATGCCGACGTAGACTTCAACGTGTCCATGCTATTTGGCGGTCAAATCAAGGGCGAGGGCATGCGCTTGTTTCAGGTGTACTCGGCGGGCAACTTCATTGAAGCCACCAGCGAAACGCCCTACTTTCAGGTCGGCGAATCCAAGTACGGCAAGCCCGTGCTCGACCGTGTCATCACGCCTGACACGCCCTTGGCAGAAGCGGCGAAATGCGCGCTGGTGTCGATGGACTCGACCATGAAATCCAATCTGTCCGTCGGCTTTCCGCTGGACTTGGTGGTGTACGAGGCTGACCAGTTTCAGAGCGACAAGGTGGTCTGTATCGACCAAAACAACCCCTACTACCGCATGATGCACAACAACTGGGGCGAAAAGCTGCGCGCTGTGTTTGACAGCATTGAAGACCCGGTATGGGACGACGCCCATACCGAAACGCCGCTCAAGATGCCCGCCGCCCGGCACATGGAACTGCGCAAGATCCGCACGCCCGACGAAAAGCTCATCTGAGCGCGCAGGACATCCACCCCATGCCGCACAGCGCCAAACCACTCATCATCTTCTCGCACGGCAACAGCTTTCCGGCCAGCACCTACGGCGTGATGCTGGGCAGTTTGAAGACGCGCGGTTTTCAGATCAAGGCAATTGAAAAGTTCGGCCACGACGCGCGCTACCCGGTCACCAGCAATTGGCCCAACCTGGTGCAGCAACTGGCTGACTTCACGGCGCACGAAGTCGAGAAATCGGGCCAAGGCGCGTTCATGGTGGGCCATTCCTTGGGCGGCTTTTTAAGCCTGATGTGCGCGGCGCGCCACCCGACCCTGGGCGGCTTGCCGGTGCGTGGTGTGGTCTTGCTCGACGCACCCGTGCTGGGCGGCTGGCGGGCTGCCGCGCTGAGCGTGGCCAAGCGGGCGCAGCTGGTGGGTTCGGTGTCGCCTGGGGCCATCAGCAAAAAGCGCAAGCAAGCCTGGCCCACACGCGAGGACGTGCTGGCCCACTTCTCAAGCAAAAAGGCCTTTGCCCGCTGGCACCCCCAAGCCCTGCAAGACTATGTGGACCACGGCACCCGCGACGCAGCGCCTGGCGAAGGTGGACTTGCAGAAGGCGAAGTCGGCCGTGTGCTGAGCTTTGACCGCGATGTGGAAACCGCGATTTACAACAGCCTGCCGCACAACCTGGAAGCCCTGCTCAAGCGGCACCCGCCCAAGTGCCCGGTCACTTACATCGGCGGGCGGCATTCGGTCGAGATGCGTCAGGTCGGCATGGCCTTGACCGAGAAAATCACCAAGGGCCGGATCATGATGCTGGACGGCAGCCACCTGTTCCCGATGGAGAACCCGGCGGCCTCAGCCGCCGCTGTGGAGGCGGCGCTGTTGAACGTGATGAACCTGAAAGCCGATGTCAGTGCGCGCTTGACCAGTTAACCCAGCCCATTTGGTAAGTCAGCAGCACCACGCCGCCGAAAATGATGCGGTACCAGGCAAACGCCACGAAGCTGTGCGATGCGATGTAAGCCAGCAACCAGCGAATGCACAGCCAGGCGCTGATGAATGAAAACAGCAGTCCCACCGCAAAGAGCGGCAGGTCCGACACCGCAAGCAACGCGCGTTCCTTGTACAGGCTGTAGACACCCGCTCCGATCAGGGTCGGGATCGCGAGGTAAAAAGAAAAGTCCGTCGCGGCCCTGCGAGAAAGGCCCAGCAACATGCCGCCGATGATGGTGGCACCACTTCGACTGGTGCCCGGGACCATGGCCAAACACTGCACCAACCCCACCTTCAGCGCATCGGCAAAACGCATATCGTCGGCCTCTGGAATCCGGGCCAAGCTCGGCTGTCGGGCTTGACGCGCTTCAGCCCAAATGATCACAAAACCGCCGAGAACCAGCGTGATGGCCACGACCTGCGCATTGAACAGGTGTTCCTTGATCCAACTGCCAGCCAGCAAGCCGATAACCACCGCGGGTACGAAAGCAGTGAGCACATTCAAGGCCAGCTGCTGAGCATCTTTTTGAGTAGGCAACGCCAACACGGTAGCGCGGATTTTTTGCCAATAAACGAGGACAACAGCAAAAATCGCCCCCGTCTGAATCGCAATATCAAACACCTTGAATTTGGCGTCGGTCATGTCCAGCAGCGTCCCCGCCAGGATCAGATGACCCGTTGACGAGATAGGCAAGAACTCGGTCAACCCCTCCACCACGCCCATGACGGCGGCCCTAGCCAAAAGTTCAATATCCAAGACCAGCACCTCTTAAAAAGTAGTGCCGATTATGCGCGAGGCCTCAGCCTGCACGTCAGCGCCAGCGAGGTGCGTAGCCAGGTTGCACGTACACGCCGCCATATTCGCCATATTGCGGACCTAGGCCGTACTGCATCTGCGGTTGAACTTGAACGGGCGCATAAATGGAAGCGGCTGCGTAGCCTTGACGATCCCACTCACGCTCACCACCGCGGTCATGCCGGTCGTGGTGCTTGAACCAGCCATGGCCTGGCGGCTGGGGCTGAACGTACACCACCTGAGGCTGGACAAACACGGGAGCGGCACGTCGGTAAATCGGCGCGGGCTGCACGTACACAGGCGCAGGCACCACCACCACGGGGCGGTTATTGCTCACACCGATGCTGACGCCCGGCGAAGCCACGCCCACCGACCAGTACACATCGTTGGCCTGGGCCAGACCCGCAAAACCAGCGCTGAAGAAGCCTGCGGCCAGCATCAAGGCCGATCGGGACAGGGGGGGAATTGCAGTGCGCATGAAAGACTCCTTCGCAGGGCGAGGATTGCCCAGTCATCATTTAACGCGGCTGTGACTGCGCGGCGTACACGGGCGACGGTCAAGAAGGTAGCAAGAGGTAACAGGGGAAAAGCCGTTTTTATTTTTAAATTGACAAGTTTTCAGGTTTGCTCATCCTTAGAATTAATACAAAGGAATTAAACCGTGAAAAAAATCTTGCTTATCTCCATGGCCGCGCTCACCTTGACCGCTTGCGTTCAGGAAGGGTCACGCACCCTGCCTATTCAAAAGGTGGAGGCTTCGGCTCGACCGACAACAGGACCACGCGTACCCGTCTCTGTCGGCAAATTTGATAACCGTTCATCCTTCATGCGAGGGGTTTTTTCCAACAACGAAGACCGGATCGGTAGCCAAGCACAAACCATTTTGGTTACCCACCTCCAGCAATCTCTGCGCTTTAACGTACTCGACCGCAGCGTGATGTCGGAGGCGAAACAAGAAGCAGCCTTCAAAAACCAAGCTCAGACCATCAAAGGCGCTGACTATGTAGTGACCGGCGATGTAACCGAGTTCGGGCGCAAGGACGTCGGAGACCGTCAGCTCTTTGGCCTGCTGGGCAGAGGTAAAACGCAAGTTGCCTACGCCAAAGTGAATCTCAACATCGTGAACACGCTCACCTCCGAAGTCGCCTACTCTTCTCAGGGAGCAGGTGAGTTCACCCTCTCTGAGCGTGAGGTGATCGGATTTGGCAGCACTGCAGGCTATGACGCAACACTGAACGGCAAGGTGCTGGAGCTTGCCATCCGCGACGCCGTCAACAACCTGGTCAGTGGCATCGAGAGCGGTGCATGGCGTCCTGCAAAGTGAGGCTCACCAGCCTAACCCTGCTGAGCCTGGCACTTGTGCTGGGCGGCTGCGCCAACAAAGCCCCTCCGCACCTGTACGGATGGAACGCTTACGAGAAAAATCTGGACACCTACTTCCGCAGCGATCGGGCGAGCCTGGATACGCAGGCCAAACTAATGGAGGACGATCTGCAAAAAATGCAGGCTGCTGGTCAGGCAACACCTCCTGGCTACCAAGCTCATATGGGACTGCTTTATGGCAAACAAGGAGACTTGGTGCGCTTTCAGCAGCACCTTGAAGCTGAGAAAAAACAGTTTCCCGAGTCGCAAACCTTCGTTGAATTCTTGCTACGCAAATTCAAGTCCAAGTAAGGCCACAGCTACCCATGAAAACCTACCTCAAGCTTGTGGTCTCAGTCTTGGCCGTTGCGGTGCTTAGCGGATGCGCATCCAAGCCTCCCGTGCCCTACGACTACACCGAATTCAAACTAAGTAATCCAAAATCCATTCTGGTATTGCCGCCTGTGAACGGAACGCCCGACGTCAGGGCCGCCTACAGCATGCTGGCCCAGGTCACTTTTCCATTGGCAGAATCCGGCTATTACGTTTTTCCTGTTTCATTGGTTGACGAAACGCTTAAGGAAAATGGTGTCACCCAGGCCGAAGATGCACACCAATTGCCGACCGCCAAATTGCGCGAGATATTTGGAGCAGATGCGGCTCTTTACATCAAGATGACGAGGTACGGCACGACCTACCAAGTGCTAGACAGCAACACAACCGTTTCCGCCGAAGCGCGCCTGGTGGATCTTAAAACCGACAAAACCCTCTGGACTGGCCGAGCCTCTGCCAGCACCGCTGAACAACAGAGCCAGCAACAAGGGGGGCTGGCCGTGCTTTTAGTGACTGCCATCATCAAGCAGATCGTTGGCACGGTGACGGATCAGGGGCACCCGATGGCCGGCGTGACCAGCCAGCGCTTGCTCACAGCTGGACGCTTCCAAGGTTTGCTGCACGGACCCCGCTCGCCGAATTACGGTAAAGACCAAGCCGTGCCACGCTGACCCAAGCTCAGTCTCGACGCCGAGCCGCAGAGTTCGCTTAGAGCCGTAGCGCTCGCCCTCTAAAATCGAGCGCTATGGCTTCTTCCACCGATAAAAACACATCGTCCGTTAGCGCGGCTCAAAGCACAGCCCCTGCGGAGGTCAAGCCCAGCAACTTCTTGCGACAGATCATCGAAAACGATCTGGAAAAAGGCACGTATGCAGGCCGCCGCTGGGGCGGCACGCCGGGCGACGCAGCGCATCACGCCGCTGGCCAGCCCGACGCAGCCAAGGTTCGCCTGCGCTTTCCGCCAGAGCCCAACGGCTATCTGCACGTGGGCCACGCCAAAAGCATTTGCATCAACTTCGGCTTGGCGCGGGATTACGGCGGCGTGTGCCACCTGCGCTTTGACGACACCAACCCCGAAAAAGAAGACACCGAATACGTCAACGCGATCATTGACGCGGTGAGGTGGCTGGGCTTTGACTGGCAGCAAGGCACGCAAACGCACCTGTACCAAGCCAGCGACTACTTTGACTTCATGTACCGCGCGGCCGAGTATCTGGTCGAGCAAGGCTTGGCCTATGTGGACGAGCAAAGCGCTGAAGACATGCGGATCAACCGGGGCGACTTTGGCAAGCCCGGCAAAGACAGCCCTTTCCGTAGCCGCACACCGGCTGAGAACCTGGCCCGCTTGCGCCAAATGAAAGCCGGCGACTTGGCCGACGGCGCGGCCGTGCTGCGCGCCAAGATCGACATGGCTTCGCCCAACATCAATTTGCGCGACCCGGCGATTTACCGCATCCGCCGCGCCACGCATCACCACACGGGCGACGCCTGGTGCATCTACCCGATGTACACCTTTGCGCACCCGATTGAAGACGCGCTGGAGCAGATCACGCACAGCATTTGTACGCTGGAGTTTGAAGACCAGCGGCCGTTTTACGATTGGTTGTTGGACCGCCTGGCCGAGGGCGGGCTGATCGCCACGCCGCATCCGCGCCAGTACGAATTTGCACGCCTGAACCTGACGTACGTCATCACCAGCAAGCGCAAGCTCGCGCAACTGGTGAACGAAGGCAAGGTCAGCGGCTGGGACGACCCGCGCATGCCGACCATCGTCGGCCTGCGCCGGCGCGGCTACACGCCGGAGAGCCTGCGTCTTTTTGCCGAGCGCATTGGCGTGACCAAGAGCGACAGCTGGATCGACTACAGCACGCTCGAAGGCTGCCTGCGCGAGGACCTGGAAAACAAAGCCCATCGCGGCATGGCCGTGCTGGACCCGGTCAAGCTGGTGCTCACCAACTGGGCCGAGGCCTTTGGCTCAGGCGACTACCTGGAAGACTGCAGCCAGCCCGCCCTGCCCCACGCCGCCATTGCTGAAGGCCAGACGCCGCCCCCCGAGCGCAGCTTCAAGATCGGCAAAGAAGTCTGGATCGAGCGCGAAGACTTCGAAGAAACGCCGCCCAAGGGCTACAAGCGCCTAAGCCCGCCAAAGGTGAACCCTGACGGGTCCACGTCCCCCGGCGCTGTGGTGCGCCTCAAAGGCGGCTACGTCATCGAATGCACCGGCTGCCTGCGGGATGCAGCGGGCAGCGTGAATGAAGTGCAGGCCAAAGTGATCCCCGGCACCAAGAGCGGCACCCCCGGCGCCGACAGCGTGAAAGCCAAAGCAGCCATCACCTGGGTGGGCGTGGCCGACGGCGTGCCCGCCGAAGTGCGCCTGTATGACCGCCTTTTTAGCGATGCGCAGCCTGATGCAGGCGGCAAAGACTTCCTTGAAGCGCTGAACCCGGACAGCTTGAAAGTGGTGGCCGCGTATGTGGAGCCGTCATTGGCGGCGGCGCAGCCTGACCAAAAATTCCAGTTTGAGCGCTTTGGCTATTTCGTGGCCGATCGCAAGGATCATGCGGCGGGCAAGCCGGTGTTTAACCGGGTGACGGGGTTGAAGGACTCTTGGGCAAAATAGGGCCCTATGCGTCCTTCCCAAGCCCTTGACCTGCACCGTTCGCAAATCCGCGAGATCGCGCTGCGGCACCGCGTCTCAGGGGTCAGCGTATTTGGCTCAGCCCTTCACGGCACCGACGTGGAGGGCAGCGACCTAGACCTGCTGGTCGAGCCCACGTCGGCCACCACCTTGCTAGACATAGGCGCCATTCGCCATGAGCTGAAGGCGCTGCTGGGCATGGACGTGGATGTGCTGACGCCGAACGGCCTTCCTGCGAGCTTTCGTGCGCAGGTTCTTCGCGAGGCCGTGCAGCTGTGACCCGCACCAAGCCGCTGCGGACCGCGGACTATTTGCAGCACATTGTTGAAGCCATAGACAACATCCTGAGCTACACGGCTGGGCTGGACGCGGCACGTTTCAAAGATGACCGCAAGACACAAGACGCGGTTATTCGCAATTTGGAAGTCATTGGCGAGGCCTGCAACAACGTGGTCAAACACCACCCTGCTTTCGCTCAGCAGCATTCGGAAGTGCCGTGGGGATTCGCGTACGAGATGCGCAATGCCTTATCCCACGGCTATTTCACAGTGGATCTGGACATCGTCTGGGCGACCGTCACCTCCGATCTCCCCGGTTTAAAAGCCCAGCTGGAATCACTATGGACGCCCAAACCATCCTCCACTTCTGGTTCACGGAGCTAGGTCCCAAGCAGCACTTTGCCAAAGACGCCGCTTTGGACGAAGCTATCCGCACCCGCTTTGGCGCCACGCTGGAGTCCGCTGCGCGGTGTGAGTTGTTTGCCTGGCGCGCCACGCCCGAGGGACGATTGGCGGAAGTGCTTGTGCTGGACCAGTTCTCGCGCAATGTGTACCGCGATACGGCCCGCGCCTTCGCACAAGACGCGCTGGCCTTGGCGTTGGCGCAAGAGCTGGTAGCCAATGGGCAGGACCGCGATTTGCCAGCGGCGCAGCGCATCTTTGCCTACATGCCTTACATGCACAGCGAATCTGCGCTGGTCCACACACAGGCGGCTGCGCTGTTTGACCAAGCGGGCATGGAAGACACCTTGCGTTTTGAGCTGGCGCACAAAGCCATCATCGACCGCTTTGGCCGCTACCCGCACCGCAACGCGCTGCTGGGCCGGGAGTCCACGCCCGAAGAGCTGGCGTTTTTGAGCGGGCCGGGGTCTTCGTTCTGAGCTTGTGGGTCGATACACTCAAACCCATGCACCCCGCCATCTCCCAGCATCGTTCAGGTATTGCCGCCATCTGCCAGCGGCACGGCATTCGCCGGCTGGAACTCTTTGGCTCGGCCGCAAGAGTCGATGATTTCAACCCAGACAACAGCGATGCCGACTTTTTGGTGGAATTTGCTCCCGGCGTCCACCCCGACCTGAACTCCTTCTTTGGCGCTAAGTCTGAGCTGGAACAATTGCTAGGCAGAACTGTGGACTTGGTAGAACCCTCCGCAGTACGCAACCCCTATGTCTTGGCGCACATCAACCGTGACCGCGAAGCCATTTATGCAGCGTGATCCGCGTGCTTTCCTGTGGGACGCCCGAGAAGCGGCTTTGGCGATCCAGTCGTTCACTTCCGGCATAGACAGAGCAGCCTATGCGGACAGCGAATTGGTACAGGCTGCGGTAGAACGCAAGTTCACTGTCTGGAACATCTCGCAGAACGCTCTGCCCGGCTTGATCGAAGCCGTTCAGGGCTTGCTTGACGAATCGGCCTGACAGCGCCGCTCCTACGAGTTTGACGCAGAAGCCTGCGTCCCTAATCGGCGCACCATGTTCCATCTATCCAAGCTTCACTTCAATTACCCGGCGTCTCAAACGCCCGTCCTGACCGATTGCTCTGCCACCTTCCCACCCGGCATCACGCTGGTGCGCGGCGGCGATGGGCGGGGCAAGACGACGCTGCTGCGGCTGCTGGCGGGTGACCTTCAAGCGGACTCAGGCCGGCTAGAGCTGGATGGCATTTCCCCGCAAGACCAGCCCGCGCTGTATCAGCAGCAAGTCTTCTGGCAAGACCCGCGCTCTGACGTGCACGATGCGCTGGTGGCCCGGGATTATCTGAACCAGATCAAGGCGCAATGCGCGAACTTTGACGAGACTTTTCTCGCGCATCTGCTGGACGGCCTGTCGCTGGATCCGCACCTGGACAAGCAGCTTTTCATGTTGTCCACGGGCTCCAAGCGCAAGGTTTTCTTGGCGGCGGCGCTGGCCTCGGGCGCGCGCCTGACCTTGCTGGACATGCCGTTTGCAGCGCTGGACAAACCTTCAATCACCTTCCTGATCGACACGCTGGGCGCCGAGGCGAAAAAAGGCGAGCGCATCTGGGTGCTGGCTGACTACGAGGCGCCGCCCAGCCTGCTGCTGGCTGCCGAGCTGGACCTGGGCGACTGAGCTGGTCAATGGCCCCCCAAAGGGAAATAAGGGAAATAAGGGAAATATGGGCAATAAGGGCAACAAGGGTAGCAAGGGCCATCGAGCGGGTGGGCGTGGGTACCTGCTGGCTTGAATTAAGCTCGGCAGATGCGACCCTCATCGACGATCTTTCGCAATTTGACGACTCTGGGCCTGCCTGCGGCCTATCTGGTGCTGGAGTTCAGTTTCAATCACCGCCTGATGTCGCTCACTGCCGACATGCTGGACGAGCAGGTATTGCAGGGCCTGGAGTTCTGGGGTCGGCTTTTGTCGGGCATTGGTTTCGGACTGCTGCTTTTTCGCTTCACTCAGGGCCGTATTGCCTACTTGCGCCTGGGCGCTTTGCCCGGAGCGCTGCGTCTGGGTGCGAGTTTGTTGCTGGGCGTGGTGCTGATCTGGAACGTGCAGAAATGGATCACCGCGCATTGGGTGAAGGCAGCCACTGAGGAAGACAAGCAAGCCGCCTTGGTGCTCGGCACGCTGGCGGGGCAGGCCGGGCAAGGTCGGCTGACCACATTGAGCGGCGCTGCCCTGCTCCAAGGTCGGCCAAGCGCAGCCGAAGGGCAGCTGACAACGGCTTTGTTTCCGGCGGCCAGTCTTTACATTGATCAACGGGCCTTGCAATTATCGACCTGGGCAGCTTTGCCGGGGATACAGGGCCCATCAGCCTTTGCCATGCAGCAGCCGACGCAAACGCTGTTGGACAACGGCTTTCGCAACCTCATCATTCCACCGCTCACGCTGGGTTTTTCCTTGTTCTTTGGCCTCGTGAATCTGGCCCAGCTCACTGCCAACCTGGTGCCGGGCCTGAAGGAGCGCACGCGGCGCCGGACTATCGCGGGCCTGCTGGCGCTGTTGGTGCTGGTGTCGGCCAGCAACGCCAGCCCGTTTCTGGACTCGGCGGGCTATCAGCAAAGCTTGCAAGCCAAGCTGTGGGCCGGCGACCGCGTTCTGGCGCTGCTGACCGAATGGTCTTTTCGTTCTGTTGCGCTGTGGCAGCCGATGTCTGAATGGCTGCACGTGCAGGTCCTGCAAAACTTTGCCTTTCGCAAGCCTTTCTGAGGCCGGGCAAGCGGCTCGCGCGCTGGTCACTCTTTAGCTGGCTAAAAAGCCTATCTTTGATTTCGCAGCCTGGGCCAGTGGCAAGTCTTCGCACATCACGTTAAAGCGGCCTTTAAGGCGAGCGTTGCCCAGCCCCGTCATCCAGGCACGACGCATTTCGCGCGGTGGCATTTGCATCAGGCAGTCCAGCACGTCGTCGGCGGGCACCGGGTCAAAGCGTTGGCCCCAGTCGTGTTCAGACAAGATGCTGCGGTACAGGCGCCCAGCAATCTTGCGCGCAGCCTCCGGGCTGGGCGCCTCGACGGAAAAGACGTTCATGCGGTTCAAGATGGGCGCCGGAATGCCGCGTTCATCGTTGGCGGTGGTGAACCAGTTCACCTGGCTGGCGTCAATCGCGACCTCCGCGAATTCGTCGGTAAAGCTCTGCGCCGTGTCATGCTCCAGCAGGCTGTAGAGCGCGCCCAGGGGGTCGTACTGCGCGTCAGTGCTGGCCTTGTCGATCTCATCGACCACGATCACCGGGTTGGCGTATTTGCCTTCGACCAGCGCTTCGAATACCTTGCCCGGCCTTGCACCCTTCCATTGAGACGACGAGCCCGACAGCAGCCAGCCAGCGGTCATCGAGCTCATGGGCACCAGCGTCATGCCGGTGCCCAGCAGCTCGGCAATTTGCCGGGCAAAGTGCGTCTTGCCCGCACCGGGCGGGCCGAGCAGCAAGATGGGCGTGAGGTCGGGCGGGTCGCGGCTGTCCTGGGCCAGTGCGAGGTGGCGTTTCACCTCATCCAGCACCGGACCAAAGTTGGGCAGCGCGTCATAGAGCTCGTCCATTTCAGGCAGGCCCGAGGGCTTGACGGAAAAGCGCTCCGGGCCGGCGTGCAGCATGCGCTCGTAGGTTTTGCACAGCGACTCGCGCTCGCGCTGCTGGCCGCTGTCTTTGAGTTGGCTGAGCTTGCGCTCGACTTCGCCGGGGTCGTACACGGCGTGCATATTGGCAATGGGCAAGCGCATCCGGCGCGGGTCAACCAAGCTGTGTGAAGTCATGGTGCGGCTCCTTTGAGAAAACTCGGGCTTACCTTGAACATGCCAGAAAGCCGCACGACTGACAACGGTGGATTGCCTGAAACTCAGGGACACGGGTGCTATGCTGCGCCGCCCTTCAGACACACAGCCACTCAGACCTCAGCCCTTCAACCATGCCCACCCGCCTGATCCTTTTCAACAAGCCCTACGGCGTGCTGAGCCAGTTCACGCCCGAAGGCAAGTGGCAAGGCTTGCGGGACTTCATAGACCTGCCCGGCGTCTATGTGGCCGGTCGGCTGGACGCCGACAGCGAAGGCCTGCTGCTGCTCACCAATGACGGCCGCTTGCAAGCACGCATTGCCGACCCGCGCTACAAGATGGAGAAGACGTACTGGGTGCAGGTGGAAGGCACACCGACTGCCGAAGCCCTGGCCGCCTTGCGACGCGGCGTGCAGTTGAACGACGGCATGACGTTGCCCGCACGCGCTGAAGAGATGCCCGAGCCCGCTGGCCTGTGGGCACGCGACCCACCCATACGCGTGCGTGCTGACAAGCCCACGGCCTGGCTGGCCCTGAGCATTCGCGAAGGGCGCAACCGCCAAGTGCGGCGTATGACGGCAGCCGTGGGCTTGCCGACCTTGCGTCTGGTGCGCGCAGCCATCGGCCCTTATGCCCTGGACGGCACGGCGCCCGGCCAGTGGCGCGAACTGGACGCAGCACTGGCAGATTGATCCGGGGCCAAAGTTAAACTTTGGTATGCATTTCAAGACTCGTTTTTTCTTTTTACTCGTCCTGACCTTTGCGCTGCCAAGGCTCTCCACAGCCTCTCCGGTCGTCGACTGCGATCAACTGCTGCCACGCCTGCCCAACGTGGGCAAACCACTTTGCGAGGCCGCCCAGCTCAAAGACAGCGGCGCGCGGTCGGTGCAGGGCCGCCCGATCTGGGTACGCGACCTTGTGCCAGCGCGGCCGCAGTTGCAGGTTTTGGTGGTGGGCGGCATTCATGGCGACGAGATGTCGGCGACGTCTTTGGCCCTGCATTGGATTGCCCAGGCCCAGCGTGAGCAGGCGGCAAGAGGGAATGAAGCTGCGACGCAATGGCGCTTCATTCCGGTGCTGAACCCGGACGGGCTTCTGGCCAGGCGCCCTACGCGCGTCAACGCCCGGGGCGTGGACCTGAACCGCAACTTTCCCACGCCCAACTGGGATCGAGAAACCAAAATTTATTGGGAGCAGCGCGTGAAAAAAGACCCGCGCCGCTGGCCAGGGCCCAAGGCTCTGTCAGAGCCAGAGTCACGCTTTCTGCACGCTGAGATCGAGCGCATGAAGCCGGACTTGGTGGTCAGCATCCACGCGCCTTATGGTGTGCTCGACTTCGATGGGCCGCACATGCCGCCCCCGCGCCTGGGCCGGCTCTACCTGGACCAGGTGGGAATTTTTCCGGGCTCGCTGGGCAACTACAGCGGCGTTCACAAAGGCGTGCCAGTCGTCACCATCGAGTTGTCCAGCGCGCTCAAGACGCCCCGAGATGTCGAGATGCGGCAGATGTGGAATGAGCTGCGCCAGTGGATGAACAAGACCCTGGTGAAGGCACCATCAGAGCCTGCGCCCGACGCCGGGCATACCCAGCCTACAACCAGCTCAAGCCAGGCTGCGCCCACCGCGATGGTGGCGCCAGGCCCCTAGCGCCGCGACCACAGCCAATAAGCTGGTGAGCGTGCAAGCCCAGTACACGCTGGCCAGTCCGAAGTGGGTGCTGAGCAAACCACCCGCCACGCCGCCCAGTACCCCCGGAAAACCGTAGGCCACCACGGTGTAAAGGGCCTGGCCGCGCCCGCGCAAGCGGCCGGTGAAATGCTGCGACAGCAATGCAATGCACACCGTGTGGTGCGTGGCAAAAGTCAGCGCGTGCAGCACCTGCGCAAACAAAAGCAACAGCAACACGTGCGCGGCCTGCGCCGTGATGCCCATGCGCAGCACCATGGCCGCTGAGCACAGCACCAGCCAGGCGGGCAGGCTGAGCAGCGGCAACCAGCGCGACTGCGTGAAAAACCAGGCGATCTCCAGCACGATGGACAGCGCCCACAGCAAGCCGATCATGGTTTTGCTGTAACCCAGCGCGTCAAGGTAGAGCGAAAAGAACACGTAGATGCCGATGTGCGACAGCACATGGAAAAACGCCGCCGCAAAAAACCACTGCACGGCGCGCTGGCGCAGCACCGGCATCACGCTCACGCGCTCTTCATGCGTGGGCACGGCTTCTTTGAGGTTGGGCAAGAGCCAGACACTGACCGCAACGGCCGCCATGGTGAAGAAGGTCCAGGCCGGGAACTGCCGCATGCCGTCTTTTTCAAACCAGGCGCCGGCTGCCAGCACCGTGACCAAAAACCCCAGCGAACCCCACAAGCGCACACGGCCGTAACGCCGGGTGTCAAACACGCCAGCCTTGGTGACCAGGTGGGCCATGGCCGCTTCACTCATGGGCATCATGGCGCTGGTGTGCGTGAACATCACGAGCAGCACGACGAAAAGCCAGTTGACGCCCCAGTCAAGCCACAGGCCGGCAGAGGCCACCAAGGCCGCGCAAGCGCTGTAGCGCAGCAGCTTGATGCGCTCGCCGGTGTGGTCGCTCAGCCAGCCCCAGCCGTAAGGCGCAAAGAGTCGCGTGGCCGCTTGCACCGACACCAGCAGGCTGATGGCAAAAATGCTCAGGCCCAAGTCCTTGAGCCAGAGCGGCAAATAAGGATTGAAAAAACCAATGTGCGCGAAATAGCTGGCCGACAGGGCAGCAAAGGGCAGCAGTTGCCGGCGGCTTGTCACCCCGATGCTTTAGACAGAACCAGCAGAGCCGGCAATCTGCGGCGTGTCAATGCGCACGTCGGCGCACTGCGCGCGGTGTTGCAGCGCATGCTCGATGACCACCAGCGCCAGCATGGCCTCGGCAATCGGCGTGGCGCGAATGCCCACGCAGGGGTCGTGCCGGCCCTTGGTCACCACACTGGTGCTCTGCCCGGCCACGTCAATCGACTCGCGCGGCGAAATGATGGAACTCGTCGGCTTGATGGCAATCGACACATCCAGGTCTTGCCCGGTGCTGATGCCGCCGAGCACACCGCCGGCGTTATTGCTTTTGAATCCTTGGGGCGACAGCGCATCGCCATGCGTGGTGCCGCGCTGCGTCACGCTGGCAAAGCCTGCGCCGATCTCCACGCCCTTGACAGCGTTGATACCCATCATGGCGTAGGCAATGTCGGCATCGAGCTTGTCAAACAGCGGCTGGCCCAGGCCCACCGGCATCCCGGTGGCCACCACGCGGATGCGCGCGCCGCAGGAGTCGCCCGACTTGCGCAGCGCGTCCATGTAGGCCTCCAGCGCCGACACATCGCCGCAGGGTGCGAAAAACGGGTTGTTGGGCACATGCGCCCAGTCTTCAAAGGGCACGGTCACGTCGCCGACTTGCGTCATGCAGCCGTAAAAGCGCGTGCCGTACTGGGCGGCCAGCCACTTCTTGGCCACCGCGCCGGCCGCCACCATGGGCGCCGTCAGCCGGGCTGAAGACCGGCCGCCACCGCGCGGGTCGCGCAGGCCGTATTTGTGCAGGTAGGTGTAGTCGGCGTGGCCTGGCCTGAAGGTCTCCAGGATGTTGCCGTAGTCCTTGCTGCGCTGGTCGGTGTTCTTGATGAGCAGGCAGATCGGCGTGCCGGTGGTCTTGCCCTCGTACACGCCAGAGAGGATTTCGACCGCGTCCGGTTCGTTGCGCTGCGTCACGTGCCGGCTGGTGCCGGGGCGGCGGCGGTCCAGATCGGGCTGGATGTCCGCCTCGCTCAAGACCATGCCCGGCGGGCAGCCGTCAATCACGCAGCCAATGGCCGGGCCGTGGGATTCACCAAAGTTGGTGACTGCGAAAAGTTGTCCGAAGGTGTTGCCGCTCATGGGCAGGAATTATCCCTGAGGCGGCACCTGGGTCCTTACCGACTCAGCCTTGCCGGGCTTCGTCCTCGGCCGGCCAGTCGCGGATGTAGGCCTTGAGCATCTTGTTTTCGAAGTTCTGGCTGTCGACCACAGCCTTGGCCACGTCGTAAAAGCTGATGACGCCCATCAGCATTTTGTCGTCCACCACTGGCATGTAACGGGCGTGTCGCTCGAGCATCATGCGGCGCACGTCGTCAATCTCGGTGGTTGAGGTGCAGGTGAGCGGCTGGGCGTCCATGGCTTTGCGCACCGGCGCATCGCCGATCTCGCCGCCGTTTTTGACGATGCATTGAATGACCTCGCGAAAGGTCAGCATGCCCACCAGTTCGCCACGATCCATCACGACCAAAGAACCGATGTCCTTGTCAGCCATGGTTTGGGTGGCGTGAGCCAACAGCTCATCCGGCTGAACGGTGTAAAGGGTGTTCCCCTTGACGCGCAGGATGTCGGCAACTTGCATGATCTGTCTCCTCAATTCTGACTGTCAATATAGCCCACAATCAGGCCGCAAACCACCGGCTTGCGCCGCCCGTGGCCACAAGAAAAAGGAAGACTTTCATGCCCGGCTACTCCGACCCTGGATTTGACACCCTCGCGCTGCACGCCGGCGCTGCCCCCGACCCGGCCACCGGCGCCCGCGCCGTGCCAATTCACCTCAGCACCTCTTTCGTATTTGAATCCAGCGAGCACGCCGCCAGCCTGTTCAACCTGGAACGCGCGGGCCATGTGTATTCCCGCATCAGCAACCCGACCAATGCCGTGCTGGAACAGCGTATTGCCGCGCTAGAAGGCGGCATAGGCGCCATATCGACGGCCAGCGGCCAGGCCGCACTGCACCTTTCAGTGGCCACGCTCATGGGCGCGGGCTCGCACATCGTGGCCAGCACGGCGCTGTATGGCGGCTCGCAAAACCTGCTGCATTACACACTGCGCCGTTTCGGCATTGACACCACCTTTGTGCGCCCAGGCGACCTGGACGGCTGGCGCGCCGCCGTGCGGCCCAACACCAAGCTCTTCTTTGGCGAGACGGTGGGCAACCCTGGCCTGGACGTGCTGGACATTCCGGCGGTGGCTGACATCGCGCATGAGGCGCGTGTGCCGCTCCTGGTGGACTCCACCCTCACCTCGCCTTGGCTCATGAAGCCCTTTGATTTCGGCGCCGACCTCGTCTACCACTCGGCCACCAAATTCTTGTCGGGCCATGGCACGGTGATTGGCGGGCTGGTGGTGGACAGCGGCGCTTTTGACTGGGACGCCTCCGGCAAATTTGCCGAATTGAGCGAAGCCTACGAAGGCTTTCACAACATGGTGTTCACCGAAGAAAGCACGGTAGGCGCCTTCTTGTTGCGCGCGCGCCGTGAAGGCCTGCGCGACTTTGGCGCCTGCATGAGCCCGCACAGCGCCTGGCTGATTTTGCAAGGCATCGAAACCCTGCCGCTGCGCATGGCGCGGCACATGAGCAATACCGAGAAAGTCGTTGCATTTTTGGCGGCGCAGCCCTTGGTCAGCCGCGTCGGCCACCCCATGCTCGAAAGCCACCCCAGCCATGCGCTGGCACAGCGCCTGCTGCCGCGCGGTGCGGGCTCGGTCTTCAGCTTTGACCTAAAAGGCTCGCGCAAGCAAGGCCAGGCCTTTGTCGAATCGCTCAAGGTCTTCAGCCACCTGGCCAATGTGGGGGACTGCCGCAGCTTGGTGATTCACCCGGCCAGCACCACGCATTTCCGCATGAGCGACGAGGCGCTGGCGGCAGGCGGCATCACGCAGGGCACGATTCGCTTGTCCATCGGGCTGGAAGACCCGGACGACTTGATTGAAGACCTGAAGCGCGCACTGAAGGTGGCCGAGAAAGCGGGGGCTTGAGCATGGAACTCCAAGTCAGCGGCGCCAACACGTATTGCTACACAGGCGGCAAGCCCTTCGACACCGCCAAACCCACCGCCGTGCTGCTGCATGGCGTGCTCAACGACCACAGCGTCTGGGGCCTGCAAAGCCGCTACCTGGCGCACCACGGCTGGAACGTGCTGGCAGTCGATTTGCCCGGCCATTGCCGAAGCGCAGGGCAAGCGCCTTCAAGTGTGGAAGAAGCTGCAGGCTTTGTCGCCGCGCTGATGGATGCGGCGGGTGTCAAGCAAGCGGCCTTGATCGGTCACAGTTGGGGCTCGCTCATCGCCTTGGAAGCCGCCGCACAACTGGGCGCACGCGTCAGCCATCTCGTGCTGGTGGGCACGGCGTTTCCCATGAAAGTTTCACCCGCTTTGCTGGAGGCGGCGCTGAACGAGCCGATGAAGGCGCTGCACATGATCAATGTGTTTTCACGCAGCACGCTGGCACCGCCGCCCTCGTCATTGGGGCCCGGCACCTGGGTGTATGGCGCCAGCCTGGCGCTGGGCCGGCGCGTGCTGGCGAGCAACAGGGCGGTGAATGTGTTTCACCGCGGCTTTCAGGCCTGCAATGACTATGCGGGGGGACTGGAGGCGATGGCGCGAGTGACCTGCCCGGTGCTTTTTGTGCTGGGCGCACAAGACCAGATGACGCAGTCCAAGGCGGCGCAAGCCCTGATTGAAGCCGGCAAGGTGGCGGGCAAAAAGCTGGAAGTACAAAGTCTGCCGGTGGGCCACCATCAAATGACCGAGGCGCCCGAGGCGACGCTGCAGGCGATCAAAGACTTCTTGCGGAACTGAAACTCAAAACTTGCCGCGCTGCAAATGCGTGAGCAGGGGCTGCCAGATCGGGTCTTTCACCGCCGGGCCACCTTCTTGCAGCGACTGCAGCAAGCGCTGCAAGGCTTCAGCCTTGGGCAGCATGGGCCCGGCAAAACGCACTTGGCTGGCATCGGCCACCACCAGTGTGGGGAAGGTCTCGATGTCCAGGTCACCCAACCAATCTGCTTCGTCCTCGACATCGACCCAGACAAACTCCAGCGCCGGGTTGGCAGCGCGCAAGGCTTCAAAAATACCGGCGTAGTCGCGGCACACACCGCACCATGCCGCGCACAGGCAGACCACCCAACGCAGCGCGGTCGCATCTGAAGCGGCATCGGAAGGGGCATCAAGTGAAGGCGAATCCATAAGGGAAAGTGACGTGGCTATTGAAGGGTGATTGTCGGATCATGTCCGAACCACCGAATAATTCTACGGACGAGAGACAAGGTATGAGCACATCAAAAACATCAGGGCCTGCAGGGCGCTTTGCCAGCTTTTCAGCGTTCTACCCTTTTTACTTGACTGAGCATAGCAACCGCACCTGCAGACGACTGCACTTCGTCGGTTCCACTCTGGCACTGACCTGCTTGGTGATGCTGCTGGCCACCGGCAGGCCTCAGTACTTGCTGTACGGCCTGCTTTGCGGCTATGGCTTTGCGTGGCTGGGACACTTCGGATTTGAAAAGAACAAGCCTGCCTCCTTCAAGCAGCCGCTTTACAGCTTCATGGGCGACTGGGTGATGTACAAGGACATCTGGACGGGCAAGATCAAGTTCTGATCTGCTGGGCCCCAAGTCAAGCGTTTTGAAGGACGGCGCGCAAGGACATGCTGGACCAACCGGCGCGGGCGTTCAGCTTGGCAGTGGCAGCTGTCGGCTCCAGCAGCAAGCGGCTGACGAGGGGTTCAATCAAGGTGCGGTCCGGGTCGGCCAGCAGCACGTAGCGCGGCTCCTTGTCGCCTTCCTGGTCGGCCAGCTGGCCAATCCAGTTCAACGTCAGCAGCGCCTGCAAGACCGGCTCGAGTTGCAGCAAATCAACCCGCAGCGCAGCGGCCAGGCCTGAGGCAGACTCGCCGTGCAGGGCCGTCTGCCGGCGTTTGTCCAGCACCTCCAGCAGTTCCAACGCCAACTGAAAATGCCAGCCATGCTGCGCCGCCCGGCGCGGCACGCCGGCCAGCAAGCTGGGCAAATACGCAGTGATCACTGCGCCCATGAGCACGATCACCCAAGCCACATAAATCCAGACCAGCAAGATGGGTAGCGTGGCAAAAGCTCCATACACCACTGAGTAGGTCGGCACCTTGCCCAGGTACAAGGCCAGCAGCTTTTTAGCGGCCGCAATGCCCACCGCCACAAAGACGCCGCCCGTCCAGGCGTGTGCCCACTTCACGTAGGTGTTGGGCATGTAGTGGTAGAGCGCGGCCATGCCGCCTGCCAAGGCCAAAAACTCGAGCGTGTCGATGGCAAATTGAAGCAACTCGGAGGGCGCGCCTGCCGCACCGCGTGTGATGGGCAGGAGGTAGGACGTCGCGGCCAAGCTGGCCCCCAGCAGCAGCGGGCCCAGCGTGATGGCAGCCCAGTAAATGAGAATACGCTGGGCAAAAGGACGCGGCTTGCGCACGCGCCAGATGCCATTGAGCGTGCGGTCAATGGTGAGGATCAAGGCAATGGCCGTGACCACCAGCACTGCCAGACCAGCCACGCCCAGGCGGTTGGCCTGCCGTGAAAACTGCGTGAGGTAGCCCAGCACCTGCCGCGCAATGTTGTCGGGGATCAGGCTTTCGACCAGCCATATCTGCACCGCGCCTTGCAATTTGGCAAACATGGGAAAAGCCGTGAAGATGGCCAGCGCCACCGTGACGAATGGCACCAGGGCAATGGTGGTGGTGAAGGTCAGGCTGCTGGCGGTCAAGCCCATGTGGTCGTCACGAAAGCGGGCGCGCAAGGTGGCCGCCGTATCGCGCCAGGGAAAGTGGGCAAGCGCCTCTGAGAAGTCCTTGAAAAACTGATGCACATTCATCCCGGTATCATGCCACCGCATGAATAAAACCCGGCAAATCGACATCACCCGCTGGCTGGCTACCGGCAGTTTGGCCGGGCTGATTGCCCTGGGCCTGGCCTGGGAAATGTGGCTCGCGCCCATCCGCCCCGGCGGCTCGCTGCTGGCCCTGAAGGTGCTGCCGCTGGTGCTGCCACTGGCTGGCGTGCTGAAAAACCGCATGTACACCTACCGCTGGCTGAGCCTGTTGGTGTGGCTGTACTTCACAGAAGGCGTGGTGCGCGCCTGGAGCGACAAGGCGCCGGGCAACCTACTCGCCTTTGCCGAGGTCGTGCTGTGCTTGCTGCTGTTCACGGCCTGCGCCATGCACGTGCGCATTCGCTTGAAAAAACAAGACGCCGCCGCTACAGCATGAGCGAAACGCTGCTGCAAACCCTGCGCAGTATTTGCGGCGCAGAGCATGTGCTGCAGGGCGGCGACCTGAGCGCTTACGAGACCGACTGGCGCAAGCGCGCCAGCGGCAGAGCCCTGGCCGTGGTCCGGCCGGGCTCTGCGCAAGAAGTCGCTGAGGTCGTGAAAACCTGCGCGGCAGCGGGCACCAGCCTGGTGCCGCAAGGTGGCAACACGGGCCTGGTGGTCGGCTCCACGCCTGACGGCAGCGGCAAGCAAGTCGTGCTCAGCCTGCAGCGCATGCGCGCCGTGCGCGGCATCGACGCCGCCAACTTGACGCTGACCGCCGAAGCCGGCTGCGTGCTGCAAAACGTGCAAGACGCCGCGCGAGACGCCGGCTTTTTGTTCCCGCTCAGTCTGGCGGCTGAAGGCAGTTGCACCATAGGCGGCAACCTGGCGACGAATGCCGGCGGGACGCAAGTGCTGCGCTACGGCAATGCGCGCGATTTATGCCTGGGCCTTGAAGTGGTCACCGCGCAAGGCGAGATCTGGCACGGCCTCTCAGGCCTGCGCAAGGACAACACGGGTTACGACTTGCGCGATGTGTTCATTGGCAGTGAAGGCACGCTGGGCATCATCACCGCTGCCACGCTCAAGCTCTACCCGCAGCCGGCCGCACGCCTGACGGCCTGGGCCGCACTTAGCAGCATGGACGACGCGGTGCGCCTCCTGGCGCTGACGCATCAGCACCTGGGCGCGGGCCTTACCGGCTTTGAGGTCATGGGCCAGTTCGCGCTCAGCCTGGTGGTTAAGCACTTCACACAGCTCAAAGTTCCGTTTGCTGAAAGCGCCGCATTCTGTGTGCTGCTCGAATGCTCGGACCACGAGAGCGAAAGCCATGCGCGCGAGCAGTTCGAGCGCTTGCTGGAAGCCGCCATCGACAGCGGCTGCGTGCAAGACGCCGTGGTGGCCGAGAACCTGAGCCAGGCCAAGCAGCTCTGGCATGTGCGCGAAAGCATTCCGCTGGCGCAGGCTGAAGAAGGCCTGAACATCAAGCACGATATCTCGGTGGCGGTCTCGCGCATCCCCGACTTTGTGCGCGCGACGGACGCGCTGCTGCAAAAGGAAATCCCGGGCGTGCGCTTGGTCAACTTTGGCCACCTGGGCGACGGCAACCTGCATTACAACGTGCAGGCGCCGGCCGGTGGTGATGCCGCTGCTTTCTTGCGCGAGCAGGAAGAGCGCGTCAACTCGCTGGTCTATGAATCGGTCGATGCGTTTGGCGGCTCGATTTCAGCCGAGCATGGCGTGGGCAGCTTGAAAGTTGACAAGCTCGAACTGCACAAATCCCCAGTGGCACTTGGCATGATGCGCGCCATGAAGACCGCGCTGGACCCCCAGGGCACGCTCAATCCGGGCCGGGTGCTCCGGGCATAATTCATCGCCATGTCAGAAGCCTCACGACCCATCCGCCGCCAATACGAAGACTTCATGCGCCATGTGGATGCGCAAGGCGTCTTCAAGGCCGACCGCACCGGCACCGGCACCAAAAGCGTGTTCGGCTACCAGATGCGTTTTGACTTGAACGAAGGCTTTCCGCTGGTCACGACCAAGAAGGTCCACCTCAAGTCCATCGTGCAAGAGCTGCTCTGGTTTTTGCAGGGTTCGAGCGACAACAACTGGCTCAAGGCGCGCGGCGTCACCATCTGGGACGAATGGGCCCGCAAAGACGGCGACCTCGGCCCCGTGTACGGCGTGCAGTGGCGCAGCTGGCCCACGCCAGACGGCGGGCACATTGACCAGATTACTGAAGTCATCAAGACACTCAAGACCAACCCGGACTCGCGCCGCATCATCGTGAGTGCCTGGAACGTGGCCGACTTGTCCAAGATGGCGCTCATGCCCTGCCACGCGTTTTTTCAGTTTTACGTGGCCCCGGCTGAAGCACCTGGCCAGCGCGGCAAACTCAGTTGCCAGCTCTACCAGCGCAGCGCCGATATCTTTTTGGGCGTGCCCTTCAACATCGCCAGCTACGCCCTGCTCACGCACTTGGTGGCGCAGCAATGCGACCTCGACGTGGGCGACTTCATATGGACTGGTGGCGATTGCCACATCTACAGCAATCACGCCGAGCAAGTCGCGCTGCAATTAAGCCGTGAGCCCCTGCCCTACCCCACGCTGAACATCAAGCGCCGGCCGGCATCGATTTTTGAGTACGAGTTCGAGGACTTCGAGTTCAACGACTACCAGCATCATCCGGCGATCAAAGCGCCAGTAGCCGTGTGACTGTGATCAAGCTGATCTTCGCCCGCGCCGCCAATGGCGTGATCGGCAAGGACAACGCCATGCCCTGGCATTTGCCTGAAGACCTGGCTCATTTCAAGCAACTCACGCAAGGCTGGCCGGTCATCATGGGGCGCAAGACCTGGGACTCATTGCCGCCGCGATTTCGCCCGCTGCCGGGCCGCAGCAACATCGTCATCACGCGCCAAGCCGACTGGCGAGCCGAGGGCGCACAAACCGCCACCAGCCTGGAAGACGCGCTGGCGCAATGCGCCCAGAGCGAAGAAGTGTGGGTCATTGGTGGTGCACAAATTTATGCACAAGCCGAGCCATTGGCCGAGCGAATTGAAGTCACCGAGATTGCACAGGACTTTGAGGGCGATGCATTTGCCCCGACCCTGGGGCCGCAATGGCAGGAAAGCGTTCGCACATCTTATGTCTCCAGCAAGGGCTTGCCCTTTAGCTTTGTGACCCTGCAAAAAATACCTTCATGAGCCTGCAGCAACTGCTGGGCATCACCCTGCCGGTGATCCAGGCCCCTATGGCCGGCGTTCAAAACCACGCCTTGGCAGTTGCCGTGTCCAACGCGGGCGGCCTGGGCTCCCTGCCCTGCGCCACGCTCACGCCCGACACCCTGCGCGCTGAACTCATGACCCTCAGGGCCCAAACGAGCCAGCCCTATAACGTCAACTTTTTCTGCCACGTCGCACCTGTGCCTGATGCGGCTCAGGAGGCGCGTTGGCGCGCCGCGCTGGCGCCCTGCTACGCTGAATTTGGCTTGACGCCCGACACCAGCCCCGCTGCAGGCCGTGCGCCCTTCAGCCAGGCCTTTGCCAATGTGCTGGACGAGTTCAGGCCACCCGTGGTCAGCTTTCACTTTGGTTTGCCCGCACCAGACTTGCTGCAGCGCGTGAAGGCATGGGGCGCCAAGGTGCTGTCGTCAGCGACCACCGTGGCCGAGGCGCGCTGGCTTCAAGCCCATGGGGCCGACGCCATCATTGCGCAGGGCCTGGAGGCGGGCGGCCATCGCGGCATGTTCCTGAGCCAGGACCTCAACAGCCAGGTCGGCACTTTTGCGCTGCTGCCGCAAATCATTCAAGCCGTGAGGGTTCCCGTCATCGCGGCAGGCGGCATTGCGGACGCCGCTGGCGTCAAAGCGGCGATGGCCTTGGGCGCCGCTGGCGTGCAAGTGGGCACTGCTTACTTGCTCTGCCCTGAAGCCAGCACCAGCCCTTTGCATCGCGCAGCGCTGCAGAGCGAGCGCGCCCAGCACACCGCGCTGACCAACTTGCTCACCGGCCGGCCGGCGCGCGGCATCTGCAACCGGCTGATGACTGAGCTTGGGCCGATGAGCGATGCAGCGCCCGCTTTCCCGCTGGCCACAGCGGCCCTGCTCCCGCTCAAAGCCGCTGCTGAAAAGCTGGGGCGCGACGATTTCTCCACCCTCTGGGCAGGTCAAAACACCACAGGCTGCCGCGACATCCCAGCGGCTGAACTGACACGCCTGCTTGCAGGCCTTGAACTGTGAGACTTTCGAGACTTTTGAAACGCTTATGAAAATCGCCACCTGGAACGTCAACTCCCTGTCCGTGCGTCTGCCCCAAGTGCTGGACTGGCTGGCCGCCAACCCGGTCGATGCGCTGTGCCTGCAAGAGCTCAAGCTGAGCGACGACAAATTTCCGCTTGATGCCATCACCGCCGCAGGCTATGAACACTGCGCCGTGTTTGGCCAGAAGACCTACAACGGGGTCGCGATCTTGAGCCGCTTGCCGCTGCGCGACGTGACGAAAAACATCGCGGGCTTTGCCGACGAGCAGTCACGCGTGGTGTCCGCCACGCTGGACACGCCAGGCGGTGCGCTGCGGCTGGTCAACGGTTACTTCGTCAACGGGCATGAGCCGGGCAGCGAAAAATTTGCCTACAAAATGCAGTGGCTGGACGGCCTGCGCAGCAACCTGGCGCAAGAGCTTGCAGCCTCGCCGCAGTTGGTGCTGGTGGGTGACTTCAACATCACTTTTGACGACCGCGACACGCACGACCCCGAAGGCCTGCGCGAGACGATTCATCACACCAGCGAAGAGCGCGCGCACTTTCAGGCCCTGCTGGACATGGGGCTGACCGACGCTTTCAGGCTCTTTGAGCAACCCGAGAAAAGCTATTCGTGGTGGGACTACCGGGAGTTCGCTTTCCGCCGCAATCGCGGCCTGCGCATCGACCATATTTTGGTGAGCGAGCCGCTCAAGGCCAGTGTGAAAAGCTGCGTGATCGACAAGGCGCCACGCAAGAACGAGCGCCCCAGCGACCACGTGCCGGTGGTGGTGGAACTGGGCTAACCCTGCGCACCCAAGCAAAAAGCCCATTCCTGCGACTGGGCTTTTTGCGTTTCAGGGTTGAAGTTTGAAGGCTGAAATTTCAGCCCAGGTTCAGAACAAGCGGACCGCGCGCAGCTCGATGTTGTTCGAAACCTTGAAGCCGTTGTTCTGCTTCAGGTCCTTGCCCCAGTTGGCCATCAACTGGGTCTTGCCGTCCACCCAGTACGAGCCGGTCAGCAGCATGGCCGTGCGGTTTTGGCTGTCGCCCTGGGCCACACCGCCATAGCGGTTCTCGCCGCCTTGGTAGTGGCGCAGGCCGCCGGCCAGTTCCACGCCGGGGGCGGCCGCGTAGCGCAAATAGCTTTGCAGCGTGATCAAGGGCTTTTGCTTGCTTTCTCCGCCGAGGTGGCGGCTGTCGCTGCCAAAGGTGGTCACGTCGGCATAGCCGTCGATGATCCAGTCCTTGGCAATGCCGGTCTGCGCGCCCAGCTGCACCAGCATCTTGGTGCGGTTCTCGCCAATCGACAGCTTGGCCGGGTCATAGGCGCCGTTCTTGAGCACCACACCGGGCATCACATACACCGAAGTCCGCGTGGCCGGGTCTTGACGCAGCATCACTGAGGCCAGCAAGCTCACATCGCCCACGCCACTTTCGCTGCCGACGCCAGACAAGGTGCCGCCACCAGCGACCTTGCCGTAAGGCAGCACCATTTGCGGGTTGACTTGCCAGTCACCCAGCTTGGTGGCGTAGAGCACGCGCAACAAGCCCACATCGACCTTGGCCTTGGGGCCAGCCACGTCTTCGCCTTTGACGCGCAGCGTGTCCAGGTCACTGTGGATGTAGTACAGGCCGACCAGGCCCATGCCGGGCGGTGGGGCCACGGCGTCGCCGGGGTGGGCTTCGAGCGCGTGGCTGACAGTGCTGCCCAGCAGCAGGCCGGTCAGCGCCAGGGCGTGGCTCAGGCGCGAGGAAATGAAGTTCATAGAGGTCTCCGGGTGATCGTTGATGAAAGCGCTGCACCCGCCTGATGAAAACAGCTGAGTGCAACTGCGGCCCATGCTAGGAAGCTCGACCTTTTCTGCGAATCGTTCAGATGAGCCTCGTTCAGTGAGGGATGGTTCATTTGCATCAGGCTCTCTCACTGGCAGCGCTGCAGTCGGCGCGCCCGCTGCGGGTTTGCCCCTGATGCATCTGTACCAGCAAGGGCATTCCCTTGGTGCTTTTGGACGGTGTTGCAAAGGCCGGCAAATTCCTAGACTGCGGCACCTCATCAACACGGAGACACCGCATGCACCCCAACTTCAAGCCCTCGGCCCAGCGCCGCACTCTGATCAAGAGCCTGGGCCTTACGGCCGCCGCTGGCGTTTTACCCGGCTTAGCACTCGCCCAGGCCAAGCCCATCGTCATCGGCCTGCCGATCGCGCAAAGCGGCCCGGCCGGTGTGGCCGACCATGCCGACTTCCTGCAGGGCGCCAAGCTGGCGGCCAAGCAGCTCAATGCGGCCGGTGGCGTCAAGGGCCGACAGATTGAATTGCGTGTGGTCGACATCGACATCATGACCCCCGAGGGCACGCAGGCGGCTTTTCGCAAGATGGTGGACGCCAAGGTCCACGCCATTGCCTCGCCCTTTGTGCTGATCCCGGTGCCGGCCATGACCACGGTGGCCAACTACAAGGCGCCTTATCTGCACGGCAACACGCAGGCCGCCTCGCTGGAACTGGTGCGCAAAAACCCCAAGCAGTACGGCCACATCTACCAGGTGGACCCGCCTGAGACTTTTTACGGTGCGGGCTTTCCCCTCTTTTGCGAGCAGCTCGAAGCCAGCGGCGCCTGGAAGCCGGCCAACCGCAAGGTGCACATCGTCACCGAGCAGATCGCCTACACCCAGACCATCACCAAGGCGGCCGAGGCGCAGTTCAAGGCGCGTGGCAAGTTCGAGGTGGCCAAGGTCACGCAGATCCAGTTCCCTGTGCAGGACTGGGGCCCTGTGCTGCAGGACCTCAAGAAAACCGGCGCCGGCGTGATCATGATCAACCACTGGGTGGCCGCCGAGCTGGCCGCTTTTGCCAAGCAGTTCGCCGCCAACCCGGTGCCCGGCGCGCTGGTGTATTTGCAGTACGGCCCTTCGCAGCCAGAGTTCTTGCAACTCGCCGGCCCTGCGGCCGAAGGCTTTGTGTGGGGCACGGTTTACGGCGTCAACGCCACGGCGCAAGGCAAGGCTTTTCGCAAACTCTACATCGACGAATACAAGCTCCAGGGCAAGTCCATGGGTCTCGTCTACACGGGCGGCGGCTACGACACGGTCAACATCCTGGCGCAGGCCTGGGGCCGGGCCGAGCCCGAGAACTTTGCGGCGGTGAATGCCGAGATCCGCCGTGGCACCTACAAGGGCGTGAACGGCTTTTACCGCTTCGACAACGACAACCAGGCGCCGCTGCACTACCCGCTGGAGGTCAAGAACGTCGATGAAGGCGTGGCGCATTTGTTCCTGCAAGTGCAAGGCGGGCAGCACATGGCGATTTCGCCGGACGCGCTCAAAGAGTCCAAGTTCGCTGCCGCCCCCTGGATGAAATAAGCCCTGACCATGAGCGCTCCTTTGTTCCATTGCCAGAACCTGGGCAAGTCCTTCGGGGCGCGTAGGGTGCTGCGAGATGTTTCGCTGGCCGTGCAGCCCGGCGACGTGCTGGGCGTGGTCGGCCCCAACGGCGCGGGCAAGACCACGCTGTTTGAAATCCTGAGCGGGCGCCTGGCGCCCAGCCAGGGCCAGGTGTTTTTGCAGGGGCGCGACATCACGGCGCTGCCCCTGCACGAGCGCGCCCGCCTGGGCGTGGCGCGCACCTACCAAAGCCCGGTGGTGCCCGAGCTCTTGAGCGTGGGCGAGGTGTTCCGCGCTGCGCGCCAGGCCTTCAAGCCTTTTTTGACCGCGCACGACGCCGAATGGGCGGCCCGCCAGGTGTGGCTCACCGTGCCCTGGTCCACGCCCGCCGTGGCGCTGGGCGCACTGGACAGGCGGCGGCTCTTGCTGGCTTGCCTGCTGATGCGCCGGCCCAAAGTGCTGCTGATGGACGAGCCGGCCGCAGGCTTGATCAACGCCGAGGTCGACGCCATCGACGCCATCTTGCGCTTTGCCGCGCAGGAGCTGGGCATGGCCGTGCTGCTGGTGGAGCACCGCCTGGAGCTGCTGGCGGCGCTGGCCCACCGCGTGGTGGTGCTGGACGCGGGCGAGCTGATTGCCGAGGGCAAG
The DNA here is from genome assembly GCA_040400945.1 of Polaromonas sp. Classification (GTDB taxonomy): domain Bacteria; phylum Pseudomonadota; class Gammaproteobacteria; order Burkholderiales; family Burkholderiaceae_C; genus Polaromonas. The sequence continues at coordinate 666,534 of JBBAPG010000001.1, read as the reverse complement.
CCCGAGGCCGTGTTTGACGAGCCGCGTGTGCGCGCGGCTTACTTTGAATCTGAATCCCCATCTCATGCCGAAGTGGAGGCCGCATGAGCGCGCCCGTGCTGAAGGTCACCGGCCTGTCGGCCGGCTACGGCCCGCTCACCGTGCTGCACGACCTCGACTTCATGGTGCAGGCCGGCGAGCGCGTGGCACTCATTGGCCTGAACGGCCACGGCAAGTCCACGCTGTTCCGGGCCATCAGCGGCCTCACGGACTGGCAGCGCGGCTCGATTGAATTGGCCGGTCGCGAGGTGGGCGGCAGCCGCAGCGGCTCGGTGGGGCGCAATACGCACCGCATCGTGCGCGCGGGTCTGGCCCACATGCCGCAAGGCGACGCCATTTTCCCGGGCCTGACGGTGGCGCAGCACCTGGACTGCGGCGCCTTCACCAGCGCCGCCTGGCGCCAGCGCCGCGAACGGCGGGAAGCCCTGCTGGCCGTGTTCGAGCCGCTGCGCAAGCTGCTGGCCTCGCCCGTGGGCACGCTCTCGGGCGGCGAGCGGCGCATGGTCTCGCTGGCGCGCGGCCTCATGACGCCGGCCAAGCTGTATCTGGTGGACGAGCCTTCGCTGGGTCTGGCGCCCAAGATCAGCCGCGCCGTGGTCGACGCGCTCATGCAGATCGACATTGGCCAGGGCGCCATGGTGATTGCCGAGCAAAACCTGGCGCTGCTCAGCGGCCGCGTCAGCCGCACGCTGGGCATGCACGCCGGGCAACTCAAAGGGAGCGCGTGATGGAGATCGACATGGGTTTTATCGCGCTCACGGCCTTGACGCTGGGCTGCATCTACGCCTTGCTTGCGCTGGGCGTGTCCATCGTGTTCGCCAGCCTGGGCCTGATCAACATGGCGCACGGCCTGAGCTTTGCCGTGGCCGGCTACGGCGCCTGGGCCACGGCGCAATGGGTGTCCGCCGCGCCCTGGGCGGTGCTGGGCGGCGGTCTGCTGTCGGGCGCGCTGTGCGGGCTGTTTATTTGCAGCGTGGCCTTTATTCCGCTGCATGACAAACCCAACTTCGTGGTGCGCAGCCTGGTGGCCACGCTGGCGCTCAGCCTCTTGGGCGTGCAGGCCTTGCTGACCGCCTTTGGCCCCAACGCCAAAAGCCTGCCGCCGCTGTTTGGCACCGCGCCCTGGAATCTGGGGGGCTGGCAAATCCCGGCCGACAAGGGCGGCGCCATCGTCTGCGCCTTGGTGCTCATGGGCCTGACGCTGGTGTGGATGACGCGCAGCCGCATGGGCCTGCAGGTGCGCGCCATGATGCAAAACCCCGAGGGCGCGGCCCTGGTGGGCATTGGCGTGCGGCGCACGGCGCTCACCGTCATGGCCGTCACAGGCGCGCTGGCCGGGCTGGCGGCGGTGCTGCTGTCGCAGACCTATTTTGTGAGTCCCTTCGCCGGCACCACGCCCCTGGTCAAGGGCCTGATCGTGGCGCTGGCCGGCGGCCTGGGCTCCGTGCCCGGCGCGGTGGTGGCCGCCGCGCTGGTCGGCGTGGTGGAGGCCCTCACCGGCGCCTTGCTGGGCGGGCAGTACGTGCTCATCACCCAGTTTCTTTTCATCATTGCGCTGCTGCTGTGGCGCCCGCGTGGCCTGGGCGGCCTGCTGGACCACTCGCGGGAATGAGCCCCATGAAGACCTCCCCCAGTTCCCCCCGCAAATACCTGGTCGGCGCGCGCCACTGGCTGCCCCGCTGGCCCGCCCACACCACGTCCCCCTGGGTGCGCTGGCGCTACCCCTTCACGCGCCGCACGCTGCTGCAAACGCAGGGCCGCTTCAACGCCAAAGACCTTTCGCGTGAGGTCAAGCTGCTGGACAAACGCCCGCTGTGGTGGCTGGTCGGCCTGTCGCTGCTGGCCGTGCTGCCGCCCGTGGCCGGCGTGGCGCTGGACAGCAGCAGCTTGCTGTCGGCCGCCGCCATCTTTGCGCTGTATGCCGCCATCAACCTGGTGTGGATGCTGGTCATCGGCACGGCGGGCATCTTCTCGCTGGCGAGCCTGGCCATCGTGGGCGTGGGGGCCTACAGCGGCGCCTGGCTGTCCATTGAGCACGGCCTGCCCTGGTGGGGCATGGTGGGGGTGGGCGCGGCCAGCGGCGGTGTGTTCGGCCTCTTGATCGCGCTGCCCGCCATGCGGCTCGAAGGCTTTTACTACGCGCTGCTCACCATGGGCGTGGTCGAGTTGTGCCGGGTCTCGGTGGTGCAGTCCCAAGCCCTGGGCTCGGCCACCGGCGGGCTCTTTGGTGCCGACCGTTACTTGCCCGCCGACCTGGACCCCACCGTCGCCCTGGTGCTGGGCTACCTGGCCTGCTTTGCTGTGATGCTGTGCGCCCTGGCGCTGTACCGCGCGGTCAATGGCCAGCGCCTGGGCCGGCTCTTGCGCAGCGCGCCTGAAAAGCACGAGGCTTTTGCCCAGGCCTGCGGCGTGAATGTGGCGCAGGCGCGGCTGCAGGTCTTTCTTATCTCGTCGATTGCGCTGGGGGCCATAGGCGGTTTTTACGGCGCCCATTTCCAGGGCGCCTCGCCCTCGCTCTTTGGCCTGGACAACCTCTTGCTGCTGCTGGCCATGATCGTGATTGGCGGGCTGGGCACGGCCGAAGGCGCGGTGGTGGGCACGCTCATTGTGGTGGTGGTCGACAAGCTGCTGGTGGACTGGGGCCCCTGGCGCCTGGTGCTCATTGGCAGCCTGATGCTGGCCACCGTGCTCTTTACCCGCGCGGGCCTCTTTGGCATGCGCGCGCAGTTCCGCGCCTGGCGCGAGAAAAAGCAAAGCGAAGCCCGCGCCGCCCGCACCCAGGCGGGCGGCGAAGTCACCCCCGAGGAGGCCATTGAGATGCCAGACAAAAACACCATCGCCCTGCGCCGCCACGACCAGCGTGTGCGCGAGCAGCTCAAGCCGCTCGTCAGCCCCGAGGTGCTGGCCGAGCACCAGCGCTGCCCCTGGGGCCAGCACAGCGAGCCGCTCACGCGCTTGCTGCATCACTTTCGCTTTGCCGCCATCGCCGACAAGTACGCCTTGCAGGTGGACCAGCCCTACAAGAGCTACCGGCTGATTGCCCTGTCGGGCCAGCGCGGTGTGCCGCCCCGCGTGGTGGACGACAAGACCTATTCGAGCATTGAAGAAGCCACGCACGCGGTCTTCCTCAAGCGTTGCCAAGACCTTTTGGAGAGTTGATTCACCATGGCCCAGATTCGATTGCACGGCTACACCGACCCGCTCAGCCTCAAGGCGGGCCAGCGCATCCAGGCCTTTGCCAGCCTGGAGGGCGCCCAGGAGCTCAAGGCCCAACTGGTGCGCCTGATCCACGGCGACGAGCACCCCGAGGGGCCGGGCTTTGTGGAGGAATTGAAAGAGTCCAGCATCAACCGCAGCTGGCCGGCCGAGCGCCAGTACGTGCAGCAAGGCGCCTGGCTGAACGTGGACGACCCGCAGAACCGACTGACACTGGCGCAAGGCCCGGTCACGCTGCACGCTTTTGTGTTTCCCACGCTGCCGACTGCGGGCCGGCAAGTGATTCTGGGCCGCTGGGACGTGAGCGGCCAACGCGGCCTGGCGCTGGGCATCAATGCCAGCGGTCACCTGGAGCTGTGGGTGGGCGACGGCCAGCGCGTCGATGCCGTGGCCACCGAGGTGCCGCTGTGGCCCCATGTGTGGATGGCCGTGAGCGCCGGCTACGACCCGGCCACGGGCGAGGCCTGGGTCAGCCAGCAGCCGGTGGCCAACCGCTACAACTCGCGCATCTCCCTGCGCGTCACGCCGCTAGAGCTGCGCTCGCAGGTGCAGATGCGCCTGCGCGTCAAGCCGCAAGAAGCCGAGGCCGGCTTTTTGATTGCCGCCGCCCACGAGCACAACGCGGCGCGTGGCGCCTTCCAGAGCCAGTGCTTCAACGGCAAGATAGACCGGCCTGGCGTGTTGTGGCTCAGCGCCTCTGCGGCCCAGCGCGAGCAACTCGCGCAAGGCCAAGTGCTCCCAGGGACATTGGCCTATTGGGACACCTCCCTGGGCCTGAGCAACCAGGGCGTGGGTGATGAAGTGCAAGACACCGGCCCTCACGGCCTGCACGCGCACGGCGTTAACCGCCCCATACGCGGGCAGACCGGCTGGAACTGGAATGGCCGCAACGACAGCTACCGGCTGGCGCCCCAGGAGTACGGCGCCATCGAGTTTCACGACGACGCGCTCACCGACTGCCGCTGGAACCCCACCTTTGAATGGCAGGTTCCTGAAGACCTGAAAAGCGGCTGCTACGCCTTCAAGCTCACGGCGGGCGTTGGCGAGCAGGCCGCCGAGGAGTACCTGCCCTTTTTTGTGCGCGCCCGCGTGCCCAAAGCGGCCGTAGCCCTGCTCATTCCTACGGCCAGCTACCTGGCTTACGGCAACGCGCAGCTGGCCTTTGAGGTCAACGCCGTGCAGTCCATCACCTCGGTGGTGCCGGTGTTCCAGAAAAGCGATGTGGACTACTACCGCGACGGCCTGCCCTTTGGCCTGAGCGCCTACGACCACCACCGCAGCGGCGAAGGCTGCAGCCTGAGTTCGTGGCGGCGGCCCCTCATCAACATGCGGCCCAAGTGCCGCATGCCCGGCGTGGCCTGGCCCTGGCAGTTCCCGGCGGACCTGTCCATCGTGGCCTGGCTGGAAAGCCAGCACATCGACTACGAGATCCTCACCGACTTTGACCTGCACGCCGAGGGCGTGGACGCGCTCAAGCCCTACCAGGCCGTCATCAATGGCACGCACGCCGAGTACTACACCGAACGCATGATGGACGGCACCGAGGACTACCTGGCCCAGGGCGGGCGGCTCATGTACCTCAGTGGCAACGGCTACTACTGGGTCACGGGCTTCAGGGACGACGAGCCCTGGGTCATGGAGGTGCGCAAGCTCGACAGCGGTTCGCGCGCCTGGCAGGCGCGGCCGGGTGAAGGTTACTTGGCCAGCACCGGCGAGCGCAGCGGCCTGTGGCGCCACCGCGGGCGCGCTCCGCAAAAACTGGTGGGCACCGGCTTTGCCAGCGAAGGCATGGACGAGTCCGTGCCCTACAGGCGCATGGCCGACTCCTGGCACAAAAGCGTGTCCTGGATTTTTGAGGGCGTGCCCGAAGAAGTGTTTGGCGACTTTGGCCTGGCCGGCGGCGGCGCGGCCGGCGTGGAGGTGGACCGCTACGACCTGGCGCTCGGCTCACCCCCGCACGCCAAGCTGCTGGCGGCGTCTGACGGTTTCAGCGACAACTACCCCCTGGTGCAGGAAGAGATCATGTACAACCACCCCGGCATGGGCGGCACCCAGCACCCCGGCGTGCGCTGCGACATGGTGTACTTCACCACGCCGCAAAACGGCGCGGTGTTCTCGCCCAGCTCCATTGCCTGGAGCCACGCGCTGCCTTGCCGGGGCTTTGACAACCCGGTGTCCACCATCATGGGCAATGTGCTCAAGGCCTTCATGAAGCCCGGGCCGCTGCCCGGCGCGGCTTTCAATGCCGAAGAAAAGCTCTGGCGCTGAAGATGCACACCAAAGGGACAGTCCCAATGGCTGAGCTTGAGCAAAACGTGTTCAATGTGGCAACGGCTGCGCGCACCCCTGGGGCTGCGGCCCCCACCAGCCTTCGCCCCACCATGAACACCGAGACCTTTGGCAAGACCCTGTTGGAGCTGTACCGCCTGGCCCACATGGCGCCCATGCAGCACTTCCAGCGCCTGGCGCTGGACGCCGTCAGCGCCCGCTTTGACTTTGACGCCGCCTGGTGGGGCATGGCCTCGCAGCCGCCCGTGGGCGAGCTGGAAATCAATGCCTCGCTGCCCTACCACCTGCCCGACTTTTACCCCAGCCTCTGGGACGACATCAAGGAAGACGACACCATCGCCGACGCCGTCATGGCCGCGCCCGGCACCACCGTCAACTTCGGCCGCAAGGCCCTGCTGGCCTCGCCGGGCCTGGCCTCGCTCATGACGCGCTTTGGCATCACCAGTTGCCTCTGCACCGTCACGCTGCTGCCCGAGCTCAACCTCATGGCCTTCTTGTCGGTCTACCGCATGGAGGGCAAGCCCGCCTTCACCGAACACGAGCGGCGGACCATGCAGCTCTTGATGCCGCACCTGACTTCGGCCCTGAGCGCCAACTGGCTGCTGCACTTAGAGCGCGTGCGCGCCAACCGCAGCTCGGCCCGTGCCTGCCTGGGCGTGGTGGACCAGCGCGGCATGCTCTACGTGGCCGACCAGGCGCTCACCGCCGGCCTGCGCCTGGAGTGGCCGCAGTGGAGCGGCCCGCTGCTGCCCGAGCCGCTGATTCGCCACCTGCAGGCCGGCACCGCCTACCAGGGCAAGCGCCTGAGCGTGCGCATGCACGAAGCCGGCGACCTGCGCCTTCTGGACCTGCGCCCCGTGCCCGCCAGCGGCCGCCTGTCCCCCCGCGAAGCTGAAATTGCCCACCGCTTCTCCGAAGGCGCCAGCTACAAGGAAATCGCCCGCGACTTAGGCATCGCCCCCGCCACCGCCCGCCACCACCTGCGAGAGATCTACCGCAAGCTCGAAGTCTCCGACAAAGCCGCCCTGGCCCAAAAACTCATGGCCACCGATGCGGGCGAGCTGGATGTGGAGGGGGTGAGCTTGTTTGAGGAGTTGCCGGGGGCGGCGATGAATTTTGGGCAGTTGCCGGTGGGGTGAAGGTTCCCGCTTTACTCCCTCTCCCTCTGGGAGAGGGTTGGGGTGAGGGCACGCGCAGCACCACCGTTTTCTCACACCCGAACCCCTCACCCCAGCCCATCCCAACGAAGGCCTCCCAACGGGCCAGCGGTGTAAGCAGCAAGACAAAGTCACCCCATTCCCGCCTCCACCCCTGAGCGCCGCACCGATCAGGGAAGTTGACGGCGGTCACGACGCCGAAGGCGGTCCGATGGAAAAAAATGTCAGACCGGACCGCTACGCCGCCAACAGTGAACACCGCTGGATGGCAGCGAGTTCCTTTTGGAGCGATTCCTTGGCGATGGCCGTGTCATCAGCCGCCTGCCCGCGCAACCACCATCCATCGCTCAGACCGAAGTACCGGCACAGCCGAAGGTCTGACCAAACATGCACGGTTGAACTGTCCGCACTTCGAAAGGCCAGAATTAGTCCATCCTGTGAGATGACGGAGGCTATGGCCCCAGGAACCGCCGCCACTGATTTGCTTCACTTCTTGCGTTCCTGTGCGGTTTTCTTGCCTCTTTCATCGACGCTTCGCCGCCAACTATCCAATGCGTTGATGTCGGCGAGTAGTTCATCAGGCTCAGGGACAGCAATACCGCCTAATAGAGCTTTGTCGTGTGCGTAGTTCGAACACTTCGTCATGCCAGCATTCACTTGGGCGTAATCACCGTCTTCGACCACGACACCTGCCAAGCGCTGCGTTTCCACACCTTTGCGAAAACGCAGGATGACATCGCGTAGCAGCACTTCTTCGACAGCACGCTCCCAAGCCGTGCGCAGCCAGAAATAAGCATCGACGGTTTGCTTGCGGTGTTCTTGTTCTTCACCGTCCTTGTGCAGCTTGGCGATGATCTGGTGTTGCGCCTTAAGAGCGCCTATCCGTTTGCTCGCATTCTTGCCCTCGAACGGCAGGTCTGGGTGAGCGACACCAAATCCCTCGGCACGCCGAGTCAAGCTCTGCGTGGCAATCGCCGCGCCGGCCAGCTTTGCTTCTTCCGCGAGAAGGCACAGAAAATAGATGTCATGGGTGAACACGATCACCTGGCGCTGCGCAGCTTCGATGGCCAAGCGCTTTGCCACGCGCTCACGACGGCGATGATCGAGTGAGGACACTGGATCATCGAACACGATGCCACCCTTACCGCCGTTCAACCCGACTTCGGCCAAGAAGGCGCCAATTGCAACTGCGCGCTGTTCGCCCTCGCTCAAGATGTCGCCGGGGCTGCGGCTCTGCGGTAGTTCCAGTTTTAGTTTGTGCAACGCCTTGCCCTTGTCAGCCCGACTCTGAAGTGAAACACGCAGCATCCCGACACCCAAGGCTTTGAATTCGCGGTTCAAGGCTTCGGCCAGTTCCTTAGAGACAACCTTCTCGGCCAACTCCGAGGCCTTTATGGAAATGGCGTTGGTCTTGACGGCCGACAGGCACTTCACGAGCTTCGATTGATGGCTGAGTTTCGCGACCGCTTTGATCACGGAAGCCTTGACCTGGCTAAGCCGGACTCGTGCATCGATTTCACCAAACTGCTTTTGCAGCACCACGCGTGCGTTTTCGTCCGATGCCTTTTCCAACGTTTCGGCTTCGGTGTTCAGCTTGTCGGCCAAAGCCTGGAGCCGTGCAGCTGGGCTGATCAAGGGTAGATCGATTCCGTCCCACTGGTGCGAGATCACCGCCGCCTTGATGGCTTCCTGGCGCACTGTCAGCAATGATTCGAATGCTTTGGCATCCGCAGCGAGTTGCGGGTCCAAGACTTCGATCTCACCATGCGTCACATCGTCAAGATTCAGCGTGAGCACATGTGCGATGAACGGCTTGTATTCGGCGTACAGCGCGACTCGGCGCGCTTGCGAGGTTTTCTCGGCCTCCTGTTGAATGAAGGTCTCGAAGCGCAGCATGCGCGCAGCGCCTTCGGCGAGAGGTTGCTGGCACAGTGGACAGGGCGCTTCAGCCCCCAGGTCGGGGAACGCCATATCTGGGTGAGATTCGACCGCGAACTTGCGGGCGGCATCGAAGAGTTCGCGCCAGATCACGCCGCCGGTACCCGGCAACAGGTTCTCGCCTTCTTTGAACTGCTTGGCCGCGAGCGCAGCCGTCGCCTGCGCTGTGCGGTAACTGTCCGCCAAGCTGCGCAGCTTGGCCGCGATCACTTGGTCCACCAGTGCGCCTTTGTTAGTGGCATTCGTCGCGATAGCTGCAACGCGGCGCGCGCACAGGCGCATTTGAGTTGCTTTTTCCTTCGGGTTGTTCTCCTTCAGGCTTTTGTCAAGAGCGACGTGCTGAGCCAGCTCGTCAGGCGTCAACGTAGCCAGCACGTCAATTTGGGCCGCCGTCGTCTTCGCAGACAGTGATGTGATCAATTTGCCTACCAGCGTGTCACCCTGCAGCGGCGCAAACGCTTCGAGGTCAGCGTTGGACTGAGCATGCTCGTTGTCGAGCGAAGCCTTTAATTGCTTGCAGACCTTGGCCAGTCCTTCAAACACGTCGAGCCCATAGGGAACGTAGGAAAAATCGTCTTCGCTGTCGAGGTAGGCGCGCGCGCAGCGCGAATCGAAGATTGCGAATGAGGACAGCTCGGGTGGTGCAACCTTCCCATGGGTCCAAAGCGCATCTTTGGCGACACCATCCACGGCAATCTCAAAAGCGGCCTCCGGAGCACCGGCCTTCCCGGCCGGCAGATTGGCGTTTGGATGGATGGCTTCCATCTGATCGCGAGCTCGACAGGCGCGCTTGAGCACGCGAGAGTATCCCGATTTGCCAGAGCCGTTGTCCCCGTAAATCACCGTTATTCCGGCGGCGCTGAATGGAAGATACTGATTCTCTGCAATCGCATTGACGTGGCGCATGTTCTTCATGGCGCGCAGTTCTACGTGCGCTGTCGCCTTTACGGGCGCGGGAATTTGATCGGCCGTGAGCGGTTTGGGCTTCCTGTCTTTGGGGTCTGGGATGCCGTGATCGGACTTGAGCAGCGCCAAGAGATCGTCCTGATCATCCGCCGTCAGAGTCTGCTTGGCTAATAACCGTGCTACCGCGTCACTTTGCCATTTAGGCAGCTTCTTCGTCCAGTCCAGAATTTCATGCAGTATTAACAACGGAACCTCCCTATTGCTCGCAGACGAATCGAAAGACGATTTGAAAAGCTAACGTGAAGCTCAGCGGCGGCGGCGCTAAATCGGTTGAGGGGCGTTTATCTACCGCACCAGCCAAGCCCGCCAGCGGCGATGACGTCATTCGCGGTAGATGAACCATGTTGAGCTCAACCGCAGCAAAGGCGGTGGTGTGTAATTCTTCAGATAGGGGATTGATGGTTTCAACCCCTTCCAAAGATCAACATTATGGCCCGCAAGATTAATAAAAAAGTTTATTTATGGCTGCTTTTACGAACTCTTCTTAACTGAAATAGACGCATTTTCCCCAGCGCAGGAGCGGCGCAGCCGGGCAAGCCAGCCAAGCGCCCACGCCCGCCCCTGGCGCAGATGCTTGAGCAGTTGAGTCAGGGGTTTGAGGTGTTCACAATGCCGGCGGTGACGGTCACGTTCCTTGCCCCGGTGGCGCCCTGTTGTTGGCTTTTCTGGCGCTGCCCTCATACGGATCGGGCAGGCGTTTGGTACCCGCCAAGGTCTGGACCACCCATGCGCCCTTGCTAGCACACCGGGCATTGGTGGATGTGGTGGATATTCACCCGGACCATCCAAGCCATGAAATCCTGATGAAGCCATGAACGCTCACCCCTTGGGGGGCATCGCGGGGCAGGGTGTGTTTCCTCACGCGTGCCCCTCACCCCAGCCCTCTCCCCAAAGGGGCGAGGGAGCAAGATTCCTCACGCCAAGATGGGCGAGGGGCCCAACTCACGCCACGCTCACCCCCAACTCCCGCATCATCACCTCCCGCATCACAAACTTCTGCGGCTTGCCCGTCACCGTCACGGGCAGCTCGTCCACAAAGCGGATGTAGCGCGGCACCTTGTAGTGCGCGATGTGCTCGCGGCAGAAGGTGCGGACTTCGTCTTCGGTGCAGGCCTGTCCCGGCCGGGTGATGATCCAGGCGCAAAGCTCCTCGCCATAGCGCTCGTCGGGCACGCCAAAGACCTGCACCGCCGCCACCTGGGGGTGGCGAAACAGGTACTCCTCCACCTCGCGCGGGTAGATGTTCTCGCCGCCGCGTATCACCATGTCCTTGAGCCGGCCCACGATGGCGCAGTAGCCGTCCTCGTCCAGCGTGGCCAGGTCGCCGGTGTGCATCCAGCCGTCCTGCACCGCCTCGGCGGTGCGTTCGGGCTCGTCCCAGTAGCCTTGCATCACGGAATATCCGCGCGTGCACAGCTCGCCGGTCTGGCCCACGGGCACGGTGCGGCCTTGCTCGTCGATGATCTTGACCTCCAGGTGCGGCAGCACCCGGCCCACGGTGGCCACGCGCTTGTCGAGCGGGTCGTCGGTGGCGCTTTGAAAGGACACCGGGCTGGTCTCGGTCATGCCGTAGGCAATCGTCACCTCGCTCATGTGCATGTCGGCCTGCACCCGGCGCATGACCTCGATGGGACAAGGCGCGCCGGCCATGATGCCGGTGCGCAGCGTGCCCAGGTCGAACTGCGCAAAGTCCGGGTGGTCCAGCTCGGCAATGAACATGGTGGGCACGCCGTGCAAGGCCGTGCAGCGCTCGGCCTGCACGGCCGCCAGGGTCTCGCGCGGCTCAAAGCCTTCGCCCGGGAACACCATGGCCGAGCCGCTGGTGGTGCAGGCCAGCACCGCCAGCACCATGCCAAAGCAGTGGTAGAGCGGCACCGGGATGCACAGCCGGTCTTGCGGCCCCAGACGCATGCAGCGCGCCACGGCCATGGCGTTGTTGACGATGTTGTGGTGCGTGAGCGTGGCCCCCTTGGGCGCGCCGGTGGTGCCGCTGGTGAACTGGATGTTGATGGCCTCATGCGCGTTCAATTGGCCCTCTGCAGGCAGCGCCCTCGCCACCAGCGCGGTGCGGCCCTGGGCCATGAGCGCGTCCCAGCCCAACATGCCCGCCGTGGACCCTTCGCCCAGGCGCACCACCTGCCTCAGCCCCGGCAGGCGCTGCACTGATTCGGGCTGACCCACGCCCAGGTTTTGCAACATGCCCAGGTAGTTGCTGGTCTTGAAAGCCGCGGCCGTCACCAGCACGCTCACGCCAGCCTTGTTCAGTGCGTACTCCAGCTCGGCCAGCCGGTAGGCCGGGTTGATGTTGACCAAAATTGCGCCCAACCGCGCCGTGGCAAATTGGGTCACCAGCCACTCGGGGCGGTTGGGTGACCACATGCCCACCCGGTCGCCACGCTGAACACCCAGGCGCTGCAGGCCGGCCGCGCAGGCCTCTACCTCGTGCAGCAGTTGGCTCCAGGTCCAGCGCACCCCGGCTTGCACAAACACGGCGGCATCGGCTTCAGGCCAGCGGCTGGCGGTGTCTGCCAGCAGGCCGAACACAGTGGCCGGGCTCAAGGCCGTGGTGGTGTCGCCGCGCACCAGTGACAGGCCCTGCATGGGCCGCAATGGGGGGTTCATGGCGCCTCCTTCAGCACAGCTGGCTGCGGGCCCGCAGCTTGTGGGTTTGCGAAGGCAGCTCGTCAAACATCAGCTTGTAGTGCCGCGTGAAATGGCTGGCGCTGCTAAAGCCCAGCTCGTTGGCAATCTCGGTGATGGCGCGGTCGCCTTGACGCTTCAATGTGCGGCGCGCCTCATTGAGCCGCAAGGCGCGCAGATAAGCCTGCGGCGTGGTCTGCATGAACTCTTCAAAGCAGTACTGCAGGCTGCGGCGACTGGCGTAGGCGGCGGCGCAAATGTCGGGCACGGCAATGTCGTCTTGCAAATGCGAGCGCATGAAGTCCACCGCCCGCTTGACCACTTTGAGCCGCGTGTCGGCCCGCCGGGGTATGGCCTGCGCCGGGTGGCTGCCCTGGCTGTGCATGGCCAGCACCACGGTCTGCGTGAGGGTGGCACTCAGTAATTCAGCGGCCTGCTCGCGCTGGTCCAGCCGGGCCAGGGCGTCTTCATCCTGGGTCTGCGCGTTCACGGCCAACAGCAGGTGGCGAATGGCGCTGGCCGCATCAGGCGAGAGGCCCAGGTTGCGCTCACGCTGGGCCTGCGCCAGCCACTCCAGCTTGCGTGGCGCCAGCCCCGCCAGCACATCAAGGTGCACGGCCAAGCCAATCAAGTCCAGCTCCCCGGCCGACACCAGGTCGTGCTCTTCGTCCGCGCCAAACACCAGCAGCGACTCGCGGTCCAAGGCCCGCCCGCCAAAGCTCGAGCCCGGCACCACGTCCAGCGGAACAGCCAGCACCAGGTGGCCAGGCGGTGGCGTGATCTGCTCGCGCAGGTGGCGGTTGGTGTGCTCGCGCAGCAGCATGCCGCCTTGCATCACCAGCTGCCAGGCATGGCCTTCAAAGCGCCCGCCGCTCAGTTGCTCGTAGCGCTGACGCCAACCGTCCAGCGCCTGCGCCTGGTCGTCGGCGTCGCGTGAAAGATGTTCAATGATCCTGGCCATGGCCCACTCCTTTTGCCTTTTGTTTGTCAGGCTGAGTGTGCAGATGGAGGGGTGGCTGCGCTATGCAGAGTTGCCCGGTCGTGCAGATGAACGAGGGGCTGCGTTGGACTCAATATTTCAGCGCCGTGCTCTTGCCCCAGAACACGCGGTAGGCAAACACCGTGTAGCCCACGATGACCGGCAGCACAATGCAGGCGCCCACGAAGATCACGCCCATGGACGACGCTGAAATCGTGCCTTGCCAGACCGTGATGCGGTCTAACACCAGCCACGGGAATAGGCTGTAGGCCAGGCCGTAAAACGCCAGCAAAAACACGCCCACCGTGGCGCCAAAGGGCACCCAGGCGCCGTACTCATTGCCTTGGGCCAGGCGCACCGGCAGGCGCTTGAGGCTTCGGTCAATCACGCCCAGCAAGACCAGCGTGGCCAGCGGAATCGGCAGCAGCAGCACGATGTTGGGAAAAGAAAACCACTTGTCGAAAATCGACTCACTCACCCAGGGCGTGGCCACGGAAATGGCGGCGATCCCCGCAGCTGTCGCCGCCAGGCTGCCGCGCGCCCACTGCACGGCCTTGAGCTGCAAGGCGCCTTCGGTCTTGATGATCAACCAACCCGCGCCCATGAGGCAGTAAGCCGCTACCAGCGCCAGGCCGATGGCCGCACTGAAGGCCGTGGCCGCCCAGCCTGTGGCAAAGCCGGTGACCAGGGAACCGAGCATGAAGCCTTGCGACCAGCCCGCCAGCAGCGAGCCCGCATAAAAAGCGCGGTTCCAGGCCGGCTTGTGCTGCGCCCGCGCCTTGGCGCGAAAGTCAAAGGCCACACCCCGCAAGGTCAGGCCGACCAGCATCAGCGCCACGGGCAAATACAGCGCTTGCAAGATGACGCCATGCGCCAGCGGATACACGGTGAGCAAGATGCCGATGCCCAGCACCAGCCAGGTTTCGTTGGCGTCCCAGAAGGGGCCGATGCTGGCGATCATGGCGTCCTTGTCCTCGTCGCTGCCGCGGCGCATGAGCACGCCCACGCCCAGGTCGTAGCCGTCCAGGATCACATAGGCCAGCATGGCCAGCCCCATGACGGCCATGAAGGCCACGGGCATCCAGCCGGCGGGCTGGCTCAGGTCGGGAATGACGGGGACCATGCTCAGGCTCCCTTTTCTGGGCTGTGCACGGGCACGTTGCGCCGCGGCCAGCCACCGCCTGCAGGGGTCGAGGATTTGGCCGGGTAGTTCAGCGGATTGGGCTGCACCTCAAGCGGCACGTCAGCGTGAGTAGTCCCTGCCTTGCGGGCCAGGTAAAACAGCACTGACACGTAAGCGGTGATGAGCACCGCATAGAGCACCAGGTACAGCGCCAACGTGAGACCAATGTGCGCGGCCGGCACGGTCGATGCCGCCTGTGCCGCCGTCAGCACGCCGGACACCAGCCAGGGTTGGCGGCCGATTTCTGTCACGTACCAGCCGGCCACCAGGGCCACCCAGCCGGCAAAAGTCATGGCCACCAGCACCTTGGCATGCCAGGGCTGGATGTCCCGCCGCACGGCGCCTGCGGCCTGCCGGCGCCAAGGTTTGAGCTGCCAGGCCAGGTACCAGCTGACGGCCAGCATCAACAGGCCCACGCCGACCATGAGGCGAAAGGCATAGAACACGGGCGCCACGGGCGGATGCTTGCCCTCAAAGTCGTTCAGGCCTTTGACCTCGCCCGTCCAGCTGTGCGTGAGGTAAAACGACGCCAGGCCCGGGATCGCAATCTCGAAATCATTGCTGCGGGTGTTCTTGTTGGGCACGGCAAACAGCACGGCGGGTGCGCCCTTTTGGGTTTCCCATATGCCTTCCATGGCCGCGACCTTGGCGGGCTGGTGCTGCAAGGTGTTCAGGCCGTGCATGTCGCCCGCCACGATTTGCAGGGGAATTAAAAAAGCCGCCAAGTACACGCCGGTGCGCAGCGCGGCTTGCACGTCGGGCCCCCGGTCATGGCGCAGCCAGCGGTAGGCCGAGATCCCCGCCACCAGGAAGGCCGAGGTCAAACCAGAGGCCAGCAGCATGTGCGTGAAGCGGTAGGGAAAAGAGGGGTTGAAGATGACCTCTAGCCAGCTCGTCACATGCGCCTGGCCGTCAATCATTTCAAAGCCGGCGGGCGTGTGCATCCAGGAGTTGAGCGCCAGGATCCAGAAGGCCGACATGGTGGTGCCAAAGGCCACCAGAAAGGTGGCGGCGGTGTGCACCCGCTCGCTGACGCGTTGGCGGCCAAACAGCATGATGCCCAGCATGGTCGCCTCCAGGAAAAACGCCGTCATCACCTCATAGGCCAAGAGCGGCCCGGCCACATTGCCCACGGTGTTCATGAAGCCCGGCCAGTTGGTGCCGAACTGAAAGCTCATGGTGATGCCGCTGACCACGCCCAGCGCAAAGGTCAGTGCAAACACCTTGACCCAGAACTGGTAGGCGTCCATCCAGTGCGTCTCGCCCGTCTTGCGAAAGCGCAGCTTGAAGAACAGCAGCACCCAAGCCAGCGAGATGGTGATGGTGGGAAACAGGATGTGAAACGTGATGTTGGCCGCGAACTGGATGCGCGCCAAAAGGAATGCGTCGAGGTCCATGAAAGGCTCCGGTCTTGCGGTTGAAATTAGCTGTTGTCTGGCGTGGCGCGGCTGAAGCTCGCTTTGACTTTGTCTTTGACTTCGAGCAGCTTTTGCACCTTGGCGCCCATCTTCATCAGGCTGGCGAGGCTGGCCGAGTCCATCTTTTGCACGTCATGCATCCAGCCGGTCATGAGCTCGATCAGATCGTGCATCTCCTGCATGCGGGCCTGGGCGTGGATGTCATCGGCCACCGCCGGCTGCTCCATGAGGGCTTCGCGCAGCATGGACAGGGTCGGGTCGATCTCGCGCTTGCGGCGTTCCTCGGCGAGCGTGCGAAAGATCTGCCACACATCTTCCGGCGCCTGGAAATACTCGCGCCGGTCGCCCGGCAGGTGCTGCAGGCGCACCAGGTTCCAGGACTGAAGCTCCTTGAGCCCCATGCTCACGTTGGAGCGCGAAAAAGCCAGCGCTTCACCAATGTCGTCGGCGTTCAGCGCGCGCGGCGAGACGTAGAGCAGCGCGTAGATTTGCCCGACGGTGCGGTTGATGCCCCAGCGGCTGCCCATCTCGCCAAAGTGCAGGACAAAGCGTTGGGTCAGTGGTGGCAGGTTCATGGATTTTCCAATTTTCAGTAATTCCTGAAAATTGTAGAAGCTACTGAACAGCGGGTAAACCCCAGCCCATCAAAACATTGGAAAACCCGGGTCTTTGGCCTGCCCGCTCAGGGCGTGAGCCACTGCCAGGCATCTAGCCCCAGGCGCGCTCGGCGATGCCCGCTGCGCCCCAGCTCCAGCCAGTCCATCTCAAGAACCTGCGCGTTCAACAGGGCAAAGTGGTGGACGCCATCCGCCGCTTCAGCGCTGCCGTGTGCGTCTGAGCGCTCAGCGCCCGGGGCCGCAGAACTCAGGTAGTCAGCGGCAGACGCCGACTGCTGCACCCGCTGCCACAGGGCTTGCACCTCGGCGCCGTCGGTGGCGACGGAGATGGCGACCCGCACGCGCAGCTGCCAGTTCAGCCGATCGCTCCAGAAAACAAATAGCGCATTGGGCGCCTTGGCGAGTTCGCCGACCTTGGGGCTGCGTGCGTCGGTGTAGATGCGCAGCGTCTGCTGGGCAGCATCCACGCCGCGCAGCACCACCGTGCGGGCGTTGGGTGCGCCATCGCTTGCCACGGTGGCCAGCACGGGGGTGCGCCAGGCGTGGTGCCTGTCCTGGCTGGCGCGCCCGAGCTCTTTCCAGATCTGCTCGCGAATCTCCTGCGGCGTTTCCAGCTGTTCTTTCATGGCGCGCTGTCAGCGAACCAGTGGCCTGACGGTGGTGAAGCCGCCGTCCACGGCAATGATCTGACCCGTCAGCCGGGCAGCGCCCTCGCCCAGCAAGAAGGCCATCACGTCGGCCACTTGCTCGGCCGTCTGGATGCCGCCCAGCGGGTACTGGCGTGCGGCGCCCTCGCGCATGGCCACCATCTTGAGCATGTTGGCCGTCATGGGCGTTTCTGTCATGCCGGGCGCGACGGCGTTGACGCGCAGCCCCTGAGCGGCGTACGTGGCCGCCGCGCTGCGCACCAGGGCCTCGATGCCGCCTTTGGCGGCGGCAATGGCTTCATGGTTGGCCACGCCGATGCGCGCCACCACCGAGCTGGCCAGCACGGCGGCGCCCGGCCCGCCTTTGAGCGCTGCGATCCAGGCTTGCAACATGAACACCGCGCTGTCGAGGTTCACGCGCATCAGCTCTCGGTAAGCCTGGGCGCTGGTGCGGTGCAGCGGTGCGATCAAGGTGCTGCCCACGCAGTGCGCCAGCAGGGTGGGCGCTGCGCCCAGGGCGTCCTGGCAAGTCGCCACTGCCAATGCAGCGCCCTCGGGTGTGGTGGTGTCGGCCGCAATGCGCAAGTCCGCGTCAATATCGGCCAGTCGGTCGGCGTCGCGCCCGGCCACGGCGACCCGCAAGCCTTGAGCGTGCAGCTGAGCTGCCAGGGCCTGGCCGATGCCGCCGCTGGCGCCAGTGATGAGAACGATGGAAGTCATAGTGTGAGCAATCAAAGGGAGAAAAATAAGGACGGGCCGGCGGTGCAGCGATTGCCCGCCAGGCGGTTCAGTCCAGCCGCGCGGCCCAGCGCTGCAGCATGGGCCGCCAGCGCAGAAAAATCCGGTAGGTGCGCTCCATCAGCCACGCTGCGCCCGGCAAGCGGCCGGCCAACGCCAGCCAGCGCCAGCCGGGCAGGGTCGCCCACAAGGCCAGAAAGGCGGCGGCCCCGCTGAGCAGTTCGCCGTCTGGGCGCTGCACATGAAAGCGCGCCATCAGCTGCGCCTGCGTGGTGCCCGCAGGCAGCGGCAGCGCTGGATTGCTGACATCGGCATAGCAAATGGGCGCGTCGGCTTGCAGCGGCTGCAGGCCTTGGTAGACGCCAATTTCACGCCGGCACAGCGGGCAGGCGCCGTCGTACAGCACGGTCAGCGCCGGGGTGGTTTTGTTCGGTTCATTCATGGGTTGGCTCACCACGCAGGCCTTGGGCGGGCGTCCAGCAGGTCGGCGGCTGTGGCCATGCCTTTGGAGGCCCGTGTCCACCAAAGAGAAAAAGAATCGCAGGTCCTGTTCACGGCGGGAAACAGCGCCGGCGCCGCCTCGCAGTCCGCCCATTGCGCCAGCCAGGGCGACAGGTGCGGCTCATCCGTGCTGCGCACCTGGCGCGCGCCCTTGAGCGCAGCGCCGATGGCCGCCGCATCCCCCTGCCAGCGCAGCGTGGCCAGCTCGGCCATTCGGCGGGAGACAAATTGCCAGCGGCGCTCGCTCCAGGGCCAGGCGCGGTGAAAGTCGCTGAGAAAGACGCCCACCACCACGGTGTCTGCGCCCAACGAGGCGGGCCGTTCAGCCAGATTCCAGGGGTGCACCAGCCACACGTTGCGGCCCGCCACGGCGGCGGCGTCGGGGGCGGTCCAGTCCGAAGGGGGCTCGGCCAGCAGCGGCAGCTCCACCAGCGCGGCGGTGCTGCTGGCAGCTTGCGGCTCGCCACGGCTGCGGCGCTGGGGCTGGCGGGCGATGCGTTCCAGGGCTTCATACGACTGGTCGATCACGCTGCCCGGGCTGTGCCAGTGGGCTGGCGCGTGGCGGGCCACGTTGTCGGCATTGAAAAGATAGGGCTTGCTGCTGCCGGTGCCCGCCACCCACTGCCAGCTGAGGTGGTTGCTGGCGAGGTCGCCGTCAAGCAGGTGGCCGTACAGCCAGTCCGCCGCCACGCGCCAGTGCACCTTTCGAACATGCACCACGTAGCTGGCCAGCCACATGCGGGCGTGGTTGTGCAGGTAGCCTGTGGCGTACAGGGTGCGCACCGCCTGGTCGATGACGGGCACGCCGGTGGCGGCTTGACGAATGTCGGCAGGCAACTGCGGGTCGTAGCTTGATTCGGGCAGCAGGCCGTCGCGCAAGGAACTGAAAATCTCCGATCCCCGGTGCTGCCACACGTGGCGAAAGTATTCGCGCCAACCCAGCTCGTACACAAACTTGTGCTGCGCGTCTAGCCGGTGCTGTGCGCACACCTCGGCCAGGACCTCGGGCAGGCTCACCAGGCCGTGCGTGATGTAGGGCGACAGGCCGCTGACCGCGCCTTCGAGGGCGTTGCGGCTGCGTGCGTAGTCGCTCGGTCGCAGGGCGTGGATGCGCGCCAGGGCGGCTTCGCGCGTGGGGGGAAAGGTGTCAAGCGCTGGCATGCACGCGGCAGTCAAACATGGCGGCACAAAGCCACTGCGCTGCGAGAGCCGGCACCGACCAGCGCACACCAGGCACGCAGGCACCAACCCGGCTGACCGGGGCCGCGTGCCAGGGCGGATTCGTCGCGGTGCGCGACTTCGTCGGCCTGGCACGCCAGCAGGGTCTGGCGCAGCGCGCCCAAGTCCGAGGCCAGCGCCCGCACCTGCTCTTCGTAGTGCTGGTCCACAAAAGTCTCGACCGCTTCGATGGTGGCGTACACCGCCCTCGGGCCCATGAGGGCAGGCAGCGCGCCAGTCAGGTAGCCGGCCAGCCGCCACACGGGCAGCAAGCGGCTGCGATGCGCTGCGGGCAACCAGGCCTCGATCTGCGCCAGATGGTCTTGCTCGGTGGCCAGGTGATGCTGGGCAAAGGCACGCAGCGCAGGGTCGCGCGAAAACCGCAACACGCCTTGGTAAATGCAGACCGCGCCTGTCTCCCCGGCGTGGTCGGTGCGCAGGTCGGCCAGCACCTCTTCAGGCAACTGCTGGCCAGGGGCCCGCAGCGTGCCAGCGGGACTGCCGGCTTGCGCCCGGCCTGTGCCCGACAAAGGCGTGAGGGCCGAGCCCGTCACTCTCAGGCCTTCTTGGCCCAGGCGCTGCACCAGCCCTTGCCGGCCACTTGCTTGCCTGCGAACAAGGGGCAGCCACCGGCGGCATCGCCGGCCTTGCCTTGGTACAAGGCGCAGCTGCTGCAGGCCTGGCCAGCGGCGTACTTGGGGTACTTCTTGGTGTCGGTCTTGGTGGCGTCGGCCACATAGCCCAGGGCCACCGCCTGCGGGTCTTTGTCGTCCAGCTTGGCCTGGGCCTGGGCGGCCGTGGCCAACAGTGAGCCGCCAGCGGCCAGGGTCATGATGAAGGTGCGGCGTGTGTTGTTCATGGTGTGCAGGTATTTGAGTTGATCGGAGCCTGAATTCTAGTTTGTATCGGCTCATTACAAACTCAAAATCCGAAAACCTCCAAAATTCACCTGATAATCCAACTCCAAACCAACTCAATATGGATTGACTCATGCCCCATTTCGCGCCCGGCACAAGGCAGGAACCGCTGCCTGACGCGCTACAGCCGGCCTTTCGCAGCGGAGCAGTCGCTCGCCTGGCGGGCATGCCCGTGGCGACCTTGCGCATTTGGGAGCAGCGCTACCAGGCGGTGCGGCCCACCACCGCCGCTTCAGGGCATCGCCTGTATTCGGCGGCCGACATCGAGCGCGTGAGCTTGCTGCGGCGGCTCACTGAACAGGGCCACGCGATCAGTTTGCTGGCCGGGCTGGACACGGCGCAAATGCGGGAGATGATGCAGGCCTCAGTCCATGGCAATGAGGCCGTGCCATCGCGGCCGGCGGCCATGACAATCGTGGTGGTGGGGCAGGCCTTGGCACGCAGGCTGCAGCGCTGGATCGACCAGCCCCCAGGCGGGCAGGCACTGCAGTGCGTGTGTGTCTTCGATTCCCTGGCCGACGCCACGCAAGCGGCCCCGCGTTCGGCCGCACCCGGTGTCGATCTGCTGCTGTGGCATGCAGCGAGCTTGCAGCCTGGCGCACATCACGAACTGCGCGCGGCCCAAAACGCGTGGCAAGCACCCGCTGCAGCTGTGGTCTACCGCTACTCCAGTGCCGCCTGCCGTACCGAGTTGTCCGGCGCGGGCGCTGCCTTGTTGCACGAGCCCGCAGACGACGAGCCCTTGGGCGAGTGGCTGGCGTCCTTGAGGCGCACTCAGGCAGCAGCAGACACGGTTAAAAATTCCAATGCGGCGCCTTCCGGGATGGTGGGCCTGGCAGACCGACCCGTTTCAGCACCGCGCTTTGCCGACCTGGCGCTCACAGAGTTTGCGGGTCTGTCGACGACCCTGGCTTGCGAATGCCCCAGCCACTTGGCGCAGTTGCTCCTGCAAATTTCCAACTTTGAAACCTACAGCGGCGACTGCGCCAGCAGAACTGCCGCCGACGCGCAGCTGCACGCTAATTTGCAGCGGGTCGCCGGGCTGGCGCGCATGCTGTTCGAGACCGCGCTGGAGCAGGTGGCCATGGCCGAAGGCCTGCCGCTGCCGGGCCGCCCTGGCGTCAATTCTTTTTCTTAACCTTGAGGTGTTCGGCATGACCCATTCGCTCGCAGTCCTGGCGACGGCCCTTTTATTCGGCGGCATGACTTTGTATTCCTTTGGCTTTGCCGCTGTGTTGTTCGCGGCACTGCCGCCGCCTGCGGCGGGCGCGACGCTGCGTCTGGCCTTTCCCTGGTTTTACGCCTTCGTGGTGGCCACAGCGGGGATCGCGGCCGGGCTGTGGTGGTCGCATGACAGCGTAGCCCTTGCCGTGATGGCGGCCGTGGCCCTGAGCACCCTGCCTGTGCGGCAATGGCTCATGCCCGCCATCAACCGCGCCACCGATGCGGGCAACCGTCAGCGTTTCAAATGGCTGCACGGGCTGTCGGTGCTGGTCACCCTGGGTCACATCCTTGCGACCGGCTGGCTGCTGGTGCGCCTGGTCTGAACCAAGGCCGTGACATGAACAATGGGTTCGAGACTTTGGCGGAACGGATGCCATGACATCGTCCCGCGCCATCGTCTGGTTCAAGCGCGACTTGCGCGTGCTCGACCACGCCCCCTTGGTGGCGGCTTTCGCGCACGCCGACGCCTCAGCCTTGTTTGTGCTGGAGCCCGAGTGGCTGCAAAGCCCGGAGTGCGATGCACGCCACGTCGACTTTGCGC
This sequence comes from Polaromonas sp., assembly GCA_040400945.1. Taxonomy (GTDB): domain Bacteria; phylum Pseudomonadota; class Gammaproteobacteria; order Burkholderiales; family Burkholderiaceae_C; genus Polaromonas. The sequence continues at coordinate 644,306 of JBBAPG010000001.1, read as the reverse complement.
TGAGCTGTGTGGCCGAGTTGCGGGCCAGGCTGGCGGCCCGGGGCCTGCCCTTGGTGGTGCGCGTCGGCTCGGTGGTGCCGGTCCTGGCTCAACTTCACCAGGAACAAGCATTCACGCACCTGCTCAGCCATGAGGAAACCGGCTCCGGCTGGTCCTACGAGCGCGACAAGCAGGTGGCGGTCTGGTGCAAAGCCAATCAGGTGCTGTGGCAGGAGTGGCCCCAAACCGGTGTCGTCCGTGGCCTGGCCTCGCGCTCGGGCTGGGCCAGCCGTTGGCAGTCGCGCATGGATGCGCCCTTGCAGCGCCTTCCCGAGGCACGCTTTGAATCGACGACCTCGCTCGACCAACCTGACCTGCCCACCCTGAGTTCACTGGGCCTTTCGCCCCACGGCCAGGCGCTGCCGGCTGCCGGCGAGCGCGCGGCGCGCCACACGCTCAAGAGTTTTTTGAGCGAGCGTGCGCTGGGCTACCGCCAGGCGCTGTCCAGCCCCTTGAGCGCGCAGGACACCTGCAGCCGCTTGAGCCCCCACCTGGCTTTTGGCACGGTGTCCCTGCGGGCCGTGCACCAGGCCACCGAAGCGGCCAGGACGCAGGCTCCAGACAGGTCCATGGCCTACGCGCTGACTGGCTTTGCCGGTCGCCTGCGCTGGCATTGCCACTTCATGCAAAAGCTCGAAAGCGAGCCGGCCATCGAGTTCGAGAATTTCGCCCGCGTCTGCGATGGCTTGCGCGAGAACGAATTCAACGACACGTACTTTGACGCCTGGTGCCAGGGCCGCACCGGCTACCCCATGGTGGATGCCTGCATGCGCTCCCTGGTGGCCACCGGCTGGCTCAATTTCCGCATGCGCGCCATGCTCGTGAGCTTTGCCAGCTACCACCTCTGGCTGCACTGGCGCCCCACGGGCGTGTTTCTGGCACGCCAGTTTCTGGACTTCGAGCCCGGCATTCACTGGAGCCAGATGCAGATGCAAAGCGGCACGACGGGCATCAACACGCTGCGCATGTACTCTCCCATCAAGCAGGCCCGCGACCAGGACCCGCAGGGCCTGTTCATCCGCCAGTGGGTGCCCGAGCTGGCCCGCGTGCCGCTGCCGTACCTGGCCGAGCCCTGGAAGATGGACATCAGCGTGCAACGCATGGCACTCTGCCTGATCGGCCACGACTACCCCGCGCCCATCGTCGATGACAAGACCGCCTTGCAAGCCGCCAAAGACCGCATGTACGGCCTGCGAGAGCAAGACGATGCCCGCGCGCAGGCGCGCGCCGTGCAACAGCGCCACGGCTCGCGCAAAAGTGGCTTGCCGCCCAGCGGGTCAGGCCGATCAGGCAAAGGCCGAGGTAGTAAGACGCAAGTCACAGAGCTTGGCCAAGGGGATCTGTTTTCCTGACACCACCTTGCTTGCAGCAGCAGGCTTCAAGGACTCCCTCCCAAGCGCTTGACCTGCATCACCAAGCTCCCCCTCTCCCCCACCACATCCTTCAAAGGCTCAACCCGAGCCCTCGCCACTTCGCCCGCCTCATAAGCCTTGTGCCCCGCGGGCACCGAGCCCGCCGCCAGAGTCCCCAGCAACCAGTTGGTCACGGCCGCCACCTGCTCATCGTCCAGCCCCGAGCCCATGACGCCCGGCACTTTGACTAAAAACTCCCGCCCACCTGGCACGCGCAAGAACTCGCCCACGCGCCGCATGTCGGGCACGCCGCCCAGGGTTGAGCCGCTGGCGTCCATGCCGTGGCAGCCGGCGCAGTGCAGCACGTAGAGGCTGCGGGGGCCGCCTTGCAGGGGGGCGATGGCGGGGGCGTCGGGGCGCAGCACGATCTGACGGCCGGTGACGGTTTGGGTGTCGCCATGCACGCCACCGCCGGCCCAGGCCGCGGTGCTGATCGCAACGCATGTCAGCACGGCCCAAGCCAATGCCAAGCCGGCATCGTGGCGCATGGTTTTACTTGAGCAGTTGGCTGCGGCGTTCGCGCGATTGCGGCGGGCTGCCGCCAGCCTGGCGCACGGCCTTGATGTCGCTGGCGCTGTAGCTGTCGCTGCGTGCTTGCAGGGCCATGAGGTGGCTGGCCAGAGCAGCCAGGCTCTCGTCGTCGAGCTGCGCAGCAAAGGCCGGCATGCTGCCCACAAAGCGCTGGCCATTGACCATGATGGGGCCTGAGAGGCCGTGCAGCAGCACGGTGGCCGCGTAGCTCTTGTCACGGCCCAGGCGTGCCCAGTGCTCACCCTTGAGGGCCGGGGCCAGGCCCACGGTGCCGCTGCCGTCGCCCTGGTGGCAGGCGGCGCAGTGCTGGGCATACAAAGCGGCGCCGTCGGGCGCGGCGTGGGCGCTGGCGCAAACCAGCAGCGCAACACTCAAGACCCGTTTCATGCCACGCCCACGATGAGCGCGGTGGTGCAGTGAAACATGGAGTTGGTGTTGGCCATGCACCAGTTGATGTCGTTGTGCACGCCCAGTCGGTAACCGGGGCGTTCGCGCTCGTTGTTGTTGCACAGGCATTCGCCGCAGGAGCCTTTGCCGCAGCAGTCGTTGTAAGACACGAGGTAGTGGCGCTTGTCTTGCGGGTTCAGGCAGGTGCCCACCCAGCTGACTTTGGAGGCCTCGGTGCCGGGCGGGCATTGGGTCAGCGAGCCGCCGCAGCAGGTGCACAAAAAGCCGTCAAAAGCGCAGTAACGCCAGTACTCGCACTGGGTGGGGTCTTGGCTCTTGTCGGGGCTGGCGGCCTGGGCGTTGCCAAACTGGCCGCTGCGGTCAAAGGGCAGCATGGGCAAGAGCGCGCCGCCGACCAGGGCCGTGCCCAGGCGCGTGACAAAGCTGCGCCGGCCATGCACATGGGCGACCTCGCGCACGCGGCGCTCGGTAAAGCGGTCGATAAGGGTGAGCAGCCAGTTCATGGGGGTCTCCGGTTCAATGTCAGTTCAAGGTCGATTCAATGCGCGTGGTGGTGCGTAGCTTGCTGGGCCGGGTCGCCCAGGTACTGCTGGATGGTGGGCGTGCCCATGTCTTGCGCGTTGAGCAGGCTGTCGAGTTGCTCCCGGGAATTGACAAGGCCCTTGGCCGTGACCAAGCCCTGGCGGTCCAGTAGCACGGCATACGGCAGGCGCGAAACCCGGTAGCTCATGCCCAACTCGGTAGACAGCACATAAGGCAGGTGCGTGAGGCCTTGCTCGCGCACAAACTGCAGGTGCTCGCCTTCCCCGTCGCTGGCCAGCACCACGCGCAAAGAACGGGCTTCGTCGCGGGCCAGGGCCTTGAGGATGGGGATGAGTTTTTTGCACACCGGGCAAGTGGGTGCCAGGAAGAACACCAGCGTGGGCTGAGCCTGCGCGCCGCCAATCGTCACGGCTTCGGACTGCAGGCCCGTGAGCGCCAGCACGGGCGAAGCCGCGCCCACGGCGGGGCCAGAATCAGTGACCAGCGCGCCCATGGGGGCCACGCGTTCAAACAGCACGCCAACCTGGCGCGACAGCGCCCACAGCATCAGGCCCAGGGCCAGCACAGCGGCCCAGAGCAGGCCAACAGAAATTGTCATGGCGTCCATCAGTGTTTCTCCATCAGGGAATTTGAACGGGGTCGCTGCTGGCGCAGCACTTGGTGAAAGGCAGCCCACAGCAAGACCCCCAGCAGCAAGGCGGCGGCGGTGACCACGTGGTCGGCCCAGATCATGGTGCGGTCAGCCGGCGTGAGGCTGGCCAGCACAGCCGGCAGCAAGAGCGTGGCGTTGCGCACCACCAAGGCCCAGCTCAGGGGCAAGGGCTCACCGCCGCAGCCGCAGTCCAGTTGGCGCCCGGCACCCAGGTGCACCGCCATGGCGGCCGCATAGGTGGTGAGCAAGGCAGCGGCAGCCAAGGCGCCCAAGGGCCGCAGCGGTGAAAGCAGCAGTGCAGCAATGGCCAGCTCGGCCAGGGGCAAGCTGTATTGCAGCGCGCCCTGCCAGCGCGCTGGCACGCGGTACGCGGCCAGGTGCTGCAAGAACAAGTCGCGGTCCAGCAGCTTGGCCACGCCGGCATGGGCCAGCAGCGCGGCCAGCCAGGCGCTGGGGATCCACACCAGCAGCGGGTCCAGCATGAAATCGGAGAAAGTGAAGAGCTCGCTCATGGCTTCAGTCGTTACTCTCGACGTGCAGAGCGGCCTCGCCTGCGCGGACAACCTTGGTCAGCGGCTTGAGGCTGCCGTTGCCTGCTACGCGCCACACATTCATGGCGCCTGTCATGCCATCGAGCGCGTGCAGGCGGTCGCCTTGGCGCGAGAAGGTGAGCGAGGCTGTACCCAGGCCGGGGTAGCTGGCTACGCGCTTGCCGCTGGCCAAGTCCAGCACCCAGAGTTGGTCAGCCGGCCGCTTGTGCGAGCCCTCGGCGCCATTGCGGTGCATGGCCGCCACGAGACGTCGGCCGCTGGGGTCCACGGCAAAGTTCTGGTAGCCGCCGGGGCGCCAGTTGGCTTTTTTGTCTTGCGCATTCACCAGCGAGGTTTGGCCGACCTTTTGCGCCACCGGCCCACCCAGGTTCAGCTCCGTGACCTGGCCTTGAAAGGACACAAACCAATAGCGGTCACCCACCTGCTCGGCGTGGTGAAACCAGGGGTCCTGGTCGGCGTCAAAGAGCTTGTCGCTGAGTTGCCGTTCGGCCACCTGGCCCTGCTCGTTCAGCGTGATGGTGGCCACCTTGCCGTCGCCGCACAGCATGGAAAAGCGCGCGCCCTGCGCGGCCGGCATCGTGCCCCAGCAACCGGGCGTGCTCACCTCGCCGACCACCAGCTTGGTCTGCAGGTTGACCACCGTGATGGACGTGGCGGGCGTGGCGTTTTGCACCAGCACAAAGCGCCCGTCCCCGGTGCGGCTGACGAGGCCGCGGTAGTTGAGCGCCTGGGCGCGCTTGGGCGGCAGCGTCACTTCCCACTTGAAGCCCAGGGTTTGCGTGTCGTGCACTTCCAGCACGTCGACCCGTTCACCGCGTGAGCCGCGTGCCAGATACGTGGTGGCCACGTAGAGTTCAGATTGCGCCGGGTTGACCGCGAAGTTGCCCGCGTAGCCGGTGGAAATCATGCCCAGGAACTGACCCTTCTCGGCGTCATACACGCGGATACGGCCGTCTGAAATGTGACTGATGGTCACGTCGGCCACGTAGACGCGGGCCGGGGAGCGGCCGGCCAGGCTGGACTCGCCCAGGGTTTCAGCCGGTAGTTCCGGCGGCACAGCTTTGGGTGGCGCGGCCAGGGTCAGGCCAGTGGCGAGCAAGGCGGCCGCGCTCAGGGTCGCGCGCAAGGCGGCAAAAGACATGGGTTTCTCCTTGCGATGCCGAAGGAGACAAGCCGCACGCGGTGCGTGGGCTCAGTGGCATCGTGGAGAGATTTTCAAGACTTGGGCTTGGGGCCGATACCACGTTTCGGCAAACTGCCGGGCATGACCGCCCCCCTGCCCTACTCCAGTCCCTACTCCAGTCCCAGTTCCTGAATCTTGCGTGTGATGGTGTTGCGGCCAATGCCCAGCTTTTGCGCCGCCTCGATCCGGCGCCCACGCGTATTCACCAAGGCGGTCTGAATCAGCTTGGATTCAAAGCGCCGTGTCAGCACGTCCCACACATCGACCTGGCCATTGACGAGCAAGGCCAAGGCCTCGGCTTCCAAGCCAGCTTCCCAGCCGAGCTCGACCGCAGCTGGTGCCACGCCAGAACTTTGCAGGTTCAATGGCGCGGCTTCCATGTCTTGGCCGTTAAGTGGCACCTGAGGCTGCACGTGAACCTGCGACTCCGATGACGCGCCGGCAGACGCTGCAGGCGAAGGCGACTGGGCAGCACTCGAGCCAAGGCCGGCCTGCCTGCTGTCTTGCACTTGACCCAGCACCTCAGGCGGCAAGTCCTTGGGCTCGATCACCTGCGCCGGCGCCATCACGGTGAGCCAATGGCAGATGTTTTCAAGCTGACGCACATTGCCCGGAAAAGCGAAGGTGCTCAGCTGCTGCAAGGCGGCGTCGGCAATGCGTTTGGGCTCGACGCCGAGCTGCTTGGCGCTTTGCTGCAAGAAGTGGCGCGTGAGCATGAACACGTCTTCACGCCGCTCGCGCAGCGCCGGCAAGCGCAAGCGAATCACGTTCAGGCGGTGAAATAAGTCTTCCCTGAAGCCGCCGTCTTTGACGCGTTGCTCCAGGTCCTGGTGCGTCGCGGCGATCACGCGCACATTGGCCTTGACGGCGTTGTGCCCGCCCACGCGGTAAAAGTGCCCGTCAGACAGCACGCGCAGCAAGCGCGTCTGCAAGTCAAAAGGCATGTCGCCGATTTCGTCCAGAAACAGCGTGCCGCCCTCAGCTTGTTCAAAGCGGCCGCGGCGCATGGTCTGCGCGCCGGTAAAAGCACCGCGCTCATGGCCAAACAACTCGGACTCCAGCAAATCCTTCGGAATCGCTGCAGTGTTGATCGCGATGAAGGGGCCATTCGCGCGCGGTGAATGCTTGTGCAACGCACGCGCCACCAGTTCCTTGCCCGAGCCGGATTCGCCGGTGATCATCACCGTCACCTGGCTTTGGCTGAGCCGGCCAATGGCGCGGAAAACGTCTTGCATGGCGGGTGCCTGGCCCAGCATTTCCGGCGCATCGACCATGCGCTCTTCAGCGACTTGCTCGCGCTGGCTTTCTTCGACCGCGCGGCGGATCAGCTCAACGGCTTTGGGCAAGTCAAAAGGTTTGGGCAAGTACTCAAAAGCGCCGCCCTGAAAGGCCGACACCGCACTGTCCAGGTCAGAGAACGCCGTCATGATGATGACGGGCAAGCCGGGCAGCTTTTGCTTGACGCTGTCCAGCAAGTCCAGCCCCGAGCCACCCGGCATGCGGATGTCGCTGACCAGCACCTGCGGGCCGTCGTCGTCCGTCATGGTTTCCAGCGCCTTGAGCACCTCCCGCGGATTGGTGAAGCTGCGGGTGGGCATACCTTCACGCAGCAAGGCCTTTTCCAGGACGAACCGGATGGACTGGTCATCATCAACGATCCAAATCGGTTTCATGCGGTGCGGCCTTTGGTGATCAACTCATAAATAGGACGGCTTCAAGGCAGAGGAATCAGAATCTTGAAGTCCGTACGGCCCGGCACACTGTCGCACTCGATCAAACCGTGGTGTTGCTGCACGAAGGTTTGCGCCAACGTCAGCCCCAGCCCCGAACCGCCCTCCCGCCCTGAAATCAAGGGGTAAAAGATGCGGTCTTTGATGGAGTCCGGCACGCCCGGCCCATTGTCGATGACATGCAATTCCAATGCCAGGCGATAGCGTTGCTTGCCAAAAGTCACTTGCCGGGCGATCCGCGTCTTGAAAGTGATCTCTCCCACGCCCGCGGCAATGCGCTCGGCCAGCGCCTGTGCAGCGTTGTGCGCGATGTTCAACACCGCCTGAATCAGCTGCTCCCGGTCGCCCCGAAAGTCGGGAATCGAGATGTCGTAGTCGCGCGCAGCCTTCAAGCCCTTGGGGAACTCGGCCAGGATGAGGGAGCGCACGCGTTCGCACACTTCGTGAATATTCACGTCCCCCACCAAGTGCGGCCGGCGGTGCGGTGCCAGCAAGCGGTCCACCAGCGTTTGCAGGCGGTCGGCTTCATGAATGATGACCTGCGTGTACTCGGTCAGCTCCTTGGACTCGATCTCCATTTGCAGCAACTGCGCCGCACCGCGAATGCCGCCCAGCGGGTTCTTGATCTCATGCGCCAGGTTGCGGATCAGCTCTTTGTTGGCCTGCGCCTGGTCGAGCAGGCGCTCTTCACGGTCTTGCTTGGCTTGCTGCTCCAGCGGCAGCAACTCCACGATCACCTCGCCCGGCACATCCGTCTGCGCCACCACCACGTGCACCGGCAAAGGCTCGTGGCTGGCGCGCTTGAGCCAGGCGTCATAGCGCAGCGCGGCAAATTCATTGCTGCCCGCGCCTTCGAGCGCTGTGCGCAGCAACGCGGGCTGCGTGAAGCAGTCGGGCAACTGCGAGCCTTCGATGGTGCGGCGCGAAGTGCCCAGCGCATCTTCAAGCGCAGCATTGGCGAAGACCACCACGCCGTCTGAATGCACCACGGCCACCAGAGTGGCGAGCAAGTCAAAGGCGTGAAAACGGGTGGAAGCCGGTGTGGGCTTCTTGAGGGGTGGGGCGGGCTTTTTCAAGCCGCCTATTTTGACTGAAGCGTCGATTGGATTGGCAGCCGGCTGATCTCGCGCTTGAGGCCGGCAATGTCGCTCAGGTGCCGGCTGATGCTGCTTTGCACCTCAGGCGCGCGAGATTGGCGCTGCGGGTCAGCCAGTTCGCGTCGGCGCTCGGCGAGCAGCGCTTCGGCCTTGCTCAGCTCGGCCTGCAAGATGCTCAAGGCGTCTCGGTCACGTGCGCGTTGATCGGCGCTGTCCGCGCGCCAGCCGGTGCTTGAGGGGGAAGTACGGATCAAGGGCAAAGCAGAACTGGATGGCGCAGCGCTGATCGACTGAGACTGCACGCGGGTGCCAGTCACAGTCACTGCGCCGCCCTCGACGATGCTGCAGCCGCGCGCCTGCGCTTCGGCAGCGTCGTTGAGGTACTCGCTGCCGCAACGATAGATCGCATTCGGATTTGCCAAGGCCTGAGCGACATGCGCGGCCACCACAGCCATAAAAAAAGCAACTTTCATAGGGCCCCTCAGTATGCGGCAAGGCCCAGCCATGCGCCAATGAAAAAGGACGGCCAGAGCCGTCCTTTTTCTGCAAGCCGGCAGTGCAAGCACCGCCAACTGTTGCCGCTTTACAGCGAGTAGTACATGTCGTATTCGACAGGGTGAGGTGCCATGCGAAAACGCTGCACTTCGCCCATCTTCAACTCAATGTACGCGTCCAGCATGGAGTCGCTGAACACACCACCGCGCGTCAGGAAGCCGCGGTCTTTGTCCAGGCAGTCCAGCGCTTGGTCCAGGCTGTGGCAGACGGTTGGCACCAACTTGTCTTCTTCGGGCGGCAGATGGTACAGATCCTTGGTGGCGGCTTCGCCCGGATGGATCTTGTTTTCCACGCCGTCCAGGCCGGCCATCATCAGGGCCGAGAAGCACAGGTACGGGTTGGCCAGTGGATCTGGGAAACGCGCTTCGATGCGGCGACCTTTCGGGTTAGCCACGTACGGAATGCGGATCGAAGCCGAGCGGTTGCGGGCCGAGTAAGCCAGCTTGACCGGAGCTTCAAAGCCTGGGACCAAGCGCTTGTAGCTGTTGGTGCCGGGGTTGGTGATGGCGTTGAGAGCTCGTGCGTGCTTGATGATGCCGCCGATGTAGTACAGGGCGAAATCAGACAGGCCTGCGTAGCCGTCACCGGCGAACAGGTTCTTGCCGTCTTTCCAGATCGACTGGTGAACGTGCATGCCGGAACCGTTGTCGCCAGCGTAAGGCTTGGGCATGAAGGTAGCCGTTTTGCCGTAGGCATTCGACACGTTCCAGACCACGTATTTCAGGACTTGGGTCCAGTCAGCGCGCTCGACCAGGGTCGAGAAACGGGTGCCGATTTCGTTCTGGCCAGCGCCAGCGACTTCGTGGTGGAACACTTCAACCGGGATGCCCAGGGATTCGAGGATCAGGGACATCTCGGCGCGCATGTCTTGCGTGCTATCGACCGGTGGCACGGGGAAGTAGCCGCCCTTGACGGTGGGACGGTGGCCGCGGTTGCCGCCTTCGAGCTTGGCGCCGCTGTTCCACGGGGCTTCGTACTCGTCGATCTCGAACATGACCTTGCCGGGCTCGTTCGACCAACGCACGCCGTCGAAGATGAAGAATTCTGGCTCTGGCCCGAAGAAAGCGGTGTCGCCCAGGCCGGAGGCCTTGAGGTAGGCTTCTGCGCGCTTGGCGATCGAGCGTGGGTCACGGTCGTAGGCCTTGCCGTCGCCTGGCTCGATGACGTCACACTGCATGAACAGCGTGGTCTCTTCAAAGAAGGGGTCGATGTTGGCGGTGTTGGAGTCGGGCATGAGTTGCATGTCCGAGGCTTCAATGCCCTTCCAGCCGGCGACCGAAGAGCCGTCAAAGGCGTGGCCGGACGTGAACTTGTCTTCGTCAAAGTGCGACACAGGCACGGTCACGTGCTGCTCTTTGCCCCGGGTGTCAGTGAAGCGGAAGTCAACAAACTTGACTTCGTTTTCCTTGACCATTTTCATGACGTCTGCGACGGTCTTTGCCATCAGAATCTCCTGTTGCTGGATGGGTGGTTAAAAATTCAGTTCAGTGCAGGGAATGCACTTTTTGTGCCAAAGGGCTGAGCCAGCGCACACGCGAAACCCAGCATTGTGCCGTCAACCGGGCCGTTTTAATGCCCCAGACCGCTGAAGGCTGCAAAAAGCCCTGCGCTTGCACCATCCTCGTGCAGCCAGACGGCACCAATCTGGTGCAATATCAGCGCACCAATTCGGGGCCCAGCTTGTAATCAAAGCGGTGCAGACCGGCCAGCAGCGCCGGGTAAGCCGCATTGACCGCCTCAGGCGCGCCCTTCACACCCAGCTCGATATGCCGGCCGTACTGGGGATGGTCCACGCTGGGCAGGCTGAAGACCTTGATGCCGGGATGCTGCGCTTCGATGTCCACCATCAAAGGCGTCAGCGTGGCTTCCATGGAGCCGAGCACGATGATGGATTTCTCCACATAGGCTTGCTGGCGGTGCAGATGCGCATAGTGCGTGTCCAGCACCCATTCCATCATGGGCCAAGCCATGACCGGGAAGCCGGGGAGCCAATAGATGCCGCCGCCTTGCGGCTTTGCCAAGGCTTCAGGCTGCCAGGAAAACCCGGGGATCTTGTTATACGGGTTGGGAATGATCTGCGTGCCCGCCGGGAAGGTGCCCATATTGAGCCGGTGAATGTTGTCTTCACGCTCGGGCTCGTAAGGCGTGCCTTGCTCGCGCGCCACGTCCTGCATGCGCTCTTGAATCAATCGCTTGGCTTCAGGGTGCAAGGCGAGATCAACACCCAGGGCGTGTGCAGCGCATTGGCGAGTGTGGTCGTCTGGGGTGGCACCAATGCCGCCGCAAGAAAAAATCACATCGCCCCGCTCGCGTACCGCCTGCACGGCGCGCGCCAGCGTGGAGGTGATGCGCGCCGGGTCGTCGCCCACGTAGTCGGCGTAGCTGAGCGACAGGCCCCGCGAAGCCAATAACTCGATGGTTTTGGCCAGGTGCTTGTCTGCACGCTTGCCGGAGAGGATTTCGTCGCCAACGATGATGAGGCCGAAGCTGGGGGTCATGGACGTAAAAGGAAAGTGAGGGAACGTGAAGAAAAGTTAGCTTGAGATTTTGGGCAAGTCGGCGTTGGCAACCGGGCTGGGCTCAAGCTCGACAGGCTCAGCGCGCAATTGCTCCAGCGCCGACAGCGCGTAATGCGCAAACCACAGCGATGAAAACGCAAACACCAAGGTGTAGATCCACACCGCCACGGGCACCAGAATGGGCGCCAGCGCGATGAACATGGCGCCCGAGGCCCAGATCAGGCTGGGCGCAGCGCCCAGATAGCCGCTCAAGATGCCGATGGCCAGCAGAATCGGCCGGTGGCGCTTGAAGATGAGTTGCCGCTCGGCCGGCGTGGCGTGTTCGGCCAGCGCGTCATAGGCCATCACGCGGTATGTCAGCCAGCCCCAGATGAGCGGGGGCAGCACCAGCACCAGGGGCGGCAGCAACCAAAGCGGCAGCGACAAGACCAGCGCCAGAACAGCCACCAGCGTGGAGCCCAGGCTCCAAAGCAAGCTGGCCACAAACGAGCCGCCCTGCTTGCGCGCCAATGCCGGAAAGCGGCGCTCGCCTACCAAGGTGACCATCGCCGGCGTCATCAGCCAGGCCACAAATAAAAGCGCTGCAATCACGATCAAGGGGACCGCCAGGAACAGCAGCAGCGCGGGTGCCATGACCACGCGCAGGTCGCCCAAGCCCAGGCGGTCTAACCATTCGGCCAGCACTTGCAGCAATTGGTAACTGCCCAGCTGCTGGCGCAAGGCCTCAACCGCGTCCGTCCAGAAAAAATAACCCAGCCCCAGCGAAGCCACGGCCATGATGATCAGCGGCAAAAAAGACAGGGCGATCACCCGCGGGTGCAGGCAATAGGCGGCGGCGCGCCAGAAGGAGTCGAGCAAACGGTTCATGTCATGCGCATCATGCCGCGTCTTCAGGCCAGCCCGACCAGCCGCTTCAGGCCTTGCCACTGCTGCGACCACAAGCCGCGTCCGTAGTCACGGCCCCGCTCCACCTGGTCGAGCACGCCCGTAGGCGCCAGCGCCGGGCTGAAGTTGGCGGTGCCAAACAGTTGGTCCCACCAGGGCAGCAACACGCCGAAGTTATGGTCACCCGTTTGCAAGCTGTGGTGCACGCGGTGAAAGCGCGGGCTGACCCACAGCCGCTCGCCCAGGCGGCCAAAGCTCAAGCGCACATTGGCGTGCTGCAGGCTTTCGCTGAGCTGCGTCAGCATGACCAGCGCGACAAACTGCTCGGGCGCAACGCCAATGGCTTGGGCCAGCAGCACCATCAGCACATCAACCAGCACATCGTCCAAAAAGTGGTTGCGGTTGTCGCTCCACATGGTCATTTGCCGCTGTGCATGGTGCAGCGAATGCAGGCGCCACCACAGTCCCACACGGTGCTGCCAGCGGTGCAGCCAGTAGGCGGCAAAGTCAAAGGCCAGCAGGTAAATAACGAAGCTGAGCCAAGCCTGGTCGGTCACGCCCGGCCACAGCTGGTCGAGGTGAAAAGTGCCCAGGCCCGCCGTGCGCAAGCTGCCAAAAAGACTGTCGAATACCGGCGTGATCGTGAAAAACAACACCAGCCTGAAGAGGCCCAGCCGATGGATGAGGGTGTAGGTGATGTCCACCCGAATGGTCGACTTGTCGGTCACGGGCTCGGCCGGCCGCCAACGCTGCAAGGGACCAATGACCATCAGCAATACGGCGATCTGCAACACCCCGGCCATCAGCCAGAGGCTGGCTGCGTACGCGTCTTCCAGGTAGTTGCCCAAGCCCAGCCAGAACAGCACGGGCGCAGCGGATTCAAACAGAGACTGCTGCACGCTGGCAAATAGATCGGCCAAAGTATTCATGGGTGCTGAGCAATCCAGGGCTTGAAGTCGGGGTGGTCACGCAGGCTGGCAAAGCAAAAGCCGCGTGCCTTGAGCCCGGTGATCAAAGGCTCCAGAACGGCGGGTGCCCACGGGTCCTGCCGTGACCAGATGCCCAGGTGCGCCACCAGAATGTCGCCCTTGCGAATGTCCTTGAGCGCCTTGGCCAGCAGTTGCGCGTTGGGGTAACGCTCGCTGGGCAATTCGTCGCCCAGAAAGCCAGCGGGGGACCAGCCCACATGCGCGTAGCCACAGGCTTCAATGGTTTTGATCAGTGCGGGTGAGGTCTTGCCACCGGGCGCGCGAAACAGGGGCAAGGGCTTTTGCCCGGTGATGGCCTGCAGGCGTTGGTCGGCTTTACGAATCTCTGCGCAGTACTGGCTGGCCGTCCAGTCCTGGTCGCGGCCGGCGTCAGGCCCGGCCGAGGGGCGCACCCGAAAGCGCGCTTCGCCCGTGCTCGATGGTGGCAGGTCGGCACGCCAATAAGTGTGGTCGTAGGTGTGGGATGCAAAGGCGTGGCCTTCAGTCGCGCGGGCTTTCCACCAGGGCGCCCAGGCTTCACCCAGGCTGCCGTCACCCGTCATGGTTCGCTCTTGCGCCGCAAAAAAAGTCACGGGCACGGCCTGGCGCTTCAGCACCTCGGCCATCAAGGGCGCTACGCCCATGTGACCGGTGTCCAGCGTGAGGTACACCGGGCGCGCAGCCGGGCCGCTGCAAGTAGCCAAGTTAGCCGCTTGCGCCTGCAAAGCCAGCGGCGTGAATGCCGCCAGGCCAGCCAGCCAAGCCAAACTTGGCCAGTACCTGCGCATGGCGTCAGCGCGGCGCGTGGTCCAGAGTCCAGACGCCATGCGGGCTCTTTCCAACATTGACCTGCCGCACCAGCTTGCCGCTGGCCAGATCAATCACAGACACCTTGCGAATCCAGCGCGAGGTCACGTACAGCAATTTGCCGTCTTTGGTGACTTCCATGCAGTCGGGCCCACCGGGGACCGGGAAGGTCGTCACAAGCGAGAGTGTTTGCAGATCCAGCTTGCTGATGGAGTTGCCCACGCGGTTGCTGACCAGCACGTGGCGCTGGTCGCCCAGGGCCCTGAAGGCATGAGCGCCCAGCCCGGTCTTGATGGTCTTGGTACGCACGGCCTCTTTGCCTGTGACGTCATACACCTCCACCGAATCACCGCCGGTCAGTGCCACCAGCAGGCGGCCGTCGTCTGCCGTGCCAAACACGTCAGCCGGCATGGCGCCGGTGCGCACGCGCCATTTGATGGTCTGGCTCTGCAGGTCAATCGCCACCAGCTCGTCGCTGTCTTGCATGGTGGCGTAGACGGTGGTGCTCTTGCTGTCTATCCAGAGGTGGCTGGGCGTCTTGCCGGTGGCGATGCGCTTGCTCAGCGTCGGCGTGTTGCCGTCCCAGCGGTAAATGTCCACGTGGTTGAGCCGGTTGGCGGCCGTGACCAGCCACTTCATGTCGGGCGAAAAGCGCAGGTGGTACGGGTCCAGGATGCCGCGAATCGTGCGCTGCACTTGCGCCGTGCGTGGGTCAATGAAAGTCAGCGTGTCAGACAAGGCATTGGCCACGATGACCGACTTTTCGTCCGGGGTCATGTACAGGTGGTGCGGCTGCTTGCCAGTGGCCAGGCGCTGGGTCTCAGCCCAGTTGCTGGCGTCCAGCACGCTGACCGAATCGTCCAGCGAATTCAGGACAAAAACCGGAGGCAAGGCCTGGGTTTGCGCCGACGCAGTCTGAAGCGCCAGGGCCGCGACACAAGCCAAAAATAAACGGGGCAAGGAATACAAGGGAAACCGCCTTCAAAGATGAGCTCGCCAGTGTAGCGGCGGCCCTATTCGAAGCTTGAACGCCGCACGGCAATAGCCTGTTGACAAGGTATCAGGGGGTAAGCGCAGAAATGCTGACAAGGTCTGCCGCGCTGAGCCAGCGCCACTGCCCGGCAGGCAAGTCGTCCGGCAGCGCCAGGCTGCCAATGCGCGCACGGTGCAAGCCCTCTACCCGATTGCCCACGGCGGCCAGCATGCGCTTGACCTGGTGGTATTTGCCCTCTGTCAGGGTCAGGCTCAGGGTCAATTCGCCGGTTTGCACACAGGCGGCGGCACGCACCGGCTTGGGGTCGTCGTCCAACACCACGCCGGCCAGGAGTTTTTGCACTTGCTTGTCGTCCACCGCATGCTTGGCAGTGATTTCATAGACCTTGGGCACGTGGTGCCGGGGCGAGCTCATGCGGTGGATGAACTTGCCGTCGTCTGACAGCAGCAGCAAGCCCGTGGTGTCCTGGTCCAGCCGGCCCACGGCCTGCACACCGGCGGCCGCGCCACCGCCGCGCTGGCGTATGGGCGCCGGCAACAAGGTGTAGATGCTGGGGTATGTGCTGGGCTTTTGCGAGCATTCATGGCCGGCCGGTTTGTGCAGCATGAGGTAAGCCTTTTCATGAAATTCCCAAGCCGTGCCCTGCACTGAGAACTGCAGGCCGGTGGTCTCAAAAGGCTGGGCCGCCTCGTCGCACGGCGTACCGGCCACCGTTACCAGGCCCTGCTGGACCAAGCCCGCGCAAACGCGCCGCGTACCAAAGCCCTGGGAAAACAAAATATCTTGAAGCTGCATCTTTGCCATGCAAGCATTGTCCCCGACGGCGTGGGGCGGCAACCTAAGCCTGGGGGAGCCGAGGCAGTGTCACGGTAAAGAGCGTGCCTTTGCCGAGGCCTTCACTGAAACACGTGACGGTGCCGTGATGCAATTCAACCAGGCTTTTCACCAAGGCCAGACCAATGCCCAAGCCGCCTTGCGTGCGGTCCCGTGTTCGCTCGCCCTGCGCAAACAGGTCGAAGATCCGCGGCTGCAAATCCTTCGGTATGCCCATGCCGTTGTCTTGCACATGCAACTGCACGTCATGCGGTCTCAACTCAACGCACACCTCCACGTGGCCGCCGGGCTCGGTGTATTTGGCAGCGTTGTTGATCAGGTTGCTCACAATCTGAACCAAGCGCTTGGCGTCGCCTCGAACCATCACAGGCGCGTCGGGCTGGCGCAGGCTCAAGCGGTGCTGCTGGGTTTCAAGCAAGGGTTTGATCTGCTCAAGCGCATCGGCCACGATGAGCTTCATGTCTTGCGGCGCCTCGTCAATGCGCACCAGGCCGCGCGTGACCCGCGACACATCCATCAGGTCGTCAATCAACTCCCGCATGTGGTCTACCTGCCGGGCAATCACCTCCCCCGTCTTGCGCAGACCGGCCGGGTCCAGCTGCTGGCGCGCAAGCAGCTGCGCCGCCACACTGATGGGCGCCAGCGGATTGCGAAGCTCGTGCGCCAGCATCGCCAGAAATTCGTCTTTTCGCTGGCTGGCGTCACGCAGCGCTTGCTGGGCCCGCGCGTTTTCGGCCACCGCCCAGGTGCGCTCGGCCACGTCTTTCGCCATGTCGATCTCGGCATGCGTCCAGTGACGCGGGGTGTCGCTCTGAATGCTCAGGATCGTGGTCAGCCGGCCAGCTTTGAGAACCGGGATCGCGAGGTTTGAACTCACCTTGAGGGCGGCATAAGCTGCCGCATGCGCGGCGGTACGCGAATCGGTTGCGACGTCATCGACCACCATGGGCTGCCCAACGTTGAGCAAAGCGATGATGTCCGGCCCGAAGTCGTCCAGCCGACGCGTCTCACCCGAAATGCTGCCGAGTCCTTCACGGGTCCAGTTGCTGCGAATAAAAAAAGTGGCCTGCCGTGCGTCCACTTCGGCATAGGCCACGCGTGAGGCCTTCAGGTGTTCACCCAGCATTTGCGTGGTGGTGGCGACCACTTCTTCCGGGCTGTCGAGGGCGCGCACGCGGTCAGCCAGCGAGAGCTGAAAAGCTTCACGTTCCGCACTTTGGCGCAAGCTGTCCTGAACGCGCCAGGCCGCCGTCACGTCTTCGGCCCGATGGGAAATGCACAGCAGCTCGCGCTCGGGTGAAAAAATAGGCGTGTGGGTCACGCGCCAGCAGCCGCCGTGCACCGGGGCGGCGCCTTGCAGATTGCCCATGGGGTGGCACACAATTTCGGCGGTGTCAGGGTGCTGTGTGGCCAGTACCCGCCGCAAGGACTGCTTCACGGCCGCAGCGCCTGCCGACTTCTCTGCGACCATGAAACGCTGGTTCATTAGCTCGTCCCGCCGTCGCCCCGTGAGCTTCAAGAACGCGTCGTTCACTGCAAGGATCAGCGGGTCTTCGTTGGGCGATAACAAGACTTCGCCGATTGGCGAGCCTTCAAACGCGGCTTGGAAGACATGGGCAGGGAGCATGCGGCAGCTTAGGCCAAAGACCCAGCATACGCGTGATCAGGGCAGCCTGACAACTCAGCCATAGGCGTTCCCGACTCTGCCTCAGCGCCAACCGGCCGTATGGGCCCTGGGCCCTTGCTTGTCTAGACCGCCTTGCAAGGGCCGATGCACCGGTTTGAAGGCCAGACCCATCACCAGACCCCAGACCAGGTAGCCGATCAACAGGCCCAGTACGGGGCGGCCTTGCAAGCGCGGCTCGCCTGGCAACCATTGCAGCAGCGGCACCGCCACGGCCTGCCAGACCAGGTAGCCGAAGGCCGTGCCAAAGAGCCAGCCGCCCTTGCGGTCATTGGCCGCCCGCCTGAACAAAAGGCCGTAGGCAGCACCAGCCAGCGCCATGCCCAAAGCCTGCAGCAGGCCTGCTGCCAGCAGCGAAACGCCAGCTTCCGCAGCCAGGCGGCTCAAACTCCCCAAGCGGAGCATGACCAGCAGCGCCGGCACAGCCGCCAGCGCCCCACTGAGCGTGCCGGCCAGCGCAGGGCGTTGCGTCGGGCCGGCGTCAAGCCCGTGGGCGCGCAGCATCTCAAGCATGCGATGACGCAGGCGCTGGCTGGCTGGCGAAGCCCTGCGCCGGTTCTGTTTTTTGCGCCGATGGACGTGCGTTGCCGCGGCCTGTGCTGGCGCGCAGCACCTCGTCCAGTGTGGGTTCGGCTGCCAAGTCGGGCGTGAACAACTGCACCAGCTGGCGATAAGCCTGACCTACGGTACGCGGGTCTCGGTTGAGGTCAAACAAACCCACCGGGTTGACGATGCCGCGCGGAACGCGCAGCGCCACGTCCCAGTCCACCTGGTCGGTGAGCGAATACCAGGTGAAGCCGACCACCGGCACCCCTTGGCAGCGCAGCAATTGCACGTTGTGCCACTGCCGCCATAACCAGCGCGGCGCCTCCCGCGCATCCATGTGGTTGGTCTCGGTATGCATGAGGGGGCGGCCATAGCGCGCGTAGTACTGTCCGGCAATCACCGTCCAGCCAAACAACTCGCCCAAGGAGCGCGGCACGCCGGTGTAGTCAATGACTTTTTCGTTCCATTCGTAGTAGTCCACGCCCAGGATCGACCGGCTGCGCACATCCTGGTTCATGAACCAGGCGTACTCGTCGTCTGGCATGCCGCAGCGCCTGATGTGCTCGCGCATGGACTCGCTCACCGGGTGGGCATAGAGCAAGTCCAACGGCAAAAATCGCCTTTCGTTTTCAAAGGCAGCAATGCCGCGCACACGTTTATCCGGACAGCAGGGCTGGTAGAACTCGCTGCTTTCGCTGTTGACAAAAATCGCATCAGGCCGCTCCTGCGTGATGGTCTGCATCATCAGCACGCTGGCCCGCGCCAAGTGGCGCACCGCCGTGAGGAACGAGGCCTCATCCCGGCGCTGTTCGTTCCATGCGCCTTCAAGCGCACTCAGCCGAGCGCACACATACATCTCGTTGACGGGGGTGAAAAGGCGCACGGACGGGTAGCGTCTGGCAAAGGCGCGGGCATAGTCAGCCAGCGCAGCCGGCACTTCGGGATTTTGAAAGTTGCCCAGCCAGGCGGGCAGGCCAAAGTGGCACAAGTCCATGATGGGCACGATGCCCAGGCGCTGCATGTACGCCACCACTTCGTCGGTGAACGCCCAGTCAAACCGCCCTGGCCCCGGCAAGGCGATGTGCAGCGGCGGCCCATAGCGCAGCGCCTGCAAACCCATGGCCCGCACCAAGTCAAGATCTTCCCGCCAGTGGCGGTAATGGCCGGTCGCCTCCATCAAGTCCAGACGCCAGCGGCCGCCCTCCAGGGTGGGGTAGCTGCACTCGATTCCCGTGGCAAAGACAAAGCGCAAGTCAGGCTGCTGCTGTGCTTGCAAGGTTTGCAGCTTGAACTGCCCCGACTTGAGGTGGGCCAGCTCAGGCAAGTGGGTGGACTTTCCGACGGGCCGACCCACCGGTCGGGTGTACATGGCGCCCAGCGAAAGGCCCCAAATCACATGCCCGGCCGCGATGCTCAGCGGCTCAGCCCAGCCCGCAGCCGTGCCGAACAGGCCTGAAAAAGGCAACAGACCTTGGTGCACCAGCGGGTTCATCAACTCCAGTTGCGGGCGCATGGCAAATATGGCCAACGTCATGGGAATGAAGGAAAACGCCAGCCCCTGCAGCGCTGGCCGCCAAGGCAGCAAGGCCCAAAAAAAGTAGGCATAAAACGAAGCCCACAGTGCCCCCACCAGCAAATGCAGCGCCATGCCCGTCAGCCACCATTGCCAAGCCGCGCCATGCGGAAAGAACACCGTGCCCAGCAGATGAACGACGTCGCTCACAGGTAAGCCAGCTGCAATCATCGGCCGGGCTGCAAGCTCCCACGCCAGCGCCCCCACCGTGCCCGCAAAAAGCGCCTTGCGGTAAGCCACTTGACGGATCATGAGAAATCCCTTGGCTTACTGGACGCTAAGACTCGCCCTCATGCCTGGGTGGAAGGAGCAGATGTAGTCGTAGCGACCGGCCTGCGTCGCCGTCCAGGACTTGCTGGCGCCAGCGGCAATCGGGCCGGTGTCAAAGACGCCCATCGAAGTGGCGGTGTGGGGCACCAAGTCCCTGTTGTGCCAAACCACCGTGTCACCGGGTTGAAGTGTGACGTTCTGTGGCTCAAACTTCATGCCTTCGATACTCACTTCAACCGTCTGGCCGGCCTGCGCGACAGACACCAGGGCCGCGCAGGCCACCCACACAGAAATTTGGCGTAACTTGCTCATGGCTTATTTGCCGAGCTGAGCCTGCAAAGTCTTGGCGTGGTCCAGGTGCTGAACCAAAGTTGGCCGCACTTTTTCGATCAGCGCTTTCAACTCCTCGTTCTTGGCAGACGGCAACAGCGTCTTGTCCACCGTCTCAATCACGGCCTCGTGGTAGGTCACTTCATGGTCCACATAGGCTTTGTCAAATGCCTTGCCCTTGACCTTGTTGAGTTGCGCCACGTTCTCCTGGCCGCCCTTTTTCAGGCTGGTGCTGGTGGCGTTGGCCTGTGGTTTGACTTTCAACTTCTTGACCAGCGCGCTGGCTTCCTTGTTGACGGCCGTATGGTCGGTCACCATCTGGCTGCCAAATTGGCGAACCTCTGCGCTAGATGCCTTCTTGGCCGCCAGCTTGCCCGCGTCGATGTCCACCTGATTGGCGGTGACCACGATATGGGCGATTTGCGCATCGGTGGGCGCTTTCTGTTCTTTTGGGTCTTGCTGGGATGGCTGTGGCTTTTGAGCTTGCTGGGCTTGTTGAGCCACCGAAGGCAGCGACAGCGCACCAGTCAGAAGCAAGGAGAGCAACGAAACAAGGGGCAGACGGCGCATGGTTTCTCCTGTAAAAAAGAAACTCCATTACGCTGACCCTGCCGCTCACCCTGTGTAGGAAAGCTGCGCAAATACGCCCTCAATTTTCCGCCGCCAACGCGCACTCAAGCTAGCGTCAACGCTACCGTCCACCCTCCACTCTCTCCCTTTAACCCGCCAGTTCGCGGTACACGGCCAGCGTCTTCTTGATGACGATTCGCTCATCAAACTCTTGCACCACACGCTCGCGAGCGGCTTGCCCCAGTTGATGGGCGAATTCAGGGTCGCGGTGCAGCCGCTCTATGGCATCGGCCAGGGCTGTGGCGTTTTTCACCGGTACCCGTAAACCCGTGAGCTCGTGCGTCACCACCTCACGGCAGCCGGGCACATCTGTCGCAACCAAAGGCAAGGCGCAAGCGGCTGCCTCTATCAAGCTCTTGGGCAAGCCTTCGCGGTAGCTAGGGAGCACGGCTATGTGAGCGCTTGCAAACAAGGCCGCCATATCGTCCACCTGGCCCAACAGCTCAATCAAGCCCTCCGCCTCCCACAACTGCAGCATGGCCTGGGGTACGGCGGCCGGGTTGCCCGGGTCGGGCGCGCCCGCCAGCAAAAACTCGATACGCAGCCCCTTGGCTCGCAACTGCCGCGCTGCCTCCACAAATTCGGCAATGCCTTTGTCCCACAGCAGGCGCGCCGCCAGCACCACCCGGGTCGGCGGCCTGACCTGTCCGTCTTTCAGCGCCAAGGGAAGTCTGGGCAAAAAGCGCATCAAGTCCACGCCTGACCCCATGACCAAGCGCGTGAGCCCCGGCCGGGCCAGGCTCGCTTCGTCAAAGGCGATCATGTCGTCGCTGTTCTGCAAGATCAGCCGCGCCCCTGAGCCATTGACCACCAGCCGAATCAGCCCACGGACCAAAGGTCGCAACACGCGCGCCTTAAGCGACGTGTTGGTAAACACATACCCCATGCCCGCCACTGCGTTCACGCGTGCAGGTACCCTGGCCCATAAGGCCGCCATCGAGCCATAAATCACGCACTTGATGGTGAAGTGATGCACCAGTGCTGGCCGCTCGCGCCGGTAAAGGCAACACAGCCGCCACATCACGCCCAACTCTTTGAACGGGTTCAGGCTCTTACGCTCCATGGGAACGGCCTGCCAGGCAAAGCCCAGGGCCTGCAGACGCGCGCCGTATGCGCCAGGTGGCGAGACCAGCAGCACCTCATGGCCTTCAGCCCGCAGCGCTTGTGCCAGCGATAGCCTGAAGTTGAAGAGGTACCACTCGGTGTTGGCAAAAAGGATGACTTTCATGACGGCTTACTCACAACACGGTCTCCAGCCAGACCATGGGCCAAAACTGATAAGGCAGCCAGTACTGGCTGTGTGTGGCAAAAAACAGCCACGCTGCCAGCACCGCCGCATAAGCCAGCAACACTGCCACCGTGGCGGGAAATTGCTGGCTGGGCACAAACACGCTCGGAAAGCGGCTCCACACCCACAGCTGAATGGGCATGAAGTACAAGGCCACGCGGTCCACGGCGGTTGACGCCAAAGACACCAGGGGCAGCAAAGCCAGGCAAAAAAGGGCCAACCAAGTCCACAGCGCCACTGTCTGCTCCGACTCGCCCCAGTGCTTTCGCCGCAGCAAAAAAACGACTGCCGGCAAAGCGTTCATGAACACACGGATCGCCCCGCCTTCGGACGCATAACCCGACACAACATAGCCCGCCCACAAAGCGTCGGTGCTGTCAGCCAAGATGAACTGGTAGAGCGCCACGCCCACCACGCCCACCCACAACGCAGACCACCACCGGTTGCGCGTGTTGGCTAAAGCCGCGAGCGGCAGAACAATCAGCACTGTCTGGTGAAACAAAGCGCCCAGCGTCACGGCCACCACAAAGTGAACGTGACGCCGCTGCGCCAAGTCCACCAAAGCCCACATAAAAAAGCCCAGCGCCACCGCCTGGCGCTGATAACCCATGCCCACCACGATCACCAGGTAAGGCACAGCCACTGCGAGTGCCAACAACGGGCGGGGCTGCTGCCTGCAAAAACGCACCAGGCCCAGCACAAACAGCAAGCCACACACCAGATTGACCAACCAAGGCCCCGCGCCCAACTGGAAAGCCGCCCAATTGGCGACATGAAAACCGATCTCCTTGCCTCGGAACAGCGACTCAAAAGTTGCAAGGCTGTCCAGGCGGAAATGGTTCAAATAACTGAACCAGTCTCCCCCGACTTGGTAGCGCAAGCCCACCAAAATGACCAAGCCGGTGACCAGCAAAGCCCAGAGACTGCGGCCAGCCTGAACACGCTGCAGCACGGCCAGAGAAGGCACGGCGAACAGCAACCAATACATCAGCATGCCGGCCTCTGCAAGGTCTGTTCTTGCCAGGCCTGAAACATCAACACCGTCCACAAGCTGCCGGTGTGGTCGCGCTGGCCTGAGAGGTGTTCAGCCCAGCGCTGGCGAATGGCCGCGTAGTGAAAATAACCCTCAGCCTTCAGCCGCTGTTCACCCAGCAGGGCCTCGGCCCACTCACGCAATGGACCTCGCAGCCACTGCCCGACCGGAATGGCAAAGCCCGCCTTGGGTCGCTCGATCAGCTCACGCGGCACATATTTGTAAAGTACTTGCCGCAGCGCCCACTTGCCTTGATTTCCGCGAATCTTCATGTGCAGGGGCAAGCGCCAAGCCAGTTCCACCACGCGGTGGTCCAAGAAGGGAACTCGCGTTTCCAGGCTCACGCTCATGGCGGCGCGGTCAACCTTGGTCAATATGTCGTCGGGCAAGTAGGTCACCGAGTCCCACAGCATCATGCGGTGCTCAGCGTCTTGAATGTCATGTGCGATGTGTGGCATCAGCATGCCGTCATCCAGCAAGGTGGGCAGACGTTTGGCACCGCGCACCAGCGCAGTCCCGTCCGGACATTCGGCCACCAGGCTGCGGTACAGCCCGTCAAGGCTTTGCACGGTCTGCAACCGTTGCGCCAACTTGTGGGCCTTGTCGCCCAAGCGCGTCAACCCGTACCGAGCAGGCAGCACGCGACCCAGTGCATCCCACGTTGGGACCGGCAGCTGTTGAAGCCCGACCCCTATCCCGCGGCGCACCACAGACGGCATCCATGCCAGGCGGTTCCAGATCCTCTTGTTCCAAAAATAGCGGTTGTAGCCACCAAACAGTTCATCCCCCGCGTCACCAGATAAGGCCACCGTGACGTGCTGGCGCGCTGCCTTGCTCACCAAATGCGTGGGAATTTGAGAGCTGTCCGCAAAGGGTTCGTCATACATGCCCGCGAGCAAAGGAATCACGGCCTGAGCGTCTGCCACGCCCACCCGCAGCGCGTAGTGCTCAGTACCCAAGTGCTTGGCTACTGCCGCCGCGTAGGGCGACTCATCAAAGCCCGCCTCGTCAAAACCCACAGTAAAGGTTTTCACCGGCCGGGCAGACTGCGTCTGCATCAAGGCCACGATGGCCGAAGAATCCACCCCACCGGACAAGAACGCACCCAAAGGGACATCAGCCACCGCCTGCAGCGCTACCGCCTCACGCAAGGTGGTTTCTAAGGTTTTCAGGGCCTCAGTCTCGCTGTGTATCGGGTCGGCCAAACCCCGCTGCGCGGCGTCACTGAATTGCCAATAAGGCTCAATGTGCACCGCCTTGGTAGGCAGATCCGCAGCAGCCAGCGTGAGCAGGCAGCCTGGCTGCAATTTGTAGACGTCTTCGTAAATTGAATAGGGCGCAGGTACCGCGCAATGCTGCAAGTACAAAGCCAGCGCGTCACGGCTCACCGGGTTGTCAAAACCCGGATAGACGCGAAAGGCCTTGAGCTCTGAGCCAAACACAAAAGCCCCGTGCACCCAGCCGTAAAAAAGCGGCTTTTCACCCATGCGGTCACGTACCAGCGTTAGTCGCTGCTCAGCCTTGTCCCACAGCGCCACGGCAAACATACCCACCGCCTTGCGCAAAGTAGCCGACAAGCCCCAGGCCTCGATGCCCGCAAGCAAAGTCTCCGTATCTGAATGCCCGCGCCAAGCCAAAGGCCCCTGCCCCGCAGCCAGTTCACCCCGCAAGTCCAGGTGGTTGTAAATCTCACCGTTGAAAACCATCACATAGCGCCCGCCCACAGAAGCCATGGGCTGGTGCCCGGCAGGTGACAAATCAACGATGGCCAACCGGCGATGCCCCAGTGCCACGCCAGCCTCGGCGTCAGCCCAGGCGCCAGCGTCGTCTGGGCCGCGGTGGGCGATGGCTTGCGCCATGAGTGTTGCTGTGGCTTGCAATGCATCGCTGCTTTGCGAATTGCACTTAAGGAATCCAGTCAGGCCGCACATGCTTAGGTCGCTCCCATGCTTAAGCGGTTAGCCGCAGCGCTCTGCAGCAACCTGATCAACTTTGGCCCGGTTACCTGCAGGCTGTACTGCTGCTCGACCTTGCGTCGTCCAGCCTGGCCCATGGCCAATCGCAAAGCCGGGTCAGCTGACAAGATGCGCAGGGCTTGCTCCCACTCCTGTGGCGTCGTGGCCAAGAAACCATTTACACCGTGCTCAACAATCTGGCGGTTCACACCGACCGGTGATGCAACCACTGGCAAACCGCATGCCATGTATTGAATGAGCTTGTAGCCACACTTACCCCGTTCAAAAGGCTCATCGACCAGCGGCATGATGCCGATGTCAAAGCTGCTGATGGACGCGACCTCGGAGTCTTCTGACCAGGGGATGGAGGTCATGGGAAGGCCCAGCTTTCCGGCGTCAATGCCGACAGCGGCGAACCTGAGTCCCAGCTCGCTAGACAAACGCTGGAAGACAGACGCCAGCGGCATCAAAAATGAAGCCGTGGCGCGCTGACCAATCCAGCCAACGCACGGCGGCGCATCTGCGGTACCCGTGCTGCGGCGCGGCTGCGGGTAGCGCTGCAAGTCAATTACCGTGGGCAATATTTCCACGCGTTCAGCGCCTGACGCCCGCGCGAAGTCTGCCAAGTAATCATTGCCGGCAATAACCATGGCCGCTTTTGACATCAAACGCGGGTGCTTGTTGCCCAGCAAGGCCTTCACCCAGGGCTTGCGGTGAAGGTCGTAGTAATGAAAAACTGCATCGTCGTAGTCCAGCACATAAGGCACACCGCCGGGCAGCAAGACCTGCTCCAGCCAGGCAGGTAGCCAAGGCAAGGTTTCCTTTTCTATCCAGATCAGATCGAACTTTTGCGCACGTAAGAGCGCGCGCACGCGTTGCGGATATGCGGCAAGCACCTCACCCCGTGGCTTGAGGCCGCGCTGTAGTCCGGCCACATAGTCGTTTGAGAGCAGCGGAGCAACGGTCAGGTCAACGCTCGCCGCCTGCAGACAAGGCAAGTACTGGTAGAAGCGCTGTCGGCTGCTGGCGCCGGCACGGCCGTAACGTGTGAATACGAGAACCTTCATGATTAGGTTGGTCCGTCAATTGATGAACGCAGGTCATCACGGCAACGCGTCATACGAAAGGTCGTCATACCGTGCCCCCCATGATGTGACGCCAACCTTCAACAAACCGCCGCTCAGAAAATCGCTCATGCACGATGCGGCGCCCAGCTTGACCCATTGCGTCTCGCAACGCACGGTCTTTGGACAGTCGTAGCAACGCAGCCCCCATAGCCTCCACGTCCTTCACGTTCACCAACATGCCGGTGACGCCATCCTCGACGATCTCCTCCGGTCCACCACAGCGCGTGGCGATGATGGGCCGGCCGTAAGAACAGGCTTCCAGGCAGGTGTGAGAAAACGACTCAGATTCTGAAAAATTCAGCACGATGTCCGCTTGCTTGATGTCCAACTCCACATCGCTGCTGCAACCGTCGCACGTGACCACATTACCCAAGCCCATCTCCAGCGCAGCTCTTTTCAGTGAGGCCTTGAGTTCACGGTTTTTTTCAAGCCCCATATCACCCCCAACAAAGCGCAAGCGCAAAGCTGGGTTCTGTCGGTAAGCCTGAGCAAAAGCTTGCAAGCCGTGCACGTGCCCCTTACCTGCGATGTAGTTGGCGAGGTAAAGACAGCGGACGAGACCATCTGGCTGCACAGCCAAAGTCACGTGGGCTCGCTCTTGAAAGCGGCTGGGGTTGTAAAGGACCCGCACGTTTTCACTGGCCGGTAACTGCCGCGCCACCGCCTTGGAGACGGCTATGACCTTGTCGGAGATCCGAACCGCCAACACCGTCCAAAGCCGGTTCAACACCGGCTGCTGGCTCATCGGCATCAGGCGAACCATGGTCATTAGTTGCCCCCGCCAACCCGCGACTTTGACCAGCGCTCCCAGCAGGTTGTAGTAGTCGTTGATGACCAGAACGTCCACCTTTCGGCTCGACAGTAGGCGCCGAAGGCGCACGGTGTTGAGCAGCAGCAATGGCGCATACCTCAGCAAGCGCGGCCAAGACCGACCCAGCTCGCTCATAGGCAAACTGTGGCAAACAAGGCCAGCAGCCTCTACGACGGGGCGCAGAGTGGACGTTGACGGTAGGACGAATTCGATGTCATGGTCCGCGCGAAGCGCGTCCGCCATAGCGATGGCGGAAACGAATGCGCCAGTGACGTGCAGAGAGTTTTCGACCAGCATTAGGCGCGGCCGTCGTTCCAGAGCGGGGGCCTCACGCATGCGCCACCCGCTGTAGGAGCGCCAACCATTGCCCAACCACGGCCTTGCGGTCTAGCGCCTTCACGGCCTGCGAAGCATGTTGTTTAAGCTGCTCGCGCTGGCCTGCATCGGCCAAGAGCCGCTCCACAGTCGCCACCCACACATCCAGATCTTGTGAAGACTCCACCATGGGCAACAGCACACCGTTCTGGGCCAACTCAGCCTCGCGCAAATCGTAGGTATCGCGAACGGTCCCCGGTGCAAGAATCTCGCGGGGGCCGGTGGGGCAGTCGGCGCTGAGCACGGGCACACCGGCAATCATGGCCTCGCACAAAGCCAGCGGGAAGCCTTCCCAACCAGAAGGGAAAAGAAATAGAGTGCTGCGCGCTAGGTATTGATAGGGGTTGGATACGTACCCCAGGAAATACACATCGCCGTCATCCATGCCCTCTGCGCCAGACTCGTACACCGGAACAGTGCGAAAACCCAATTCACGGGATTTAGCTAGAAGGCTGGCACGCAACTCACCGTCACCCAAAACAACCAAGCGCGCCCGGACACCCCGCTTGTGCAGACCAGCCAGCATGTCTAGCAAATGAATCTGCTTCTTCTGCTCAGCCATACGGCCTGAAGTGATCAAGACAGCTGGGTAGTTAAAGATAAATTCCTGTGGCGGGTCCAGCGCCTCTTTCGCCCTGAGTCTGATGGCCTGAAGCTCAAAGAAATTTGGAATGGCGCAGGCGTTGCGCACTCCGCATTCGAGCGACAACTCGCGCGCAATCCCCTCGCTGACGGCCACCGTGCTGTGTGCCATGTTGTACAGCCACGGAAAAATAAGATGTCTGCGAAACCATTGCTGCACTGCGGGCACATTGGCGTCACGCAGCACCGTACCGTGCACCACCAGCACCTTCTTCGCGGCTGAAAACGACAGCACATTGACCCAGTTAGCGCCGTCCATGTGACTGATGACAACATCAAAGCCCCGAGACGCCACCAGCGAGCGCAGCATGACCGCTCGGCTCAGCAGCCGCCCGATAGGCCCCAACTTCGACAACAGGTCGGAGCGACGGAGATCGTGAAGCGGGAGAGAAGTGTCATAGATGCGCTGGTCTTGCTGCACGTCGAACACAGCCTCTTCCACATCGTGCACGGCACTAAGCGCAAGCGCATGGTCGTGAAAGACCCGTTGGGCGCCGCCCTTGCCCAAGTTGGTGATCAATAACAGCACGCGCAAACGCTTCATCGCTGCGCCCTTGTGTAAACGTCCAAATAGGCATCCACACAGGCATCCATGTCGAACTTTTTCACGGCGCGCGAAGCGTTAGTACCCATCGCTATACGCAAGGCCTCGTCATCGTGTAATTGCTTTAGCGCTGCTTGCATGCAGGGCACCATGGCCGCGGTGTCGCTCAGTTCGATCAGAAGACCTGCAGGTAAATCGCCAGCCACGTCAAGCATGGCGGGAATTTCTCCCACCGCGGTAGCGATGACAGGTTTGCCCAGCACCATGTACTCGATCACCACCGTGGGTAGGCTTTCGGTGGCAAACTGGCTAGGCAGGCAAGCCACGTCGAAACGAGCGATGTAGCGCAGCGGGTCCACCACGTTGCCGCAAAACACAATGCGGGGGTGGGGATGAGTCGCCCTCAGCTTTTGCAGATGATCGCCATCGCCCACCAGCACCAGCCATGCATTAGGCAAACTCAGCGCCTCGAAGGCGCCAACGAGAACGTCCCAGCCTTTGTCTTTGATGCCACGCGCCACCATGCCGATGACGAAGGCCGCAGACGGAATTTGTTGCAAAAGCTCCGGCAGGGCCTGGGCGCCGAAATCTGCCTTGTTGGCGGCATAGCCGTTGTAAATTTTTGAGATGCGGCCGGCTGCTGCCAGCGATGGCATCAAGCGCTGCAACTGCTGCACCTGCTGATCTGTGATGCAAACCATCTGACCAACGGATTGTTCCACCTCACGACAGGCGGCTAAGAAATTTGGGATTCGTGCGGCTTGACTACTCCCTTTGGGCTCCATTGCCAAGTAATCCCCATGCATGGTGGAAATCCAGGGAATGCCGTCGGGCGCACACGCGCGGGCCGACACAAGATCGGCCGTCAGCAAATGAGCATGAACGACATCCGGCTGAACTGCGGCCATAAAGCGGCGCAGCTGGTGAGTCTGCAGCCACCGCAAAAGCGAAAAAGTCGCCCCCATGCGGAACAGAAGTCCATCCAATTTCAGAATGACTGCAAGGAACGGCACCCGGGCTGCTGATACTCGCCCTTCGGTGAACATACGACTCACCATGTCTTGATTGATGTACTCCCGACGGAGAACAAAGATGAAAACATCCTTCCCGGCCGCCTGCAAGGCCGCAGCCAACCGAAGCACAAACGTTTCGGCTCCGCCGGTAGTCAGGGTTTCAGTCACCACTGCTACCCGCATCAGGCGTGCCCACCGGTCATCAGCATCAAAGTCAACCAAACTGTCGGTCACCTCTTGGACCCCATAAGTTTCATCAACCGGGTTTTTATTCCGCGGCCAAAAAGCAGACGAGACACAGGACCTTGTGTCAACAAGTAATAAACCCCGGCAATGAATCCCCTTCCGACGCGGGCCATAGGCGGGCTATACGCTGCGGCCATCTCGAATATGGAGTCCACGAACATGGGCATGCCATAGCGGCCTGCAGCTACGGCTTCTTTTGTAGACAACTGCCTGCGCGCATTCTTTGAGGACATCGCATAGGCGCAAATCAGAGCTTCGATTTCCACCATGGGCCGACCCTCAATAACTTCGCCCACATTCCCAAACGGTAGATCCGAGACATAGCCATAGCTGCTCGTCTCCTCATCAACGATGGCGCAAATTGAGGGCACACCGAGTACCGCCGCTTCAATGACCGACGTCCCCATCCCGATGAACAAGTCGTAGCCCGCCACCACGGTCGAGAAACTTGAGTAATCGAGTTTCCCTTTGAGGCACACGTGCTGGCTGACGAACATTGCATCCGCGCAGTCCCTTATTTCAGCTTCGAGAGGCCCATATCCGTAGATGTCCCACGAAACCTCGATGCCGCGCTCGCGACAGGCCTTAACAATCCGCGCAGCCCCCAGGTTGTAGGCTTTGAAATCAACCAGACGACCCACTGACACAATTCGGACGCGAGACATATCCCCCGGGTGCCAAACCGGCTCATGTTGGTCAATTGGCAGAGCAATCACTGGCGACGAAGACAAATCCGTCTTCCACTTTTTGGCGTGCGCCAGCCGACACTCATCGTTCATGAAATAGATGTTGTTCACGCCAAGCGCATGCACCAGCAACTCGTTAAGAAAGATGCGATCACGCGGCTCCCCCGACATGAAGTACGCCCTGGGATGAAATACACCGTTCAGATGTATTACCCGTGCCGACTTCGACAGCCGCAAATCGAGCAAGACAGATCGTGCCGCAGACGATGGGTCAAAGCTCAAGACCAACACAGCTCCACCAACGGAACGCTTGTAATTTCGAATTTCGACAAGGCGCAATAGGTCGGGAACATCTTTGTAATTGACGACCTTCACCTTCGAATTTACGGACCCCTGAAGTTCGCCGCCCGGGTTGCAGCAAATCGTTACGCGGAATCCAGATGTCGCCAAATGATCGGCCAGCCGAAGCACGAGCGTTTCGATTCCGCCGGTGTGCAAAGTGCCATAAACCAGGAATATCTCCAGGGTTTCGGGGGTGAACGAAGGATGATCAACGGTTGTGTTTTTATGCAACTCGTCACCCCACGCTTTTGTCCAGCACGGACTTGTAAAGCCTCCCAATACCCGGAATAGACGCGAGTCTTCTGGCCCACTGGGAGTGACCCCCTGTTCGACGCACCAGGCCATGGACACTGAACAGCAAGGCCACCAAGGTAAGGCCCCCCATAACCGCCACGCCCGCCCCACCCGACCACAGCAGTCGCGCGGCCAATGCCCCCATAACCAGTAGCACCGTGACACTCAGAGTGCCCAGCACAGCCGAAGACCAGCGAAAGTCAATCAGCATGCGGGACACCCACAGCATGCCCATCACATACAACGCATAGGTCAGCGCGAAGGCATAGGCGGCGCCAACAGCGCCGTAGGCAGGGACCATCCAAAGGACAAAGGTTGCCTGCAAACCGATGAAGATCGTCTCGGTTGCCACGAACCACCGCGAGGCACCCATCGCCATCTGAATGAACCCCATGGGCCAAGAAATCACCCGACCCAACACACCGATAACAAGCCAGGGCAAGAGTTCAGCCCCCGGCAAAAAGCGCTTGGTGTAGAAGACTTCTATGACCAGCGGCGCGAAGGCAATAGTGGCCAGGAGCCCCGGGAGGGCCAACAAAACACCTATTTCGGTCTGTTCGTTGACGGCTTTTGCCGCCTTCACCTTGTCGTGGATCACAGCGGTCAGGCGCGGGTAGAAATCGGCGCCCATGGCGCCCAGAATGAAGCCGGCAAAAAGCCCGGAAAGCGCCCATGCCGCCTGATAGATGCCAGCAGCTTCCAAACCATGTTGTCGCGTAATGACAGAGCGCGTCAACATGTCCACGCCAGCGGTCAAAACGCCGCTCCACATGAAAGCCACACCCAGTCCTGCCAAACGCCGCGTGCCAACCAGTGTGTCAGCCCAGGACACAGTCACGGGTGACACGGCCACCCGCTTAGAAAACCAGTATGAGAAACCCAAAGAGACCAAAGCGGACGCGACGAGCACAGGCACCACACCGTCTTGGCCAAGCCATGCATAGAGCGCGATGGCGACAGCCGAACTTACAAGCGCGCTCAGCACACTGGCCCGCGCCATATCGCCTATTCGGCGCAACCCTTGCAGCAGCGCCAGTTGCCCAGCGCTCACGGACCCGATCAGCAGCGTCACGCCCAACACCGCAATGGCCCACGCATGATCTGGCGAGCCGAACATCCACTGGCTTACAGGCTGCGCCACCGCGATAGCTAGCAACCACCCCAGAACCCCGGTAGCCCAGCATGCACGCCGCAAGATTCGCACGGTTCGGGCCGCCCGGGCCGCGTCTTCATGGCTGTAGGCCTGCACCACTTCGCGCACGCCGCTGCTGGCGATGCCCAGTCCTGATACCGTGCCTATAAGCCCCATTGCTGAGGCGTAAAGACCAACCAGCCCTATTCCACTCGGACCGAGGAGCATGGCCACGATCTTGATTCGCACCAAGCCGATGATGTAGGTTAGCGCCTGAGCGCCACCCATGACGGATGATGAACGCAGGACCTGCCGGTAGGACTTGTCCTCGTCACTCACGCCGCAGCCATAGCTTTCCGGGCTGCGGCAATCACCGCATCCAAGTCCGCCTCATTCAAATGCGGCCCCATCGGCAAACTCAACACTTCATCAGCCATTGCTGTGGCCAGCGGGAAAGCACTGGCGGCAAAGCCAGCGCTGGCGTAAGCCGCCTGCTTGTGCGGCGGAATGGGGTAATGAATCAGCGAGCCCACGCCTGCAGTGGCCAGTTGCTGCTGCAACCGGTCTCGCGTCTGGCTGCGCACCACATACAAGTGCCAAGCTGGCTCCATGGTGTCAGGCACATGCGGCAACACCAAGCCACAGCCTTGCAGGCCGACGGTGTAAGCCGCAGCCACAGCGCGGCGGCGTGCATTCCAGGAATCAAGGTGGCGCAGCTTCACGCTCAGCACGGCGGCTTGCAGTGGGTCCAGGCGGCTGTTGTAGCCCTGCACTTCGTTCACGTACTTGACCCGAGAGCCGTAGTTGCGCAGCACGCGCAGGCGGTCTGCCAGTTGGGCGTCGTTGGTAGTTACTGCCCCGCCGTCGCCCAAGGCGCCTAAGTTCTTGCCGGGGTAAAAGCTCCAGGCCACTGCATCGCCATGGGCGCCAAGGCGCTTGCCTTTGTAGCGGGCACCGTGGGCTTGGGCGCCGTCTTCCAGCACGCGCAGGCCGTGCTTGCGTGCAATGGCCAAAATCGGGTCCATGTCAGCCGGTTGCCCGTAAAGGTGGACGGGCAAGATGACTTTGGTGCGCGGAGTGATGGCCGCTTCAATCAGCGCCGGGTCTATGTTGTAGCTGCGCTCGTCAGGCTCCACAGGCACCGGCGTTGCGCCACATTGGCTAACGGCTAACCAGGTGGCGATGTAAGTGTTGCTGGGGACGATGACTTCATCACCTGGGCCAACGTCCATGGCGCGCAAGGCCAGGTGCAAGGCATCCAGGCCGTTGGCCAGGCCTATGCAATGCTTTGCTTCGCAATACTTGGCGTAGTCGGCTTCAAACTGATCGCACTCGCCGCCGCCGATGAACCAGCCGGAGCTGACGACGCGGGAAATCGCTTCGTCTATCTCGTCCTTTAACTCGAGGTAGGGGCCTTTGAGATCAAGGAAAGGAATCATTTTATTTCCTCTGTGTAAATTCCATCAGGAAGAAATCTCTTATATTTCTCAAGTGACTTTTTTATTTCGTCGTTTAAAATCACGTAGTGGTACTGCGACTCATCCTCCGCTATACGTTTAGCACCACATCTTTCGTGGAATCGCCATACGCGTTCGTTTGCCTTCACAACTTGAAAATGAGCCTGCGTAAAACCGAGTGAATACAACGCATACGAATAGATAATTAATGCTGACTCTATGGCCGCAAAGGATGGTGCGTCTTCCGATAAAACCCAACTGCCCCATGAAAAGCTAGTACCACAGGCATCATAAATACGTACCAGGCCCATCTTCAGACCACTCAAATCTTCGATTATGAAGTACGCTTCATTATTATTTTTCTCATATTCTTTTAGCCAAGCCAGCTGCAAACTCAAGTTATCCGAAACCCTGGATAAATATCGTGAAATTCTTCCGTTTGTTCTCAATGAAATAATGAAACTAGCATCCTGAGAGCACACGTCCCGCAGAATTAACTTTGAACCCCGAATAAAGGCAGCCTTTTTAACAGCTGGAAACATCATCTAGTATTCACTTCCGCGATGAATTCTTGGTACTTGCGAATATAGTCTTTGGCGTCATAATAGTGCGAAGCAAATACAAGCAAGACCGCGTCTGCGGAGTATTTGTATTGGATCCCCCAAACCATGGGTGATAAGTGAAGGCCGACATCTGGGCGGTCAAGCTGGAACTCTTGGCGGTTGAAGCCGTCATCGACCACCACAGCGCAACTGCCGCGTACGCATATAAGAAACTGGTGGCATGCCCGGTGGGCATGCTCTCCACGGGTTTCCATGCTGGGCACATCAAACACCATGAAATAGCGCTTCGCCTCGAACGGAATACTCCGTTCAAACTCACCCACCGTGAGGCTTCCGCGAATGTCGAGCACTTTGGGCATCCGGTGCAAAAACACGCCGGCGACTTGGGTCGGATGCTTACCAACTTCCTCATTCGCAAGACCAACTGACGCCGAAACACCGTGTTCAGCATCGACGTAGCCAACGATGCGGGCAGGGTTGCCCACCACGATTGCGTTCGGCGGAACAGCGCGCGTGACAACCGCACCCTCTGCCACCATGGCGCCAGCGCCAATCTTGATGCCAGGCAAGACGGTGGCGCCTGCGCCAACCGACGCGCCCGCCTCGATCACAGTTTGCAAAAAAGCGTCTGGCGTTTTTTTGCTGCGCGGAAATTTGTCGTTGGCGAATGAGGCATTGGGGCCAATGAACACGTCATCAGCCACGCGCAGGCCGTCCCACAACTGAACGCCGCTTTTGACGGTGACGCGGTCACCGACCACGACGTCGTTCTCTATCAAGGTGTGGGAGCAGATGTTGCAGTCTTGGCCAATCTGGGCGCCGGGCAAGATGACGACGTATTGCCAGACGCGCGTGCCGGCGCCAATCTTTTTTGACTGCACGTCCGATTGCGCGTGAATTAAGGGCGTGGTCATCTGATGCTCCTTCGGGGGTCTTTGCTCTCCGGAGGCAATACGCTCCGGCCAGGTCGCGGTCATGACTGCTGCCTCACATACCAAGGCATAGCCTCCCCCACCCCCGCCGCCAGCGCGTGCGTGGGCGCGTAGCCGAGCAGGCGCTGCGCCTTGCTGATGTCGGCCTGGCTGTGGCGCACGTCGCCAGCGCGGAAATCGCGGTAGATCGGCTGGGTGTTGGGGTCTACACCGTGGGCGCTGAGGTTGTCGCGCAGCAGGTTGAACAAGGTGTTCAGCGTGGTGCGGTCGCCAACGGCCACGTTGTAGATTTGGTTGCGGGGCGACTCGTATTTGCTCCCTGTCAGCGCTGTGGCGGCCAGCAGATTGGCCTGTACGGCGTTGGCCACGTAGCAAAAGTCGCGGCTGGTTTCACCATCGCCGTTGATGTAGACGGGCTCGCCTTTGAGCAAGGCGGCTGTCCATTTGGGGATGACGGCGGCATATGCGCCGTTGGGGTCTTGCCGGGGGCCAAAGACGTTGAAGTAGCGCATGCCAATGGCCTCAAAACCGTAGCTGCGGGCGAACACGTCGGCATACAGCTCGTTGACGTATTTGGTTACGGCGTAGGGGCTGAGGGGTTTGCCGATGCGGTCTTCCACCTTGGGCAAGGCTGGGTGGTCACCATAGGTGCTGCTGCTGGCGGCGTAGGTGAAGCTTTTGACTTGAGCGTCGCGCGCGGCGACCAGCATGTTCAAGAAGCCGCTGATATTTGCAGCGTTGGTGGTGATGGGATCGGCCAGGCTGCGGGGCACGCTGCCCAGGGCGGCTTGGTGCAGCACGTGGTCCACGCCTGCGCAGGCGCGCTCGCAGTCAGGCAGTTTGCGAATGTCGCCTTCAATAAAGCTGAAGTTGGCCCACTGGGCGGGCGTGACCGCCGCTTGAACTTCGTCGAGGTTGCGCTGGTGGCCCGTGGCAAAGTTGTCCAGCCCCAGCACGCGCTGGTTGAGCTTGAGCAAGGCCTCTAACAAGTTGCTGCCAATGAAGCCGGCCACGCCGGTGACAAGCCACGTGCGGGGCGCCTGGGGGAGCTGCTGCAAGAGTTGTTGATAGGCCGTCATGCTGCTCACAGTCGCCCGTCGGCAGCCCCGTGGGGCAGCACGCTTTTCACATCAAAGAGCACGGCACCCGCTTGGCCGTAGGCTTTGAGTCCGGCTTCGCCCAGGGTGATGAACTGGTGGTGGCCCACCGCCAACACGATGGCGGCGTAGTGCCCGGCGGCTGGGGTTTCGGTCAGGCACTGCAAGCCATATTCGTGCTCGGCTTGCGCGACGTCGATCCACGGGTCGTACACGTCCACTTGGCTGCTGTAGGCCTTGAGGGCTTTGACAATATCGACCACCTTGGTGTTGCGTACGTCAGGGCAGTTTTCTTTGAAGGTCAGGCCCAGCACCAGCACTTTGCTGCCCAGAACAGGCAGGTTCTTGCGCAGCATGAGCTTGATGGTTTCGTCAGCCACGTGGCTGGCCATGCCGTCGTTGATGCGGCGGCCCGCCAGAATCACTTCAGGGTGATAGCCGACTTCTTGCGCTTTGTGGGTGAGGTAGTACGGGTCAACGCCGATGCAATGGCCACCCACCAGGCCGGGCCTGAAGGGCATGAAGTTCCATTTGGTACCTGCCGCCTGCAGCACTTCCAGGGTGTCGATGCCGAGTTTGTTGAAGATGAGGCTGAGCTCGTTCATCAGCGCGATGTTGAGGTCGCGCTGGGTGTTCTCTATGACCTTGGCCGCTTCTGCCACCTTGATGGAACTGGCCTTGTAGGTGCCGGCCGTGATGATCTGGCGGTAGAGGTGGTCGACTTCTTCAGCCACGGCAGGAGTGCTGCCGCTGGTGACTTTTTGGATGCTGGGCAGGCGGTGCTCTTTGTCACCGGGGTTGATGCGCTCGGGGCTGTAGCCGCAGTAAAAATCTTGGTTGAACTTCAGGCCGCTGAACTTTTCGAGCACGGGCACGCACACGTCTTCCGTCGCACCGGGGTAGACGGTCGATTCGTAAATGACGATGTCACCCACCTTGAGCGCCCTGCCCACCGTTTCGCTGGCTTTGACCAAGGGTGTCATGTCGGGGCGGTTGGCTTGGTCAACCGGCGTGGGCACCGTGACGATGAAAATTTGCGCGGCGTGCAGGTCGTGCATGTTGGCGCTGTAGTGCAGGTGTCTGGCGCATTGCAACTCTTGGGGGCTGCACTCCAGCGTGTGGTCTTGGCCAGCTTGCAACTCCGCAATGCGCGCGTGGTTGATGTCAAAGCCCAAGGTGGGGCGTTGCTTGCCAAACTCCACAGCCAAAGGAAGGCCGACGTAGCCCAGGCCAATGATGGCGATGGTTTTGTTCGGTACGGTCATCAGGCTTGCTTCCCTTGGCTTTGGGCTTCAGGGCCTTGCGCATAGTGATAGTGGGTGTAGCGGTAGCCGTACTTGTTCCCGTAGGCGCGGGTGCGAGGCTGAATGTCGTTGTAGAGCAAGCCTTTGACCTGCACGCCCGACTGCGCCAGGCGCTTGTGGGCTTCTTCAATCTCACCCAAGGTACTTTGGGCTTCACGCGCGACCAAAAAGCTGGCCCCGACCATGCGCCCGAGCACCGCCGCGTCAGACACCACGAGCGCAGGTGGCGAGTCGATAAGGATGTGGTCATAAAGGCCCGAGAGATGCTGCAGCAACGCGGGCAGACGCTCGTTCATGAGCAGCTCGGACGGGTTGGGCGGCAGCGGCCCCGTGGTCAGCAGGTCGAGTTGCGCAAGGATGTTTCGATGGATCACGCCATCGAGCGTTTGACTGCCGCTGATGACGTCAGACAAACCTTGACCACGGTCGAGGCCAAAGTATTCGTGCAGGTAGCCTTTGCGCAAATCGGCGTCAATGAGCAAGACCCGTTTTCCGCCGACGGCCAGAACACTGGCAAAGTTGGCGGAGATAAAGGACTTGCCAAGAGCGGGCGTAGCCCCGGTGATCATGACGATGTTGTTAGGCGCGCCGAGCATGCCAAATTGCAGCGCCGTACGCAGGCTGCGCAGGCTTTCGATGGCGGGGTCGGTGTTGTCCAGGATGGACAGCAGCGCGGGCGCACGGACTTTGTTCTTGGTGCTCTTGATCGTTTTATAAAGGTCGAGCTGTTTGGCACTGTGCGGGATGGTGGCGTAGACCGTCAGACCCAGGCGTCGCTCAATGGTGTTGGGGTCGTCGATCCCGCCATTCGTGATTTTTCTGAAGTAAACAGCGCCCGAACCAGCCAACAAACCCAACAGAACCGACAACAAAACGATGACGGGCCGGGCCGGCTTGACGGGACTTTCCGGCGTGACGGCCGTGTCGATCAGGCGGACCGAGCCGACCTGGCCGGCCTTGACGAGTTTGAGGCGCTGGGCACTGTTGAGCAGACCAACGTAGAGCTCGTTGTTGACCTTGACGTCGCGGGTGAGACGAAGTGTTTCTTGTTCAAGCTGCGGTAGTTTGCGGCTTTGCTGGGTTATTTTCTGGACTTGTTCCTGAGCTTCAGCCAATTGACGGTCGAGTGTCTGGACGCTGGGATGTGACGGGGTGAAGCGACTGATGAGTTCTTCACGCTTTTGCCGCAGGTCTTGCACAAGGGCAGCCGCCGTAGTCGCTTGGCCGAGCAAGGCTTCGCCTTCAGCCGTCAGGTTGACGGTGCCGCTAGCCTTGCGAAATTCGTTGTAACGGGTTTCAGCGCCTTCTAGCTCGGCGCGGATTTGGGGAAGCTGCTTGTCCAGAAACAAGAGCGTATTGCCGGCCTCTTCAGCTTTGCGGTCAATGTTTTGCCGCACATACTCGCGACCGACTTCATTGAGGATGGTGGCGGTGGCCGCAGGGCTGCTGCCCTGCAGGCGAGCTTGAATGATGCCGGACTGATTGCCCTTTTCTGCGATCAAGATGCTGCCTTGCAGCCCTTCGATGATGGCGAGGCGGGAGTTGCGAGCAATTTGAAACTGCGCGCCGGGCTTGGCCTTGAGCTGGGAGATTTGGAGCTCAAAGGTACCTTGGGGCGTGGCCCAGCTGTTGATCACTCCGGTCTGGCCCTGCAGTGCGCGGCCATCCGGTGGCGTCAAGGTGAAAAAATCGCCCTGCCCTTGCGTAACGATGAAGGTCTGGCCGGCAAATTTATCGGGCACATTGAAGAGGCTGACCTGAATTTGCTCGGTGCCCCAGACGTAACCACCCAGGCCGAAAAAGCCGGGTTCAGACAAGCTGCTGGAACGTCTGGCAACCCAGCCACCAATGAGCGGTACTTGCAGCGGTTGCGCCTGGATGAAAAGGCGTAAGTTGTCCACAGCGCGTGACACCACCATGCGCGAGCGAATGATTTCGATCTCGGCGGTAGCGGCGGCTTTGCCTTCGAGCATCGGGGCAGCCTGGCCCAGCAAATTGCCGGCGCCGCTGGCCTCCTCGACCTGAATCAGGATGTTGGCCTCGTACACAGGCTTGGCCATGAAGGCGTAGAGGCTGCCAAGCAAGGTCACGGCGGCCGTGACGGCCAAAATGAGTCGGCGCCCGTTGTACAGGCTGTCAACGATGTGGCCGAGGTTGATCTCACCGTCATCAGGATGACCGACGCTGGCGCTGGCTGGAGAATTTTTGTTCATGCTGAGGGCTGGGCCTGATAACCGATGGCCCGGATGCGCGGCACCCATTGGTCAAGGCTGTGATCGATTTGGGCAATGACTCGCCTGAAGACTTCGGGGCTTTGCCGGTAGGGGTCGGGGATGTCTTGGTCGATGTGTTCACCAAGGCGAAAAACGCGCCCGCGGGCTTGCGGGTGCCGTTGTTCGATGACTTTTTTTTGCTCGCTGTCCATGACCAGGATCAGGTCGGCCTGGCTGACCATCCAGCTGCTCAAGGTACGGGCGCGGTGGGCGCTGGCGTTCAGGTTTTGTTCAGCCAAAAGTGCAATGACCGCAGGGTCTGCGCTGTGGTGGTCCAGCGCTTGCAGGCCCGCCGAGCTGACGGGTAAGCCCGGCAGCTTGTGCTCAAGCAAAGTCTGCGCAGCGGCGCTTCGGCAGATGTTGCCAATGCAGACGCAAAGTACGTGCTTAATCATGCTCAGGTCATGCTCTGGTCATACAGACAAGGAAGCGCAAGACTCACTTGACGACATTGGCGGCGTCTACAGCCGATCGGGTTAAAGCCCCAGT
The DNA here is from genome assembly GCA_040400945.1 of Polaromonas sp. GTDB lineage: Bacteria > Pseudomonadota > Gammaproteobacteria > Burkholderiales > Burkholderiaceae_C > Polaromonas. The sequence continues at coordinate 603,962 of JBBAPG010000001.1, read as the reverse complement.
GGGCAAGATCAAGCTGATGACGCGGTTCCACAGCGCCAGCGGTGCGGTGTCCACATAAACAATGTCTTTGGGCTGCAACTGAAACTGGTCTGCCATGGCCAGCATGGCGGGCGACCGGGTGTTGATGTGGAAGACCCAGGGCAATGCTTCGAGGCCGGCACCACGAATGACATAGACCTGACGCGCATCGGCACTGTTGACATTGAGGCCGCCGGCTTCAGACAGCGCGTCGGCCAGGGTGAGTCTGCCGTTGCGCATGGGCATGCTGCCGGGGCGAACGATTTCCCCCAGAACGGAGACTTTGGTTTCGTCCCGATGGGCTACCCGGACCAAGTCCCCGCTCCTGAGCATGATGTGCGAGGGGTTGATGCCGGCTTGGGTCAGGCCGGGCAAGTCGGCGCTGTACTGGTGGCTGTTGCGAACAATACTGACCCGGCTGGTGTCGGCGCTGCCCGAGGTCACCCCGGCGCGAGCCAGGGCTTCGGCCAAGGACATCGGGGTTTCGGTGATGAAGTGCTGCCCCGGGTTACGCACCTCCCCATCGATGTAGATTTTTTGGCTGCGGTAGGCCTGAACACGCAAGGTGATTTGCGGGTCCTTGATGTATTTTGAAAGCGGCTTGATGAGGGCCTCGCGGGCCTGACTGGCCGTCAAGCCCTGGACCCTGAAGTCACCCACATAGGGAAACTGAATGGTCCCCTCATTGCTGACCAGGTAACCGTTGGGGATGGTGCCAGCCTCTTGGTTGCTGCCCATAACCGTCAAGGCGGGCAAAGCGAGTTGGGGATGGTCCCAGACCGTGACGCCCAGCACATCGCCCACGCCAATGGCGTAAGGCTGGGCAGGAACCACCAGTTCTTGCAGCGTTTGCAGTTGGTCGATACGCTGTGCTTGCAGGGCCTGAATGATCTTGGGCTCGATGGCAGTCAGCCGAATCCCGGGAGTGTCCAGGTCTTGATGTTCCTCGGCGACCTGAAAGCGCATGCCGGGGGCCATCGCGCAACCTGCCAGCAATCCGATCAGGCTCAGATAAACCGCGCTAGCCAAAAGACGAGCAGGGGTCAACGCCCTCATGCGACAGCCTTGCTGGGCTCAGGCTTGAGAGTGCGCGCGCTGAAGCACCAGCGAAATTGCGACAGACGGGTGTACACGGCGGCATAAGCCACCAGGGCCAGCACAAATCCAAGCGCAAGCATGGCCATGTTCTGGGCAAAGGCAACGGCCCAAGCTGCTGGCAGCGCGGTGGCCAGCCAGCATGCTGGACTGGTCAGACCGTTTTGCAGGGTGGGCGACAAGCGCGGGAACAGCTTGCAGACGATGCGGCGGTGCACAAGATGGTGCAAGTGAATCTTGTCAGGCTTGCCCGGATGATGGCCTGAGCGTCGCATACGGCGCTGTACCGAAAACGCGACCTCCAGCACTGGGTACGCACACACCAGCAAGGAGGCCCACGCGTTGATGTCCAGGTTGCGCATGGGTAGCAAGACGGCGATCCAACCCAAAACGAAGCCGATCAGGTAGGCGCCGCCGTCCCCTAGAAACAGCTTGCCCATGGGCCAATTGATAGCGAAAAACCCCAACGTGACAGTGGCACATAAAAAGCACACCGTTGCCAGGCTTGAATCGCCCACGCTCAGAGCGATCCATCCGATAGCGCCCAGCATGATGGCCACGGCCCCGCCGGCCAAGCCGTTGAAGCCGTCGATGATGTTGATGGCGTTGGCCAAGCCACCCACTGCAAAAGCCGTGAAAAGCACGGCAATGAACATGAAGCTGAGCAGCCAGTCAAGGGACTGAACACCCGTGTCTTGAATGGCAACACCGGTAATCATCCACGCTAGCGCGCCACTGAACATGGTGGCCACCAGGCGCGGCAGTACGCCGACTCTTTTGGTGATGTCTTCAAGCAGGCCGAACACAAAAGCCGGAATACCCGCCAACAGGATCTGGCCCAGGATAGTGCTGACCTGGGGCGCGGTGACCGACCAAGCGGCCGCAAGCCCCAACATGATCCCAATGCCACCCACGCGTGAGGTGGGCTGGGAATGGTGGTGTTGCACGCCGCTGGCGCTGTCCAGGCTAAAGCGACCATGCCAGCGCTGAGTCAGCACCAGTGCAACGCTGACCAACAATGCAGCCGCAAAGGAAATCCCGTAAATACTCATGGTGTGTGGCTCAAGACGCTGATGGAGCTGGAGCGCGGGCACCATTGAGGGCGCCTGCGGTTTGAAGATGTGCAGGTGCGCCTGCGGCCAAGGGGTCCGACTGACGGCCGCAGCCGCCAAAGCGGCGGTGGCGGCTGGCGTACCAAGTCATGGCGCGGTCGAGCTCGTCGATATCGAAACTTGGCCAGAGGGCGTCAGAAAAGAAAAGCTCGGTGTAGGCGGTTTGCCAGATCAGGAAATTGCTGATGCGGGATTCCCCACCGGTACGGATCAGCAGGTCGGGGTCAGGTGCGTGAGCCAGAGCCAGGTAAGCGCCAAGACCTTTTTCGTCTAGCGCGTCTGCTGCCTGGCCGGGGTGGGCCGCTTGCCAGGCCTTGAAGGCTTGCAAAATGTCCCAGCGGCCGCCGTAATTGACAGCGACCGTCAAGGTAATGCCTGTGTTGTGGGCGGTGGCCGCTTGTGCGTCACTGATGAGCGCCTGCAAGCCCGGCTCAAGTTGCCGGATGTCGCCAGCGAACTTCAGGCAAACGCCCTTGGCATTCATGTCCTTGACCTCTTTTTTAAGGTACGTGGACAGCAAGCCCATCAGGCCCGAAACCTCTTGGGCGGGGCGTGACCAGTTTTCCGTGCTGAATGCGAACAGGGTCAAGAAGCGAACCCCCCGGTCAGAACAAGCCTGCACAACGCTGCGCACGCGGCGCGCGCCACTGGCGTGGCCAACCGCCACCGGAAGACCCAGGTTTTGGGCCCAGCGGCGGTTACCGTCCATGACGATGGCAATGTGTTGGGGCGTCGGGCTGTGGCTCGACGGATCGGCTGCTTGCAAGTTCGGAACCCGGAAAATTGATGACCTCAAAGCACGCTTAAATACTACAAATGTCTGAAAGCTCAGCGGTAAACGTTGGAAAGTATAGTGCACCGGTATTAACAAAATACGATCAAAGTGTTCAATAAAGCGCAATGGGCGTCACTGAAAAAAAGGCCAAAAAAAAAGCCGTGCCCGGTAGACGGGACGGCTTTTCTCAGGATTCCTCTCACTCTGAGGCTGTCAGTATCGGCAGAACTAAAAGTGCTTGTTTACGTTGGAAGAACGCGGGCATGGCAGACGGCGGTCGTGCCGTCGGAAGAACTCACAGGTGGAAATGAAGGTGGGTATTCATGCCGACCATGCCATCCAATGATTGTCCAGTTGCACGCCTTCGGGCAAGCGCTGACGCCTTTGGCTATTGGCCTCCAACACATCAAGCCCACCCGCCCACAACTGCCCTCGAATCGACGATAGAGCGCAAGCTTGAGCGAGTGCTTGAACTTTGCACTGCCCTGAACCAGACGACCACATCAGCACCTGGCCAGTCCTGGAGGCGCCCAGGGCAAAGCCGTCGTGCAGGGCAGCGATATCGCCTGCATAACCAGCGAATCCGCTGGTGGCAGGTACCGGACGAAGTGAATCGCCATTAAAGATGGCCAGCAACGGCGCTTTGGCGCGATCTGCGGCGTCTTCGTGTTCAGCCTGGAGAGCGACGCCCACCAGGCCGTCGGAATGCTCAGCAAGGTGGCGAATGGACAAGCGTGCGTCAGGCAGACGCCATTGGCCCACGATCTGGCCTGTGCGCGGGTTGAGCGCAGCCAAGGACGAATCCATTTTTTCTTGCGCAAGCTTGAGGCGGCCCGTTTCGGGGCGGGTAGCCACGCCGCCATTGGCCACCAGCAAACGACCATCTCGCAACATGATCAAGGCGTGGGGGTCGATACCACCGCTTGGCCATTGCCCCAGCGGGCGAAGGCTGTCCAATGCCCGCACCTCGACCACGCCCTGTTCACTTTCCAGATCCATCGCGGTCATCAGCAAGACATCTTCAAAGACCAGGGCATGTCCGCAGAAGGATCTTTCAGACGACGACCAGTGCAACACGTGTTCAGCCGTCCCGGGGCGCCAAGCAAGCATCCATTCGCCAGGCCGACGAGCGACCACCAGGACTCGTCCATCCGGCAAGCGCGTGATTCCGTGGGCACGCGTGGGTACCTCGATGGCTTGCAGCACACGCACTTGCTCGTCGTGGCCTACGGAAAGCAGACCCGCAAAATGTCTGCCCGCTTGATCGGCCCACCCCGCCAACATTGCTTGGGTACCGAGGGGCGCAGCCCAGCTGGCACCCGCAAAGGGCAAGGCACAGGCCAACAAGAGATGGCGCCGACGCATGGCTGCTCAGTCCCCGTCCGCGTCTGAAAAACCGACCTTGACGTCCAGCGCGCTCATCACATCAGACTCGGCCAAGCGCTTGAGATCGCGCAGTGCTTTGGCCCCTGCCGCCCCTTGACTGGCTTGGGCCCCGACCATCGAAGCCTGAACCTGAGCGCTGGCGCGAACTAAGCGGTCTGCCAGCCGGTTCAAACCGCGGCCGCGCAGCAGGGTTTCGATGCTTGCGTAGTCGTTTGCACCTGCAGTGAAGTCCGTCAATGCCCGCAAAGAAGCCCAGCGGGCCGCACGTTCCACCTTGTCCCCGCCGCTGAGCGTGCGGCGCTGCAGATGGCCCGCGCTGTGCGAACGTTCCAAGCTGCCCATGCGCAACGCTTCGAGGCCACCAATCCATTGATTCAGAATTTCAGAGAAGTCGGCCATGCCCTCCTCCTCGCTGCGCTCCTTGGCCGCACCTTCACTCATTGCCTGAAGAATGGCTCGCGCTTCATCAGCCACATCGCGCGCCGCGAACACCGCGTAGGCGCGCGCGGCTGGATCGCTGGGGGCCTGTGCCTGCCAGAGCAACCATTCGAGCGCACCCATGCCTTTGGCGGCGGCGCCCACGGTGTCCGGCGCAAGCTGGGGGTTGCCGGCCAGCCGTTCAATCGCCAGAGCCACTTGCTGCGGCCGAACCGGAGAAAAATCAATACGGCGAGCCGAACGCCGTTCAATGAGCGGACCGATCGCGACAGCATTCAAGGCGCTCCAGGCGCGCAGGGTCTCCATCCAGGCCCGACGGGCCGCGCCATCTCCCGCAGTGGGATAGTCAGCGCGCGCTTGCAAAGCGGCGACCAGGGCCGCTGAGGCCGATGCAAACGCTTGCGCTCGCGGCAGTGCAAAGCCACGCCATACGCCCTCGATAAAGGCTGACGGGCTGTAGTAAGGCACGGCGTTGCGGCGCCAGTCGGATTGGGCGCTGGCCGCAACCGGCAGGGCTGCGCTGGCCAGCAAAAGCTGACGTCGACTCAAGGTCATAAGGACTCCACAAATTTCACGAGTGCATCACGCTCTGGTTTTTTCATCTGGAGGACTTGACGACGGCTTTCCTCGGCCTCGCCTCCATGCCACAACAGCGCTTCCAGCACGCCGTTGGCACGTCCATCGTGCATCAGTCGCGTGTGCCCATTGACGTCACGAATCAGCCCCACGCCCCAAAGTGGCGGCGTTTTCCATTGCTGACCATTGGCTTGGAAGTCCGGGCGGTGGTCGGACAGACCCTTGCCCATGTCGTGCAACAGCATGTCGGTGTAGGGCCAGATGCGCTGACCCATCACACGGGCAGATGACAACTCAGGAAACGGCGCTGGGCCCGTCACGTAGCTGGGGCGATGGCAGGCAGCACACTGCGCTTGCGCAAAAAGACGCTGACCCTTCAGCACGACCGGGTTGCTCGCATCACGCCGTGCTGCGGGTGCCAACGTGGATTGGTAAAACACCACATCACCCAATGTGCGATCGTCGATTTCAGGGCCTCCGTCTTTACCGCCTTGGGGCGCGGCCAGGCAATCCTTTTGCCGAGGCGTGCAGTCCTGGTGCGGATGCTTGCTGGAGGTGATGCCGATGTCCCCCAGGAAGGCCCCTGCGGTTTGGTGAGCGAGCGTCGCCACGTTGGCTTTCCAGCCGAAGCGGCCGACGCGCCAATCCTGCGCGAAGTCGTCCCAGACGCGATTGGTCATGCCCTTGATCGGGCCGGGTGAGGCCGCCTGGTCAGCCGCGTTTTGCAAAATCTGCGCTTCGGGTATGGCCTCCAGCAAACCCACCCCCGCCATTTGGGGCGCAATGCGTGGGCTGACCATCACCGCCTTGGCCATCGGTCCGTAGGCCAGATCCGAAAAGCCGTACACCGGCTGGTGCAAGGTGTAGACCGTGCCGTCGGCAAAGCGGCCAGACAACAGCTTCTGGCTGATGGTGACGCGGCCCTCGGGGCGAACGCCTGGAATGGCGTTGTTGTTGAACTGTCCGCCATAAGTGGGCTCAGGTACCGCACCGGCCCGGCCGCCGTCGCCCGGCACGGACAAGCGCATCAGCAAGGCCACAGGCGGCTCTGACAAGCCCTTGCTGAAAGCCGGTGGCTGACCGCGGCCGTCCTGTACGTGGCAGCCACCGCAAGATCGGGCAATGAAGTGCGGCCCGAGTCCATCACGCGCCAGGGTGGAGGCCGGGGCCTCGACCCAGTTGCGCCGAAAAAAGGAATTGCCCACCGCAAAGCGGGCACGCTCTGCGTCGTCCAGCGTGGCCAACGGAAACGAAAAGGCATTGCGCCCCGTCGCAAAGACAGTGGCGTCGCCAGCCGTCTTTTCGCCCAGCGGGTCAGTCTCGTCAGACTGCGCCAAAACCCAAGAAGCCAGCGTGCACAGCAAGCCCGCCGCTGCTGCGACTCGCCAAGTGTTTGCAGTCCAAGTCATTTGGTTTTGATCGTCAGCCGTGTGATGCCCAGAGCCGAGGCAACGTCGACGAAGTCTTTGGATTGCTGGATCACGCTGTCGATGGTTTTTTGCAAACGCAGGCGGCCGGGCGCGTCCTTGCCGCCGATGATCTCTCGGTCAAATGGCGCCTGGATCGTTTGCGCCGCAGCCAGGCTGGCGGCAATCTGCGCCGTGACGCGACGGGCCAGCGCTGCATCCGCCGATTCAGCGAGTTGGCGCAGGGATGGGCCTTCGAGCAAGCTGCCATCACGGCGGCGAAAACGCCCAAGCCAAACGTTTTCAATACCCAAGGCGTTGTTCACAATGTCGCGGTGCGTGTTGTCAGAAAAGCAGGACTGCTCATCTTCTTGGTCCTGGGTGTTCATGGCCACTTCCATACGCTCACCCACCAGTTCACCGCGCGACAAAGAACCCAAGCCAACAATCATGAGGCGCACTGACTCGAGGCCACCCTTTTCGAAGGCCTCGCGGTAATTGCGCACATTCGGTGTCCAGGCTTTGACCAGAAAACGCAGGTCGTCAACCAGCATCTCCGTGACCACCGTCAGGTACTGGCGGCGGCGTGCGGCATTGGGTGCCTTGCCATCGACATAGTCGGTAAACGGCCGCTCCCCCGGGCCCGTCTCGCTGAAGTCCTGGCCCCACAACATGAACTCGACGGCATGCCAACCGCAGGCAATGTTTTCTTCACCGCCTCGCTCATTCAGCCGAGCCAGACTGGCCTTGGTGATGGCGATTTTCGGGTTGTTGACAATGCCAGCATTGGGCTTGCCCTTCACATAATCAATGTAGGCCTCATCCAGCGGCCATGAGTTCAGGCGCCCCTCAGGCCCTTTTTCATCGTCCACCGGGCCGCCGTAAAAGCGGAAAGCCTCGCTTTGCCCGTACCACTCCCGGGCGTCAAGCCACGCCTGCCTCGCTTGAGTCAAGCCGGCGGCAGACGGCTCCTTCACAAAGTCAGCAATGATGCGCTGCATGTCTAGCGCCGCAGCGAGCACGTCAGCGTAGGTGGCGGCCACCAGCTCGGCATAGTGAATCACCACAGCCCTGGCGTCTCCAGCAGGCTTTTGGGCGTAAGCAGGCAGGGCCACAAAGCCCATCATGGCCAGCGAAGAAGTGAGGAATTCGCGTTTTCTCATGCAAGCAGCTCCGAAAGAACACCCGGTGAAAGGATGGATTGAGGCGCTAGTATAATGCGAATCATTCTCATTTAAAGAGAAAATTTCAGGTCAAACCTCCTGGCTTGTTTACCCGGACGCCACGACCATCGGCCACGTCATAGATCATTACTTTCATACTGACGAGCGATGGCCCCCAGGCTGATCACACGCTCGAGCATATTGATGTCCGGCGGTTTGGCCAAATGGATGTCATAGCCTGCTTCCAGGCTTTTTTTGCGGGCCTCCAGATCTGCGTAGCCAGACAGGGCAATCAGGTGTAACTGCCGCAGGTCGGGGTGCGCGCGCAGCACCTTGGCCAGTTCGTAGCCGTCGAGCTCGCCAGGCAAGCCCAAGTCCGAGATCACGGTGTGCGGGCAAAATTCATGCACTTTGACCAAGCCTGAGACGCCGTCGAAGCTGGTCTCCACGTCATGGCCGTTGAGTCGAAGCAGTTCGGCCAGGGTCAGGGCTGCGTCGTGGTTGTCTTCAATGATCAGGATACGCAGATTTTTGTGCGCATTCGTGTTGATGGCCTTGATGGGTCTGTTGTCCACGAGGGGTTGGTGCCATGGAATGTAGAGTTTGAAAACCGCGCCATGTCCCAGCCCATCGCTTTGAGCCTCGACACGGCCACCATGCAGTTCAGCCAGGCCTTTTGTCAGCGCCAGACCCAGGCCAAGACCGCCCCGGCTGCGCGCCAAGTCCTGAGCGGCCTGCTCAAAGGGATCGAACAGCCGTGACATGAGCTCATGGTCGATGCCGATACCGTCGTCAGAGACTTCAATCAAGGCGACGCCTTCGCTGGCGTCGACGCGCAGGCTCATCTGGATGTGCCCTCCTGCGTTGTTGAAACGCTGCGCATTGGTCAGCAAATTGCCCAGCATCTGCGCCAAGCGCACAGGGTCGCCCTGCACCCAGATGGGCTCAGGCGCCATCTTGATCTCCAGCGTCAGGCTGGCACTCTCAAAGCTGGCGCGGTAATCCTCGGCGGTGTCTTGCATGATGGCCGTGAGATCGCAGACTTCTTTTTGAAGCGCCAGCTTGCCTCGACCGATTCTTGAGACATCCAGCAAGTCATCAATCAGGCGCGCCATATGCGTGACCTGACGACCGATCACCCCGGTCGTGCGTTCCAGTCGCTGATCACCCGCGGCGACGCGCTTGAGGATCTCGACGGCGCTGCGCACTGGCGCCAAGGGATTGCGCAACTCGTGCGCGAGCACCGCGATGAACTCGTCCTTGCGGCGATCTGCATCGCGCAGCGCCTCTTCAGCCTGGCGCTGTGCCGTGATGTCGGTGTTGGTGCCGAACCAACTCAGAATCCGGCCGTGCTGGTCCTGGATCGGAAAGGCACGCGATAAAAACCAACGGTACTGACCGTCGTGCTGTCGCAGCGGGAAAGTATCCTCCCACGGCTCACCACTGTTCAGGTGGCGGCGAAATTTACTGACCACGCGATCCAAGTGATCAGGATGGTGAACCGATTGCCATCCCCAGCCCCGCATTTTCTCGTCGGTGCTTCCGGTGTAATCAAACCACCGGCGGTTGAACCAGACCATCGCGCCGTGGTCGTCGGCCATCCATGCCAGTTGGGCGATGTTGTCAGCCAAGGTCTTGAACATCTCGGCGCTCTTGCTTTGGGCGGCCTGGGCCTGGGTGAGCTCCGTCACATCCATCTGGGCGACCACGGCGCCGGTGATGCGGCCTTGCACATCGCGTATGGGGCTGGCCGTGATGACCAGGGTGGTGCGCTGGCCCGGTCTGTCAAAAGGTTCAATCTCGACCAGATCGTCATGCACGCTCTCGCCGCGCAGCGCCCGGGCCAGGGCCCAGTCGTCCGGCTCTAGATGCTGGCCCTGTCGGTCCGATCCATTGGCCCACCACCCTTTCCAGTGGGCGTAGTCCTCAACCTGGTGCGGCGCAGGCGCAGGCCCCCAGATCTGCTCGTTGGCAGGATTGCTGTGGATCAGCCGCCCATTCGCATCTACCAAAATGATGCCGGCGGGCACGGCCCGCAAGAGCGCATCAAGAATGGCGTGGTCAGCCTCCAGGAGCTTGCTTGATTCGCGCGCTCGTTGATCACTGTCCCTGAGGGCTTCTTCCACGCGTTTACGGGCAGAGATGTCGATGATGGAGGCCAGCACCAGGCCGGTGGAAGCGCCCTTGAGCGGGTTGAGCCCGATCTCGACCGGAAACACCGTGCCGTCTCCACGCTTGGCCCACAAATCGCGGCCCGCGCCCATGGCCCGGGCGCTGGGATTGGCGTGAAAACGCTCGCGGTTGGCGGCATGGCCAGCCCTGACGGTGTCGGGCACCAGCGCGTCAATGCTCTGCCCGATCAACTCGTCGCGCCGCAGCTTGAAGAGCCGTTCGGCTTGTGAATTGACCAGTTCGATCACGCCCTGCCGGTTGACCACCATCATGCCGGCGGGCGATGCTTCGAGCGTTTCACGCATGCGTTCCTCGCGCATGGCCAGCTCATGTTCGGCTTGCTTGCGGGCGGAGATGTCGATGATGGACGCCAGCACCAAGCCCGTGGAGGCGCCCTTGAGCGGATTGAGCCCGATCTCCACGGGAAATACCGTGCCGTTGTCACGTCGCGCCCACAAGTCGCGCCCCGCGCCCATGGCACGGCTGCTGGGGTTGGTATGGAAGTGCTCACGGTTGCGCACATGGTCGCTGCGCACATCTTCAGGCACCAGTTGGTCGACGCTTTTGCCAATGAGCTGCTTCCTCGTAAAACCGAACATGCGCTCGGCTTGGCTGTTGACCAGCTCAATCACGCCCTGGCGATTGACCACGATCATCCCAGAGGGCGAAGCCTCCAGCGTGTCTTGCGCACGCTGTTCCCGCTCGGCCAGGGCCTTCTGGGTGTCAGCCAGGTCGCGACGCTGGGTTTCCGCCAACTCCAGCGCATGCACGCGTTTTTGAATCAACCAGGCAAAGGTGCTGCCGTAGATCAGATAGATCAACACCTCCAGCCAATTGGCCAGCACGGCAGGGTCACTCGACGGGCCCGGGCCGGGAAAGACGAAGGCCGCAAACACCAGGCTCATCACCGTCGCCACCAAGCCGGGCCCCAGCCCGCCGTACCAAGCGGCCAGCAGCGGCGCGGCCAGTAAAACGATCAGCGGCGACGGTGGCTGCAACAGCGGCGTCAGCGCGCTGCGCAGACCGGCAAACAGCAGGCTCCAGAGCAGGGCGAGCCCATAGCGCTGAAGAGCATGGACCGCCGCGTCACGGTTTAGCTTGAATACTCCCAAGGGCATCGACTGGATCTCCGGATTTTGACTCCTAGTCCAATCTAGTCCTTTTGCCGTTGATGCACATCAAGGTGCACAGTAACAAACGCAGATTAAGGTTACAGATGGTCGCGGTCAGGCTGGGCCAGAAACAGGGCCGGCCCTTTCGGCCATGAACGCGAGCAGTGCTTGAACGCTGCGGCTGAAACTCGTCTCAGCTTGGTAGAGCGCCGGGGAGACGGGCTCCATTGCGAGATGCGCAGGCTCAAGGCGGCTGAAGATCCGCGCGTAGCGCGCGTGTGCCGTGACCAGACGAGCATCGATTCCCGCATCTGAAAACACGGGGGCGCCCAGGCAGAGCGTGTGCCAGAGGCGGTAGACCTCCAGAATGTTGGGCTTGTATTTACCAATATTCAGCACGCCTTTGGCACAGCGTATCTGCATGTCCCTTTCCAGACCCCAGACGTTCTGGAGCACCTCGACCTTGACCCCTGCTTGCTTGAAAGCCGCCAGTCTTTGAGTTCGCTCCGGGTTGAGCGAGCCATAGAAGACAAAATTTTCGCCCGGTCGAAAGCCGGCATATGGAAAGAGGTTGAAGTAGCCGAACTCAAAGATATGAGTTCCGCCGGCCACGGATCTAGCGTCGTCCAGTTGGTCGGCGTTGAAGTGCGCGTAGTCAATGGACGAAGGCTGCCGGGCAAGGTAGCGCACGTAGTTGTCGAACCACTCGAGCTGGCCCTGAAAAATGGGCGCCAGATTAAAGATGAAGTAGTTCCGCGGCAAATCCTTGTTGAGCGATTGCTTGATGAACAAGCGGTAGAGCCCAAAGACGATGACCGGGTCCGTGGTGCTTTGAAGGCGGCGCGAATAGTCAACGCGGATACCCATGGAAGTCAGGGTATGGGTCAGGGCAACGATCAGATCCGAAAATACAGCGCCCAACTGCCCCGGCGACGGGATGTCGACAATGAGGACGCGCTCAATTTTTTTCACTGACCGACCCTTAAGTTGCCGAGCTTAAGCTGAGCAGTGACAGCAGTTTTTCGCGGGCTACTTTTTGCTGGCGGACAACCGTTTCAAAGATGAAGTCCAGCGCCGGCTTTTGGTCCAGCGGCTTGAGCACCCTTGCAAGGTACTGGTCCAAGGCCTGGTTGCTGGCATAAGCTTGCAAAATATGCTCCAGGAACAAGAAGTAGTCTGAAGCGAAGATCTGGCGGAAAAAGATCTCTTTCTTTTTATCCGACAGCGTGCCCCGGGCCTGCGAGGCGCCCTGACCAACGCCCAGCACCGGTACGCTTTCGCGCCAGCCAGTCACCCCCATGTGATAGATGTCCGTGACCACCAGGCGAGCCGAGCGAATGATGGCCAGCTTGTCGGCCAAGGCCGCCAGACCGCGGGGATTTCCCAGCCAGTCAATGTTGACCACCTTGAGCCCACGACGTTGGGCGATCTCTGTCGCCAGGCCGGCCAAAGCGCGGTTGGCACCAGAGCGGCCGAATGAGCAGACCAGGTAGTCCACCGATGGAACTTTGACGCGCTGAAAGGGCTCGAGCGCCTTGGGATCGAGCAGCATGGCGCAGTCGCAACCAAAGGCATTGGCCTCTTCGCGGGCCAGCTGGGCCACGAAATTGGCAGACACCTGGTCACGCATGAGCACGGCGCCAGCGTGGGTATAAAGCCGTGTCAGGGCCTCCCGGTAGCGCGGCGTGGCCAGCTGTGCGCCGTCCAGGCCGTACAAGGTACTGCCGAACACCAGCACCTTTGACAAGTCTTGCGGTGAAGCGCCCTCCAGAAAGAACAGGTCGTACCAGGCGTCGCGCACCGCAGCCAGATCGGCTTGCGCGTCCCGCACACGGGTGCGCATCAGCACATCATTCTCGAAGTATGAGATCCAGTGCAGGAAATCGCCCCAGTAAACAATCTGGTCGTGCTCGAGCAATTGCTCCCGACGGGTCAAGTGCTGGTAATGAAGGACCACGCCGGAGGCACGCAGTTCGAACTCACGCTCTACGCAAAAGTAGTTGACCTGCACGTTGGCAGGAAGGGCCCGCTGCAGGCTGCCGAAGGCCAGATCGACCGACAACATGCCAGGGTTTTCGCCGGCCGGGTAGGCACAGACGACTGCAATTTTTTTCATTCCGATTTTTTTCCAGATTCAATTTCCGAATGACGTGCCGGAGGCGGTCGGTCATGCACATGAATGTGAGCAGGCCGCAATCCACGGGCAGACTGGCGGTAGGCCGCAAGGTAGGCTGCCTCCAGGTAGCGAGCGCGCGCCGGTGCGTCGAAAACTGGCAGGCGACTGCGGTTGCTCAGCAGGTGCTGCTTGATTTCGGCCAACTCAGCGGGGCGACGTAACAGCGCCACTGCCAAGCCGACGTAAGCGTCGATGGTGGGCTGCACGAACTGATCCAGCCCCGCGGCACGCAGCAACCCACCGCTGACGCGGGACGCGAAATTGGTGCCCTCCAGCGCCACCACGGGAACGCCAGCAAACAAGGCATCGCCTGTGGTGGTGTGCCCACCATAAGGCCAAGGGTCCAACATGAGGTCGCAGTGGCGAATGCGCGCCAGATGCTGGTCTTGCTTGACCTTGGGTGCGAACACCAGGCGCGACGGATCTACGCCAGCCTGGCGGGTCAATTCGACCAATCGCTCCCGCGCCACCACGCTCAGGTCAAGCACCCAGAACACCGCAGCCGGTACGGCCTTGAGCACCCGCATCCACGTCGACCAGACCTGCGGACTGAGCTTGTTGACATTGTTGAACATACCAATGACCGGCACATCGGGCGGCAGTCCAAGCGCCTGACGCCGCGGCAGGGGCGGTAAGTAGCGGGCCAGGTAATCGTTGATCTGGTAGGTGTGCGGGATACGGATCACCTTCTCGGGGAAGACCGCCTCCTGACCCAAAGGCACGGTGTAGTCATCAGCAACGAAGTAGTCCACAAAGCGACCGCCCGCTGTACCGGGATAGCCTAGAAAACTGATTTGAACCGGTGCAGGTCGCCAGGCCAAGATGCCCATGCGCGTGCCCTCAGTCAGGCCGTTCAGGTCGATCAGCACATCAATCTTGTCGGCAACGATCTGCTTGGCAGCGGCCTCATCGCTCAGCTTGCTGACCAGGCGCACCTTGTCAAATCGCGAGAGCATCTCCCGGCGCAAGGCCGATCCATCGTCATAACTGGTGCAATAGGCATACCACTCGAAGCGCGCATGGTCATGGTGACGCATCGCACCCATGTGCAAAAGAGAGGTCGCATGGCTGCGAAAATCATAAGAGATGTAGCCAATGCGCAGCTTGCGCTTTTCACCGTCCGGCCAGGCCTGCTCCACCATGGGCTTGCGTACCGGAAACTGCCGCGCAGCAAAGTGCGAGATAGCTTTGACGTTGATCTTCTCGTCAGCACACCACAGCAAATGGGTGCGCGGTGTCTCACCGACCAAGGCTGTTTCGCCACGCTGGTGCGCCGCCAGCAATTGGGCTTGCAACTGCTGGGCAAAAGCCCAGTCAGCCCCCTGCAAAGCAACACGCAAGGCATAAGACGCCAACTTGGCGTCTTGCCCTGACTCGTCATAGCCCTGGCGAACCGCTTGCAGGGCTTCCCGGTCAGCGCCCATCTTGGAAAGTAATCGCCCGACATCGACTCGCTGCACAGGCGTGAGCTTGCAAGCCAGCGCTTTGATTGCCGCGTGGGTGGATTTTTTACGATCACGCTTCTCATCCAGCAGGGACGCCAGCGTCATCCAGCACAAGCCTGCGTCCGGCACTTCCTCCGCACAGGTTTCCAGCAACTTGATGGCGCGGTCCTGGTCGATCCGGCGCAGCAGCGTGGCAGCTTGCATGCGCAACTGCAGGCGGTCAACCCGCGCGACGTTGGCGGCCTTGTCCAGCAACAACTGAACCGCCTGCTCCAACTGCCCGCTGTCTGCCAACTTCTTGACCTGTTCCAGAAAAGTGGCCTTGGAGGCCGCGGCAGCCTTGGCGGGGGTGGCCATTTTTTGGAGCTGGGTTGCGCGTGAAGGTGTCATTTCATCGTCAAAAATTTTTCAAAAAAAAGCCCGTGCCGGGCAGGCACGGGCTTGACTGAGCTAAGCGCTCAAACGGGCAGTTAGACGACCACTTCAGGATTCAAGGCATTCCAGTCCATCGTCGTCACACCGACAAGCTCGACGAAGTAGTCGATACCGTCGCCATCGCCGTCCACAGCCAGCCAGCCGTTGGTACCGTCAGTGCCGAAGAAGTAATCAACACTGCCATCCAAGGCTGTATCGGCCGCGGTGAAGAAGTCTGCTGAACTCGCAAAAACATCATCGTAGCCATCGCTGCTAGAGACCGTCGCATCGATATACGAACCGTCAAACTCATCACCCTTGAAATTGAGCGTATCGCTGGCGGTACCCGACGTATCAAAACCGTTGATACGCATCCAGTAACCGTAGTCCTGGCCTGCATCAAGGCTGACATTCATGGGCGACTCAACGGTCAAATTGAACTGGCCGCCGAACTTCATGTTCGGGTCAAGGTCAACATCAAGGCTGAATCCGTCCTGGAGCACCAGGTCAAACACACCGCCTTCGTTACCGTAGACGTCGATTCTGCCCGTGTACTCGTTGACATCCATTTCAAGGGTCACTTGACTGTCTCGGTCAGTGTCGACTGTGATGATGCTGTCCGACGACTCAGCCACCAAGGACAAGATCGCGTGGCCACCGTCATTGGCAGTCAAACTGACTGCGGAATAGAAGTCACCGTCAGAGATGATCGAGACCGAGGCGATGCTATCGTCGCTGGCGGTCACGTTCAGTTCGCCATACATTTCGGCGCTATACGAACTGCTCAGGTTGATGGACAGCATCGCTTCGTTGTCTGCGCCCAGGGCGGTGACATCCACCACACCGCTGAAGTCAACACTGCCGGAGTCAGACGACAGATTGATTTCAAGGCCCGCATAGGCGTCAGCGCCGGTACTGGCCAGCACGGAGACGTGACCCATGTAATCGACGTAGTCCGCCGCCTGCAAGTTCACGATCACATCAGCCAGACTTTCGTCGCCGGTCGCGGAGACCGACAGGTCGCTGCCATCGCCGTAGTCTGTGGCAGTCAGGTCATTCGACCCATACAGATCAACAGTGGTCAAGGCAACGGAATGCGCACCGCTTGCAGAGACAACCGTGTCGTATTCAAAGTCAACATCTTCGCCGTAACCAGACACGTTGACCTGCGCCAAAGAACCTGCACCGGAGGCGGTTACGCTGAAGACCTCGCCATCGTCGTAACCGATGTGAAGCCAGTTGTCGGCGCTGAAATCCAATTCAGCGGAGGCGACCGAGTCCACACCTGAGGCAGCGACGTCAAGCGCTGAGTGGAAATGATCGCTGCCGCCAGCGTAGGCTTCCAAATGCAGCAGAGCAGTAGAACCGTCGCCTTCAGCAGTGGCGCTCCATGTAGCAGCAACCTCGTCCCCATCGATCCGCAGGTCTTCGCCAGCGTAGAGATGGAAGTCGGCAGACGCAAAAGAATCTGTGCCCGTTGCAGAAACAGCCATGCTGTCCAAATACAAGCGAAGATCCACATTAGAAACCACATCAGCAGTCGCCTCCATGTACAGCGACGCGGAGGCGCCCTCACCATCAGCAGTCACTGCAAAACTATGGCCATCACCGCCGATGTACATGTCTTCACCGGCGAACAGGATCAGATTCGCATCAGCCGCCGAGTCAGCGCCAGTGGCTGCCACGTCAAGACCGAGGTACATCGACATGTAATCTCCGGCGACAGCATGAATATCCAATTCTGCAGAGGAGCCTTCACCGCCAGCGGTCAGGTCGAACTGCGAGCCGTTCGCATCGCCCACAACGATGTCATAGGATGCGTGCAGGTCGAGGGAAGCGAAAACCGAAGAATCCGTACCCGTTGCAGCAAGTAGCAGGTCCAGGTCCAGATCCATGCTGCCAGACGCATCCCAGGTGCTCGAGGTGATATCGGTAGCAGTGATGTCCAGGCTCAGCTCGGCATAGGACTCGCTGCCCGTTGCCTCGACAGTCCAGTAGGCGTTATCAACTTCTATCGACGAAGGGTCAACGGAAATGTCAGTTTCAGGGAACCTGCGCTCGCCCGACAGCTGCACATAGTCTGCGGAGAAATCCAAATGGGCCGCGGCGTAGGAGCCGGCTCCACTTGCCATCACCGCCTGATTGACCTCCAGCTCAATGGAGTCGGCAAACGCATTGACGTCCAGGTCAGCACTGGAGTCTTGACCAGAAGCTGTCACTGCCCAATCGGCTGCGTACTCAGTGGACGCTATGGTGTCTGCGGACCGTGCCACGTCATCGGAGGCATCAGACGAAACCCAGGACTGTACGTTGGTCAAGCCACCGTTGATATCCATCGAATAGTTAGCAGACAAATTCAACACCACGCTGGAGAAACTGTCTGTGCCAGACGCAGTGGCTACCGCCTCTACAGCCATGTTCAGGTCGTATGAAGCATTGAGAGTGGCGTCAAAAGCGGCACTGCCACCTTCACCCTTGGCCTCAGCCGTCCAGACGGCGGCTTCAAGGGTCGTCGTGGTGTCTTCCCCTTGGGTGTAGCCCGACGTGGTGCCCGAGTCATAGCTTGCATCAACGAACTCGGAGTGCACCGTCAAGGTACCGCCAACTGTGACCCATGATGCATCGATGTTGATGTCCACAGACGCGTTTGCGTCTGCGCCAGCGATGGCAGCAACATTGGCTTGCATGCCAACAGAGTCGTAGGCATCGATATCAAGGGAGAGATCAGCATTGCCACCCGAAACGGCTTCAACCGTCCAGTCCGCCGCTGCCCATGTCACGTCCACGGAACCCGAAGCGGAGGTGCTCGTGGTGGTGTCGTAATTCTCGTCGCGGGAGTAGTATTCGCCGGTCTGGTTCCCTACGTACGACTGGGCGCCGCCAATCGACACGTTTTGGAAGGTCGTGCCTGACGAGTTGCTGAGGTCAAGATAAGCACTGGCGTCCGACTGCCCGGACGACTGCACGGAGAGGTCGGCGTTGACGGACACATTGAAGACATTCCAGTCGCCGGTGATACCCGTGTCAACCCCCTCCACTGCGAAGTTCAAGGCTGCATCTGCATTTTCACCAGAAGCCGTGACCACCCAGTTGGCTGCGTCAGTGGTGCTAGCAAAATTAATGGTGGTGTCCTCACCGCCGTTAATCGGTTGACTTTGGATGTTCAGGCTGTAGTCCTCACCGCCATCCACCCGGGCTTGTGCCACGGCGCCATTGTCCTCGCCGCCGCCCAGACCGCCAAATACGGGATAGCCGTAGTCTCCGCTGGCACCCGTGGAATCAAGCGTGATTGAGACGTCTAGGCTGGCCGTGGCGCCTGCATCACTGGCATCCACCGAAAAGTCCAGCGCGGCATGCACTGAGTCTGCGTTAACTGCAAGGTCCAGATCGCTGAAGGAGCCCGCGCCACTGGCGATGCTTGAGAACTGGGCTGCAGATTCGTCTTCGCCAATATGGAAGGAATTGCTGTCTTCGCCAAAGTCAGCGGACATGGTGAGGACATGTTCGCCAGACAGGAAAACACCGTTCGCGTCCAGGTTAACGTCCACGATAGAGGTGGCATCCCTGCCGCTGGCCTCACTCAACACATCCAACTGGGCGATGACTTCGTTCACCGCGTCGATTTGGACGTACATGTCAGCCGAGCTGTCTCTGCCCGACACATCCAAACGGTAGGTGACCGCCGCGTTGATGCCGTCGGCAGACACTGTGGCGTCAAGGCTCACCAACAGATCTTCGCCAGCGCCCTCGAGACTCAAATAGGCATCAGCGCAAGCGCCCACACCAGCAGCCTGAACCGTCAAGTCGATGCTGTGCGCAGGGCCCTGCGCATAGAACTCCAACGTAGATTCAGCGTGATCGCCGGAGGCACTGACCAACATGCTGCCGTTAAATTCAGAAGTGGTGGTAATTTCGGCCGATGCAGAAGCATCTTCAGACATGGCCAACACCTCCAGGGTGTGGGTGTCACCGGCAATGAAAGATACATTCACCGCGCCGCCGCTGCCGTTATTCAAACGGGCTGTGTCGCCGTTGTCAACAGCTCGTACGCTGACCAGGTTGTAGGGACCCTCATCGGTGTTGGTGTCCTGGGAAGCCACAACGCTCGTCTCTGAACGGCTACCGTCATTTTCCTCGGTGGAGTAAACGCGAAGGCCAACGGCATCCTGCGGCGGAACGGTGGGATCAGTCGGGTCAACCGGGGCAGCATCCGAACCACGGGGAATGCGCGACAGCAGCGCCGCGCCGACACCCGCCCGAATCCATGGCCACCATGCGCTCTCGTCTTCTTCTTCCCGAGCAACCGCAGCGATGCCGCGGTCTGCGGCAGCTTTGCGGTCGTCTTCCTTGGTGGAGGCTTGGGCCACCACCAACGACTCACCAACCGCCTCGCCCACCTGCTCACCGTCGAGCAACTGAATGACGCGGTCACCCGACTTTTCGGCCTTGGCCAGCGCCTCTTCTTGCGCACGGCGCTCTGCCCAAGCCTGCTGCGACTGCTCCAGCCATTCCTGGTCTGTCATTGCGGCCAGTGCCTCGGGCTTGGCCGTGCCTGCTTTCATCCCGGCCAATTGCGCCTTGGTGGCAGCAGGTAGGACGAGACGTTCAGAAGAAGTTGACGAAATTGGACTCTTAGCAGCCATGAACACTCCGGGGCAATGAAAAAGGGGTTTAAAACGAACTCTCGAGCACTTTATCACATCAATCAATCCAAACACAACAATCATCAAGTTGGATTGCTTGTCGTATTCCCTTATCGTTTTTTGTGATTAGGCGCAGATTGGTCCCACGCAAATCGCCTGCATCGCGCAAAACGTATCCAAAAACGTTTTGAAGCTCTGCAGCGCTTAGAATCAGCAAGATCATGGAAAAGCGCGGATTTCACCTCGGCCTTGGCTGTCGGTGTGGGCTGTGCGACCCCGGTTTTTTGTTCTTTCGCAGATCAAATCACCGTTGCTAATAAGGATTGGTTATGAAGTCGTCTCTGCGCACGCCCTTCAAGGGCGTCCCCTTCGCACTTGGCTTTGTGGTTTGCTTGTTGACCACCCCTGCCGCGTTTGCCGCGGAACCGGGGGCCGCCGTGACGCTGCAGGAGCTGTTGGCGCGGGCCTCGCAAACTCATCCGCTGATTCTGGAGAAACGCGGCAATGTCGAGGCTGCACAGTTCGCCCTGTCGGGCGCGCAATGGCAGCGCTTCCCCAACGTGTCGGCCGAGGCTTCAGCCAACCCGACCCAAGGCGCAACGCAGCTGCTGCGTGTGGAGCAGCCCTTGTGGACGGGAGGGCGGATCACTGCCAACATTTCAGCCAATCAGGCGCGTCTGCAGGCGGCTGAGGCGAGTCTGATCGAGTCTGAGCAAGAAATCTTGACACGCACGGTCTCGTTGTTCGCAGAGCTGGTGCGCCTGGGTTCTCGGCTGGACGCTGCACGGGAAAACATCAGTGAGCATGAGCGTTTGCAAGGCTTGATTCAGCGCCGCAGTGAAAGTGGTGTGGCGTCTCCGAGCGAGGTGATCTCTGCTACCGCGCGGCTGCAGCAAGCCCAAACAGAATATGTGCAGCTTCAGACCGCCGCCGTCAATGCACGGGCCGGCTTGGAAGAGCTCACGGGCCTGAGCGTGTCAAACATCAGGGTGCCCAAATCAGAGTTGACGGTGGTGGACGATGTCAAGACCAGCGTGGACAAGGCGGTGTCTTTTTCTCCAGGCTTGCGGCGCCTGGCCTCTGAAACACTGCAGGCAGGCGCTGAAATCGAGGCGCGCAAAGCGGCTTTTTTGCCCAAGTTGTCGTTGCGACACGACCGGCTCTGGGGAAGCAATTCCCCGACGAGTCAAACCTACCTGATGGTGACGGCTCAAACTGGCAATGGCCTGTCGGTGAGTCGGGCCGTTAGCGAAGCGCGCTCGCAGCAGTCGGCCGCCATGCAGCGCGAGTCGAGTTTGCGGCTGGACATCGGCGCCAATGTGCGCACAGATTGGAACAAAGTACGTTCTGCCAAGGCAGAGGCCGAAGTCCTGCGCGAGCTGAACGAGTCGACGCGGGAAATGTACGAGTCCTTTGTACGCCAGTACGCGGCAGGCCGAAAGTTCTGGCTGGATGTGCTGAACGCACGTGGCGAATCGATTCGCGCCCGCAACAGTTTGGTGGATGCCGAGTGGGGCGGCATGCTGGCCCTTTGGCGCTTGCAGATTGCTACCGGTGCGCTGACACCCGCAAGCCTGGACACAGCGACATCCCAGTCCGACAGCATCCGGGATTTTGGCCGGGCTCTGCAAATAGGCATGGTTCAGCCCTGACGGCGCCTGCCGGCTGATGGGCCGGCAAGCTGTTTTTCCGACCGTCCCATGGTTGGCCCTTTTCTGCACACGGCAACGCGCCCTTTGACATGTCAACTTCCGAGAATCTGAGCACCTCCATAGACGTTGAGCTCGCCACGCTGCTGTCGCGGCTGGCGGCCTTGCAAGGCTTGGCCATTCCAATCCACCGCTTCGACATGATGTCGGTGGCAGCAGGCGGTGGTGACCTGAGCCAAATGAGCCGTACGCAGCGTGCGTTGTCCATGTGGCAGACGGCGCTGCCTGACGGCGAAGCCAGCTTCAGCAAAGAGTCGCCAGGCAGGCAGGCCCTGCCAGCGCTGTGGGTCAGCCAGGCGGGTGATCAAGTTCGCCTGTTGCGCGGTGCCTTGGCCCAGGGAGGCTACACCTGCGAAAGCCCGGAAGGCAGCCAGGTCGAACTCTCTGAGGCTCAGGCCAAGGAAGGGGAGTTTCTGCACCTGCGCACGCAAGCCGAAGCGACGCAGCTGGAAGTCAATTCGCCCACGACCGCGCGGGACTGGTTTTTTCATGCGCTGCGCAAAAGGCGCTGGTCCTTCATAGAGGCCGTGCTGGCCACGATGCTGGTCAGCGTGCTTGCGCTGGCGTCGGGGCTCTACAGCATGCAGGTTTACGACCGGGTGGTGCCCACGCAGGGCTACTCCACTTTGGTAGTCCTGACGACAGGTGCGGCCATCGCGCTGTTGATGGAGTCGCTGATTTCGATGGTGCGTTCGCGCATGCTCGACAGAGCCAGCAAGGCGATTGACCAAGAGCTTTCCGGGGTGTTTTTCAACCGCATGCTGAACATCCGGATGGACGCTCGGCCCAAGTCCATTGGCACTTTCGCCGGGCAGCTGAGGCAGTTCGAGTTGGTGCGTAATTTCATGACGGCCAGCACTTTGTTTTTGCTGGCGGACGTCCCTTTTGCGCTGTTTTTCATCTGGGTGATTTACATGATCGGGGGGCACATCGCGCTGGTGCCCCTGGTGTTACTGCCCATTTCCATTGCCTCGGGCTTTTACGCCAAATGGCGGGTTGCCAAGCTCAGCCGGGAGCAGTTGCATGACGCTAACCGGAAAAACGGCGTGCTGATTGAAGCGATTGACGGCATTGAGGCGATCAAATCGGCGGGCGGCGAGTGGAAGATGCTGGAGCGCTGGCAGCACATCACGGACGAGGCCGCTGAGCGTGAGATCCGCATGCGTTCGGCCTCCAACGTGGCATCGACCTTGTCGCAAGGGATTCAGCGCCTGGGTTACATCGTCCTGATCGCCACGGGTGCTTACGCCATCAATGCCGGCGAGATCACGCAAGGTGCGCTGATCGCGTGCGCGATGATCAGTAACCGCGCTCTGTCGCCTATCAATCAGATTGCGGGCATGTTCGTGCAATGGCAGCAGGCCAGCGCAGCGCTGCATGGTCTGGACGAAATGATGAAGCTGCCGCAAGACCAGGAACCGGGCACGCGAGCCGTTATTCCATCGAGTTGCAGTGGCGAGCTCCGCTTGGAGGGCGTGAGCTTCAGCTACGCTGAACAGAGCCCCGCGCTGCAGCAAACGTCGCTGCTAATCCGACCTGGGCAGCGGGTGGCCATCATCGGCCCCGTGGGCTCGGGCAAGTCAACGCTGATCAAGTTGCTCTCCGGACTTTACCGGCCGACAGAGGGACGGGTGTTCCTCGATGGCGTGGACATGGCCCATGTCGCGCCGGCTTATCTGCGCGAACAGATTGGCTATTTGACGCAGGACGTCCGCCTCTTCAACGGCAGCCTGCGAGACAACTTGAGCCTGGGGCTGCCATCGCCCACGGACGGCCAGTTGCTCGAAGCGTCCCTGCGGACTGGCTTGGACCGGCTGATCAAGTTACACCCCAAAGGCCTGGATTTGCACATCACTGAGGGCGGGCGCGGCCTTTCAGGAGGGCAGCGTCAACTGGTGGGTCTAACCCGCTTGCTGCTGGCCAAGCCCAAGATTTTGCTGCTCGACGAACCCACAGCAAGCATGGATGGCGAGCTCGAAGCCATGGTGATGAAAAACATCTTTGCCGATGCTTCAAAGGACACATTGGTCGTGCTGGTGACTCACAAGCGGGCTCTCCTGGATTTGGTGGACCACGTCATCGCCGTCGACAAAGGGCGGGTGTTGGTCAGTGAACCGAAAGCAACTGCGCTTGAAAAATTGGCGGGTCGCCCTCGTCCGCCAGCCGTGGTGCTGGCCGAGAAATCCGCCCTGCCCTCTTCCCTTTGACGCTCTTACGAAATCAACCATGAAACGCAGCTCGAATCAACAAGAACGCCAGGGACCGAACCTCGTCCTTTGGATGACACTGGTGGTGCTCGTCGTGTTGACCACCTGGGCGTGGCAAGCGGAGATCGACCAGGTCACGCGTGCACCAGGGCAAGTGATTGCCAGTTCACGCACGCAGATCATCCAGTCGTCGGACGGCGGCGTGGTGGAAGCCATGTTGGTCAAAGAAGGTGATCTGGTGACCAAGGACCAACTGCTGGTCAAGTTAGACACGACAAAGGCTGAGGCCGTGTACCTGGAAAGCCGGGCCCGGGCCACGGCCTTGCGCGCGACCAAAGCCCGCCTTGACGCGGAAATATTAGGCGGTGAACCCCGGTTTCCCGCCGAGGTTGCCCAGTACCCGCAGTTCAAGGAAAACCAACTGCTGCTGCTACGAAAACGCAGGCAAGCCATTGAAGGCGAGTTGAATGCATTAACCGCCATTCTTGACCTGGCTAACCGAGAGCTCGCCATGAACCAGCCGCTCTTGGCCAGCGGTGATACCAGCATGGCCGAAGTGCTCAAGATTCAGCGCCAAGTGGCTGATCTGCAGTCGCAAATTGCCAACAAGCGCAACAAATACACCCAAGACCTGCAAGCCGAGATCAGCAAGGTCGAGGAGGATCTGGCGGGCGCCGAGCAGACGCTTGCCCAAAGAAAGGACTTGCTGGACAGAACCCGACTGGTCTCGCCAGTCAGTGGGGTCGTGAAGAATGTGCGCATCACCACGGTCGGTGGCGTGGTGCGCGCTTCCGAGGAAGTCATGCAGATCGTGCCGCTAGAAGACGATCTGGTGGTGGAAGCCAAGGTACGCCCAGCCGACATTGCTTTTCTCAAGCAGGGCTTGATGGCGAACGTGAAAATTGACGCATACGACTACACCACTTACGGCTCGCTCGACGGCAAATTGACCTATATCAGCGCCGACACGCTGACCGAAGACCTCAAACAAAACGAGCAGGCTTACTACCGGGTGCAGGTACGCACCTCTGGCAAAAGGTTTTCAGGCAGGCCAGAGCAAGACATTCAGATTCAGCCGGGCATGACCGCCACCGTGGAAATCAAAACCGGTAGCAACACGGTGCTGCGCTACCTGATCAAACCTTTCATCAAAACCCTGGGCGGCGCCATGGGCGAGCGCTAACTTTGAATTCTCGAATGATGCACTACAACGAAGGATTCTTCGCCACTGGCAAGTTGCAGCCCATCTTCTTCAGGAACTGGACACCTGCCAACCCCAAACTGACCGTGCTCTATGTTCACGGCGCAGGCGGCAACTCGGCCGACGGCACAGCGTTGGCGCAAAGGTTGTCGGGAAACGAGGGTTGCCAGGTCATCGCTTTTGATGCGCCGGCGCGAGGCTATTCGCCGGCGAACCCCGGGGTGTCGTCATTCGAGGTGCAACGCGGGGCAATCGAAAAAATAATTGGCGATGCAAAAACACCGATCGCAGTGGTGGCCAGCTCGGGCGGTGCTATTGCGACCTTCATGAGCCTGTACCTCAACCGCCGCAAGCCCGAGTTCAGTCGGGTGCCGGTGGTGCTGTCAGAGCCAAGCATGGGCTTTGACGATGAAACCCGGCGTTATCTGCAGGCCTGCATGCCGTTTTTTCGACGCCATGCCAGCCTGAACGATGCCGCACGGGCCTGGACACAAAGCCCCTTTGGCGCTGTTTTGTTTGACGACGAGTCCGCCAAAACCGCGTTCATTCGAGGCCGGCTGCAGGTGCAGGGCGATGCGCTCGTCCCCTTGGCGCAGGGCAAGAACATTGACGGCATCAAGCCATTTGACTTGCTGGCTGACAAAGAAGCCCTGGACAACCCGGCGCTGGTTCTTTGGGGGGAAAAAGCGAACCTGCGAGCCCGATATCAAGAGCAAGTTGACCGCGTTCTGAAAAATCAGACCACGATGGTGCTGGCAGGCGCAGGACATCCGCTGTCCCTGACGCGAGCGGTCGAGCTCAATGCCATTGTGGAATTCTTGCGGCGACAGATCGCGGCCTGACATGCCCGTGCAGTTCTCACTCAGGGATGGCCGAGAGTATGGGCACTCGTCTGAAATAGCCGCTTATGCCCTGGAAAATTTTGGCGCGATCGCAGCTGACAGGATCGTGGTCGACTTCCTCCAGCCAGTCACCTGTGAGGTGGACCTGGCTTTGCTGGACAAGGGACTGTCCCCTCTTGCTGCTGGGGCTGTCTTCTCCATCAAGGTGATCGGAGGTCAAGAGCCGCAGGTCTACAGTGCTCGTCCCCTGACCGATCGGCCAATCCTTAAGCAATCGAGTTACCGCCGCCGGCGCTTTACATCTCCTTCCCTACCCTGTTTCGATATTTCGTTTGTAGTCATGTACCGCAAGTCGAAGTCGCACTCAAAATGACTCAACACACAGCTAAGGTTCTCAGCGCGGCGGAGATCGACCGCATTTCTTCCGAATACTTAAGGGATGGCCGGCGACAAGATATCTGGGACATTGCGGCCGTGGAAGTCGACGGTAACCACCTGAAGGTCCGGATTCGGATGAGGCAGTACTATCGCTCGCCACTGGATGCGGGCGGCTTCCACCTGACGTCTTTCGCGACGCTGGAGTTTGTCTCGCAACTTTTCATCATCTTCGGGCATGTGCGTGCCGGGCTGACAGAAAAGTCGCAAGAGGCCTGGATGCTGGAAAGCAGCATCTCCTGCCGCAAGGCCATCCGCAGCCCCGAAGATATTCAAGTGGAGATGCACATTGAAATTCTGAAGAACATCAAAGGGCGAATGTTAGGCAATGCCCGCGCCCGGGTGTGGCATGAAGAGGGCGGCGAGTTCTTGGCTGAGGTCAAGGCATTGCTGGCCTGATACGGGACGATGGAAATGGAAGCTGTTGTCGCGTTCAAGCCGGGTGCGGACTTCATTGAAGATCCCTATCCTTACTACCAGGACTTGCTGGTCAAAGGCGCGCCCTGCTGGCTGCCCCACGAGCCCGGCGAAGACACGCCAGGGATTTGGCTCTTCAGCCGATACGCGGATGTTCTGGAGTTGTTGCGCATGCCCGCAGAGCTGGTGACCAAGCAGATCGCCACTGTGCGGCCAGGCAGTCGCTTGAGCCCCATCGACCTGACCATGATGAACATGGACCCGCCAGGACACACGCAATTACGTGGGATGTGTGCGCATGCCTTTTCGCTCGCAAGCGTGCAGGCGCTTGAACCCAGGATCCATCAACAAGTCGGTGCGCTGATAGACGCCATGTCGGCGCAAGAGGAACCGGATTTCGTCGCTGATTTCGCCTTGCGCCTACCAGTGGCAATCATCACGGACATGATGGGTATTGACGCGTCCGAGCGCCAGGGTTTGCTCGGCTGGGTCCAGCGAATCATGCTCGGTACGGACTCCACGCAGAAAAGTTCCAGCGTGGTGGCTGACCAGCAGCAGGCGTTTGGCGAGCTGCTTTCTTTTTTTGATCGATTGATCGTGCAAAGGCAACAAAAGCCAGGCGAAGACCTGATCAGCCAACTGGTGGTCGCGGCGCGAGATGCTCCGGCAATGTCACCCCAGGTGCTGCGCTGCACCTGCGCTTTTCTCTTGGTAACGGGCTACGAAACCACGGCAGCTGCGTTGGGAACAGGTATGCACACCTTGCTGCGCAACCCTGACCAGTGGGCATTGCTCCAGAGCGACCCGGACCGGGTGCCCGCCGCCGTCGAGGAGATGCTGCGTTATGAGACGCCGTTGCAACGCTCGACGTTCAGGATGGTGGCCCAGGATTGCGTCATCGCGGGCAAGGCTTTGCGCACCGGCGATCAGGTGGGCGCCATCATCGGCGCAGCCAACCGTGATGCGGCGGTGTTCCAGGATCCCGATCGTTTCTTGATTGACCGCAAACCGAATCGGCACTTGGGCTTTGGCTCTGGCATTCATGTCTGTATCGGGGCCATTCTGGCCCGCAGCGAGTTGCGCACGGCCTTCACCTGCCTGGCACAGCGAGCACCGGGTTTGCACCTGGCAGGCCGCCCCGTGTGGCGGCCCAACACCCTGATTCGCGCACTGCAGTCGCTACCGGTACGTTTTCGATGATGTTCGGTGTTTCACAGAAAGTCCGGTTCGTTACCTACGTCCCGGCACTGGGTCAACCGGCTTTGTCGATTCGACTCAAGCTGCAAAGCCCTGGCGCCCTAACGCCAGCAGATCTTGCGACGGCGTTGGGTCGGTTGATCGCGGCACATCTTCCTGAACTACCAGCGCCTGCGGCAGAGGTGGCTTCAGACAAGCCGCTATCGCAGCAGCACACGTCGGTCATTGCGGACAGCTATATCTGGATCATGCGGGGCAGCGGTCTGCCGGTTTTTGGGCGGGGCTTGATTCAAGATGTCGAGCCGCAAGGTCTTAGCGCACTCCTGCCCTGCCCGGCGGGGCTGCATCGGTCGGCCACAGCTGTTCTGCAATGGCTGCTAAGCGCGGCCAATCATGTTGTAGCCGGCCAGCCGCTGGAGCCCAAGGCGCTTGCCCTAGGCGCAATCGTCAATAAGCTGAAAACGCAAGCGCCACCTGGGCTCAATACCATTCGTTTCCTGGAGGCGGCGTACGCGCAAGGCATTGCGTTTCAGCATATCGCCGGGAACACCTATCAGTATGGCTGGGGCGCGCGCGCACGGTGGTTTGACAGCTCGTTCACCGATGTCACATCAACCATTGCAACCAACTTAGCCCGGGACAAATTCGCGACGGCCAGGCTGTTGTCTCGCGCAGGCATGCCGGTTCCGAAGCATCAGTTCGCGACCGCGGTGGAGCAGGCGCTTCAGATCGCGTCAGAGCTGGGCTACCCCGTTGTCGTCAAGCCATCAGATAAAGACGGTGGTGTGGGCGTCTCGGCAGGTCTTCGACATCAGGGGCAGGTTGTCAGGGCCTATCAGGCTGCACGGCAAGTCTCGAAAAACATTTTGGTCGAAAAGCATTTCGAAGGAAATGACTACCGACTGCAAGTTCTCCATGGGAAGGTCTTTTGGGCCGTTCACCGGGTTCCGGGCAGCGTGGTCGGTGATGGCTTGGCCACTATCGAAGAACTTCTTGTGCGCATCAACGCCGAACCTTTACGCGGCGACCGAGGGTCCAATGCCTTGCTCAAACGCATCGATTTGGACGAAGAGGCGATGGACTTGCTGGAGCAACAAGGTCTCACGCCCGACGCCATTCCGGCCGCCGATCAGTTCGTCAGACTACGTCGAGCAGCCAATGTGGCCAGTGGCGGGAAACCGGTACCCGTGCTGGACGTTGCACACCCTGACAATCTGGAGCTTGCAGAGCGTGCAGCTCGTCTGCTGAGGCTTGATTTGGCCGGTGTTGACCTCCTGATCCCAGATATAAGGCAGTCTTGGGTCAAAACCGGCGCAGCGATCTGTGAAGTGAATGCGCAGCCGCAATTGTCGCCCCACCTGCCCGGACTGATTCTCCAAAATCTGGTCAAAGACCAGGGGCGCATTCCTGTGATTCTGGTCTTGGGGCACCTGACTACTCTGGAGCCGAGCCTGGCGCTGGCGTCTTCTTTGAGCAGATCGGGGGTGCGGGTGGGCTTCGCCTCGCGGGTGCGCAGTTTTGTCGGGCACCCGTCCTGCGTTGTGGGCATTGCTCAGACTCAGCTGGCTGCGCAGGGCTTGCTGTTCGACACGCGGGTAGAGGCTGCAGTCATCAGCCTGGACAGCAAGGACCTGACAAACGACAACCTGGCGCTGGACCAGGTCAGCACTCTGGTGTTGATGGGCGATCCACCCCAGAAGGTGGATGCGCAGCCGCTCTTTGACACGATTCACCAGTGGATGGCCTTGTGCACCGGCACGGTGTATTGCGAAAAAGATCCCGCCGCATGGGGTCTTGCACAAGGCCCGCGTGTGTGCCAATCCACGCCAGAGGCAGCCATCGAAACCATCAGCGCGGCGGTCCGCCACATTTGGAAAGACGAGCTGCTCGCCCGCCGCAGCGCTACCCGCGCGGCTTGAAGGGGCCTTGAGATTTTGGAGCTTCGAGCCCGTCCGTTTTTATGCTGCTTTGATTCATGAACTCTTCTTTGTCTGTCCCTTCGCCTTGCTCACCTTCTTCCAGCCATTCGCTCGCACCCGCGGCCGTGAACAGTCGGCGCGACCTGCTGCGCTGGATGACAGGCACCCTGGGCGGGCTGACCGTTGGGGAAAGGGGCGTTGCACAGGAAGGGCGGACCCGGCGCCTGATCGTCCCACACGAGCCAGGCGGCGGAATTGACGCTATGGCGCGCCTGCTTTCACTTGCACTGGCTGGCGAAACCGGGGTGAACTGGATGGTGCTCAATGTCTCCGGCGCCAGCGGCAACCTCGGTACCGCGCAAGCTGCGCGTGCTGAACCCAACGGTGAAACCCTTCTGGTCACGGGCTCTGGCCACCTGACCTCGCCCTTGCTTTTGCCCAATGCCGGATTTGACCCTTTGGACGATTTCACCCCCCTGCTCAGGCTGGCCGTGGCCCCGGTGGTGATGCTGGCCCATGAGTCTCTCAGGGGAGTGGTCCAGCCAGGCCCACAGGGTCTAAGGGCCTTGTTGAGGCGGGAACTTGCTTTCGCGTCGGGCGGATTTGGTGCAACGTCTCACCTGGGGCCCGAGCAGATCAAGGCCCTGACGGGGGCTCCATGGCAGCATGTGCCCTATAAAGGAACGGCCCCGGCGCTGCGGGCATTGATCTCGGGCGAAGTGCAGCTTGGTTTCCTGCCTATCTCATCGGCCACCACTGCCTTGGCGAGTCGCAAGGTTTTTCCGGTGGCCGTGGCGCACCGCACTCGCCTGCATTCTCTCCCTCAGGTCCCCACCTTGGCCCAACTCGGGATTACGCAAGGCGACTGCCAGCAATGGTACGGGGTATTTATGCCGCGCAACGGGCAGGAGCCCGTACCTGATGGTCTCTTGCAGGAGCTTTTGCGAGCTGTTCGTTCAAGCGCGTTTTTGGCAGGTTTAAAACGACTCGAGTTGGAGCCTGGCCTGCTCATGCCCAAGGAATTCACGGCTTTCCTGAATGCTGAAATGACGCGCAACAAGCAGTTCCTGTCCACCCACGCCGTGGACCGGCCCAACACTTGAAGGCCGAACCAGGGCCCTCCGAAATCTTGAGCTCGCATTTGTCCGCACCTTCGGTCAAGAGAAACCTTCTTGATGAGCCATTGCAAGCCTGGTCTGAAGCCCGGTCGGCGGGTGTAGTGCTTCGGGTTGGCAAGGCATGGCGTTCGCGAGCGGGAATGTCGCACGGGCTGCAGCAAGCGGCACTGCTGGGCGAAATCTGGGTTGGTCATGCAGATAGCGCTGAGCTCCTGTCCGCTTGGACAACCCTTTCCCGCTGGTGGCCGCAAGGCTCGGGCCACGCGGTGCCTCAGATCAATCGACCTGAAGCCGCGAAAGAATTGGTCAGTGCATTTTCAAGAGCCGTCAGTGGGCTGCAGCGCGGACTTGGACTCGCCGTAGATTGCCACTTTGAAACCTGGCACTCACCGCTCGCCCAAGACCCGTCGGGCTGGCAGCGCTGGGTCCTTTTGCAGCCCGGCCCGGCACCCCAACTCACCTTGCGCATCATTAACTGGGTTTGCGATGCCTTAGCCGCGCCACAGAGCGCCCCTCAGGACTTGAAGACTGCGGTGGCTCACTTGAGCCGCACGATGCACAAAGTGCTGCCCCAAAGCCTCAACAGCGAGAGCATTGCTGACGCAGCCTTGCGGCTGGGTTTGCCCAACACCCGCTTGACGGCCGGGATTCAGGTACTCGGGCTGGGGCATAAGTCGCGCTGGCTCCAAAGCACCAAGTCACACGCCACCTCAGCCCTCGGGTTTACTCTTGCGCAAAGCAAACACCAGACGGCCGAAATACTCAGGTCATTCGGACTGCCCGGCGCCGACCACCGCTTTGTTCATAGCGCTGAGGAGGCAGCGCAACTGGCCATGAAGTGGGGCTTTCCGCTCGTGATCAAGCCGGAAAACCTGGACCGCGGCGTTGGGGTCTACGCTGATTTACGCGACCCTGCAGCAGTGAAGCAAGCCTTCGAATTGGCCCGCAAGCACTCACACAAAATTTTGCTTGAGCGACATTGCCCAGGATTTACCCACCGCGTGAGTGTTTTCAATGGACGCATCGTCAGGGTCAGTCGCCGAGTTGCTGGCGGGGTCGTGGGTAACGGACGTCAAACCGTGCGTGAACTCGTGCAGGCTGAGCAGCAGACACCGCACCAGCGCCAGCTTCAGCAACGACTGGGCGAGCCGCCCCTGAGTCTTGATGAAGAGTCCGTGGGCTTGCTGCAGCAGCAAGGCTTAACGAGCGAAGACATTCCCACCGAAGGCGCGTATGTGCGCCTGCGCCGCCGGGACAATATCAACGCGGGCGGCAGGAACGAGCTCGTCCCACTAGAGGATGTCCACCCCGACAACCTGGAGTTGTCGATGAGTGCGGCTGCGCTGCTGGGCCTGGACTTCGCTGGCATTGACTTGATCATCGATGACATCAGACAGTCCTGGCAAGGCCAGCCCGCATTGATCTGCGAGGTCAACGCTGTTCCCCAACTGGGGGCTGTGTCTGACCCTGATGCCTATTTGCACATCCTGGGTGATCTTTTCCCGGACGGATGGCAGATCCCGAACCTGCTGCTGATTGCCCCACAGGCGCCTGCTTTACGTGCCCGCATTCTGGCGCGGCTTTGGCCGCAAAAGCCGGGACATGGCCTCTCCGATCGGTCTGGTCTGGTCGTTGGCGGACGCCGCGTTTCGAAGCCCTTCACCAACGACTTTTCTGCTGCCAGAGCATTGCTGGTGCGACCCCAGATCCATCGGGCAGTCTGCCTGATGAGCCCTGCCGAAGTCCTCGCGATGGGAACGCCGCTGGCCCATTGGCAAAGCATCAGGCCCCTGGCTGAGCGTTGGTTCAGCCCAGAAGAAAGATCAACCTTGGCACCGGCCCTGGCGGCTCTTGCCCGCCACGGCCTCACACCAACAACATAACAATGCCTTTGATGACCACGACCCAAGAAAATCTAACCGCAATTGCGTCACAACAGTTCAAGACAGCCACGCTCATGTGCGGCGCCTGCCGCTCCTACCACGCGGTATGGCCCTATTTGCGAATCACGGGTGCAGTAGGTGGTGTGGAAGCGGACGAGCCCTTTTTGCAACCCGTGCTGGAACTAGCGCTCAAACCGGGTGGCCAGAACATCTTGCTCGCGGGTTCGGCGGACAGCGGCGTGACTGCGCTGGTGTACCGAGCCGTGCAAAAGCTCGGCTATACCGCCAACATGACGGTACTCGATCGCTGCGCAACGCCACTGAAGACTTGCGACGCATACGCCAGCGGCCAAGGGATCAGGTTAAGCACGGTGCAGCAAGATCTGGCCACTTTCGAGCCTCGCGGTGACCAGGATCTGGTGATGGGCCATTCTGTGCTGCCATTTCTTTACGCCTCCGCTAGGCGCGACGTATTGAACCGATTGCTCAAGGCTTTAAAGCCGGGAGGCCATCTGCTCATGACGCTGAGGGTGTCGCCCCAAGAGGCACACCGAGAACCCGCGCACCGCTCGCCTCAAGGCATGGCCGACTTTGTTGTGAAGTCGCTTGCCGAGCGAGGAATCGAGTTGCCCTGCTCGGACGCAGAGTTCGCGTCGATGGTTCACGATTTTTACGTCCACCGCTCCTTCCAGGTGACTCAATTCAACGATCCTGAGTTGCTGAGCCAGGAGCTGTCGGCTCTCGGCATGCGGGTTGTGGACGTGCGTCCCTTAGGCTTTGGCCACGCCCACTTTAAAACGCCAGTGTCGGGGTGGTCTTATCTGGCGGTCAAGAGTCACTGACCCGGCGAAATAAGACATGCGCAGCACCGGGCAGATGCGCCGGTCGAGCTCAGGTCAGCAGTTCAATTCCTCTGGGTTGAGTCATATTAAAAAAGGCTGCTAAGTGGATGTCCTTAGCAGCCTTTGATTGGCATATGGTGGAGCTGGGGGGATTTGAACCCCCGTCCGCAAGCCTTCTTCGGGCAGATCTACATGTTTAGCGGTCTGATTTAAGTCTCGCTCCCTGAGTCGCGCAGTCGCACGCTACACAGGACGCCAGCACCCTATTTTCTTGCCCCGGGTTAAGGTACCCAGCCCGGAGCCAGCCGATTAAATTATCTTCACAGCCTGGACCCTTTAACTTGCGCTAAAGACCCCTTGCCCAGCCCACCGGCATGCTGTTGTGAAGCTCACAGGCAATTAAGCTGCGAGTGCGAAACGTTCGTCGTTTGCAGTTAGTTTGTTTGAATCAGTTTTACGAGCACACTCAGCTCGACATGCACCACACCGCGTCCGAACCCACGTCGAAACCAATGCAGCCCCAGGCGCCTATCTTAAGGCATGCGTGCCGATTGCAAGGGTGTGAGCCAGCGAGAAAGCTCATGCGCAGCGTGAATGGTGGCGTGTGCATTCCAATGTGCAGTACCTTCACCTGCGCCCAGATAACCATAGGCCGCCGCCACGGTAGGCATGCCAGCGGCGCGGCCAGCCACGATGTCTCGCTCATCGTCGCCGACATAGATACAACGCTCAGGTGAAATTCCCATCAGGCGAGCGGCCTCAAACAGAGGCGCAGGGTGCGGTTTGGCGTGAGTGGTCGTGTCACCACACACCACGGTAGAGGCAGTTTTGAAAAGCGGCATCTGGCGCGTAAGCGGCAAGGCAAATCGCTCGGCCTTGTTGGTGACCACGCCCCATTTCAAACCTGCCGCGACGATAGCTGCCAGCAGTTCAGCGACGCCCTCAAAGGCGTAGGTGCGCTCGGTCATGCATTGCTCGTAATTCACGAAGAACTCTTCCTTGAGCGCAGCAAATTCAGCGTCGGCAGGTGTTAAACCGAAGGCCACACCAATCAGGCCGCGCGCACCCGCGCCTGCCATCGGCCGGTACATCTCGAAGGGCAAGGAAGCCATGCCGCGGTCAGTGCGCAGCTTGTCTGCCGCAGCGCCCAGGTCGGGCGCGCTGTCGATCAAGGTCCCATCCAGGTCAAAAAGGACGGCATGGACGTCCTCGAAGGAAGCTGAATCCTTCACAAACTGATCGGCGGAACCTTGTTTCATGCTTTTTGCATGGCCAGCAGGTAGTTGACACTGGTGTCTTGACTAAGCCAGTAATGACGGGTCAAAGGGTTGTATTCCATGCCACGGGTATGTTGCAGGTCTAAACCAGCCTCACGCGCATAAGAAGCAAGTTCGCTTGGCTTAATAAATTTGGCGTACTCATGCGTACCTCGGGGCAGCAAATTCAGGATGTATTCGGCCCCAACGATGGCAAAAACGAAGGCCTTGGCATTGCGGTTGATGGTGGAAAAGAAGACATGCCCGCCCGGCTTGACCAGTTGGGCGCAAGCACGAACCACAGAAGAAGGGTCGGGCACATGCTCCAGCATTTCCATGCAGGTGACCACATCGAAGCTGCCGGGTTGCTCTGCAGCCAGCGCTTCGGCACTGATTTCGCGGTAACTGACACCGGTTGTCTGCGCCTCCAGTGCATGCAACTGGGCCACTTTCAAGGCCTTGGTCGCCAAGTCGATGCCTAGAACATCAGCACCTTTGCGGGCCATGGCGTCCGCCAGGATGCCGCCACCGCAGCCAATGTCCACGATACGCTTGCCTTGGACGGGAACGATATCGTCAATCCAGGCTAGCCGTAAGGGGTTGATCTGATGCAGCGGGCGGAACTCACTTTCGGTATCCCACCAGCGATGGGCCAGGTCTGAGAATTTGGCCAGTTCGGCAGGGTCGGCGTTGACGTTTGATTGCATGAGGTGATTATCGACGAGACATAAAAAAACCGCGCCGAAGCGCGGTTTTTTGGTGATTCCCGAGGGAATTACTTGTTTGCGCGGGTACCGACGACTTCGATTTCCACGCGGCGGTTCTTGGCGCGACCGTCGGAAGTCTTGTTGTCAGCCACTGGCTGCTTCTCGCCTTTGCCTTCGGTGTAAACGCGGTTCTTCTCGATGCCTTTGGACACCAAGTAAGCCTTGACGGCTTCCGAACGAGCCACCGACAGCTTCTGGTTGTAGGCGTCAGAGCCGACGGAGTCAGTGTGACCCACAGCGATGATCACTTCCAAGCTGATGTCTTTGACCTTGCCGACGAGATCGTCAAGCTTGGCGCGGCCTTCTGGCTTCAGTGCAGACTTGTCGAAGTCAAAGAATGCGTCAGCTGCGTAGGTCACCTTGGTGGCGGCAACAGCTGCGGGAGCTGGAGCAGCAGCGGCTGGTGCGGGGGCTGGAGCAGGAGCTGGCGCAGCGGCAGGAGCCGGCGCAGGGGCTGGTGTTTGAGCAGGAACAATGGCGCCGTCGCAGCCTTTGGCAGCGGTTGCTGGAGTCCAGTTGGTGTCGCGCCAGCAGAGTTCGCTACCGGTGTTTTTCCAGACGAGGTCACCCGCGCTGTTCCTCCAGTTGTCGACAGTTTGCGCGCCAGCGGCTGTCACCAGCGCTGCGGAAGCAAACAACATTGCCACTTTGTTGAGTTTCTTCATGGTTGTCCTCTAGAGAAAAGCTGCAGCTGGGCTGCGATATTTGAGTTGCACGCTTTAAATGACCGTCATCCAAAGCGTTACAACTATTGTGCCACACCTCTTCGGCACGAAATCCAAGGTCGAGTCCTCGTCTGACAGCCGAATCGCCTAAAAAGGCTTTGTTTGTTGCAGCGCTGCCACAAAGCCGCGCCGGATTGCTGGCCTTAAAATCGCGGGTTGCGCCGGCAAGCCTTGCGGCGCGTGCTTTTCATTCATTCAGGCCCCCCATGACTCAGTTTGCCAAAGAAACCCTTCCCATCAGCCTGGAAGAGGAGATGCGCCGCAGCTACCTGGACTACGCAATGAGCGTGATCGTGGGGCGCGCCCTGCCAGACGCCAGGGACGGCCTCAAGCCGGTTCACCGCCGAGTGCTGTTTGCCATGCACGAGCTCAACAACGACTGGAACCGGCCTTACAAAAAGTCGGCCCGTATCGTCGGTGACGTGATCGGTAAATACCATCCGCACGGCGACCAGTCGGTTTATGACGCCATCGTGCGTATGGCCCAGGATTTTTCCCTGCGTCACCTTTTGGTAGACGGCCAAGGTAACTTTGGCTCGGTGGACGGCGATAACGCTGCGGCCATGCGATACACCGAGATCCGGCTGTCCAAGATTGCCCAGGAAATGCTGGCCGACATCGACAAGGAAACCGTTGACTTTGGGCCCAACTACGACGGCAGCGAAAAAGAGCCGCTGGTCTTGCCTTCGCGCATTCCTAATTTGCTGATCAACGGCTCCGGCGGTATTGCCGTGGGCATGGCCACCAACATACCGCCGCACAACCTGAACGAAGTGGTAGACGCCTGCTTGCACATGCTCAAGCACCCGGACGCCAGCGTGGATGATTTGATGGAAATCATCCCTGGCCCGGACTTCCCCACGGGCGGCATCATTTACGGCATCAATGGCGTGCGCGACGGCTACCGCACCGGTCGTGGCCGCGTGGTGATGCGCGCCAAGTGCCACTTTGAAGACATCGACAAGGGCCAGCGTCAGTCCATTATCGTGGACGAGCTGCCCTATCAGGTGAACAAAAAGACCTTGCAAGAGCGCATGGCCGAGCTGGTGCATGAAAAGAAAATTGAAGGCATCAGCCACATTCAGGATGAGAGCGACAAGTCCGGCATGCGTTTGGTCATTGAGCTCAAGCGCGGTGAAGTGCCTGAGGTGGTGCTGAACAACCTGTACAAGCAAACGCAGTTGCAGGACAACTTCGGCATCAACATGGTGGCGCTGGTCAACGGCCAGCCCAAGTTGTGCAACTTGAAGGACTTGATCCAGGTCTTCTTGTCGCACCGCCGCGAAGTGGTCACGCGTCGCACCGTGTTCACGCTGCGCAAAGCCCGAGAGCGCGGTCACGTGCTCGAAGGCTTGGCGGTTGCGCTGGCCAATATTGACGACTTCATCGCCATCATCCGCAACGCACCCACGCCGCCCGTGGCCAAGGCCGAGTTGATGACCAAAGCCTGGGACAGCCAGCTCGTGCGCGAGATGCTGACACGCAGCCGCGCGGACGGCGGCGCGGTCAATGCCGACGACTACCGCCCCGACGGCCTGGAAAAGGAATTCGGCATGGGCAGTGATGGCCTGTACCGCCTGTCTGAAACGCAGGCGCAAGAAATCTTGCAAATGCGCCTGCAGCGCCTGACGGGTCTTGAACAAGACAAGATCGTTGTGGAATACAAAGAGGTGATGGCCGAGATCGATGACCTCTTGGATATCCTGGCTCGCCCCGAGCGTGTTTCGACCATCATTGGCGACGAGCTCGGTGTGATTCGCCAGGAGTTTGGCCAAGCCAAGCTGGGCCTGCGCCGCAGCCACATCGAGCACAGCTCTTTTGACTTATCGACCGAAGACCTGATCACACCCACAGACATGGTGGTGACGCTGTCGCACCTGGGTTACATCAAGAGCCAGCCCCTCTCCGAATACCGTGCACAAAAGCGCGGTGGGCGCGGCAAACAAGCCACAGCCACCAAAGAAGACGACTGGGTGGACCAGCTCTTTATCGCGAACACGCACGATTACATCTTGTGCTTTTCAAACCGCGGCCGGCTGTACTGGCTCAAGGTTTGGGAAGTGCCGGCGGGTTCACGCGGCTCACGTGGCCGGCCCATCGTCAACATGTTCCCGCTGCAAGAAGGCGAAAAAATCACCGTGGTGCTCGCGCTGACCGGTGCCAATCGCAGCTTCCCAGCCGACCATTACGTCTTCATGTCCACCTCGATGGGCACGGTCAAGAAAACGCCGCTGGACGACTTCAGCAACCCGCGCAAGGCCGGCATCATTGCCGTGGACCTGGACGAAGGCGACTTCTTGATTGGCGCGGCGCTGACTGACGGCAAGCACGACGTGATGCTGTTCAGCGATGGCGGCAAGGCTGTGCGCTTTGATGAAAACGATGTGCGTCCCATGGGCCGCACAGCGCGCGGTGTGCGCGGCATGATGCTTGAAGAGGGCCAGTCGGTCATCGCCATGCTGGTGGCCGAAGACGAGCAGCAAAGCGTGCTGACCGCCACACAAAACGGCTACGGTAAGCGGACTTCGATTGACGAATACACCCGCCACGGCCGCGGTACCAAAGGCATGATTGCCATCCAGCAAAGCGAGCGCAACGGGAAGGTTGTCGCGGCCACGCTGGTACATGCAGATGACGAGATCATGCTGATCACCGACCGCGGCGTGCTGGTTCGTACGCGGGTGAGCGAGATCCGCGAAATGGGTCGCGCCACGCAAGGCGTGACGCTGATCGGCCTGGATGACGGCTCGCAACTCAGCGGCTTGCAGCGCATCGTTGAAAACGACGCGACGCTGGATGACAACGGCGGCAACGAAGCCGATGCAGGCAAGGATGCGGATGCCAGCCCGGAAGTGACTGAATGAGCTTGAATGCAGTGAGCGCCCTGCACCGGCCCTTCAACTTTTCAGCCGGCCCGGCGGCATTGCCCGAGGAGGTGCTGCGCACTGCCGCCGCCGAAATGCTGGACTGGCACGGCAGCGGCATGGGCGTGATGGAGATGAGCCACCGCGGCAAGGAGTTCGGCGAGATTTATACGAATGCCGAAACCAACCTGCGCGAGCTATTGGCCGTGCCGCCCGAGTTCAAGATTTTGTTCATGCAAGGCGGCGGCCTGGCTGAAAACGCCATCGTCCCCATGAACCTGTCTCGCGCTGGCCGGGTGGACTTTGTGGTCACGGGCAGCTGGAGCGACAAGTCGCAAAAAGAAGCGCGCAAGTACGCTGATGTGCATGTGGCAGCCGACAACAAGGCGGTCGGTCGCAGCTGCTTGCCGGCGCCTTCAAGCTGGGCACTCAGCAAGGATGCGCAGTACGTCCATATCTGCACCAACGAAACCATCGACGGCCTGGAATTTCAAAACCTGCCCGACCTGAAGGCGCTCGGCTGCGACGCGCCACTGGTGATTGATTTCTCGTCGCACGTCGCCTCCCGCCCCGTGGACTGGTCCAGGGTCGGCCTGGCTTTTGGCGGTGCGCAAAAAAACCTGGGGCCTGCGGGCCTCACCTTGGTCATCGTGCGGGAAGACCTGCTGGGCCATGCGCTCGCCATTTGCCCCAGCGCCTTTGACTACAAGACCGTGGCCGACAACGGCTCCATGTACAACACCCCGCCGACCTACGGCATCTACATTGCGGGCCTAACCTTCGCTTGGCTAAAGAGCCAGACAGAAGGCAGTGGCGCTGAGCTGGTGTCGGGCGTGGCGGCGATGGAGCGCCGCAACATCGCCAAGGCCAGACTGCTTTATGAAGGCATAGACCAGTCGCCCTTCTATTACAGCAAGGTCAGCCCCGAAGCGCGCTCGCGCATGAACGTGCCTTTTTTCTTGCGGGATGAATCGCGCAATGACGCGTTTTTGGCTGGCGCCAAGGAGCGCGGCTTGTTGCAGCTCAAGGGCCACAAATCAGTGGGCGGCATGCGCGCCAGCATCTACAACGCTATGCCCATTGCCGGCGTCGAAGCGCTGCTGAACTACATGCGAGAATTTGAGCAAAAACACGCCTGACAGCGACCACGATGACCCA
Source organism: Polaromonas sp. (assembly GCA_040400945.1). GTDB lineage: Bacteria > Pseudomonadota > Gammaproteobacteria > Burkholderiales > Burkholderiaceae_C > Polaromonas. The sequence continues at coordinate 563,491 of JBBAPG010000001.1, read as the reverse complement.
AACCCTTGCCGAACTGCGCGTCCAGATTGACCAGCTGGACCACGAACTCCTGACCTTGCTGAACCGCCGCGCACGCGTGGCCGAAGAAGTGGGCGAAGTAAAAAAACGCGAGGGCTCGCCTTTTTTCAGGCCTGACCGCGTGGCGCAAGTCATCGAGAAAATCCAGAAGGCCAACACCGGCCCCCTCAAGGGCGAACACGTGGCCGCCGTCTGGCGCGAAATCATGTCGGCCTGCCTGGCGCTTGAAGCGCCCGTGCGCGTGGCTTACCTCGGCCCGGCCGGCACCTTCAGCGAGCAGGCGGCCCTGCAATTTTTTGGCGCCAGCATCGAGCACGTGCCTTGCAGCAGCATTGACGAAGTCTTTCGCGCCACAGCGGCCGGTAGCGCCGGCTACGGCGTAGTGCCGGTCGAAAACTCGACAGAAGGCGTGGTCTCGCGCTCGCTCGATCTCTTTTTGAATTCGCCACTGCACATCGTCGGCGAGACCAGCTTGATGGTGCGCCACAACTTGCTGCGCCTGTCAGATTCACTGGCTGGCATTGAGGTGGTTTACGCGCACCCGCAAGCGCTGGCCCAATGCCAGGGCTGGCTGAACACCCACCTGCCCGACGCCGAACGCCGCGCTGCCGCCAGTAATGCAGAAGGCGCGCGCCTGGCCAGCACCAACCCGGCCTGGGCCGGCATTGCCAGCGAACGTGCGGGCGTTCAGTTTGGCCTGCACAACGCAGCGCATGCGATTCAAGACGACGCTTTCAACCGCACCCGCTTTGCCGTGGTTTGCCTGCCGCAAACCCTGCCCTCGCCAGCGGCTTCGGGCAAGGACTGCATCAGCCTCATCGTCTCTGTGCCCAACCGCCCGGGCGCGGTGCATGACATCCTGGGCCCGCTCAAGACGCACGGCGTGTCCATGACGCGTTTTGAATCGCGCCCCGCCCGCTCGGGCCAGTGGGAGTATTACTTCTACATCGACTTGCAGGGCCATCCTTCAGAGCCGAAAGTGGGCGCGGCCCTGGCTGAGTTGCAGCAACTCTGCGCCTTCTTCAAGGTGCTGGGCATCTACCCTGCCGGCGACTGACGCCGACCCGCATGTTCAAGCAACTTGGCCTCATCGGCTGCGGCCTGATGGGCAGCTCCTTTGCCTTGGCGCTCAAGCGGGCGGGCTTGGTTCAGCGCGTGGTCGGCTTCAGCCAGACGACGGCCACGACAGATAAAGCCCGAGCAATGGGCGTGATTGACAGCGCTGCAGCTTCAGCCGCCGAGGCCGCGCGCGGCGCTGACCTGGTGCTGATCTCGGTCCCGGTCGGAGCCACTTTGCTGACCTTGCAAGCCATCGCGCCGGCCTTGGAGGCCAGCACGCTGGTGATGGACGTGGGTTCGACCAAACGCGATGTGGTCGCCGCAGCAAGGCAGGCCCTGGGCGACAAGCTGTCTTGCTTTGTGCCGGCGCATCCGATTTGCGGCAAGGAAGTCTCGGGCGTGGAGCACGCCGACGTGGACCTGTACGCCGGCAAGAAACTCATCTTGACGCCGCTGCCTGAAACCGGTGCCGATCAACTAGCGAAGGCCCGCGGACTTTGGCAAGCGCTGACTTGCAAAGTGAGCGACATGACGCCCGAGGCGCATGACGCGGCCTACGCCGCCGTCAGTCACCTGCCGCATTTGCTGGCCTTTGCCACCATGAATGCGCTGCTAAGCCCCAAAGGCGAAAAGCAATTGCCGTTGGCCGGCTCGGGCTTTCGTGACTTCACGCGCATTGCCGCGAGCGAACCGGCCATGTGGCGCGACATTTTGCTGGCCAACCGCGACGAAGTGCTAGCGCAATCGGCGCTGTTCAAAGCGCAACTCCAGCAACTCGAAAACGCCTTGAACCGCGGCGACGCTGTGCAATTGCAAGCCTTGATCGCCCAGGCCAGCCAAGCGCGTGCGCAATGGCAGACCGGACACAACCCAGCGGCTGACCTGCCCAACTCTGACTAGCCCATGTTTGACATCGAATCCCTGGACATTCCACCGCTCACCGGCGCCCACGGCACCGTGCGCCTGCCCGGCTCCAAAAGCATCTCGAACCGCGTGCTGCTGCTTGCCGCCTTGAGCGAAGGCGAAACCGTGGTGCACGACCTGCTGGCCTCAGACGACACCGCCGTGATGCTGGCCGCGCTCAAGCAACTCGGTTGCGCCGTCGAGCAAACCGGCCACACCGCCGTCATTGGCGGGCTGGGCGGCAAACTGGCGACACCGCAGGCCAAGCTCTTCATGGGCAATGCCGGCACCGCGATGCGGCCCTTGACGGCCGCCCTCGCGCTGCTGGGTGGCGACTTTGAACTCTCGGGTGTGCCCCGCATGCACGAGCGGCCGATTGGCGACTTGGTGGATGCCCTGCGTCAGCTCGGCTGCCAGATCGACTACCTGGGCAACGATGGCTTTCCGCCGCTGCATCTCAAACCCAGCCAAATTTCAATCGACGCGCCCATCAAGGTGCGCGGCGATGTGTCCAGCCAGTTCCTCACGGCTTTGCTCATGGCCTTGCCGCTGGTCGCCAACAAGCCAATTCACATCGACGTGATCGGCGAGCTGATCTCCAAGCCCTACATCGAGATCACGCTGAATTTGCTGGCGCGCTTCGGCATTGCAGTTGAGCGTCAAGGCTGGCAACGTTTCACCATTCCCGCCGGCTGCCGTTACCAGTCGCCCGGCGAGATTCATGTCGAAGGCGACGCGTCCTCGGCCAGTTACTTCGTGGCCCTGGGCGCGATCGCGACCGGCCCGCAAGAGCACATTGAAATCTGGGGCATTGGCTCGGGCTCCATTCAGGGCGATATCCGCTTTGTCGAAGCGGCTGAAATGATGGGCGCGAAGGTCGAGAGCGGGCCGAACTCGCTCAAGGTATCGCGCGGCGCCTGGCCACTCAAGGCCATTGACTTGGACTGCAACCACATCCCCGACGCGGCGATGACGCTAGGCGCCATGGCGCTTTACGCCGACGGCACGACCACGCTTCGCAACATCGCCAGTTGGCGAGTCAAGGAAACCGATCGCATTGCGGCTATGGCCACTGAGCTGCGCAAGCTGGGCGCAACGGTGGAAGAAGGCGCGGACTTCATCCGCATCACGCCGCCGGCGACAAAGCAAGACTGGAAAAGCGCCGCCATCCACACTTACGACGACCACCGCGTGGCCATGTGCTTTTCGCTCGCGGCCTTCAACCCGGCCGGTGTGCCGGTGCGCATCCTGGACCCCAAATGCGTCGCCAAGACCTTCCCCGATTACTTTGAAACCTTGTTTGCCGTGGCCCAGGCCCGGCCTAGCGATATCCCGGTGATCTGTGTCGACGGCCCCACGGCATCTGGCAAAGGCACGCTGGCCGCCCTGGCCGCGCACCGCCTGGGCTACCACTACCTGGACTCTGGCGCGCTCTACCGCGTCACGGCTTTTGCTGCCAGCCGAGCCGGCATTTCGCTGGACGACGGCCCGGCCGTCGCCGCCTTAGCCGCCACGCTGCCGCTGCGCTTCGTGTCCGACCAAGTGTTTTTAGCGGGTGAAGACGTGTCTGACGCCATCCGCACCGAAGACGCCGGCCTAGCCGCTTCCCGCGTGTCAGTTCACCCGACCGTGCGACTAGCGCTGCTCGGCTTGCAGCACAGCTTCAGGCAGCTGCCCGGCCTGGTGGCCGACGGCCGCGACATGGGCACGGTCGTGTTTCCCGATGCCGTGCTCAAAGTCTTCTTGACGGCAGGCGTGCATCAGCGCGCCGAGCGCAGGCATAAGCAATTGATTTCAAAGGGTATTTCGACTACACTCGCCCAGATTGAGCAGGACTTGATGGCCCGCGATTTACGTGATTCCTCACGCCAAAGCGCCCCCTTGAAACCTGCCGATGACGCCAAGTTGCTGGACAACTCCGAGCTCTCGATTGAGAAATCAACGGCCCTCGTGATTGACTGGTGGCACGGCACCCGGCCCCTTTGATGCCTCGCGCTTTTCAAGCAGCGCAGCGTTTGAAGGGCTCTTAACTTAACCCGCAGCCTTGCTGCAAAAAACCGCCGCAGTCAGACCTTAAAAACGAAGGCAATCCCGCCCTCGGAACCCTGTGCTGTCGGAATAGGAAACCTCCATGTCTGAATCTTTTGCCGCCCTATTTGAAGAGTCTCTCCAACGTTCGGAGATGCGCACGGGCGAAGTCATTACCGCTGAAGTGATCCGCATCGACCACAACCACGTGGTCGTCAATGCCGGTCTGAAGTCCGAGGCCTATGTGCCTCTCGAAGAATTCAAGAATGACCAGGGCGAGCTCGAAGTCCAAGTAGGCGACTTCGTGGCCGTGGCCATCGACTCCGTTGAAAACGGTTACGGCGACACCCTGCTGTCACGCGACAAGGCCAAGCGCCTGGCTTCGTGGATGAGCCTGGAAAAAGCCCTGGAATCCGGCGAATTTGTCACTGGCCAGACCAGCGGCAAAGTCAAGGGTGGCCTGACCGTGCTGGTCAACGGCATCCGCGCTTTCCTGCCTGGCTCGCTGATCGACACACGCCCCATCAAGGACTTGACTCCCTACGAGAACAAGACCATGGAGTTCAAGGTCATCAAGCTGGACCGCAAGCGCAACAACGTCGTGCTGTCACGCCGCGCTGTGGTCGAAGCCTCGATGGGCGAAGAGCGCGCCAAGCTGATGGAAACCCTCAAAGAAGGCACTGCTGTCAAAGGCGTGGTCAAGAACATCACCGAGTACGGTGCGTTCGTTGACCTGGGCGGCATTGACGGCTTGCTGCACATCACCGACATGGCATGGCGCCGCGTGCGTCACCCAAGCGAAGTGGTGACGGCTGGCCAGGAAATCGTGGCCAAGATCCTGAAGTTCGACACCGAGAAAAACCGTGTCTCGCTGGGTCTGAAGCAAATGGGCGACGATCCATGGATGGGCGTTTCGCGCCGCTACCCACAGGCCACCCGCCTGTTCGGCAAGATCACCAACATCGCCGACTACGGCGCGTTTGTGGAACTCGAGCCAGGTATCGAAGGCTTGGTCCACGTGTCGGAGATGGACTGGACCAACAAGAACGTGGCTCCTTCCAAGCTCGTCACCCTGGGCGACGAAGTCGAAGTCATGGTTCTGGAAATCGACGAAGACAAGCGCCGCATTTCCCTGGGCATGAAGCAGTGCAAGGCCAACCCATGGCAAGAGTTCGCACAAGACACCAAGCGCGGCGACCGCGTCAAGGGCCCGATCAAGTCGATCACCGACTTCGGCGTATTCGTGGGTCTGGCTGCCGGTATCGACGGCCTGGTGCACCTGTCTGATTTGTCGTGGAACGAAACCGGCGAAGCCGCTGTTCGCAACTACAAAAAGGGCCAGGAAGTCGAAGCCATCGTCTTGGCCGTTGACGTGGACCGCGAGCGTATTTCCCTGGGTATCAAGCAGTTGGACTCCGATCCTTTCACCACCTTCGTGTCGATCAACGACAAGGGCGCTGTGGTGACTGGCAAGGTCAAGACTGTGGACGCCAAGGGCGCCGAGATCGACCTGGGCGAAGACATCATTGGTTACCTGCGCGCCAGCGAAATCAGCCGTGACCGTGTGGAAGACGCACGCAACGTGCTCAAAGAAGGCGACGAAGTCTCCGCAGTGGTGGTGAACGTGGATCGCAAGACCCGCAACATCCAGCTGTCGGTCAAAGCCAAGGACAACGTGGACCAGCAAGAAGCCATGGCAACGCTCAGCCAGCAGTCCTCGCGTGAAAGCGCCGGCCTGACCAACCTGGGCGCATTGCTGCGCGCCAAGCTGGACAACAACAGCTAAGCCCTCGCGCTGAACTGACAAGCGGGACGACAAACCTCCAGGGGTTTCTTGTCCCGCTTTCTTTTTGCCCGCCGCACGTTTCACTTCTTTTTTGACGCCGCTTTCCCATGACCCGCTCCGACCTTGTTGAAGAACTGGCCAGCCGCTTCAGCCAACTTACCCATCGGGATGCCGAGCATGCGGTCAAGACGATTCTTGACGCCATGAGCGATGCACTGGTGCGCGGCCATCGGATCGAAATCCGCGGCTTCGGCAGCTTTTCCATCAACCGGCGTCCGCCGCGCATGGGGCGCAATCCGCGCTCCGGTGAAAGCGTTGCCATTCCTGAAAAGCGTGTGCCCCATTTCAAGCCGGGCAAGGCCTTGCGCGAGGCTGTGGACGCCCGCACAGAGGAGTTGCTGAATGTGCCTGGTGCCGGCAAGTGATGCGTGTTTTGGAGCGTTTTCCGAAGCGATTTCGCGCTGACTACAATGGCCAGACCCCACCGGAGTCGTGCCAGTGAAATACCTGCTGTGGCTGCTTAAGGCAGCCATTTTTTTTACGCTTTTCGCCTTCGCGCTGAACAATCAGCAAGTCGTTGCGCTGAACTTTTTCTTTGGCACCTACTGGCAAGCGCCCATGGTCCTGGTGGTGCTGGCGGCTTTTTGCGCCGGCCTCGCTGGCGGCGTGCTGATGATGGTGCCGCGCTGGTGGCGACGCCGCCAGCAAGCCACTGCGGCCCACAGGCGCATGGCGGCGGCCCCTGACACCGCGCCAGGCCCGACATCGAAACCAGCGCCCGAAGCCGCGGATCTGCCTCATGGAATTTGACTTCACCTGGCTGCTGCTGGGCCTGCCAGTTGCCTTCAGCTTGGGCTGGCTGGCCTCGCGGCTGGACCTGCGGCAGCTGCGGATTGAAAACCGCCAGGCCCCCAAGGCCTACTTTCGCGGCCTGAACTTCCTGCTCAACGAGCAGCAAGACCAGGCCATCGACGCGTTCATTGAGGCGGTGCAGAACGACCCGGATACGTCTGAGCTGCACTTCGCGCTGGGTAATCTTTTCAGGCGCCGGGGCGAATACGACCGCGCCGTGCGCGTGCATGAGCATCTGATGTCGCGTGGCGACCTGACGCAGGCCGAGCGCGACCGTGCGCAACATGCGCTGGCCCTGGACTTTTTGAAGGCCGGACTGCTGGACCGTGCTGAATCAGCCTTGCGCAAGCTCGAAGGCACCAGCTACCAAGAAGAAGCCCGCCTGGCCCTGCTGTCGATCTACGAACGCTCACGCGACTGGCCACGCGCCACTGAGGTCGCCGCCCGACTGGACAGCACAGGCCACGGCAGCTTTGGCGGCAGGCAAGCGCATTACCTGTGCGAGCAGGCGCTGGCCAGCTCGGCCACTGGCAACACCGACCAGGCTCTTGCCTTGTACCAACGCGCCGCACAGCTGGCACCCGCCGCAGCGCGGCCCTTGATTGAACAGGCCAAGCTTGAGAACCAGCTAGGCCGCCACGCCCAGGCCTTTGCCACTTTGTCTTTGCTGGAGGCCAAGGCGCCGCAAGCCCTGCCGCTGGCCGCTGGCTTGATGGCCAAGGTGGGCGCGCAAAGCGGCCAAGCGCAAGCGGCGCTCGACATCTTGCAGCGCAACTACGCAGCCTCGCCTTCCGTGGATGTGGTTGAAGCCATCATCACGCTGGACGGCGACACCCGCAGCGCGCGCGAATGGTATGTGCGCCACCTGGAGGGCCAGCCCTCCTTGCTGGCCGCCACCCGCTGGATCGCCGGCGAGCGCTTTGAAAACGAACAACCGCATGGTCTGGTGCAACGCGCCCTGGACCAGGCCACCAAGCCGCTGATGCGCTACCGCTGCGCGGCCTGCGGCTTTGAAGCCACCCAGCATTTCTGGCATTGCCCAGGCTGCCAGGCCTGGGACAGCTACTCTGCCCGCCGGATCGAAGAGCTGTAAGTCAACCGGCTGCGGCTTCGGCCGTTAGATGCTGCAAGCTGTTGCTGGCAATTCGCAAGCAACATTCTTGAAACAACTTTTCATCCATATTGGGGGAATTCACAATGTTCAAAAAGATTTCTGCTTTCGTCGCCGCCTTGCTGCTGACCGCCGTCGCTTTCGCTGCGGTGGACGTGAACAAGGGAACCGCCGCTGAGCTGGACGGCGTCAAGGGCCTGGGCCCCGCCAAGAGCAAGCTGATCCTGGACGAGCGCAAAAAGGGCGAGTTCAAGAGCTGGGACGACCTGATCTCCCGCGTCAAAGGCTTGGGCGAAAAGTCTGCCGCCAAACTCTCTGCTGAAGGCCTGACTGTGGGTGGCACCAGCTACAAGGCAGCCGCTGCCAAGCCAGATGCAAAAGCTGACGCCAAAGACGCCAAAGCAGACGCAAAGGCCAAGCCCGCCGCAGCCGCTGCGCCAGCCGCCACGGCCGCACCTGCCGCTACTGCAGCCGCTGCCAAGCCTGCCGCAGCTGCCAGCGCCGCCAAGAAGTAATCAGCCGCGCTAAAGACAAGCCCGCCCGGGCAACCGGGCGGGCTTTTTCATGGGCGACTCAAGCCTTGCCGAAGCCGCCGCCGCCCGGCGTGTGGATCTCAAAAATGTCACCGGCTTGCATATCGACCTGCGCAATGTGACCCAGACTCTCGCGCGCACCGTGTGCACGCTGCACCACATTCAAACCCGGCGCACCCGCCTGGCCGCCGGCCATGCCAAAAGCGCCTTGCGTGCGACCGTTGGACAAAATGCTGGCCGTCATGGCCTCCAAAAAGCGCACCCGCCGCACACCGCCCTGCCCGCCTTGCCAGCGGCCCGCGCCGCCTGAATCAGGCCGTAGGGTGTAGCTTTCCAACCGCACCGGAAAGCGGAACTCCAGCACCTCCGGATCCGTCAAGCGCGAGTTGGTCATGTGCGTTTGCACTAGGCTGGTCCCGTCAAAACCTGAGACCACGTTGCCATGCGCATCCAGCACTCCGCCAGCGCCCGAGCCGCCGGAAATGGTTTCGTAATACTGATGCCGCGCATTGCCGAAGGTGAAGTTGTTCATGGTGCACTGGCTGGCCGCCATCACGCCCAGCGCGCCGTACAGCGCGTTGGTGATGCAGCTTGAGGTCTCCACATTGCCCGCCACCACAGAAGCTGGAAAGTCGGGGTTGAGCATGGAGCCCGGCCGGATGATGACCTTGAGCGGCTTGAGGCAACCGGCATTGAGCGGAATATCGTCATTGACCAGCGTGCGAAAGACATACAGCACCGCGGCCATGCACACCGCAGTGGGCGCATTGAAGTTGTTGGCCTGCTGGCTTGACGTGCCCGTGAAATCAATCTCGGCGCTACGCGCCTCTTTGTTCACACGGATGGCCACTTGAATCTGCGCGCCGTTGTCCAGCGGCAGCGTGAAAGCGCCGTCTTTGAGCTGCGTGATGACGCGCCGCACCGATTCCTCGGCGTTGTCTTGCACATGGCGCATGTAGGCCAGCACCACCTCCAAGCCAAACTGCGCCACCATCTTGCGCAGCTCTTGCACGCCTTTTTCATTCGCAGCAATTTGCGCCTTGAGGTCGGCCATGTTTTGCGCGGAGTTGCGTGAGGGGTATTCGCCACTTTGCAGCAGCGCCAGCATGGCGGCCTCTTGCAGCACGCCGCGCTCGACCAGCAGGACGTTGTTGATCTGCACGCCTTCTTCTTGAATGCGGGTTGAAAACGGCGGCATGGAGCCCGGCGTGGTGCCGCCGATGTCGGCATGGTGGCCGCGCGAGCCAACATAAAACGCAGGCTGGCCTGTGGACTCATTCCCGTCCAGGTACACCGGCGTGATGACCGTGATGTCGGGCAGGTGCGTGCCGCCGTGGTACGGGTCATTGAGCACGTACACATTGCCCGGCTGCATGCGACCGGCGTTTTCACGAATCACGGTTTTGATGCTCTCGCCCATGGAGCCCAGATGCACCGGCATGTGCGGCGCATTGGCGATCAGGTTGCCAGCGGTGTCAAACAGCGCGCAGCTGAAGTCCAGGCGCTCCTTGATGTTGACCGAATGCGCGGTGTTTTGCAGTTGCAGGCCCATCTGCTCTGCGATGTTCATGAAGAGGTTGTTGAACACCTCAAGCAAGACCGGGTCCACCGTGGTGCCAGCGGCAAAGCTGACACGCCGCGCTTCGGTACGTTGCATCAGCAAATGGTCCAACTCGGTCAGGCGCGCTTGCCAGCCGGGCTCGACCACCGTGGTCGCATTCTTCTCGGCAATGATGGCCGGGCCGGCCACCACGTCGCCAGGGCGCATGTCTTCGCGCACCACCAACGCGGCTTCGTGCCAGGCACCGGCGGTGTACATGCGCACCATGTCGCAGCGCGGCACATCGCGCGCGGCTTGCAGGGCGTGCTTTGCTTCTGCCGGTGCATCACCCGCCACCACGGCTTCCACTGACACGGCTTCCACCATCAAGGCCTTGCCGGGCATCAAGAAAGCAAAGCGCTGGCGGTAGGCGGCTTCAAAGCGGGCTTGAATCTCTGCCACGCTGCCAAAGGCCACCACCAGGGCCGAGTCGCTACCCTGGTAGCGCACATGCACGCGTTGGTGCACCAGCACAGCGCCGCGGCTCACGGCCTGGCGCTGCAAGTCCGCCTGGGCACTGGTGGCGAGCGCGTTCAGTTGCTCGGCAATTTTCGGCAACGCGGCATCATTGAGTTCAGTTTCCACGGCTTGCTCGCGGATCACGTTTTGATCCGCCAGCCCCATGCCGTAAGCACTCAGAACGCCTGCCAGCGGATGCACCAGCACTTGCGTCATGCCCAGCGCATCAGCCACCAGGCAAGCGTGCTGACCACCGGCGCCGCCAAAGCATTGCAAGGTGTAGCGCGTCACGTCATAGCCACGCGCCACCGATATTTTCTTGATGGCATTGGCCATCTGCTGCACCGCAATTTCAATAAAGCCTTCAGCCACGGCTTCAGCGCTGCGGCCAGTTTGCATGGCGAGTTCAGCGAACTTCGCTGCTGCAGCTTCATGGCTCAGCGCTTCATTGCCGGCCGGGCCAAACACCTTGGGAAAGTAATGCGGCTGCACCTTGCCCAGCATCACGTTGGCATCCGTCACGGCCAGCGGGCCGCCGCGCCGGTAGCTGGCGGGGCCGGGGTTGGCGCCTGCACTTTGCGGGCCCACGCGAAAACGCTCGCCGTCAAACTTCAAGAGCGAACCACCGCCGGCTGCCACGGTGTGAATGCTCATCATGGGCGCGCGCATGCGCACGCCCGCCACCTGCGTTTCAAACTCGCGTTCAAACTCGCCCGCGTAATGCGACACGTCCGTCGAGGTGCCGCCCATGTCAAAGCCAATCACCTTGGGCTGGCCAGCGATTTCAGCGGTGCGCGCCATGCCCACAATGCCGCCGGCCGGGCCGCTCAAGATCGCGTCCTTGCCCTGGAAGGCATGCGCGTCCGTCAAGCCGCCCGAGGACTGCATGAAGAACAAGCGCACGCCCGGCATCTCGGCGGCCACCTGCTCCACGTAACGGCGCAAGATGGGCGACAAATAGGCATCAACCACCGTGGTGTCACCGCGGCTGACGAACTTCATCATCGGGCTGGTTTCATGCGAGGTGCTAACCTGCGTGAAGCCCGCCGCCTCGGCCAGTCGGCGTGCCGCTTTTTCGTGCGCGGTAAAGCGGTAGCCGTGCATGAAAACAATCGCCACGCTGCGCAAGCCCTGGGCGTAATGTGCGGCCAGGTCTTGCGCCAGTTGTTCTTCGTTTAGCGGCTGCACCACCTCGCCCTGGGCGGCCACGCGCTCATCCGCTTCAATGACGGCGCTGTACAAGAGCTCGGGCAGCACGATGTGCCGGTCAAACAAGCGCGGTCGGTTTTGGTAGGCAATGCGCAGCGCATCCCTGAAGCCGCGCGTCGTCACCAACAGCGTGGGCTCGCCCTTGCGTTCAAGCAGCGCGTTGGTGGCCACGGTGGTGCCCATCTTCACGCAGTCCACCAGCTCGGGCGTGACCGCATCGCCGGACTTGAGCCCCAGCAAGTGGCGGATGCCCGCCACCGCCGCATCGCTGTATTGCTCCGGGTTTTCAGACAGCAGCTTGTGCGTGACCAAGGTGCCATCGGGCCGCTTGCCCACCACGTCGGTGAAGGTGCCGCCCCGGTCTATCCAGAACTGCCAGCGCAACGGAGTAGGTGCAAGTGTCATGCTGTGAATTTTGCCCGCTCGCGGGAGCTTGGCCGCTTGATCGACGCGGTGATGGCAAACTGCCGAGATGTACTCCCTATTCGCCATCTGCCTGGGTGCATCCCTAGGCGCCCTCGCCCGCTGGGGTCTTGGCCTGTGGCTGTCCCCCGGTGGCTTGCTGCCTTGGGGCACGCTGGCCGCCAATTTGCTGGGGGGCTATCTGGTGGGTGTGGCCATTGCCGCCCTGCAGGCGCAGCCGCAGCTGGATCCGGTGTGGCGGCTGCTGCTCATCACGGGCTTTTTGGGCGGCCTCACCACCTTCTCGTCTTTTTCAGCCGAGGTGGTGGGCTTTATGATGGCCGAGCGTTATGGCTTGGCGCTGCTCACCGCGGGCTTGCATGTGCTGGGCTCGCTGGGCATGACGGTGCTGGGCTTGAAAAGCGTGGCGCTCTATCTGGCGCGCTGATCTTTTCGCGTCAAAGGCTCGCCTCACGGCCCGCCGCCACCGCCACCAAAAATCCCCGCAATCTGAATCACCGCCGGGCCAATCAAGACCGTCAGCAAGGCGGGAAAGATGAAAAGAATCAGCGGGATCAGCATCTTGACCGGCACCTTGGCCGCAATTTCTTCGGCGCGCTGCATGCGCTTGGTGCGCATCATCTCGGACTGAATGCGCAGCGACTCCACCAGGCTGGTGCCAAAGCGGTCGGCCTGCACCAGCATGGACACCAGGCCGTGTAAGTCTTCCAGGTCCACGCGCAGGGCCAGGTTTTTCAGGGCCGTGCTGCGGCCTGCACCTGCGCGAATCTCCAGCGCGGCCAAATAAAACTCTTCGGCCAGCGTCTTGCTGCTGCGCGCGATTTCTTGCGAGACGCGGTTGATCGCCGCGTCCATGCCAAGGCCGGATTCCGTGCAGATCACCAGCAAATCAATCAAGTCAGGCAACACGTCACGCATTTCATTGGCGCGGCGCTGGGTGCGAAAGCGCAGCAGCGCATCGGGCAGGTAATAGCCGAGAGCCGCCACCGCCAGCGTGTAAGCGCCCAGAGTCAAATAGGGCGTAGCTGGCCAACCCAGGTAAATGACGAGCGCTGCCAAACCCGGCATAAGCAAGGTGCCCGCCGTCTTGACGGCGTAGTAACTTTGCGCCGCCTGCGGGCTGCGAAAGCCGGCTCGAATGAACTTGAGTCGCAACTGCGAGCTTTGCCAACCGCCTTCAGGCACAGACAGGCGTGACATGGATTCGAGCACCGCTTCCCAGCGCTGGCTGCGCCGGGTGGCGCTCTCGTCGCTCGCCGAGCCGGTGACCAGCGTGCTCGCTTGGGCGGGCGACTTGGGCCGTTCCCCCGGCTGCAAACGCTTGGCCAATTGCTTGCGAGAGACCACGCGCCCCACGCCCAGCACCAGCAACACACAGGCGCAAAAGGCCAAGGCCATGGATAGAAGCAGCCAGAGGTCCATGTTTAAAAACTCATGATGAATCTGCCCGCTTCAGACCTTGATCTGAACGATCTTCCACATCCACAGCGCGCCCATCGCCATCATCACCAAGCCCACGCCCACCAGCTTGTGGCCGCTCTCGGTGGTCCACAACGTGGACATGTAGATGGGGTTGACGATGGACAAAATCACACCCAGCACGATGGGCAGTACACCAATCAACACGCCGGACAGCTTGCCTTCAGACGCGAGCACACGCACCTTGCCTTTGAGCTTGATGCGCTCGCGCACCGTCTTGGCCAAGGACGTCAGCAGCTCCGTCAGGTTGCCGCCGGTCTTGCGCTGGATCATGAGCGCGATCACCAAGAAATTCAGGTCCGGGCTGTTCACGCGATCGGCCATCTCGGCCATCGCCTCGGCAAAGCTCATGCCCAGGTTGATCTGGTCAAAGGTGGTCTTGAACTCGGCGCCCAGCGGCTGCGGCAATTCGTCACCCACCATGCCCATGGCCACAGATAAACCGTAGCCCGCCCGCAGCGCACGCGTCATGAAGTCCAGCGCCTCGGGTAATTGGTCTTCAAAGCGGGTGCGGCGCTGGATCTGCTTGCGCAAGAGCCATAGCGCTGGCAAGCCCAAGGCGAGAGTGCCGAGCAGCACAGCCACAGGCCAAGCCAGACTGAACGCCAAGCCAGCCAACAACGCAGTCGTCACGCCCAGCCCTGCCGACATCGCCATCACCTCGGCGACCGACTGCGCGCAGCCCGAGCGGCGCACCAGCCAGGCCAGCGCTTCCACGCCGGGTGCATGCGCCATCAGCCAGCGCAGCCAGGGTGCGTGCTGCGGCCCATCTGACTTTTGCAAGCGTTCTTGTGTCTGCCCTTGGCGCTGGCGTGCAATGTCGGCCAGCCGGTCTGAGAGCGCCTTGGCCTCGGGGCTGTAGCGGCGATTCCAGAACGCTGCCATGCCCACCGCCACGCCGCCCACCAGCAGGAAGACCAGCGACAGCACGGCGTAGAGCAGGTTTTGTGTCATGGCAGCGAGGGGTCAAACAAGCGCTCGTCCATCTCGATGCCGAAGGCGCTGAGCTTTTCACACAGCTTGGGCCGCACGCCCGTGGCCCTGAAGCGCCCTTGCACATAGCCGTCTGCGCTCATGCCCAGGCGCTCATAAAAAAAGATCTCTTGCGACGTGATCACCTCGCCCTCCATGCCATTGATCTCATGGATGCTGGTGATCTTGCGGCTGCCGTCGTTCATGCGGCTGGCCTGCACCACCACATTGATGCCCGAGCTGATTTGCTGGCGCAGTGCCTTCACCGGCAAATTCACGCCGCCCAAGCCGACCAGATTTTCAAGCCGTGACAGCGCATCACGCGGCGAGTTGGCATGCACGGTGGTGAGCGAGCCGTCGTGGCCCGTGTTCATGGCCTGCAGCATGTCAATCACTTCGCTGCCGCGGACCTCGCCCAGCACGATGCGGTCAGGCCGCATACGCAGGCTGTTTTTCAAGAGTCCGCGCATCGTGACTTCGCCCTGCCCTTCAATGTTGGCATTGCGCGTTTCCAGCCGCACCACATGGCTTTGCTGCAACTGCAACTCGGCCGTGTCTTCAATGGTGATGATGCGTTCGCCCTCGGGGATGTAGCTCGACAAGATATTGAGCAGCGTGGTCTTGCCCGAGCCGGTGCCGCCTGAAATGATGATGTTGGTCTTGGCTTTGACAAGGCCAGCCAGCAACTGCGCCATGGCATTGGACAGCGCGCCCTTGGCCACCAAATCGGCCATTTGCAGCGGCACCACCGCAAAGCGGCGAATGGTGAGCGTGGGCCCGTCGAGTGCCAGCGGCGGCACGATGGCGTTCACGCGCGAGCCGTCCGGCAGGCGCGCGTCGGCCATGGGGCAGGACTCGTCAATGCGCCGGCCTACGCGCGAGACGATCTTGTCGATCACTTTCATCAGGTGGTCGTTGTCGTTAAAGCGCGTGTCCAGCAACTCCAGGCGCCCGCGCCGCTCGACAAACACCTTGTCAAAACCATTGACCATGATCTCGCTGATGCCGGGATCGCTCAGCAAAGGCTCCAGCGGCCCCAGGCCCATGACCTCGTCTTGCAGGTCAATCACCAGCTGCGCGTGTTCGGACTCATTGACCGGCAAATGTTCTTCAACGATCAGGAGATCAATCATCTCGGCCAACTGGCGGCGCAGGCTGTCTGCCGGCAGGCTTTGCGCCGCGACCAGGTCCATGCGGCCGAGCAAGGCCTTGTGCAGCTTGACCTTGGTGGCGAAGTAGGCTGCCGAGGCTTCGCGGCGCATGGGGCGCGGGGCGATGGGCGGCAGTACCTTGAGTGTGGCCGGCACAGGCGATGGCGGAATCAAGGCCTCGGTTTTTGCTGCCGGGGACGGCAGTACGGCAGACGCTGCAACAGCTTCAACAGCTGCAACAAAAGGCGCCGGCAAAGGAGCAGCGGCCGCGGCCACCGTCGGTGGCCGGCCTTGCGTCCAGGCGGCTATTTGGTCCCGAAGCGAAGCCATGAGCGTTTCTCCTGGGCCGGCTGGCCCGACCATTCTTGCGCCCACGCGCTGATGGCACGGGCAAAGGCGGACTTGGGCCGCAACAACACGGCGGGCACCCCCTGCAGTTGCGAGGCCTGCATCAAGGCGTGGTCTTGCGGCAGCTGCCGCGCCACGCTCAAGCCCACGGCTTGTTCCAGGTCAGCCACGCGCACGGCGGTGTTGGCGCCTTCGTGGTTGACCACCAGGGAGAGTTTTTCAGGCGCATTGCCCAGGCTGGCCCACAGCTGCGCGAGCTGGTCCACATGCCGCACGGACGCCACATTCAGCGTGGCCACCAGCACCAGCGTGTCCAGCTCGTCCAGCACCGAGAGTGAAATCGCATCCAGGCCCAGGTCAATCAGCACATGGTCGTACTGCGCACGCGCGAGCGTGATCAGACGCTGCACATCGTGCGGCTGAATGCGCAAGAACCTGTCCAGCGTGAGCGGCGCAGCGATCAGGTGCAAATTGGGCGACACATGGTGGGCCATGACCTCAAGCAGCTCACCGTCCAGGCGCGCTGTCTCGTCCGTCAGGTCAGCCAGGTCGTGCGCCATGGTGACGCTGGTTAAAAACAAAGCCACGTCACCAAAGGGCAGTGATAAGTCAATGACCAGCACGCGTGCAGCAAGATTGCGCGCCAGCTCGGCCGCCAGGTTGGCCAGCACGGCGCTAGCACCGTCACCAGCCTTGGCTGGCATGAGACCCAGGCAACGACCTTCGCGACCTGTACCAGAGCCTGCGGCGCCTTTGCCTGCGGCCGTGGCGGGAGTTGAACTGCTTGAAGTTCCCATGCCTGCGCTTTAGTTGCAGGCGGCGTTGTATTCGCCAGCCACGTCGTTGTTCATGACTTCGCGCACCTGCGTGCTGCGGTAGGCAGGTAACGCCAAAACCAGGCTGGACACTGGCACCAAAAGGCGCGCCTGCAACTGGTTCAAGCGGGCCTGGACCAGCGTGCAACTGGCCTGCGTGCAACCGGTCGGGCTGTAGCTCAGCACCAGCCAGTCGCTGCGATTGCCAACCTGCACCTGGCCAGACACTTCCACAAAATATTTCACCCGCGCTCGAATGCGCGCCTCTTGCGCAGGCCCGGTGTTGCACAGCGCGGCCAGGCGGCTGGCCAGGCGCGTGGCTTCAGCGGCGGTGTTCCACACCAGCATGAAGCGCGCAAATTCCACCACCGCAATCAGCGCCACACAAAACACCAGCATGGACATGGCGAACTCCAGCGTGGCTGCGCCGGTTTGCCGGGCAAGGGATGACTTGTTCATTGCGTCTGCCGCATGGTCATGCTGATGGGCGCAAAGTCAAAAGTCGGCGAGCCGCCCAGGATGCCCGACAAGAAGGCCGCAAAGTTCAGGTGGTAACGAAAGCCACTGGCCGTGACCGTGACCAGATTGATGGTGGTGGCACTGGTCACCGTGCTGTCGCTGGACGTGCGCTGCGCACGATGCGTGGTCGGCGCGCTGAGCGCGTCCGACACCGTGACCGTAAAGCCCGTGGCCACCAGGCCGGGCATGAGTGCGGTGCCCGTGCAGTTGCCGCCCGGCGTGGCCACGCCATGCGTGAGCAGGCAGCGCGCCTCGGCCTGCCCGGTACCCGGCGCCTTGGCTGACAAGTAGCGCGTGGCCAGCCGCACTTGCAGCACCACCACTTTGTAGGCGGCCATGGCCTGGGCAAACTCCACGGTGGCCAGCGTCAAGATGAGCAAGATCGGCAAGACGAGGGACAGTTCCACCAGCACGGCGCCGCGCTGCTGGCGTCGGGAAGCGTCAAAAGGCTTTAGGGCAGTCATCACTGCACCAGCACGGGCACCAGCGGCCCGCCCGAGTCCACACCACCCGGTGTGCCCGAAGTGGTGCAGCCCGAAGCCGGGTTGTCCGCACGGCCGCGAAACTCCACCTCGGCGTCTTGCGGGGGCGACTTGGGGCTGAGCATCAGCGCGCAGGCCCAACCCAAGATGGGCTTGTTGCCGGTGCCGCAGCTGGTGCTGCTGCAGGCCACCACGGGCATGGACACCAGTCGCCGCGACGACGCGCCGTATTGCGTGTGCACACCCAAGGGCGACTTGTAGCTGGAGATGTTCCCTTGGAATGGCTGCCGACTCGGCGCGCGCACCTGCATGTAGTCCGCATAGGCGCCGCCGGCTGGCGCGGGCCGGTAGCCGTAGCCCGTCAAGTCCGGGATGGCCGTGGCCGGATTCAGGCCACTGCCGCCTTGCTTGTACATGCCAAAGCGCGCGTTCCACGCGTCGTCCAGCGAGGTCACCACGCCCGTCTTGATGCCGATGCAGCGGCCCGGTGCGGTGGGCACATCGCACACGCCAAAGCCCATGAAGGCGTTCACATACGGCTCCAGGCCGCCCGAGGTGTCTGTGCCCAGCACATTGGCCCAGGTGAAGTAACCACCGCTTTGCGTGGCGCCCAGGCGCACCGTGTCGCCGATGTTGTAGCCAAAATTGCTGGTGTTGGCGCGGTTGCCCGCGCACATGCCCATGGGAATCGAACACACACTTTGCGAAGGCATGGTGGTCGCCGTGGCCACGGCAGACAAATCTGAAGACGCAGGGCCAAAGAGGCGCATGAAGAAATGCCGCAGGCCCGTGTCGACCACGGCGCAGCGTGCAAAGCGCGCGCCAGCACCCGAGCCGCCCACGCCGCCAGCGGCGGCCTGAAAGCTGCCGCCCAGCGTGGCGCTGAAGCTGACCTTGATTTGGCCCGTGCCCACCCACAGGGTTTGAAAGTCGCGGCGGTTGCGCACGCCGCCTGTGAACAAGCCAGCCCGCTCGCCCCGGGCAGGCCCGTCACTCAAGGCGTTGAGCTCGAGTGCGGCGGCCAGCGCGCAGGCGTCGGCGGCGTTTTGCAGTTCAGACCGCACGAGTTGCAGGCGACTGGCGTCCATGGCCAGCCCGACAAAACCCATGAGCACCAGCATGGCCACGGCCGTGGCCATCACAAAAACGCCGCGCTGGCGTGCATGCACAGCACGGCCGCACGGGCGGCGGCGTGCGCTGCGGTTCTCAGGGCAAAGGCGCATCACGCACTCCGGGCGGCGGGTTCAGCACGGAAGGCTCCAAGATCTTGATGGCAGGCGCTTGCAACTGGCCATTGAGGAACAGGTCACGGCGGCTGGGCATCTGCACTGCGTCCGTGGGCAGCGCGGGCTCTGCGTTTGCAGCACCCGCCATGCCTGCCAGCTGCGGCTTGACCAAAGTCGCGCGCACCACCACCACCAGCTCCGTCTGGTCGGTGCTGAACTGCGTGCTGCGAAACAGCGCGCCAATCACCGGCAACTCGCCCAGCACCGGGAAGGCGCTGATGTTGGCGCTGCTGTTGTTGCGAATCAGCCCGCCAATCACCAGGCTTTGGCCGTCCTGCAATTGCACCGATGTGGCCACGCGGCGCGTGGTGAAAGCAGGCAGCAGCGTGCTGCCCACGCTACGCACACTGACCGACTCCTTGGAGATCTCGGACACCTCGGTGGCTACCTTGAGGTTGACGCGCGTCGCGTCCACCACGGTCGGTACGAACTTCAGGCCCACGCCAAATTCGCGCTCTTGCAAGGTGATGTTGCTGCCGGCGCCGCTGGTGCTCTGCGCCACCGGAATGAACACCTTGCCACCCACCAAAAAGCTGCCCTCTTGCCCGCTCATGGCCACCAGGGTTGGCTCGGCCAGCACCTTGACCAAGCCGTCTTTTTTCTCGGCATCCAGCGTCAAGGCATTGCCGTTGCGAAACAGCAAGTCCAGCACGCCGCCGCCACCGCCCAAAAAGTTGGACAACACGCGCCAGCGCGTGTCACCTCCGCCAGCGGCCTGCACACCCAGGCCCAGCTTTTCAAGCAAGGACTTGGAGACTTCGGCAATGCGCACATCCAGCAGCACCTGCTGCATGTCACGTACTTGAAGCAAGTTGATGACCCGGCCTGCATTGCCTGCATTGCCGACCAGGGGTGCACTCGCTGCGCCGTCTGAAGCGCTTGAAGCGTTCGAGCTGCCCGGCGCGCTCAAGCCGCCTGCCGGCATCGCTGACGCGGCGCGACCGCCGTCGCTGCCTGGCCCCATGAAGGCCTGGGCCAGGCGCTGCGCCGCGTCGCCCGCTTGCGCTGTCGATACATGGCCGGAGAGCACCACCGAGCCAGCGGCCAGGCGCAGGGTGATGTCCGGCTCGTCCGGCATGCTTTGCCTGAGCGCCAGCGCCAGTGGCTGCAAGTCCATGCCCACCGTCACGGCCAGTGACACGGGCGCAGCACCCCCGGCCGGCCACAGCAGCAAGTTGGTGCTGCCCACGGCCTTACCCAGCACATACAACTCCGCACGGGATGTGACGCGGTAGTCGGCCACAGTCGGGTCGCCGACCACGATGCGCTGCACCGGGCCGGGCAAGGGCAAGACCAAGGCATGGCCTACGGTGGCCGCGACACTGCTGGGCCAGGTCAAGGCCAGGGCCTGGGTGCATAGAGCACTCGCCACCCACAAGAAGGCACTCAAGCCAAAGCGAACCCCCATCGAATGAGCTCTCATGGCTTGGCACCTCCGGCCACGGTGCCGCGAAATTCTTCAATTCCGAAGTTGCCGCCTCCGCCCCTGCGGATGGGGGCGCGAGCCGCAGGTTTCGGCACTTCGCTGGCGGCAGCGTCCGGCGCTGCGGCATTGGCCGTGCCCGTATTCGCCAGCTGCATCAAGTCGTCCAGCCGGGTGACTGCGGACGGCATGGGCGCGCGGTCCAGCTCATTGCGCAAGGACAGCGACAGGCTGCCCACGCTGCGCGCCAGATCAAGGCGTTCAGACTCGGCTGGCGTCAACTCCAGCGTCACAGCATTCACGACCTTGGGTTTGGCCGGATCGCTCACCATTTCCTGAGCGACGGCCAGGATAAGAACGCGCTCAAGCACGGTCTTTGAAAAAGGGTTGTTCTGGTTGTCGCGTGCGCTCACCAGCACATCGACATAGGTGCCTGGCAAGGCGAAGCCCGCCACACCGATAACATCATTCACACGCACCGTGATGGCGCGTTTGCCGGCCGTCAAAGTGGCCGACAGGCCGCCCTTGGCCTCACTTGGGGCGAGCCGCGTCTCCAGCACGGGCTCGCCAGCCACCATGGCCTGGCGCACCACGCGCCCGACGAGGGGCTCAGGTTTGTCAAAAGCGCCTTGCGGGGCTGTGGCGCCAGGCCAGGTCAGCACCTGCAAGTGGTTGACGGCCAAAGGCGTTCCCGCCTCAATGGCGCCGGCCATCACCACCACGCGCGGCCCGGTGTGGGCAGGGCCGCCCACACCGACCCAGCGGGCCACCAAAAACACCGCGCCTGCGCCCATCAAGAGCGCAAGCGTTATCAAGACAGACGGTTTCATGGTGGAGCATCCCGCTAAGGTGGTGAAGGCCGCGCGGTCAGCTGGCGTTGGCGCTCGTCAGTGCGGTCTTGATCTTCGTGAAGGTCGTGCCCAACTCAGTCCCCAGCGAAGTCAACACGGCCACCAGCACCACGGCGATCAATGCCGACAGCAAGGCGTACTCGATCATGGTCACACCGTCCTGGCGCTTGCCGAATTTGCGGATGCGGCGGGGGAAAGCTGCGACGGTAGTTGCGAGGTTTTTCATAAAAGCTTTCAGAGTTGCTTACAAGAAAAGACGAAGGGAAAAAACAGGAAGAAAAAGAAAAACGCTTGGGGTAAGAGGACGTGCTTATCGATTCAGACCTCCTTTTCAAGTGGCGCGGAATGACGCGCCAGGCGCTCGCGGTGGATGCGCTGCATGGCCACCACGTCGATGATCAAAGCCACATTGCCGTCGCCCAGAATGGTCGCGGCGGAAATGCCCGGCACCTTGCGGTAATTCGTCTCCAGGTTTTTCACCACCACCTGGTGCTGCGCCACCAGCTGGTCCACCAGCAGGGCAAAGCGCAAACCTTCGGCCTGCACGATCACGGCAATACCCTCGGTCGGGCTGGCAATCGCGCCCGGCACATCAAAGAGCCTGTAGAGCGGAATCAGCGGCAAGTACTCACCGCGCACATGCATCACTTGCTGGTCGCCGGTGATGGCGTGCACGTCTTTGGCCAGCGGCTGCAGCGACTCGATCACGTAGTTCAGCGGCAGGATGTACACCTCGTGCCCGACCTTGACGGAGATGCCGTTCAAGATGGCCAGCGTGAGCGGCAGCACGATGCGAATCGTCGTGCCCTTGCCTGCGCGCGAGGCGATCTCCACATGCCCGCCCATCTCCTGGATGTTGCGTTTGACCACGTCCATGCCCACGCCCCGGCCTGAGACATCGGTCACGGCTTCAGCCGTTGAAAAGCCCGCCGCAAAAATCAGTTGCCACACCTCGTCGTCGGGCATGGCCTCATGCACGGGCAAGCCTTGCTGAGAGGCCTTGGCCAAAATCCTGTCGCGTGAGAGTCCACCGCCGTCGTCAGCCACTTCAATGACGATGCTGCCGCCCCGGTGTTCGGCTGAGAGCGTGAGCCGGCCCACCGGGTCTTTGCCCGCGGCGCGGCGCTTGTCTGGCGACTCGATGCCGTGGTCCAGGCTGTTGCGCACCAGGTGCGTGATCGGGTCGATGATGCGTTCAATCAAGCCCTTATCGAGCTCGGTTTCCTTGCCCACGGTTTCCAGCTGCACCTGCTTGCCCAGCTTGGCCGACAGGTCACGAATCAAACGCGGGTAGCGGCTGAACACATAGTCCATGGGCATCATGCGGATCGACATGACGGACTGCTGCAAGTCGCGCGCATTGCGCTCCAGGTGGCCCATGCCGCTCAAGAGCCGCGCATGCAAGACCGGATCCAGCGTCACGGCGGTCTGCGTCAGCATCGACTGCGTGATGACCAACTCGCCCACCAGGTTGATGATCTGGTCCACCTTGTCGACATCGACGCGGATGGATGAAGACTCTTTGGCTTGCGCGGCAGTGGCGGGTGCTGCCGCAGGGGCAGCGACGGTGACCGCGGCTGGCGCAGCGACCGGCGCGCTCGGCGCCTCCTCAGCGGCGGCCTCCCGCTGGATGCTCATCTGGTCGGGCTCAATGATGAAGCAGCACACCGCCAGCAATTCATCAGGCTCGCAGGCGGTGTCTAGCCACACGGTCAGGCTGGTCTCGGTTTGCGTCTGGGCCAGCACCTGGCCCAGGTGCGCCATTTCTTCGCCCAGCAGCTTGCGGTCGTTCTCGCTCACGCGGCTGAACTGCACTTTGAGCGGGGCGCTTGCAGCAGCCTTGGCCGCCGCTAGAGGCGCGGGCACGGCAACTGGCGCGGCCGGTCCCGCAAGCACTGGCGGCGCATTGGATGCAACGGTCTCAGCGCCCGACTCTTCCAGTGCCAGCTGCCGCAGCACGCCGCAGATATGCGCCACCATGTCCGCTTCAGGCTCTGCCCCCTGGCGGTAAGCGCCCAGTTCTTTGTCCAGCACGTCTTTGGTCTCCAGGAAGGCATCCATCATTCGGGTCGTCAGCGTCAACTCGCCATGGCGCGCGCGGTCCAGCAGGTTTTCAAGCAAATGCGTGGTGTCGGTCAGCGCCACAAAACCAAAGGTGGCCGCGCCGCCCTTGATGGAATGCGCGGCGCGAAAAATCGCATTCAGGTGTTCGCTGTCGGGCGCGGCCAGATCCAGGCCGAGCAGCAGTTGCTCCATCTCGGCCAGCAACTCATCGGCCTCTTCAAAAAAGGTTTGGTAGAACTGGGTGATGTCCATGGCGGTCTTTGTTGTTCTCAAGCCGCTGGGAGCAGTGTTTGCAGCACGTCCAGCAAGGTGGACGGGTTGACCGGCTTGCAAAGCCAGCCGCTGGCACCGGCAGTGCGCGCTTCGGCCTTGCCAGCGTCGCTGCTGATGGTGCTGAGCACCACCACTGGCGTGTGGGCAAAGTCGGGCAACTGCCGCAGCGCGCGCGTGAGCTGGCCGCCGTCCATGGGGATCATGGTCCAGTCGGTCAGCACCAGTGCTACGGGCGTGCTGCGGGCATGGGCCAGAGCGGCCTCGCCGCCGTCGGCCAGCAGCACGCGGTAGCCCGCTTCTTCCAAAATGGCAGAAATCATCTGGCGCATGACGGCGGAGTCGTCCACCACCAACAGGGTTTTTGGGCTTGCGTTGATATCGTTCATGGCTTGGTCGATGTGTCGGTGGCGTCGGGCTGTTCAGGCGTTGCGCCTTGCTTCGGGCTGGCCGGTGCGATCACGGCACTGGCCGCTTGCGCCACGCCCGTGGCCTCGATGTCGGCCTGGGCGCGCTTGTTCAGCACCACGATGCTGATGCGCCGGTTGATGGCCGCTTGCGGATGGTCAGGGTCCAGGTAAATGCTGGCGCCCACGCCCATCACCCGCAGCACCTTGGCTTCTTGCATGCCGCCTGCCACCAGCTCGCGGCGCGAGGCGTTGGCCCTGTCGGCTGACAGCTCCCAGTTGCTATAGGCCTTGTCGCCTTGCGTGTAGTGGGTGGCGTCGGTATGGCCCGACAGCGTGATCTTGTGCGACTGCGCGTTGAGAACCGGTCCGATCTCGCGCAGGACGGCTTGCATGCTGGGCACCACCACCGCGCTCGAACGCTCGAACATCGGGCGGTTGTTGCTGTCCACGATCTGGATGCGCAAGCCTTCGGGCGTGATGTCGATCAAAAGCTGTGGGCGGAACTGGCGCAGCACCGGGCTGGACTCGATCAAATCATCGAGCTGGCGTTTGATCTCGTTCAAGCGCTGGTTGTCGGCCGGATCAGCCGCCTTAGCCGCAGAACCTCCTTCGTGCGTCGTCTCCCCGATCTTTTGCATCGGATCGCCTCCGCCCCCGGGGATCACACTGCTGCTCAGGCTGGCCGCTGGCCCACCGGCCATCGCCACCTTGAGAGGCGTTTTGAAATGCTCTGCAATGCCGGCCAATTGCTTGGGTGAGGAAATGGCGAGCAGCCACATCACCAAGAAGAAAGCCATCATCGCCGTCATGAAGTCGGCATAGGCGATCTTCCAGCCACCGCCGTGGTGCGCGCCCTTGTTCAGGGGGCGCTTGATGAGGATGATGCGGCCTTCGCTCATGATGGGGGCATGGGCTTGATCAACGCGCCTTGGCCTCGCGGACGTGATCGTCCAGCTCGGTGAATGATGGCCGCTCGGTGGAAAACAAAATCTTGCGGCCAAACTCGACTGCCAGTTGCGGCGCATAGCCGTTCAGGCTGGCAGTGAGCGTGACCTTCACGCACTGGTAGACCTTGAGCGATTCGCTCACCCGGTGCTCGATGAGCGAGGCCAGCGGCGACACAAAGCCGTAAGCCAGAAGCACACCCAAGAAGGTGCCGACCATCGCGTGTGCGATCAACTCGCCCATGACCGAAGGCGGCAAATCAGCCGAGGCCAGCGCATGCACCACGCCCAACACGGCGGCCACGATGCCCAGCGCCGGCAGCGCATCACCCACACGGGCCAGGCTGTGCGATGGGATCTCTGCCTCGTGTTTATAGGTTTCCAGCTCATGCTCCATGAGCTGCTCGACCTCGAAGGGGTCCATGTTGCCGCTGACCACCAGGCGCAGGTAGTCAGTGAGAAATTCCATCAGCCGCGCATCGGCCAGGATGACCGGATAGGCTGAAAAGATGGCGCTGCCTGCCGGGTCGTCCACATCGGATTCCAGCGCCAGCATGCCGTCTTTGCGCGCTTTGGACAGCAGCAGGTACATGAGCGCGAGCAGCGCCATGTAAAGCTCTTTGTCGTGCTTCTTGCTGTTTTTGAAAAGGCGCGGCAGTTCCCGCGCGGTGGCACGGATGGTCTTGCCATCGTTGCCTGCAATGAAGGCGCCCAAGGCCGAGCCGCCAATCATCAACAACTCCAGCGGTTGAAAGAGCGCGCCAAAGTGGCCGCCCATCAAGGCATAACCCCCAAAGACCGAAGCCAGTACGACCGTGTAGCCAATGAGGACGAGCATGGGGAGCTTTCAGCCGGGCTCAGGCGCCAGATGCGGCTGATGCGGCTGATGCGCTGGACGCACTGCCGGCACCCCGTGGCCCACCCGTGCCGCGCATCACGCTGGCCAACCACTGGCCGGGTGTGACTTCAATTTCTTCTTGCGGGCCCACTGGGGGCACTGCAGCCAGCCGACGCGGCGTGCGCGGCGCTGCCTGCACATCGCTGGCCACCTTGCGGGTCTTGCCTGCCCGCGATGGCGGGCGGCACAGCACGCACACATAGCCGCATTTCGAGTCATGCGCATGCGCCACGAACTGGCCAGTGCAACGCGAGCAGGTGCTCAGTTGCAGCATGTCGCTGTCAAAAAACCGCACCAGCGTCCAGGCGCGTGTGAAGTCCAGCACGGGCTCCACACCTTGCTGCATTGCTTGCTCCTGATACAGCTGGTAGCTTTTGATCAAGGCTGAAATGGAGCCTGGGCCGCTATGCTCGGCCATGAAGCGGTAGATGTTGTAGAACATCGACGAGTGGATGTTGGCCATCCAGGTCATGAACCAGTCGGTCGAAAAAGGCAGCAAGCCCTTGGGCGGCGAAATGCCTTTGATCTCTTTGTAGAGCTTGATCAAGCGGTCACGCGACAAGCTGGTCTCGGCCTCCAGAAATTGCAGGCGTGCGCCCAGCTTGATGAGCTCAATGGCGAGGTTGATCTCGCGGGCTTCGTGAATGACGCTTTTGCTCATGACAGGTCCGATAACTTTGGAATCAGGCCGCAACGGCCATGCGCTGGCCCGACAGCAAAATGGAGGCATGGGCCTGCTGCAGAGATGGCGTCTTGTCTTCGTGCGTCACGGCCGACAGGACGGCGTGGTCGTCAAAGCGGAAGCGGCACAGCAGCAAGCTGGACGAGGCCAGCTTCACGATCTGCGACAGCGACAGGTTGCCCAGCAGATCGGCCAACTCGCGGCTCAGGCCCAGGCGGAACATAGCCACAGCCGGGTCTTCCTTGACCAGCCTCTGGGCCAGCAGGAGGTAAGACAGGTTCAGGTTGCCGATTTCGTTGACAGGTGTTTCAGCCATGGTGTGCTCCGGTTGTTTCTTTAAAAAACTCGTTGATGTCATGCATGAAGATGCGGTCTTGTCCTACACGTCAGCCTTGAGTTCTTGATGTAAGCGCTCGACTGCTGAGACCGATTCTTCCTGACATCAACGTGATGAGCGACAACTAATACCTCTGCTGTTGAAAGTTACGAAAAGACGCATTGAAGGACTTTGTAGTCAGGCATTTCCGCCTTTGAATGCGCAGTAGCCTGTTGGATTTACTTGAACTGATTCGCAGCTGAGGGTTTGAGCTGAAACAAGGAAAATCTGCAGAGTGTTTGACGCGCACTTGATCTGCATCAAGCCCAGTCCGCTGCAAAATTGTTTCAGCGCGCTGTGCGCAAAGCCCTGGCCTTGCGGGTGTGCATCATTTGCACAACACACGCAGGGCCCTTTGCACTTGGCTCACTGCAAGGCATGACTGCCTAGGTGATACGCCTTGTGCAGACTCTCTTGCCACTCCAGACTCTTGAGCACGCCTGAAAGCTGAGCCAAGTGCGGCATGACCAGGTCCGAGAGGGCCAGGTGGTTGGCGTTGATCCGGCGAAGGAGTTGCAGCTTGCGATCGCTTTGCGCTTCGTCCAGAGGCAGGCTCTGACCCTCTGGACTTTCGATGTGCTGCAAATGCGTGACCATGTCACTGAACTGCGCTTCGAGTGCGGGCAGGCCGCTCCACTGGCCGCTGCGCGCCATGCACAGCATGCGCTCTGTCAGGGGTGCGATCTGCTCGTAGCAGTGCATGACTTCGCTGTGTGTGCTCATGCCTGTGCCTCCTGCAAGGCCGGCACGTCCTGTGCCTGACCCGATTTGCCCGCGCCCACTTCTTTCCAGGCTGAACTCACATTGCCCAGCAAGCGTTCGGCCACGTCAATCAGCGCCGGGTCGTTGCGCACATTGGCCAGCATCAGCTGCGCAATCACGTAGTCGTACAGCATGGCCAGGTTCCCTGCTAGCTTGGCGCCTTCCACGCCGCCCTGCCCTTCGTCCAGACTGGCCTTCAGACCGTTGTCAATGATGTTGATGGCCTTGGACAGCGCGTTGCCTTTGGCTCGCGTGTCGCCCTGGGCCATGTGGTGGCGCGCCATCAGGAGCGCACTGTGTACTGCGTCAAACAGCAAGGTAATGAGCTGGTGCGGCGAGGCGGCCATGGCCGCGCTTTGTGTGCCCATGCGCGCATACGCGCTGGCGGCCTGGGGGTGCGTGTACATGCGGGAGTCCCTTAATGAAAGTGTCAGAGAAAACTTGGCTTGACTTACTTACTGCCACCGCTCATCGCAGCGAACTGCTGCTGCAAATAAGCGGTGGTCGAATTCATGCGCGACATCACCACGTCCAGCTGGGTGAACTGCGCCCTGAAGCGCTCGACCTTGGTTTGCACATTGAGCTCCGTGGCGGCGTAGCGAACGTCAAGTGACTTGAGCGTGCTTTTGACGCCGGTGGTGGCCATGCCCAACATGCCGTCACTGGATGTGAAGCTGGCAATGATCGAGGCCACCTGTGTGCCCAGGCCCTCCCCTGTGGCGTGGCCGGCAAAGAGCTCGGCCACAGACTCCGGGTTATCGGCAAAAGCCTTGTTGAACTTGGACGTGTTCAGGCTCAAGGTGCCGTCTTTTTCAAAGCTGATGCCCACGCGCGACATCACTTGCAAGTCGCCGGCCTGCGGCGTGTTGAGCGTGGCGCGCAGCCGCGTCTGCACGGCGCGCAGCGTGGAGTCCCCCATGAGCGGCGCACCGGTCTGCTTTTTGGCGTCATAGCGCGTGAGCACGGTGGCATTGCCCTGCAAGGTGTTGTAGCTGGCCACAAAGGCATTGGCCGCGGCTTCGACCGCCGTGGTGTCGCGCTGCACATTGATGGTGCTGCTGCCAATCTTGCTGAGCGTCAGGCTCACGCCTTGCACCGCGTCCCTTAAAACATTGCTGGCCGAACTCACGGCCAGGCCGTTCAGGCTCAGGGCGGCGTTGCCAGCCACGCGGGTTTGCTGCAAGGCCTGCACCCCCGCAGGGTCCTGACCCATGAGCGTGTTCAGGCTCGCGTCACCCGCCACGCTGATGGCCATGCTGCTGGCCGCGCCCGTGGTGCTGGATGTGAGCACCAAGCGATAAGGCGTGCTGCCGCCGTCGTTGATGATGCTGGCCGACACGCCCAGACCGCTGGCCTTGTTGATGCTGTCGCGCAAACCTTCGAGCGAGTTGTTGCTGGCGTCGATCACCAGGTCTTGCGGCACACGGCCCAGGTCTGCGTTGAAGGCGGCGCCGGTGTACTGCCCGGCCACGGTGTCCAGCGTGCCGCCGGCAATGGTGCCGAATGAGAAAGTCAGGGTGCCCAGGCCGATGGCCGCTTTCGGGTCGGCCACGCCCCCCGCTGCCAGCGACTGCGCTGTGGCCAGGCGCGTGACTTCCACCGCGTAACTGGCCGGTACCGCACCTAGGCTGGCCGTGGCGCTGACCACGTCTGCCGCGCTGGAGTTGGGCTTGAAGCTTTGATAAAGATTGGCATCCGCGAGCTTGCTGGCCGCTGCCTGAAAGTTGCTGAGCGCACCCTGCAAGGTGCCGTAGGCAGAGAGCTTGGCGTTGTAGCTGGTCTGCTGCTTTTGCAGCGCCACCAGTGGCAGGCTTTCAGCGGTGGCCAGCTTGTCCAAGAGGCCACTGAGGTCCAGATTGGAGCCGACACCCAGGCTTGAGATGGTGGACATGCGGCAGACCTTTCAGGACGTTTTAAAAATGGAGGATGGGACTGCGTATGTGGCGCAGCCCCATCCAGGCTGCGGCTTAACGCAGCAGTGACAGCACGCCTTGCGTGGTCTGGTTGGCCTGGGCCAGCACGGAGGTACCGGCTTGCTGCAGGATCTGAGCGCGGCTCATGTTCGACACCTCTGTGGCGTAGTCCGCGTCCTGAATACGTGAGCGCGAAGCCGAGAGGTTGTTGATGGTCGTGCCCAGGTTGGAAATGACCGAGTCAAACCGGTTTTGCACCGCACCCAGCGAACCGCGCAAGTCGTCAACTTTCTTGAGCGCCTTGTCGATAGCGGTCAACGGGTTGGCCGTGGATGTGAGACCGGCAGCGGCGTCGGTGGCGTAGGCGGCTGTCTGCACGGCCAGGCCAGCTGCAGTGGTGGTGGTGAAGTTGGTCACCACACCGGTCGTGGCCGTGACGCTGGAGCCACCGCCGACTTTGTACAAATTGCCCGCCTTGTCTTCAACGGCGTAGTTGGCATACGACGCGGCGGCCGTCGCGGTGGCAGCGGTGTAGGTGCCGTAGCCATGCAGCTTCAGGTCTGCCGTCGTGGTGCCCGCAGACATATTGGTCACAGTGATGGCCGACATGTCGACGGCAGCCTTGGTCGTCACGCCGCCGGTGGTCGTGAAGTCAAAGCTGGTGATCGGATCAGACAGGCCAGACACGCTAAAGCCCGTCAGACCAAGCGTAGTGCGGTCGATCTGCTTGAGGTCCAGCGCAATCGTCTGGCCATCGTTGGCGCCGACCTGGATATTGAGCTGC
Organism: Polaromonas sp.; assembly: GCA_040400945.1. Lineage (GTDB taxonomy): Bacteria > Pseudomonadota > Gammaproteobacteria > Burkholderiales > Burkholderiaceae_C > Polaromonas. The sequence continues at coordinate 533,081 of JBBAPG010000001.1, read as the reverse complement.
TTGTCGCTGGCCAGCACCTTGGTGCCGTTGAAGTCGGTCTGTGCCGACGTGCGGTCGATTTCGTCAAGGCGCTGGGTAATCTCAGCCTGGATGGAGGCTTTGTCAGCGGTGGAGTTGCTGCCGTTGGACGACTGCACCGTGAGTTCACGTACACGCTGCAAGTTGGTGTTGATCTCGGTCAGCGCGCCTTCCGTCGTCTGCGCCAGAGAGATGCCGTCGTTGGCATTGCGCTGGGCTTGTGTCAGGCCCTTGATGTTGGCCGTGAAGCGATTGGCAATGGCCTGGCCGGCAGCGTCGTCTTTGGCGCTGTTGATGCGCATTCCGGACGACAGACGCTCGATGGCGGTGTTCAAGGCGCCTTGCGATTTGTTGAGGTTGTTCTGCGTGAGCAGGGACAGCGAGTTGGTGTTGATGACTTGGCCCATGAGGAACTCCTGAATAAAGGTTGGTGTACTCCGGCTGCTTGCCGTCACGTTGGCCTTGCTTGCACTTCAGTCTGTTTGCAAGCCCCCGTTGAATTGGTTAACGACGTGCTTTCCGGGTTCCTGTAGGGCTTGGTGTGATGGCTTTGAAAGCAATTGTTAGAAATCGCGTTCGGGGATCCGTTCTTACGCCTGCATGTTCATGATGTCTTGGTAGGCCGTGACCACACGGTTGCGCACTTGCAGGCCCATCTGAAATCCGATGTTGGCTTTTTGCATGTCCACCATCACGTCGTTCAGCGCGACGCCCGGCTTGCCCAGTTCAAAGGCTTCGGCCTGGCCGTAGGCGTGTTGCTGCGCATCGCTGATTCGGGCCAGTGAGCGTTGCAGTTCACCGGCAAAGCCGCCTGCGGGCATGTCGGCTTGCGGCGCTCCCACTTCATCGTCGCGGCCCAGCGCTGCGCCATTGGCCTGGGTCACGCTGCGCATTTGCTGGAGCACGGAGTCGATGGAAGAAATAGACATGGCGGTTCTTTGACGAAGGAGTTGGCAAGGCGGCAAGCGTACGGGCCGGACTCTTCAGACCAAACGCCCAAGAGGGGGCAAAAAACGCGGCTGTTCGGTCTATCAGCCAGGCGGGGGCGATTTCACAATCGTTCACATGTCCTCAGCCTCGGCTTCCTCCGTTTTGCCAAGCGCACTGCCCGTCACATCGGCGGCGCCAGCGCTGTCCGGCCCGTGGCTGGCGCGCTTTCGCAGTAACCCGCGCCTGCCTTTGATGCTGGGCGCCTCGGCGCTGGTGGCGGTGATCGCGGCGGCGTTTCTCTATAGCCGGTCGCCGGACTACGGCGTGCTTTACACCAATCTGTCTGACCGTGACGGCGGCGCCATCATCACGTCGCTGCAGCAGATGAACATTCCGTACAAGTTCGCAGCTGGCGGCGGCGCGCTCATGGTGCCGGCCAGCAAGGTGCCTGAAGCGCGATTGAAACTGGCGCAGCAAGGCTTGCCCAAAGGCGGCACGGTCGGGTTCGAGTTGATGGACAACCAGAAGTTCGGCACCAGCCAGTTTGCCGAGCAGATCAATTACCAGCGCGCGCTGGAAGGCGAACTCGCCCGCTCCATCAACGCCATCAGCGCGGTGGAGTCTTCGCGCATTCACCTGGCCTTGCCCAAGCCCACGCTCTTTGTGCGCGACCAGAAAAAACCCAGCGCCTCCGTGGTGCTCAGTCTGCACCGGGGCCGCAGCATTGATGAAGGGCAGGTCAGCGCCATCGTGCATCTGGTCTCCAGCAGCGTGCCCGAGCTCTCGCCCAAGGACGTGACGGTGGTGGATCAGTCGGGCAACTTGCTCTCAGGCCCCACGGCCAGCGGCAATCGCGGCCTGGACGGCAGCCAACTCAAGTACGTGCAAGAGATCGAGCAAGGCACCATTCGCCGCATCGAGGCCATCTTGCAGCCCATCCTGGGGCCGGGCAATGCGCAAGCGCAGGTCACGGCGGACATTGACTTTTCAACCGTTGAAAAAACCGACGAAACCTACCGCCCCAACCAGGACGGCTCGGCCGCCGTGCGCAGCCAGCAGTCCAGCGAGTCGGGCCAGCTGGGTACTGCGGCCGTGGGCGGCGTGCCGGGTGCGCTGTCTAACCAGCCGCCGCTGAACGCCACCGCGCCGCTGATTACAAGCACGCCGCGCCCCGGACAAAAAACGCCCACGCCCGTGGCTATGAACGAGCCGCCGCAGCGCACGCAAGTCAGCAACGGCCGGCGAGACGCCACGACCAATTACGAAGTGGATCGCTCGATCCGCCATACGCAGCAAGGCGCAGGCGGCATACGCCGCATGTCCGTGGCGGTGGTGGTGAACTACCGCAAGGCCGGGGCCGGCGGCGGCGCTGAGGCCAAGCCGCAGGCCCTGAGCGCCGCCGAACTCGAGCAAGTCAACAACCTCGTGAAAGAAGCCATGGGCTTTAGCCGCGAACGCGGTGATTCATTGAGCGTGGCCAACAGCCCCTTTGCACAGCCCACGGTGGAAACGGTCGCCGCCCTGCCCCTGTGGCGCGAGCCTGAAAACGTGGCGCTGGCCAAGTCGGCCGGCTTGTATGGCGTGCTGGCGTTGCTGGCTTTGTTTGCCTGGTTTGCCGTGCTCAGGCCGCTGCTGCGCAAGCACCTGGCACAACCCGCGCCCGCACAACTGGGCAACGAAAGCGCTGGACTGACCACGCCGGTGACGCCCCTGCAAGCCGTCGAAGCCCCCGCCGCTGAAAGCCGCCTGGCCCAAGAAGCCCTGCGTCACCAGGACAACGTGGCCTATGCGCAGCAACTCGCCACGCAAGACCCGCGCACCGTCGCCATGCTGCTCAACCACTGGATCACGGACAAATCATGATGGATACAGGTCTGAGAAAAAGCGCTATCTTGTTGGTGTCCCTGGGTGAAGAAGCCGCCGGTGAAGTGCTGCGCCACATGCCCGCCACCGCTGTTGAAGCCATGGGCGAGGCCATGGCCGGCCTGGCGCAAGTGCGGCGCGACGAGGTGCGCGAGGTGCTGGCCGAGTTCAAGCGCGAGACCGAGCAGTACTCGGCCGTGCACCTCAACTCAGGCGACTACCTGCGCAGCGTGCTGAACAAAGCCCTGGGCGACGACCGCGCCGCCGACCTGCTGGAAACCATCATGCAGACCAGCACCTCGGCCAGCGGCATCGACCGTTTGAACCAGTTGCAGGCCAGCGAAGCGGTGGAGATCATTCGCAACGAGCATCCGCAGATCATCGCGACGCTCTTGGTACACATGGACCGCCACAAGGCCGCCGAAGTACTGGAGCAACTGCCCGAGCGCGTGCGCCACGACGCCGTACTGCGCGTGGCCACCTTTGGCGGTGTGCAACCCGCAGCGCTTAAAGAATTGACCGACGTCTTGAACGAACTGCTGTCCGGCGAAGGCGTCAAGCGCAGCCGGCTGGGCGGCATTCGCGTGGCGGCTGAAATCGTCAACCTGATGAGCAGCGCGCAAGAAGAATCCGTCATCAGCCATGTGCGCGAGCATGACGAGTTGCTGGCGCAAAAGATGCTCGACGAAATGTTCTTGTTCGAGAACCTGCTGGGTCTGGAAGACCGCGGCCTGCAGCTCTTGCTCAAGGAAGTTGAAGACGAAACCCTCATCATCGCGCTCAAGGGTGCGCCGCCGGAGTTGCGTGACAAGTTCTTGAAAAACATGTCGCAACGCGCCGCCGAAACCTTGCGCGAAGACATCGAACTGCGCGGCCCCGTGCGGGTGTCGATGGTCGAGGCGGAGCAAAAGAAGATTCTGCAAATCGTGCGGCGCTTGGCCGAAGCCGGCGAGCTGGTGTTGACATCGCCGGGCGACGACGCTTATGTCTGAGTTGACCCAGGCAGCTGAACGCGCACGCAGCGCCGCCTGGCAGCGCTGGAAGATGGGCGACGTCGCCACGCCCACACTCGAAGGGCGCAGCCAAGGGCCAGCCCCTTTGCAAAGCGCGGGCACCCCCGTCGCGCGCGCACCCAGCCAGCCGGTTGACGCCGGCCTCTACGGCCGTGACGGTTCGGCCCCGGTCAAGCTGCATGAACCTTTGACGGGCTTGTCCCCTTTACAGCCCAGCCTCTTGATGGACGAAGCCGAACTGACGCGCCTGCGTCAACTGGCGCAAGCCGCTGGCCATGCGGAAGGCCTGCGCGAGGGCCGCGCTCTAGGCGAGCAACAAGGTCGTGAAGCAGGTTTCAATGAAGTGCGTGAAGCCGCAGCGCACTGGGCCGCCTTGACGCACAGCCTGCCGCGCGCCTTGGCCCATGCGGATGCGGCGATGGCTGAACAACTGGTGTCGCTTGCGATGTCGCTCGCGCAGCAGGTGCTGGGCCAGTCGCTGGCCTTGCAGCCTGAAGCGGTGCTGGCCGCCGTGCGCGAATTGCTCAGCACCGAGCCGGCACTGACCGGTCATCCGCAACTGTGGCTGCACCCCGACGATGCACTGCTGGTGAAAGAACACCTGGGCGAAGACCTGCAAGCCAACGGCTGGCGCGTACGCAGTGATGCGCACATGGAACGCGGCGGCTGCCGCGTGCAAGCGGCCAGCGGCGAGGTAGACGCCACGCTGCCCACGCGCTGGGCGCGGCTGGCCAGTTTGCTCAAGCCGAACGCCTGAGCCCAGTCATGACTGAAGCCGTGTTACCCCCTGCACTTGAAGCCTCCGCTGGGTCACCGCATTTCCGCGTCTGGGAAGGCGCACTCAGCCAAGCGCAGGCCGTGCTGCAGGCCAGCGCCGGCAAGTTGCCAGCGCGCCAGTACGGCCGGCTCACCCGCGCCGTAGGCATGGTGCTCGAAGCCACAGGCCTGCGCCTGCCCGTGGGCAGTGACTGCTTGATCGAACTGCCGCCCGGCTATGCACAAGCCACAGCCGAGGCCGAGGTGGTGGGCTTTTCAGGCGACAAATTGTTTTTGATGCCGCAGGGCACGGTGGACGGCCTGCTGCCGGGGGCGCGTGTGTTTGCACCGGACCCGGCGACCAACCAAGCGACTCAGCCAAGCAATGGTGGCCACCTGCCGCGCACCAAGCGCCTGCCCGTGGGCCGCGGCATGCTGGGCCGCGTGGTCGACGCCGCCGGCCGCCCGCTTGACGGCCTGGGCCCGCTGGATTTCTCGGCTGAAGTGCCACTGAACGCCACACCCATCAACCCCTTGCTGCGCGCACCGATTGAAGAGGTGCTGGACACCGGCGTGCGCGCGATCAATGCCCTGCTCACCGTGGGGCGCGGGCAGCGTATGGGCCTCTTTGCCGGCTCGGGCGTGGGCAAGAGCGTGTTGCTGGGCATGATGGCCCGCTACACCAGCGCCGACGTGATCGTGGTCGGGCTGATTGGTGAGCGGGGCCGCGAGGTCAAGGACTTTATTGAAAACACGCTGGGTGAAGAAGGCATGCGCCGCGCGGTGCTGGTGGCCGCGCCGGCTGACACCTCGCCGCTGATGCGCCTGCAAGGCGCGGCCTACGCCACGTGTCTGGCGGAGTACTTCAGGGACCAGGGTCAGAACGTGCTGCTCATCATGGATTCGCTCACGCGTTATGCCATGGCCCAACGCGAGATCGCACTGGCCATTGGCGAGCCACCCGCCACCAAGGGCTACCCGCCTTCAGTGTTTGCCAAGCTGCCCGCGCTGGTGGAGCGCGCCGGCAACGGCGCGGTGGATGCCAACGGGCGCGGTGGTTCGATCACGGCGTTTTACACCGTGCTCGCCGAAGGCGACGACCAACAAGATCCGATTGCTGATGCGGCCCGCGCCATCTTGGACGGCCACGTGGTGCTCTCGCGCAGCCTGGCCGAATCAGGCCACTACCCGGCCATTGACATCGAAGCGTCCATCAGCCGTGCCATGACGGCGCTCATCACGCCCGAGCAGTTTGAGTCGGTGCGCGGCATCAAGCAAATGCTGTCCCGCTACCAGCGCAACCGCGACCTGATCAGCGTGGGCGCCTATGCGCCGGGGCATGACGCGCAACTGGACAAAGCCATTGCGCTGTACCCGCAGATTGAAGCCTTTTTGCAGCAGCCCATGCATGAACGCGCCGAGTACGGCGACGCCGTTCGGCAGATGCAGGCGCTGATGAAGACCGGCAGTTGATAACCCAAGGAAAAGCCCATGTCCGCCTCGACGCATTTACCCCTCGGCACCCTGATTGACCTGGCGCAAAACCGCACGGACGACGCCACGCGCCGCCTGGGCGAGCTGCAAAACGCGCAACTGAGCGCCGCCGACAAACTGACGCTGCTGCGCGACTACCGCCGGGACTATCTGGCCCAACTAAATGCCCGCATGCGCGGCGGCCTGCCGCTGTCGCAACTGCAAAACTACCAGGCCTTTGTGGCCACGCTGGACGGCGCCATTGAGCAGCAGGCGGCCATTGCCGCGCAGGCCGAGCAGCGCCTGGACAGCGGGCGCAGCGACTGGCGCCAGTGCAAGCAAAAGCTCAATGCCTACGACACGCTGGCCAGCCGCGCCGCGCAAGAGCGCCAGCGCATAGAAGGCAAACGCGAACAGCAAGCCAGTGATGAGCGGGCGGCCCGGCAGTTTCAGCAGCGACTGAGCCCAGCCTGATGGCAGCGCTGACACCCCCCACCGCGACCTCGCCCTTGGTCTCAAGCGCCGCCCAAGCGCCTGACGCCATTGCGCGGCAAACTGCAAACCAGGATTTCGGTCGGGCGCTCGCGCGCTCAGTGAGCAATGCGCAACACAAAGCGCGGCGTGAGCAGGCCACAGCGGACACCCACAACGCGCAAGCCCGGCACAAAGCAGACAAGCCAGACAGGCCACGCGTCGCCAGCCCAAGCGACGAAGTTGCCGACGCTCAGTCGCCCGACGCCGCCTTGGGCCTGCTCGACTGGCGCGGCCTGCGGCCCGAAGCCCGCGAAGCCCGCGAACCCAAGGAAACCAGCGAAGGCAACAACGCCGCAGGCACCGGGCCGAGCGTCACGCTCAGCCTGGATGCGTCGCCGGCCAGTTCTGCGGCGTCTGTCAGCGCTCAAGACACGGGCAATGAAATCGCTGCGCAAGGTGGCGATAAAAATTCAAGAGCCAAGACGGCTGAAGATGCGCTGTCAGGGGCAGGACTGCAAGCCAGCCCTGGCGAGAAAGACATTCAGAACGTCACTGAACTGAGCCAAGCGCAAGCATTGCCGGCAAGCCCAGCGCCCAAAGACTTGAGTGAACTGCAAGTGGCCACTGGACCGCAGGACACTGCTTCTGCACCTCTTGCGCCTCCCGCGCCTCTTGCGCCTCTTGTTCCTCTTGCGGCACCACCTTCAGCTGCTCTTTCGCCGTCTGTGGTGAGGACTCCTAATCGTGCGCCCGCTTCGTCTCGTACTACTTCGCCCGCACCCTCTTTGGCTGGCACAGCCAACCCAGCGCACGCGCTGCAAACCAAGAACGTGGGCAAAGCTGCCGCCACCGCGGCAAGTCCAGCGGCCTCGCCCATGGCAGCAGCGTTATCGGCCGAGGATTCCTTCAGCCCATTGGCGTCGGGGTCCAAATTGGCGAGCAAGTCAGGCAGTGGCAACGGCGCAGGCGACGACGCCTCCGTTTTCAGCGCCTCGTTAAATGCAGCGTCATCGCCCTCAACGCCTTCAGCGCCTTCAGAAGGCGCAAATTCCTTGGGCGACAGTCTCGGCACCACCGCAAGCGCGCAAGCATCAAGCCAGGTCTGGACACAACTCGAGCCCGAAGTCGGCAGCCCCGCCTGGCATCAGGCGCTGAGCCAGCAGGTCATGCACATGCGCGCGGGCAATGTGAACGAAGCTGAACTGCAACTCAACCCCGCCGGGCTCGGGCCGCTGCGCATCAAGCTCAGCCTGCGCGATCAGCAACTCGACGCGGAGTTTTCAGCTGCGCACGCCCAAGTGCGTGCCGCACTCGAAGCCGCGCTGCCGCAACTGCGCGAAGCCTTGCAGCAAGGCGGCATGCACTTGGGGCAAGCCTGGGTGGAGCCAGCTCCTGCGCAGGCCACGGCAGCAAACATGGGCAACATGAGCCATTCGAATGACGGTGGGCGTCAAGCCTACGGACAATCAGCTCAAGACAGTGAAGGCGGGCGTGAAAGCGCGCGAGTCGGTCTTGCGGCACGAACGGGTCTATCTGGCAGCGTGCAGTTGGGCAGCTCAGCCGCAGCAGGCTTGTCAGGTGCCATCGCTGGCGGCCAAGGCCCAGGCCAGCGCTTGAACACCTTCGCCTGATCCACTGACGGCCTTGGCAGGGGCGGCGTTTGAAAGCGTTTTCCCCATGAAAAAAGGGCAGCTTCGTGAAAAGCTGCCCTTTTGTCTTCGCAATCTGGAGCGGGAAAAGAGTCTCGAACTCTCGACCTCAACCTTGGCAAGGTTGCGCTCTACCAACTGAGCTATTCCCGCGAAGACCGCAAGTATAGCGTGCATTTTTAGGCTCAATCTGGAAGCTGAGCGCTTTTCGCCCACTTCATTGCTCAATTCGCCCAGCGCCTGCCTGCCCAAAATCAAGGCCATGGCCACCTCAACCCTTGAACCCTTACCCGACCGCCGCGGCCTGCCACGCGGGTTGCTGATCGCGGCGATGCTGTTGGCCTTGGGCGCGGGCGGCGGCGCCTGGTGGTGGTTTGTGGGCCGCCCGGCCGCTGCCGCCAATGCCGCGAGCGCAACGAACACTACAGAAAAAGAAAAGCCGACCGAGCCCCTCTTCGTCGGGCTCGAACCCTTCACCGTCAATCTGCAGCCCAATGGCCGCAGCCGCTACCTGCACGTGGCCATCAGCCTGAAAGTGACAGACGAAAAGGTGCAAGGCCTCTTGGTCAAGCACCTGCCTGAAGTGCGCAGCCGCGTGCTCACGGTGCTGGCCAACCGCGATGCCGACGCCCTGCTGCTGCCCGCTGAAAAAGAGCGCCTGGCCAATGAACTGCGCGCCGCGCTGGAGCTGCCTTTTGGCAAGTACCCCGCGGCCCAGGGCATCAGCCAGGTGATGTTCACCACTTTCATGCTGCAGTGACGACTTAAAAGCGCATGGCCTACGAACACGAACTCTCGCAAGACGAGGTCGACGCCCTGCTGCAAGGCGTGACCGGCGAGGCGCCCGAGCAGGCACCAGTTGTGGCCGCCTCCGGCGGCGCCCAGCCGGCTTACCGCCTGGGCAGCGACCAGCGCATCGTGCGCGGCCGCATGCCCACGCTGGAAGTGATTCACGAGCGATTTTCGCGCCAGCTGCGCATGGCCCTGCTGGCCTTCATGCGCCGCAGCGCCGACATTTCCGTGGGTGCGGTGCAGATTCAGAAGTACGGCGACTTTGTGCGCAACCTGCCGGTGCCCGCCAACATCAACCTCATTCAGATGAAGCCGCTGCGGGGCACGGCGCTGTTTGTGTTTGACCCCAAGCTGGTGTTCTTGGTGGTGGACAACCTCTTTGGCAGCGATGGGCGCTACCACGTGCGCGTGGAGGGCCGGGACTTCACGCAGACCGAGCAACGCATCATCAAACGCCTGCTGGACCTCACACTGGAAAGCTACGGCGCTGCATGGGCGCCCGTGTTTCCGCTGGAGTTTGACTACGTGCGCTCCGAGATGCATGCGCGCCTGGCCAACATCGTGGCGCCCAACGACATCGTCATCACCAGCACTTTTCATATCGAGTTCGGCCCCATTGGCGGCGCGCTCACGGTCTGCATCCCCTACGCCATGGTCGAGCCGATTCGCGACCTCCTGGCCAATCCGCTGCAGACCGAAGTCGAGGTGGACAAGCGCTGGGTGCGACAACTGGCCCAGCAAGTGCAAGAGGCCGATGTGGCCCTGCGCGCCGAGTTCGTCACCGTGCCCTCCAGCATCCGGCAACTGTTAGCCCTGCAAGTGGGCGACGTGCTGCCCATCGAGATTCCCGAATACATCACGGCCGCCGTCAAGGGTGTGCCCGTCATGCAATGCAGCTACGGCACGTCCAACGGGCGCTACGCCCTGCGGGTGCAAAAAATGATCAATCACCAAGACGGTGACGCGAAGGAAAGCCACGATGACTGAGGGCAAGCAGATGGAAGCCACCGAGGCTATCGACGCCATGGAAGGCCTGGACGACTGGGGTGCGGCGATGGCCGAGCAAGCCAGCGCCACCGCCCCCGCTGCGGCAGCAGCGCCCACAGCTTTTGCGCAAGCGGCGAGCGCATCCGAGCGCGTGTTTCAACCGCTGCATGGCACCAGCGCGCAGATTGCGCATGCCGACATTGAGCGCGTGCTGGACGTGCCGGTGCAGCTCACGGCTGAATTAGGCCGCACGCGCATCACCATCAAAACCTTGATTCAGCTGGCGCCGGGCTCGGTGGTCGAGCTCGACGGGCTGGCTGGTGAGCCCATGGACGTGTTCATCAATGGCTACCTGATTGCCCAGGGCGAGGTGGTGGTGGTCAATGACAAGTTCGGCATTCGGCTCACGGACATCGTGACGCCGTCCGAGCGCATTCAGAAGTTGAACCGATGAGCGGCTTTGGCGTGAGTGGCCTCTTGCAGGCCTTGTTTGGCCTGTCGGTGGTGGTCGGCCTGATCCTGGCCTGCGGCTGGGCGGCGCGCCGCTTTGGCATGCAGCAAGTCGGTGGTGGGCGCTTGCTCAAGGTGGTCTCCAGCGTGGCCGTGGGCCAACGCGAACGCGTGGTCGTGGTTGAGGTGGACGGCACCTGGCTGGTGCTGGGCGTGGCCAGCGGCAGCGTGCGCCCGCTGCACCAGATGCCTGCGGGGCCAATGAACAAATGAACGCATTGAACAACTTGCTGAACCGCTTTTCGCCTGGCCTGCGCCTCGCCGTCTGGCTGGGCCTGGCCGTGCTGGCCTTGATCAGCTGGGCCGACGTGTGCCATGCGCAAGGCCTGCCCGCGCTGGTGGGCAAACCTGGCCCCGGCGGCAGCCAGAACTGGTCGCTCAGCGTGCAGACGCTGGTGCTGCTCACGTCGCTGTCGTTCTTGCCGGCGCTGCTGCTGTCCATGACCAGCTTCACCCGCATCCTGATCGTTCTCGGCCTCTTGCGCACCGCCATCGGCACGCAGTCCACGCCGCCTAATCAGGTGCTGGTGGGCATGTCGCTGTTCCTCACGTTTTTTGTCATGTCGCCTGTGCTCGACAAGGCGTATGAGACGGCCTACAAGCCCTTCAGTGAAGACCGCATCAGCGCCGACAAAGCGCTGGAGCGTGGCGTGCAGCCCTTCAAGGAATTCATGCTCAAGCAAACGCGCGAGGCTGACCTGGCGCTTTTTGCCAAGCTGGGCAACACGCCGCCCATGGACGGGCCCGAGCAAGTCAGCTTGCGCATCTTGTTGCCGGCCTTTGTGGTGAGCGAGCTCAAGACCGCGTTTCAGATCGGCTTCACCATCTTCATTCCCTTCCTCATCGTGGACCTGGTGGTGGCGAGCGTGCTCATGTCCATGGGCATGATGATGGTGCCGCCTGCCACCATTTCCCTGCCCTTCAAGCTCATGCTCTTCGTGCTGGTCGATGGCTGGCAACTGCTCATAGGCGCGCTGGCGCAGAGCTTTCATACCTAGAGGCGAACATGACCCCTGAATCCGTCATGACCCTGGGCTATGAAGCCATGAAGGTGTCTTTGTTGCTGGGCGCACCGCTCTTGCTGGTGGCCTTGGTCACGGGCCTCTTGATCAGTATTTTTCAGGCCGCCACGCAGATCAACGAGACCACGCTGTCCTTCATCCCCAAGCTGCTGGCGGTGTTTGCCACGCTGGTGATTGCGGGGCCGTGGATGCTGTCCATGCTGCTGGACTACATGCGCAACCTGATCTCGTCGATTCCGCAAATGGTGGGCTGATGCAGTCCATCGTGAACGTCAGCTCAGACCAGCTGACGCTCTGGATCGCTTCATTCTTCTGGCCTTTTGTGCGCATGCTGGCGCTGGTCAGCACCGCGCCCATCCTGGGCGAGAAGTCGGTGCCGCGCCAGATCAAGGTCGCGCTGTCGGTGTTGCTGGCGGTGGTGGTGGCGCCTACCTTGGGCGCCATGCCGCAAGTGCCACTGGTCTCAAGCGCAGGCATCTGGATCGTGATGCAGCAAGTGCTCATTGGCGTGGCCATGGGCTTTAGCATGCGGGCGGTGTTTGCCATCGTGCAGGCCGCCGGGGACTACGTGGGCTTGCAAATGGGTTTGTCCTTTGCCGCGTTTTTTGACCCGACCAGTGGCGGGCAAACGCAGGTGGTGGCGCGGCTCTTGAACCTGCTGGCGCTGCTGATTTTCTTGAGCGTGGACGCGCACTTGCTGCTCATCCTGACGCTGGTCGAAAGCTTTTCAGTGCTGCCGATTTCTGGCGCCGGCCTGAGCGCTGCGGGCTGGTGGGTGCTGGTCTTAGCGGGCGGCAACATTTTCACGGGCGGGCTCATGCTGGCCCTACCCATCGTGGCCACGCTTTTGGCCATCAACCTGGCCATGGGCATCTTGAACCGCGCCTCGCCGCAGTTCAGCATTTTTGCGGTGGGCTTTCCCATCACGCTGCTGGTGGGCATGGCCATGCTGCAGTTGCTGATGCCTTATCTGGCACCCTTCATGGAGCCGCGCTTTGCGGAAGGCTTTGCCACCATAGGCCGGGCGCTGCAGGCCTGGGCTGTGCGCTGACCTGTCCGCAGAGTTTGAAGCCGGCTCAGGCCAGGCTGGCCATGCTCTGGCACTCTTGCGCGCAGCGCTCGCAGGCGTCGGCGCAGCGCTGGCAGTGGTCGGCCTCGTGCTCGCGGCATTCCTCGGCGCAGGCCTCGCATATCTCCGCACACATTTCACACACGCTGCCCGCGAACTCGCTGCTACGCGCCATCACGCCTGCGGCAAAGCTACAGGCTTGCGCGCAGTCCATGTCCAGCGCAATGCAACGCGCCATCATCTTCATGTCATCTTCTTCCAGGCACGCGGCCGCGCATTCATTGCAAGCCACGGCACAGTCGTTGCAGGCTTCAATGCAGGCAGTGAAACGTTCGTCCATAAAGTTCTCCTTGAAGTGATGGCTGATGATCACTTCACCCTACGAAGCCAGCCAGCCCCATGCGTAGGGCCCGCGCGCCGTCGGTGTGTCAGACGGCTCCGGGGATTTCAGGAAAGGTCATCAAGAAAAAACACCTTCGCCTCATTTGAGACTAAACTTAGACTCAAATGATATCAACCAAAAGAGGCTCATCCATGTCAACGACCGCTGTCATCGTTCGCAAACGCTCTTCGGCCATAAAAGCGATCAAATCGCCTGCAACAAATAAGCGGCTCACGGCCGAGAAGAAGGCGAGCTCGGTGCTGAGCTACTCGCACAAAAAGGGCGTAAATGATTTCGTCGTGGTGGTTAAAAAAGCTGCTCCGATGCAGATCATTGAAACCGAACGCGCCGGAGTCAGCGCTGAGTTTTTGACTGATCTTGCAGGTCGCATGGACATTCCGTATATCGCGCTGGCTCAGCGGCTGGGAATTTCCAAAGCCACTGCATCGCGTAAATCCCTGGCGAATTCGAACGTAGATGGCACGGCAGTCATCGGCATGGTCAGACTGCTAACGCTTGCCGAGGAGATGGTCCAGGACAGTACCTCACCAGAGGCAAAGAACTTTGATACCTTGAAGTGGCTGGGCAAGTGGCTGGAACAGTCCCAGCCGGCCTTGGGTGGGCGCAGACCCTCTGAGTTTCTTGACACGCCGACCGGCATCTCTATCGTGGCAAAGGTCCTCGGTGGCATCCAGAGTGGTGCCTACCAGTGAAGTTATGGCGAATAGCCGCTGAAACGCGCAAATACACCGCTACGGACCTCAGCGGCAGGGGCGCTGCATCCCGACCTGGTCGCTGGAACGATGAGTCCGAGCCTGTCGTTTACTGCGCGTCCACCATATCGATCGCAGTTCTGGAAACAGCCGCGCACATCGACAGCGGAGAATTTCCTCTAAACCGCTTTGTCATCGAGATTGATGTGCCTGACGATGTGTGGCTAAAGCGCATAGAAATTGCACTCAGCGACCTTCCACCGATGTGGGATGCAATTCCCGCAGGGGGTACCAGCGTAAAGTTTGGATCAAGCTGGCTCAAGGATGGCACAACAGCAATCATGCTCATCCCCTCGGTCATCGTGCCAGAAGAGTGCATCGCTCTCATCAATCCAGCCCATCCTCAGGCCGCACTGATTACCGCAAGGGCAACACGTAAGTTTGAGTTCAACCGTCTGATAAGAGCTTAAACCCAGTGTCTCTTGACACAAGATCCATTGAGTCAGGCTACAGGTAATTGAAAAGCGAGATCTTTTGCAGCTGAACGTAGGTCTGCTGACTGGCCTGCAAGGCCGTCTGGCGTTGATGAAATTCCGAGATCGCCGCGCCGTAGTCGAGGTCGGTCAGGCTGGACAGCTGCAGCTTGTCTTGCAGCGTGCGGGCGTCGCCCGTGTTGCCCAGGGCGTCAAGCTCCTGCAGGCGCGAGCCCACGGAAGCGCGCACCGTGAGCACGTTGTCATGCGCCTTTGTGAGCAGCACGTTGCCTGCGCCCAGCGCACTGGCGAGCGCGGCCTGGCCTGCGGTGCCCGCCGCGTCCACCGGCGTGCGCAGGGCCGTGATGATGTCTTGCATGGCTGCGAACACATCTGTCACCGCGCCGCCGCTGCCGACAGACATGAAGATGCCCTGGCCCGTGTCAGCCGTGGCGATCTGGCGGGATACATCGACTTGCATCATGCGCTGGCCCTGGTCGCCCACATAGGCAATGGCACCGCCGACTTGCGTCACAAAAGGCGGGCTGCCGCTCTTGAAACCGGCAAACAAAAACTGGCCGTTGCCATCGTCTGAGTTGGCCAGGCCTTGCAGTTGGTCGCGACTGCTTTCGAGTGTGGTGGCAATCGATGCGCGGTCGGCGTCGGTCAGCGTGCCGTTGCCGGCCTGAACCAGCAAGCCCTTGGCCTGCTGCAGCACCTGGGTCACGCTTTGCAAGGCGTTTTCTTCCAGCGAGAGTGTTTGCACGGCTTGCGAGCGGCTGGCCGCGTACTGCGCGTTCAGCGCCAGCGACTGCGACACCGCCAGCGCACGGGTCGAGGCCAACGGGTCGTCAGACGGTTTGAGCACGCTGCTGCCTTCGCTGAGCTGCTGCTGCACGCGCATCAGTTTGTCTTGCAGCGAACTCATGCTGCTGCGGCTGGTTTCGTAAAAGGTCTGGGTGCTGACGCGCATAACAATTCCTTCAATGAACGCCTGAAAATCAACCGCGAATGCCGAGCAGCGTGTCAAACAGCGTCGCCGCCGTCTGAATCACCTTGGCGTTGGCCTGGTACATCTGCTGGAACATCAACAGGTTGGCGGTTTCTTCGTCTTGATTGACGCCAGACACCGACTGCTGCACCGCGCGAATTTGCGCACTCAAGCTGTCTTGCGCGGCCCCGGCAATCTGAAGCTGCCGCGTCTGGTTGCCCACGCTGCTCACCAGTTGTGAATACGCGTCGTTGAAACTGGCCGTGCCGCCGCCCAAAGTCTTGGCGTTTTGCAGGGTACCCAGCAGCAAGGCATTGCGCCCGTCAGACACACCGCCCGTGTTGGGCGCGACGCTGAACACATCACCATCGCTAGGGGCGCCCGTGATGCGCAAAGAGATGCCGCCAAAGCGATAAGTGGCGCCGCTTTCGTAGTCCACCGCGCTGCCCGCAGCAAGTGGGCCAAAGGGACTGCCGGGGTGCGCACTGCCGTCAGCGCGCGTCACTTCCACCGTAGCGCCTGCCGGAAAGCCGGTCAATTGCCCAGTCGCGCTGTCAAAGCGCAAATTCACAGGGGCTGACAAGGGCGCGGCCAGGTAGGCCGCGTCCACACTGCCCACGCCAACCCGTGCAGTGCCCAGGTTGCCGCTGGCGTTGCTCGTGGCAATGGGTACGGCAGCTGCCACGCGCGCCGGGTCTGTGACCAGCACTTGCAGGTCGCGTGCGCCCTGGCGTGTGGGTTGAATCAAAAAAGAATCGCCCGCTGCGGGTGTGCCGCTGACAGCCGAAAGGCGAACGCCTTCAAAGTCGGCCGGCAGGCTGGCAAAGGTCGCTACGGGCGCACTGCCCTGCGCGCTCTCAGGCAAGCGGATCAGCGCATAAGACAGCACGCCGGCGCTCTCACGCACTTGCAGTTTGAAGTCGCTGGTGCCCAGCGCTCCGGTGTCTGAAAAACTCGCGCCCACTTGCAGGGTGCCCGCGTTGCGCGCATGGCTGAGCACCTGCGGCTCGGCCTGCGTGAAAAAGTCCGTGCCCGCAGCGCCGGTCAAATCCTGGCCCAGGCGCTGCTGCTCATTGAAGGCTTGGGCCAAGCCAATCGCCAAGCGGCCCAACGCGTTTTGTGCAGGCGCCAGCGTCTGGCTGCGAAAGCTCAGCAGACCGCCCAGCGTGCCGCCGCTGAGCGTGCCTTCTTGCACTTCAACCGCGAGCCCCGCCGCATTGACCAGCGCCACGCTGGTGCGGCTCGGGTCTGCCCCTGAAGGGACGGCTGCCAATTGGCTGGCCTTGTTGCCCAGCACCAGCGACTGTCCATTGCCAATGAAGACGTTGTACTGCCCAGCGTCTTGCACCACCAAGCGCGTGGCCACCAGCTTGCCCAACTCGCTCACCAACTGGTCGCGCTGGTCCAGCAAATCATTCGGCGCCTGCCCGCCATTGGCGCTGCCCAGCATGGTGACTTGCTGATTCAGGCTGGCGATCTGCGCGGCATAGGCATTCACTTGGTCCACCACGCCGCTCACTTGCGCATTGATGCCCGTACCCAGGCCCGTGAGGTACTCGTCCATGCTGCGGAACTGGCTGGCCAGCGCCTGGCCTGAACTGATCAATTGCTGGCGCGCTGCAGGGTCAGCCGGCGTGTTGGCCACGGCCTGCACCTGCGTGAACAAGGTTTGCAGACGCGGCCCCAAGCCGTTTTGCGGATTGGCCAACAGGTTGTCCAACTGGCTGATCTGGTTGAGCGAAGTATTCAGCGACTGACTGAGCGACTGCGCCTGATTGAGTTGCGCGTTCAGGTACGCGTCCTGGCTGCGCGTCACGTCCACAACCTTGACCCCACCGCCAATAAAGCCCACGCTGGGCGACTGCACACCGTCGGCCGCCGTCAAGCTGGCCGACTGGCGGCTGTAGCCGGGCGTGTTGACGTTGGCCGTGTTGTGCCCTGTGGTGACCAAGGCCACTTGCGCGGACCTGAGGCCACTCAGGCCGGTGAAGAAAAGGCTGCTGGACATTTAAAACTCTTCCCATTCACCGGCGGCTGAGGCTAGCCCTGCGCCACCAGCTGCCGCCAGAGCCATCGGCCTGGCAGGTGCGTCCGTACGCTTGCGCGCCGCCAAGGCAGGCCGTACGGCTGCCGGCTGGCGATGCACCTTGGCGCTGGCCACGGGCCTGGCTGCGACCGCTTTGGCAGCAAAACCTCGGCCCTGGTCCACACGGAAGGTACTGACCACCTGCGTCAAACCACCCGCCTGCTCTTGCAAGGAAGCGGCAGCGGCAGCCGCTTCTTCCACCAGCGCGGCGTTTTGCTGGGTGACCTGGTCCATCTGCGCAATCGCCTGGTTGATCTGCTCGATGCCTTGGGTCTGCTCCTGGCTGGCCGCCGTGATCTCGGCCATGATGTCGGTGACGCGCTTGACGCTGCCCACGATTTCTTCCATGGTCTTGCCGGCTTCAGCCACTTGGCGGCTGCCTTCTTCGACCTTGTCCACCGAGTCGCCGATCAAGGTCTTGATTTCTTTGGCAGCAGCAGCAGAGCGCTGGGCCAGGTTGCGCACTTCAGCGGCCACCACTGCAAAGCCCCGGCCTTGTTCACCAGCGCGGGCGGCTTCCACCGCTGCGTTCAGCGCCAGGATGTTGGTCTGAAAAGCGATGCCATCGATCACGCCAATGATGTCCACGATCTTGCGTGAGGACTCGTTGATCGAGCCCATGGTGCCCACCACAAGGCTGACCACCGTGCCGCCACGCAGGGCCACGCTCGAAGCTGTCTCAGCGAGTTGATTGGCTTGGCGTGCGTTGTCTGCGTTTTGCTTGACGGTGCTGGTGAGTTCTTCCATCGACGCTGCGGTTTCTTCCAAAGAACTGGCTTGCTGCTCGGTGCGCGACGACAGGTCCTGGTTGCCTGCGGCGATTTCGCCAGACGCTGTGGCAATGGTGTCGCTGGACTGGCGAATGTTGCTGACGGTGGCGACCAGGCTTTCTTGCATGGCTTTCATGGCGCTGAGCAAACTGGTGTGGTCGCCCGGCCGGGTCTGGACTTCAATGGTGAGGTCACCGGCGGCAATGCTGCTGGCCACGGTGGCGGCATAAGCCGGCTCACCACCCAGTTGGCGCGTCAAGCTGCCCGAAACGAGGACACCGATCACCAGGCCCACCAGCAAACCGCCCACGGTCAGGGAGATCAACAGCAGGCGAATGCCTGTGTACACCTCGTCGCCCTCGCGGCTCAATTCAGCCGCATTGGCCAGCTTGAGCTCCACCATGTTCGTCATCAAGTCGTCGGCCTTGTCGCCCACGGTGCGGGCTTCACCGAACAACATGGTGACTGAAGCACGCTCCTGGCCAATGCTTTCTGTACGCAGCGTCGCGGCGACCTTTTTGACGGCCTGCTCATAGGCTTTGGCCGCCGCTTGGGTATCTGCCACCAAGGCTTTGCCCTTGGGCGTGACAAACTTGCCAGAGGCTTGGTCCAGCTCTTTGTGCATGCCGTCCAGACGGGTCTGCAGCACATCGAGTTGACGGTTGCGGTCTTCCAGGTTGCTGGACAAGATGGCAGAGCGCACCGCGCGTCCCGCCGCGAGCAAATGCATATTGGCTTCAGCCGTGTGGCGCAGGCCCAGGGTGTCGCGCTCGTACATGGTGGTACCCATGTCATTGATGGCGCCGGCCTTGTTGATGCCAACCAAACCGATGATGGCACCGATCAAGGCAACGATGAGGAAGCCGCCGATCAGCTTGGTGCTGACTTTGAGGTTTGCGAGCCAGTTCATGAGAGTCTTTCGAGGAGGATTGAATGGACGGAATCAGGCGGCGAGCTTGTCGATCAAGCCCATGTCAGCGCCGGTCATGAGGCGTGCAATGTCGACCAGGATCAACATGCGTTCGTCGATCGTGCCCAGCCCGATCAGGTAAGCGGTGTCCATCACGGCGCCCATTTCGGGGGCCGGCTTGATTTGTTCGGGCGCCAGCGTGATCACGTCCGACACGCTGTCCACCACCATGCCCATCACGCGGCCACTGATGTTCAAAATAATCACCACCGTGAACTGGTCGTACGTGGGCGTGCCCAAATTAAAGCGGATGCGCATGTCGATGATGGGCACGATGATTCCGCGCAAATTGACCACGCCCTTGATGTGCTCAGGCGCGTTGGCAATGCGCGTCACGGCGTCATAGCCGCGCAGTTCTTGCACTTTTTGAATATCGATGCCGTACTCCTCCTGACCCAGCGTGAAGGCGAGGAATTCGTGAGCCGTGGCCTTGTGGGCGGCTTCTGGCGGTGCAGTGGTGTGGCTGGACATAGATTCCTTGAAGGGGTTTTCTCTTTAACGGCACAAGGCCGGGTAATGCGTAGGGGTCCAAAGGCCTGGATGGCCCTTGATTTGTTTCAAGCTGTTGGTCTTGGCTCCAGGCGTTCAGGCAGCCAGGCGGAACACGCTGACCACCTGCGTCAAACCACCCGCCTGCTCTTGCAGCGAGGCCGCAGCGGCAGCCGCTTCTTCGACCAATGCCGCGTTTTGCTGGGTGACCTGGTCCATCTGCGCAATCGCCTGGTTGATCTGCTCGATGCCTTGGGTCTGCTCCTGGCTGGCCGCCGTGATCTCGGCCATGATGTCGGTGACGCGCTTGACGCTGCCCACGATTTCTTCCATGGTCTTGCCGGCTTCAGCCACTTGGCGGCTGCCTTCTTCGACCTTGTCCACCGAGTCGCCGATCAAGGTCTTGATTTCTTTGGCAGCAGCAGCAGAGCGCTGGGCCAGGTTGCGCACTTCAGCGGCCACCACTGCAAAGCCCCGGCCTTGTTCACCAGCGCGGGCGGCTTCCACCGCTGCGTTCAGCGCCAGGATGTTGGTCTGAAAAGCGATGCCATCGATCACGCCAATGATGTCCACGATCTTGCGTGAGGACTCGTTGATCGAGCCCATGGTGCCCACCACAAGGCTGACCACCGTGCCGCCACGCAGGGCCACGCTCGAAGCTGTCTCAGCGAGTTGATTGGCTTGGCGTGCGTTGTCTGCGTTTTGCTTGACGGTGCTGGTGAGTTCTTCCATCGACGCCGCGGATTCTTCCAAAGAACTGGCTTGCTGCTCGGTGCGTGAGGACAGGTCCTGGTTGCCTGCGGCGATTTCGCCGGAGGCTGTGGCTATCGTGGCGACGCCATTTCTGACGGCCGTGACAGCCCGGCGCAGCGTTGCCAACACGCCGTCCAGGTCTTTGGCGCTTTTGCTTTGGGCTGGGGTCGCCATGCCTGACAGGTCAATGTCACCCTTGCCGCCGGCAGAAAGCGCCACCACGCGAATGTCCAGCTCGGCCGACTGCACGACTTCACGGTGCATCAAGATGGCAAGGTAAGACAGCACTGCCGCCTCCACCACCACATAGGCGGCATGGGCCACCACCGTGCCCAAACCTGGCCGGGTGAAACAAATGACGCCATAACCCCATTGCTGGAGGTAGTTGAAACTTAAATGGTGAACAGCAATGACGCCCGCCCCGACCACGATGACCCACCAATGTCGGTAAACCAGTAAAAAGGCAAGCAGCACAAAAATTCCGAAGTGCAGCTCACTCGTGCCAGCCGCCTGGTGAATGTGCAGCCCTGCAAAAACCATCACGACAGCAGCAACCGTCGATCGCGTCATCAAGGAGCCGGGCGAGCCAAAAATCATCGCTGTGGCGATGCTGGCCGCAGGCAAGCCGATCACCAGCGCCCACCCCATGGTGTCATGCCAGCCCGACAAGGCCAGCGACATGGCAAACAGCAGCCACACCAGTGGCAGCATGATTCGGTCGGCTCTTTGGTAATGCAGGTTCAGGTATTTTTCGATATCGCTCATGGCTTGCTTTGAGTTAAAAAAATGAGCACCGACTTAGCAGGCAGCTGACGCATCGAGCCTGAATACGCTGACCACTTGCGTCAGCCCACCGGCTTGCTCTTGCAGCGAGGCCGCAGCGGCAGCCGCTTCTTCCACCAGCGCGGCGTTTTGCTGGGTGACCTGGTCCATCTGCGCAATCGCCTGGTTGATCTGCTCGATGCCTTGGGTCTGCTCCTGGCTGGCCGCCGTGATCTCGGCCATGATGTCGGTGACGCGCTTGACGCTGCCCACGATTTCTTCCATGGTCTTGCCGGCTTCAGCCACTTGGCGGCTGCCTTCTTCGACCTTGTCCACCGAGTCGCCGATCAAGGTCTTGATTTCTTTGGCAGCAGCAGCAGAGCGCTGGGCCAGGTTGCGCACTTCAGCGGCCACCACTGCAAAGCCCCGGCCTTGTTCACCAGCGCGGGCGGCTTCCACCGCTGCGTTCAGCGCCAGGATGTTGGTCTGAAAAGCGATGCCATCGATCACGCCAATGATGTCCACGATCTTGCGTGAGGACTCGTTGATCGAGCCCATGGTGCCCACCACAAGGCTGACCACCGTGCCGCCACGCAGGGCCACGCTCGAAGCTGTCTCAGCGAGTTGATTGGCTTGGCGTGCGTTGTCTGCGTTTTGCTTGACGGTGCTGGTGAGTTCTTCCATCGACGCTGCGGTTTCTTCCAAAGAACTGGCTTGCTGCTCGGTGCGCGACGACAGGTCCTGGTTGCCTGCGGCGATTTCGCCAGACGCTGTGGCAATGGTGTCGCTGGACTGGCGAATGTTGCTCACCGTGAAGGCCAGCTTTTCACTCATCGCTTGCAGGGCTTGCATCAGCTGGCCGGTTTCGTCGGTGGAGCGCACCACGATGTGCAAATCCAGATCGCCGGCCGCCACAGCGTTCGCCGCAGCCATGGCTTCTTGCAGGGGCTGCGTGATGCCGCGTGTGAGCCACCACGCCAAGCTGGCGCCCAGCAACAAGGCCGTGGCCGTCAGTGCCAGCAAGCTGCGTTCGCCCAAATCGTCCAGCGCATGAATCTCTTGCATGTTCTGGTCGATCACGCCGCGCTGATGCACCAGCATGGCCTTGATGCTGGCGTCATAGGCTTCAAGTGCGGGCACCAGCTTGCTGTCCACCAGCTGCATGGCGGCAGCACGCTGGCCATCGGCGTTGAGCTTGACGGCGAGGCCGCGCAGCGCGATGTAGTCGCCGCGCTTGACCACGCTGTCCTCGAAGAGCTGCTTTTCCGCGTCGGTGTCCAGCCGCTCCTTCAGGGCTTTGGAGATGCCGGTAATTTTTTGACTGGTCTCGCTGATGGCTTTCTGAAAGGCCTTTTGGTCTTCAGGGTCGGTGCTTTTGACCATGGCGAAAGTGCGCACGCTGTTGCTGCTGGTGGCCACCAGCCACTCAGCGGCCAGGCGTTCTTTTTGCAGGGCTTCACCGGCTAAGCGTGTGGTGGCAGCGCCCATAGATTGCAGGCCCCACCAGCCCACGCCTGCTGTCGCCAGCAACAGCACAAGAACGGCCGCAAAGCCCAAGCCCAGACGGCTTCCGATAGCGAGATTTTTCATAGGGTTTGTGCAGAGGCCGGTTGGGAGCGTTAAAGAAATCTCGGAGAAATCAGAGCTGCTTCATGATCCGAACCAGCTTGCTGCCGTAGTCCGGGTCGGTGGCGTAGCCCGCTCGCTGCAGGCCGTGCGCGGCCTCGGCCGCATCAGGCGCTGAGCGCACACTGGCGTAGCGCGGGTTGCTGGTCAAAAAGCGGGCGTAGTCGGCAAAGGCTTCGTCGTACGAGCCGTAAACGCGAAAGCTGGCCAGGGTTTGTTCGGCCTTGCCACGCACGTACTCGGTGGTGGTGACTTCGGCGACCGGGCCTTTCCAGGATTTGTCAGCCTTAATACCAAAAAGGTTGAAGGTGGGCTGACCGCTTTGGCCACCAATCTCGCCCTTGATCTCGCGCCGGCCCCAGCCTGATTCGAGCGCGGCCTGGGCCATGATGAGTTGCGCCGGCACGCCGCTGGCCTGGCTGGCGCGCTGCGCGGCGGGCAGCAGGCGGGCCACAAAGTTTTCAACATGCGCTTGCGGCAACTGGCTGCGGCTGAAACTTGCCTCTGCGGTGGCGCTCTCGTACATCTTTTCGTAAGCCGACACATCGGCCGCGCGTGCTGGGGCAAGCGATGCGGGACGCATGGTGGGCAATGCGCTAGGCGTCACCTCGGGCCCCAAGGATTTGCTCAGCTGCGCATACATGGCTTCGGCCAGGCCCAGGCCGCGACCCGACATTTTTTGCGCCAGTTGCTGGTCCAGCATGGAGGTGTAGGTTTTCTCGGTCTGGCTGCTGAAGAGGCCTTCGCTGGGCGTGGCCTCGCGCATGCTTTTGAGCAGCATGCCCATGAACAACACTTCAAACTGCTTGGACGCCTGACGCAAGCCTTCTTGCGGCGACTGACGGGCTGTGCGGCGCAGTGCGTCTACACCCTGCACGTCAAAAGACAGCCGCTGGTCCAGCGCGCCGCTGTCGGCGCCCAAGGCGGTCATGGCGGGCAAAGCAGCGCGCGCGTCCATGGCCTTAGATCACTTCCAGCTCGGCACGCAACGCGCCCACAGCCTTCATGGCCTGCAAGATAGAAATCAAGTCCTGCGGATTGGCGCCCAGGGAATTGAGCGACTTGACGACATCCGTCAACGACACGCCAGCGGGCACGATTTGAAGCGCGCCGTTGGCTTGGCTCAACTCGATCTGGGAACGCTGCGCGGTCACCGTGGTACCGCCCGACAGCGCATTGGGCTGGCTGATGACGGGCTGGCTGTTGATGATGACCGACAAGCTGCCGTGCGCCACCGCACAGTCCTGGATGCGCACTGCCTGGTTCATCACCACAGAGCCGGTGCGGGCATTGATGACCACGCGCGCTGTGGCCTGCGAAGGCGCAATTTCAATGTCTTGCAACCGTGCCAAAAAGCCCACGCGCTGTGCTTGCTCGGGCGCCGCCACGCGGATCACGCGGCCGTCCACCGCCTCGGCCACGCCAGGGCCAAAGCTGCGGTTGATGGCGTCGGCTGCGCGCTGCGCGGTACCAAAGTCGGTTTGCGAGAGTTCCAGAACCAGCGCGTCGTTTTCGCCCAGGGGCGAAGCGACAGCCCGCTCGATCAAGGCACCGGCCGGAATGCGGCCCGAGCTGAGCTGGTTGATCTTGACCTGGCTGCCATTGGCGTCGGCCATGGCGCCGCCCACCACCATGCTGCCCTGCGCCACGGCGTAGACCTGGTTGTCCGCGCCTTTGAGCGGCGTCATCAGCAGCGTGCCGCCGCGCAGGCTGCGGGCATTGCCCACGGACGACACCGTGATGTCCAGCGTCTGCCCCGGCTGGGCAAAGGCGGGCAGCGTGGCCGTGACCATGACGGCGGCCACGTTTTTCAGGTGCATGGGCGTGCCGGGCGGCAAGGTGATGCCCAGGCGCGTGAGCATGTTCAACATGCTTTGCGAGGTGAAAGGCGTTTGCGCGGTCTGGTCGCCGCTGCCGTCCAGGCCGACCATCAGGCCGTAGCCCAGCAACTGGTTGTCACGCACGCCGCGCACGCTGGCCAGGTCTTTCAGGCGCTCGGCCTGCGCCGGCCCTGCCATGCCCGCCAGGCACGCGGCCAGGCACAACAGCCCGGTCAAGGCTTTGATGCGGAGAAAAATTTGCGAGGTCATGGCCGGCTTTGCGATTTACGAAAACTAGAAAGGCAAGACGTTCAGGAACACGCGCTGCAACCAGCCCATGGTCTGGGCTTCGTCAATAAAGCCCTTGCCGCTGTATTCAATGCGCGCGTCCGCCACCTGGGTGGACATCACGCTGTTCACAGCGCTCAGCGTGCGTGGGTTGACCACGCCAGAAAAGCGAATGAACTCCGTGCCCTGGTTGATCAGCATCTGTTTTTCACCGCTCACGCGCAGGTTGCCGTTGGGCAGCATCTCTGTCACGGTGACGGTGATCACACCCTCAAAGTTGTTGGACGCCTTCGCGTCGCCACCGGCGCTGAGCGTGTTTTTGCCGCCCATGCTCACGTTGTCTTTCGCCGATAGCAAACCACCCAGCAGGCGCGGCACGCCGCCCAGCTCCAGCGAGGCCGAGCCGTTGCGGCTGCTGTTGGTGTCTGCGCTTTTGCTGGCGCTCACGTTTTCGCTGACGATGATGGTCAGCGTGTCACCCACCTCACGCGGGTGGCGATCTTCAAACAGCGCCTGCGCGCTGCGGCCACTGTTGTAGATGGCGCCGTACTGCGGCGCGGCCATGGCCACGCGCTCGGCGGGGCGGGCTGTGGTGGGGCCTTGCACCAGCGGCTCGCGCGGCAGCTGCGCGCAGCCGCCCAGCAGCAAGCCGATGGCGCAGGCGGCCAGCGTCAGGCACAGGCTCCAGCCGAGGCTGTTCAGGCGCAGCTTCATGAGCGCTTTCATCGCGTGCATGGTTTCAAGCCTTAAAGCTGACCCAGCCGCGCCAGCATCTGGTCCGACGTCTGCACCACTTTGGAATTGATCTCGTAGGAACGCTGCGTCTGGATCATGTTGACCAGCTCTTCGACCACATTCACGTTCGACGATTCGATGTAGCCCTGATTGAGCGAGCCCGCGCCGTTCTGGCCGGGCACCGTCTGGTTGGCGCCGCCTGAGGCATCGGTTTCAACGTACAAGTTTTCGCCGTTGCTTTGCAAGCCTGTGGGGTTGAGAAAGGTGGCCAGTTGAATCTGCCCAACCTGCACGCTGGCCGTGCTGCCCGCCTGCGTCACAGCCACCGTGCCGTCACGGCCAATCGACAAGCTGGTGCTGTTGGGCGGCAAGGTGATGGCCGGCGAAATGGCATAGCCGCTGGCCGTGACCAACTGACCATTTGCATCGGTTTGAAAGGAACCGTCCCGCGTGTAAGCCGTGGTGCCGTCCGGCATCTGCACCTGAAAAAAGCCGTTGCCGTTAATGGACACGTCTTTGTTGTTGTCCGTCTTGGTGGGGTTGCCCTGCGTGTGAATGCGCTCGGTGGCCACGATGCGCACGCCCGTGCCCAGTTGCAGGCCTGAAGGCAGGCGCGTCTGGTCGGAGGTCTGGCCACCGGCCTGCCGCACCTTTTGGTACATCAGGTCTTCGAACACAGCGCGGCTGCGCTTGAAGGCGGTGGTACCCACGTTGGCCAGGTTGTTGGCCACCACGTCCATTTGGGTTTGCTGGGCATCGAGGCCAGTCTTGGCGATCCAGAGGGAGCGAATCATGGGTGTCTCCTGAAAAAAGGGGGGCTTAGCTGGCGGCCAGCAGCTTGTCAGCGTGCTGCGCATTGGCCTCGGCGGTCTGCAGCGTCTTCATCTGCATCTCGTAGCGGCGAGCGTTTGAAATCATGCTGACCATGGCTTCGACCGCGTTCACGTTGCTGCCTTCAAGCGCACCGGTGACCAGCTGCACGCCGGCCACGGCTTGCGGCAGGGCATTGCCATCGGCCATATGAAAGAGCCCGTCGTCGCGGCGCTCCATGTCGCGCATGTCGGGGTTGACCAGCTTCAAGCGGCCCACAGTGGTCATGCCATTGCCATTGGCATCGCCGGCACCGGCGCTGATGGAGCCGTCAGCACCGACCGTGACCTGCACGCCCGGTGGCACCACCACCGGGCCGCCCTCGCCCATCAGCGGGCGCGCATCCATGGTGGTGAGCTGGCCTTCCGGGCCGACCTGCAGGTTGCCCACGCGGGTATAGGCTTCGCCGCCTTCGGGCAGCTGCACGGCCAGCCAGCCTTCACCCATGATGGCCACATCCATGGGCCGGCCGGTCTGCATCAAGGGGCCGGTGCGCATGTCGGCGCCCCCGGTGGCCGAGATCACGGCGGCGCGGGTTTGCAGCTCTGCACCCACCACGGGCACAGCCCTGAAGTGGTTGATCTGCGCCCGAAAGCCGGGCGTGGACACGTTGGCAATGTTGTTGGCAATGGCATCTTGCTGCTCCATCGATTGCTTGGCACCGGTCATGCCGATGTAGATCATGCGGTCCATACGGGCCTCGGCCTTCTCATGCTTAGCGCATGTTGACCAGGGTCTGCATGACCTGGTCTTGGGTTTTGACGGTCTGCGCGTTGGCCTGGTAAGTGCGCTGCGCAATGATCAGGTTCACCAGTTCGGCCGTGAGGTCGACGTTGGACGCTTCGAGTGCGCCGGACGACAGCGCACCGAGCTTGGTGCCACTGCCGGGTGCGCCCGTCAAAGGCTGACCGGACGATGCGGTCTCGGCCCAGACGTTGTCGCCCTTGGGCTGCAAGCCGTTCGGGTTGACGAAAGACGACAACACGATTTGCGCCAGCACATTGGTCTGCTCGTTCGAATACTTGCCGGTGACCGTGCCGTCCTGGTTGATCGCAAAGGCCACCAACTGGCCCGAGGTGTAGCCGTCTTGCGTGAGCTTTTTCACGTCGTTGCCGTTGCCGAACTGCGTGGTGCCCGTCAGGTCCAGCGTCATGGCCAGGTTGGCCGAGCCGTTGCCAAAGTTCAAGCCGGCCACGGTCATCTTGCCGTCGGCCGGCGTGGTGAGTTCGCCATTGGCATTGAAGACCAGGCTGCTGACGACGGCTGCTGTGGCCGGCGGCACCACGATGCCTGTCGCCGGGTCCAGCGCCGAGCCGTCGGCGGTGGCGTATACGTCCCAGGTGTTGGCGCCGGTCTTGACGAAGAAGCTGGACAGCTCGTGCGAGTTGCCCAGCGAGTCGAACATCGTGAGCGCGTTGGCGTAGTTGTAGGTGGCCGAGTTGTTAGGGTCAAACGGTGTGGCCGTAGGCGCCACGCTGCGCGAGTCCAGGTTGTATTGCGCGCCCACCTGCCCCGTGGCCTGCGGCGCCATGGCCGTGGCCGGCAAGCGCAAAGGCGCAGGGCTGCCACCGGCCACCGTGCCGTTGGCACCCACCTGGAAGCCGGTCAATTGCCAGCCCGATGAATTGACGATGGCGCCGTCTTTGTCCAGATTGAACTGGCCGTTACGTGAATACGCGACCTCACCACCCGGTGATGCCAGCCTGAAAAATCCGTCGCCGTTGACGATGGCGACATCGAGCGCGCGGGCGCTGCTTTGCACCGCCCCAGCCGTGAAGCTTTGCGAAATGCCAGACACCTGCGTGCCCAGGCCGACGCGCGAGCCCGCGTACACATCGGCAAACAAAGCCGTGCCCGCCTTGAAACCCATCGTGCCCGAGTTGGCAATGTTGTTGCCGATCACGTCGAGATTGCTGGCGGCTGCATTCAGTCCGCTCACGCCTTGTGCAAAACCCATGGTGTGCTCCTTTTAGTTAATGGGGGTCAGAGTCCGTTTTTCCGGTCAGCTTCAGAGGATCAAGCGCACCGCCGACAGCGGTGCCTTGACACCTGAAGCCAAGTCCAGCGTCACGCCTCCTGTACCGCTTGCGCCCTGCGACACGCTGCCCACGCGGGCAAAAGCCAAGGCCTCGGCAGCCACCTTGCCCTCGCCAATGCGGGCTTCAACATTCACGCGGTAGTTGCCTGCGGGCAAGGCCGCTTGGTTAGCGCCCAGGCCATCCCAGGCCAGGGTCTGCACACCGGGGCCTTGCGCGCCCAGATCAAAGCTGCGCACCACGTCGCCGTTGGGCGCGGTGATGCTCACGGTCACGGCGTCCGCGCCGTGCGGCAAATCCACGCCAAAGTGACTGGGCTGGCCGGGCAGGTTTTGAATGTCTTGCCCCGGCACCAGCACCGTGCGACCAATCAGGTTGGCCGACTGCAGCACCTGCGACGAGCCGCTTTGCGCCAGCATCGACTCGAAGGCCGTGTTGAGTTTTTCAATGCCGGTAACGGTGCTCATTTGCGCGAGTTGCGAGGTGAGTTGCGCGTTGTCCAGCGGATTGAGCGGGTCCTGGTTATTGAGCTGCGTGACCAGCAGTTTTAAAAAGCGCTGTTCGGCCTCGGCGCCATTCGCTTTGGGCAGGGCGGCTGTGGCGGAGGTGATGGACGTCGCACCTTGCGCGGGAGCGGCAAGGGCGTTCAAAGCGGCAATCGACATGGTGATCTTTCTATGTACGGCGAGGGCTGTGGCTAAGAGGCTTATTGCCCCAGCGTCAGCGTCTTGAGCATCAGGGTCTTGGCGGTGTTGAGCACCTCGACGTTGGCCTGGTAAGAGCGCGAGGCTGAGATCATGTTGACCATCTCTTCGACAGGGTTCACGTTGCTCATGGCCACATAGCCTTCGTCGTTGGCCAGCGGGTTTTTGGGGTCGTGAATCAGACGCAGCGGGGAGCTGTCTTCAATCACATGCGACACCGTGACGCCGCCAATTTCGGAATCACCCGAAGGCGTCATTTCAAACACCACATGGCGGCCGCGGTAAGGCTTGCCGTCCGGGCCGGTCACGCTGTCGGCATTGGCCAGGTTGCTAGCGGTCACGTTCATGCGCTGCGACTGCGCCGTGAGCGCCGACGCTGTGACGCCAAAAATTCCAAGTGAGTTGCTGCTGATGGGCATAGATGGCTCCGGCTTACTGAACGGCGGACAACAGCGCTTTGATCTTGGCCGACATGACCGTGAGGTTGGCCTCGTAGCGCGCCGCGTTGTCTGCAAACTGCACGCGCTCGGCGTCCATCTCCACGGTGTTGCCGTCCATGCTGGACTGCGTGGGTGTGCGGTACAAAAGTTCTGAGGGGCCGGGTGTGCCGCTGGCCGAAGCGTTGCCTGCCATGTGCCGGGCCGACGTGGTTTGCATCGATGTGCCTTGGCCGCCGGAACCGCCTTGGCCACGTTCAACGGCTTGCGCGAGTGCCGCGCCAAAGTCAAAGTCACGCGCCTTGTAGTTGGGTGTGTCTGCGTGGGCGATGTTGGTGGACAGCACTTCCTGGCGCTGTGCACGCAGGCTCAAGGCGTCTTGGTGAAAGCGCAGTGCCGCGTCGAGTTTGTTCATCATGTTGGCCGCCTTGTCCCTTGTTGGTGTGAGGGTCTGCCCCTTGTTGAAAATAATTCTCGGGGCGCAAGGTGCAAATCAATCGGGCGAACAAGCGCGGCTTAGGCCTGCACTTCACGCCATCTGAAGCCGCCTGCCGTTTCTAGAATTTCGGCCTTATGGCATCCAAGAACACCCTGCTTCGTTACCTCAACCTGCTGTCCACCGTGGCTGGCGTGACCGCCACGCTAGGCATTGGCACGCTGCTGGTGCTGGCGCCCTTCGCGTCCCCGCGCGCGCATGCGCAGACGGCTGTTGATTCAGCGAACAACAACAGCAACATCGACACGCCCCTGACCGGCACCGCCGCCCCGGTGGTCGAGGCCTACCTGCGCAGCCAGGCTGCTGGCCTCAGCGGTGAGGTACGCATCAAACTGATACAGCCGCAAAGCGGTCCGCTGCCGGCTTGCGATCAGGCACCCGAGGCTTTTTTACCGGCGGGCACCAAGGCCTGGGGCCGGGTGTCCGTGGGCGTGCGCTGCAACAGCAGCCAGCCCTGGACGCGTTATGTGGCCGCGCATGTGGCGGTGCACGGGCCTTACTTTGTGGCCGCGCGCGCCATTGGCGCCGGGCAAACTCTGACGGCCACCGACGCCGAACGCCGCGAGGGTGACCTGAGCACCCTGCCCGCCACCGTGGTGGTGGACGCCGCGCAGCTTGAAGGCACGCTGGCCGTGAACGCGCTGGCCACAGGCGCCCCACTGCGGCGCGACATGTTGCGCCACCCCAGCCTGGTGCTGCAAGGCCAGGTGGTCAAACTCGTTCAGCGCGGCAATGGTTTTGTCACCAGCGCCGAAGGCAAAGCGCTCACCAGCGCAGCCGTGGGCAGCACCGTGCAGGTGCGCATGCAAGGCGGGCAGGTGCTCAGTGGTGTGGTGCAAGCCGACGGGACGGTGGCGCGCGGCGGCTGAACTGTTACAGGTTTTTGTGCCGCCTTGCCTTTGATCTGCCTCAACATTTGCGCTGGTCTGCCGTTAATGCATACAAGGGCTCCATTGGCCCCGTCTTAGCACCCTGGCCCCACCGAGGAACATCATGAAAATCATCGACAGCTCCGGCAGCCTGAAGGCCAACAAACCGCTGGTGACTGGCAAGGGCAATGGCGCCAGCCCAGCGACCCCAGCAATCTCGGCGACGTCTGCCGTCAGCAGCGCCAGCGCAGCCAGCACCCCCGCAGCCGCCGCCCAGCTCATGAGCACCCACGGCGACTTTGACGCCGCCAAGGTGGCCGAGATCCGCGCCAGCATCAGCGCCGGCCGCTACGTGGTCAACACCGGCCGCATTGCCGACGGCCTTTTGGCGAGCGCGCAAGAACTTGTGCAAAGCCAAAAACACTGACACGCACTGACACGCACTGACACGCACTGAAAAGTACTGGTATCCCCAATGATGTTTCGCCTGATCGCCCATTTGCACCGCCAGCACCAAAGCCTGGGCCAGTACATCGAGGTGCTGGACCAGGAAGCCGCCGCCATGCAAAGCGGGGACTTCGGCGCCCTGCCCGGCCTGGTCAAACGCAAGGCCGAACTGGGTACGCTGATCTCGAAGCTGGATCAGGAACGCGAAGCGCAGCAGGTCGAGTTGGGTTACAGCGCCGACCGCGCAGGCGCTGACGCCATGGCCGCGGCCGGTGGTCAAGCCTTGCAAAGCGCATGGCAACAACTGCAAGCGCGCGCTGCCAGCGCCAAGGAACGCAACCACCGCAACGGCGTGATGGTTCACACGCATCTGGATTTCACAAGGGAAGCTTTGCGACGTGCTCAACCGGGCAGTCAAGCCTTGTACGGCCCAGACGGTGGACACGCCTCAGGCAGCGGCCAAGGTCACAGACTGGCCAGCGGCTAGGTTCTGGGGCCAGTTAGCGGGCTTAGCGGCTGGGCCGGTTAGCGGCCGGTCCCAACGGCGCCGGGTGGGCACTGCTGGCGTTTAGGCCGGGCGGTGGCCGGTAGGCGCTGCAAAGCGAAGTAAAGGAGGAGGCGGCCGCAGGCCGCCGGGGGACATGAGCGGCGCAGCGCCTGCCGGCCGCCGCCCGGCCTAAACGCCTCCCCGAACCCGACCCCGACCCGACCCGACCCAGCCTCAATCCACCGCATCCCCCAGCAAACTCCGCAAACGACATATCGCCTGGCTGTGCAACTGACACACACGCGATTGCGTGACTTCCATGATCGCGCCTATCTCTCGCAAGTTCAGTTCTTGCTCGTAATACAGGCTCAGTAACAACTGCTCGCGCTCGGGCATCGCGTCCAGCGCCTTGACCAATTGCTTTCGCAAACCGCTTTTAAGCAACTGCTCCAGCGGGTTCTGCGTGTCACTACGCGACTCGCCATCGCTTAAGGCATGCGTGTCTAAAAAACTGCTGTCTTGCTCACCATCAGGCGACTCATGCGCCTGGTAGTAGACCAGCTGGCAACCCTGAATATCGCCCAGCAAATGCTGGTAGTCGGCCAGCGGCAAAGCCATCTCTTCGGCAATCTCGGCTTCCGTCGGGGCGCGGCCGCGCTTTTGTTCTTGCGCCTGCACGGCCTTGGACACCTGGCGCGACTGCTGGCGCAGGCTGCGTGAGGCCCAGTCGTTGGCGCGCAATTCATCAAGCATGGCGCCGCGAATGCGCTGCGTGGCGTAGGTTTCAAACTTGGCGCGCTGGTCGTCCTGAAACTTTTGACTGGCGTCCAAGAGGCCCATCATGCCGACCTGAATCAAGTCGTCCAGCTCCACGCTCGACGGCAGCTTGGCCATCAGCTGCAGCGCCAGACGGCGCACCAGCGGCGCGTAGTCTGTGAGCAGGCTGCTGGGCTGGGCGGCGACGATCTTGCCTTGGGCGGTGTACATGTGCAGCGCGATGATTAAGTGACGGGCCACTGACGGAGCTCAGCGGCCAGGCGGCAGAAGTCCAGCGCCAGGCGGGCGCGGTCTTGACTGCACAGCCAGGCACCGGGCGGCAAAGCCAGGCTCAGGTGCTGCCGCACAGCCGCGCTCAGATTGGCCAAGGCTTGCTGGCCCAGCGCTGCGTCTGGCACGCCGACCAGCAAGAGGTGCAGGCGCGGTAGCAGGCGCTGCGCGGGGGCCAAGGTGCCGTCGCGCTGGGCGGTGCGCTTGATATGCGCATAAGCCCAGGTGAGTGACTGCGGCAAGGCTTGGGCATGCGCAGGCACGGCCAGCAGCACCTGCGCTTTGCCGCTGGCTTTCAATGGCAAGGCCTGCACTTCGACCACGGCCAGCTGCTCGCAAAGCCAAGCGGCGAGCGTCGGGTCTTGTGCGAGAAGTCCTAGACACAGCGGCTGCGTCGCCCTTCCCTTCGCTCTTGAAGCCGAGGCTGCGGGCGCTGAAACGCGCCGCGCCATGAGCTGGCGCAGGCCAGCCGCCTGGTCCGCGCCGGGGTGCGCCCCGCCCACCGCCAGCAGGGCAACCGTGTCAGGCAAATCAATCATGTCGGGCCAGCTTGGCAAGGCAGCCGCCTTATGCCTGGGGCGCTGGCGGCAGCGCATCAAGCAAGGCCATGAACTTGGCCAGGCCGTCGATCAACGTTGGCCCGGTGATGGGTTGGCTGGGGCGCAAAGGTCGTCCCGCCAGTTGGGCCAGCAGCTTGCGCGTGGCATCGCCTTGCTCGACGTCCAGGCGCTGCAAGCGGTACACCGTGGTGCAGGCCTGCGCCGCCAGCGCAAAGTGCTGCGGCGTGCCCACGGGTGTGGGCAGAGCTTGCGCCAGGGCATGCGTGAGCAACTTGAAATAAGGCTCGGCATCAGTGCGCCACACAGGCCACTGCACCAGTTGCGCCGCTGGCACTTGCAGGCTGGGCGGGCACAGCACAAAACTGTGGGCCAGCGCCTTGCCTTGTGCATCGCTGATGCGTTTGAAGACGCAGCGCACGCGCGTGGTGTTGGCGGTGGCAGTGGCGTTTACAGAACTGCAGCCGTCATCGTCCAGCAGTTCAAGCTCCATCTCAAGGAGCGACTGCATGGCCGGCTTGCGACGGTAGGTGGTGGCTGATGCCGGACCAAAGCTCAAGGACTTGAGCACGTGGGCGAGCGTGGGCAATGGGCCTTTCACACGCACGGCCGCACAGCCCTGCGCCACCCAGCGCAAACCGTTTTGCGCCCAGGCTTGGGCCTGGTCATGGCGGGGTGGCTTGCCCAGCACATGCACCACGGGCTGGCCGTGCAGGCTGGTCACTGTGGTCTGCACGCCGTCAGGCGCATCCCCCGCGCACGCGGTGGGCGCCAGCACGGGCGTGCCGTCTTGTGCAGACAGCATGAGCGTGCTGTGGGCGCTGCTGCTGATGTGACTGCTCTTGCCCGTGATGGCGAGCAAGTACCCGGCCGCTTGCACCTCGGGCGCCAGGCCGGGCTCTGCGGCTTGGCCTTGCCAGAGCGCGCGCGTAGCGGCGTAAGCCAGGGGCGCTGATTCAAGTTGTGCCGCTGCAGACCGCAAGCCCTGGCTGTCGTCGGGCAGCGCATGCACCACAGCCCTCAAAATTTGAACGGGCTCCGCATCAATCCAGGCACTGGGCGCGCGCACGGCCAGCACGCTGTCTACCAGCGACTCGGCGCTCGCCAGCAGCAAGTTTTCGGGCACTTGCTGACCGTTGGCCACGTAATGCACGCGCAGTTTCTCGCGAATGGCAATGTCAATCAGTGCGCCGCTGTGTACGGCCTCGTCTACCTTGGTGAAGATGCAGCCGGCCACGTTTTGATAAGCGCGCACCACTTCGTCCAGCGTGTCGCCCTGGCTGGCTGCGTTGAGTAGCAGCAACCGCTTGACCTGCCGCTTGGGCGCTGAAAGCAGCGCCAGCTGGTCGGCCACGGCGCGGTCGCGCTGGCTCATGCCCACGGTGTCTATCAAAACCATGTGCTTGCCGCGCAGCTGCGTCAGCAGCCCATCGAGTTCGTCTGCACCTTGCACGGCGTACACCGGCACGCCCAAAATTTCGCCATAAATGCGCAACTGCTCCACCGCGCCGATCCTGAAGGTGTCTGTGGTGACCAGCGCCAAATGCTCAGCGCCAAAGCGCATCACGCAGCGGGCGGCCAGCTTGGCGGTGGTGGTGGTTTTGCCCACACCCGTGGGGCCGACGAGTGCATACACGCCGCCTTCGTCCATCAAGGCGTCTTCATTGCCCAGCACCGGCAACTGCTTGGCCAGCGTGGCTTTGAGCCAGTTGATGGCAGTGGCCAGACTTTGGGGGCCTGCATGGCTTGCATGGCTTGCATGACTTGCACCTGGCCAAGCCGCCAGCGTGCTGCGGGCCAAGCGGGGGCTCAGGCCTGCGCCCAGCATGATGCGCAGCAACTGAGCACGCAAAGGATCGGGCTGGGCTGATGCGGCGTCTGCCTGAAAGTTGGGCAGGACTCGTGTGACTTGCGCCGACCACGCTTGCCGCTCGGCGTCATGCCGCACCAGGCTGGCCAGTTGCTCTTCAATCATGCCGCGCATGGCGTGGATCTCGCGCAGCACGGTGTCTGAGCCGCTGGGGCTGCTGACTGAAGGAGCTTCGGATAAAACGGCGGGCAACAGGGCGGGCTTGAATGCAGCCTTTGCCATCGGGGCCAGCACTTCAGCCACCGCCACAATCGCCACGCCCGTGGCCGTGACCTGGCTGGACATGACCATCGCATCAGGCCCGAGTTGCTCGCGTGCCAGGCGCAAGGCCTCGCGGCTGGAGGCCGCCTCAAAGCGTTGGGGGATGGTGAACTGCGGTGTGTTGTTCATGGCGTGTGCAGAAGAGTTGGGGTTCACGCGTTGCCTCCGATGGCGCTGGTCACGCGGATGTGACGGGAATCAGGGATCTCAGCTTGCGACAGCACTTGAAGCTGCGGCAGGCTGCGGCGAAGAAATCGGCTGAGCAGCACGCGCAGCGCAGGTTGCACCACCAGCACGCTGGGCAGGCCCTGCATTTGCTGGCGCTGCATGGCGTCTTGGGTTTGTTGCAGCAACTGGTCGGCCAGGCCCGGCTCCAGGCCTTTGCTGCTGCTCAGGGCTTGCAGCAGCACGCGGTCCAGCGTGGCGTCCAGCGCAATCACGGGCAGCTCTTGATGCTCAGGAAACAGCTGCTGCACGATGGCCCGGCCCAGCGCCAAGCGCACCAGCGTTGTGAGTTCCGTGGTGTCGGTGACTTGCGGCGCGTGCTCGGTGAGCACTTCCAGAATCGTGCGCATGTCGCGGATGGGCACGCTTTCGTCCAGCAGGTTTTGCAGCACCTTTTGCACGGTGGTGAGCGGAAAGGTCTTGGGCACCAAGCCATCGACCAGCAGCGGCGATTCTTTGGCGATGCGGTCCAGCAGTTGCTGCACTTCTTGGCGGCCCAGCAGTTCGGCCGCGTGGCTGTGAATCAGGTGGTTCAAGTGCGTGGCCACCACGGTGCTGGCGTCGACCACCGTGTAGCCGTACACCTGCGCTTGCTCGCGCAGCGCAGCGTCTATCCAGATGGCGGGCAGGCCAAAGGCCGGGTCTTGCGTGGGCGTGCCGGGCAGCGTGTTGCTCACCTCGCCGGGGTTGATCGCCATCCATTGGCCGGGCGGCGCTTCACCCTGCCCAATGGGAACGCCCTTGAGCTTGACCACATAGGCGTTGGGTTTGATTTCGAGGTTGTCGCGGATGTGAACAACCGGCACCAAAAAGCCGATGTCTTGCGCAAACTTTTTGCGGATGCTTTTAATGCGGCCCAGCAGCTCACCATTTTGTTCACTGTCCACCAAAGAGATCAGGCGGTAGCCGACTTCAAGCGCCAGCGGGTCCACCAGCGCCACGTCGTTCCAAGAAGCCTCTTGTGATTCAGCAGGTAGAACCAGCGTAGGCGGCACGGCCGCCGCAACTACGGCCGCCTGCGCCGAGCGCTGCGTCAGCCTGCGGCCCAGCCACACCAAGCCGCCTGCAATCAACAAGAAAGCCACGTTGGGCATGCCGGGGATCAAGCCCATGAGCCCGACCACGCCGGCCGTGATGAACAGCACTTGCGGGTTGGCAAACAACTGGCCGGTGAGCTGCTCGCCCACGTCCTGGTTGGTGGCCACGCGGCTCACGATGACGCCTGCGGCGGTAGAGATAACCAGCGCCGGAATCTGCGCCACCAAGCCGTCGCCAATGGCCAGCAGCGTGTAGGTGGTGCCGGCGTCGGCAAAGCTCATGTCGTGCTGCGCCACGCCAATGATCAAGCCACCAATGATGTTGATGACCAGAATCAAAATGCCGGCAATCGCGTCACCGCGCACGAACTTGCTGGCACCGTCCATCGCGCCATAAAAGTCGGCCTCTTGGCCCACTTCTGCGCGGCGCTTGCGGGCCACGTCTTCGCCAATCAAGCCGGCGTTCAAGTCCGCGTCAATGGCCATTTGCTTGCCGGGCATGGCGTCTAGCGTGAAGCGCGCGCCCACTTCCGCAATGCGGCCCGCGCCTTTGGTGATGACCATGAAGTTGATGACCATCAAGATCAAGAACACCATCACGCCGACCGCGAAGTTGCCGCCGACCAAGAAGTGACCAAAGGCCTCGATCACTTTGCCGGCGGCGTCCGTGCCGGTGTGGCCTTCCATCAGCACGATGCGGGTGGACGCCACGTTGAGCGACAGGCGCAGCAGCGTGGTGAACAGCAGCACGGCGGGAAAGGCCGCGAAGTCCAGCGCCTTCATGGTGTACATGGCCACCAAGAGCACCATGACAGACAGCGCGATGTTGAAGGTGAACAGCAAGTCCAGCAAGAAAGCTGGCAGCGGCAAGACCATCATGGCCAAGATCATGATGATCAGAATCGGGCCGACCATGCCCTTGGCCGGCTGCTTGCCGCCCCCGCCCAGCAAGGCCTGGCGCAAGCGGGCGAGCGGTGTGGTGGCGATCATGCAGCGGCCCCTGCAAATTCAGGTTTATTCATAGGGTCCATGTCTTCAGGCACCGGCAAGTCACGCGGCTCTTGCAGGTTGGCGCCGGCGCGCTGCTTGCCCAACTGATAGGCCCAAGCCAGCACTTCAGCCACGGCGGCGTACAGCGCCACCGGAATTTCATGGCCCAGCTTGGTGTGTTTGAACAAGGCGCGCGTGAGCGGCGGGGCTTCGAGCACGGGGATGCGGTGCTCTTGCGCCAATGCCTTGATGCGCAGCGCCACCAGGTCAGCGCCCTTGGCCACCACGCGCGGTGCGCCGCTGCCTTTACCGGTTTTGCCGTCTTTGTCGTCGTACTTCAGCGCCACGGCAAAGTGGGTCGGGTTGGTCACCACGATGTCAGCCTTGGGCACCTCGGCCATCATGCGGCGGCGCGCCATTTGCTGGCGCTGCCGGCGTATCTGCGCCTTGACCTGCGGGTCGCCGTCGCTTTCTTTGTTCTCTTTTTTGACCTCTTCCAGCGTCATGCGCAGCTTGTGGTTGTGGCTCCACAGCTGATACGGCGCATCAATCAAAGCCACCAGCAAGAGCGAGGCCACGATGAGCGCCGAGCTCACGCCCAGCAGATGCAGCATGCTGGCCATGGCGGTGTGCACAGGCGCACCCATCAAGTCCATCATGGCGGGCAGCCGGGGCGACAGCACCCACCAAGCCACGCCGCCAATGAGCACCGACTTGAGCAGCGTCTTGATCAGCTCGGCCAGCGCGTCGGTAGAAAACATGCGCTTGAGCCCGGCCACAGGGTCCATGCGCGAAAACTTGGGGCCCAGGGAATCGGTGGACAACAGCCAGCCGCCCAGCAACAAGGGCGAGACCAGCGCCGCCACAAACATGAGGCCCAACACGGGCAGCAAAGCCAGCGCCGCGTGTTCGAGCATGTAGCCCGCTTGCAGCAGCATCTGGTCGGGCTCAAACGCAGTGGCCCGGTCAAAGTGCAAACCCATTTGCAGCGCCTGGCTGAAGTGCAGGCTCATGCTGCTGCCCATGGCCCACAGCGCCGCCATGCCGCAAGACAACATGACCAGCGTGCCCAGCTCACGCGAGCGGGCAATCTGCCCCTCCTCACGCGCTTTTTCAAGCCGCCTGGGCGAGGCCTCTTCTGTCTTTTCGAGGTCGCTGTCTTCGCTCAATGGGCACTTTCAGAGCAGCACTGGCACGGCAGGCTGTCTGAAAATTATTGAGGGGGTGGGGAGGTTTGAATGCGGGGAACAGCGGGGGGAATGGGGTGCAGTTCGGTTGCGGATTGGCTGGCGCGTCATCACAGATCCTGAAATTAGCTACTGCCCCCCAACAAGGCAAGAAGCGCGCAATTTGACTGCCGAACTCAGGTCCACCCAGACATAATACTAAAGGGATAATTTATTGACGAATGGAGAAAAATGGACACCTGGCGAGACATTTCAAACTCACTTTCGGTTTATCTACGTGGTCGGCTAGTCAACCCAATTTTTGGGGCCTACCTCGTTGCATGGTCTGTTATCAATTTTCGGCTGCTACTTGTTCTTTTAGGTGAGGGGACTTGGCAAGAAAAAATTGGGTACATCGATACGCGGCTTTTCACGAAAAATTGGGATTGGTTTGTCTTTGGCTACGCCTACCCGATGGGTGTAGCGGTAGTGCTGGTTCTGGGTACACCATTTATCAACCGGTGGACGACTGTCTTCTTGCAAAAACGAGAAGCAGAAACGACTCGACAGGTATTGCAAGTCCAGGGAGAGACTCCGATGTCAAAGGCCGAAGCAAAGCAGCTGAGACTGCAACGCTTTGCTGAGCGCCAAGGCCGCCTTGAAGATCAAGAGCAGGCTGAGCAACTGCGAGCAGAACTAACGGCCGAAATCGATGTTTTACTTCAGGAAAACAAGAAGCTAAAAAGTTCGAACGGCGACCCGGAGGAGATAAAACCACAGGGTTTGCCTAGTGACCCAGCGGCTCACTTGAGATATGAAATTAGCGAGTCTGATTTGATTGGCATACCACAGCGGGTAAAGCTCGGACTGACCAAGAGCGGAGTTACTCATCTTCAAGCTGCGGCTTTGTACGCCGTACGTAACGAAACACACTTTGGTTTGAAGTCGTTAGCGAGAGTTACGGGACTCTCGGAGCTTCACTCAGCAATGGTGCTAATCGACCAACTGAACGGACTCGGCTTAATCGAGGCGATTAAGGTTGGCAACGCTGACTGGTACCGAATTAGCTCAGCAGGACGGCAAGCCCTACATGCAATACAAGGCCGTGGCTTTGAGCCTATGCCAAACGGGGATTAGCCGTGTGAGGCGGGACGGCGCGAATGACTTGAGTTCCCAATATCGCGACATCCAGCGCAGCGGTTGGAACCGTTAATGGCTCAAGCATCGATGCATTAGTCGCTGCTGGGCTTATCCTGTTTCAGCGTTCCGAACTATGTCGGCAGATTGCCGTTCTTGGACTGCACGGAGACCGCGTTCGAAAAGGGAATCTGCATCAGGGAATCGGATCAACTCGTTCTGTATATTTTCAAGATTTTCTCGAGTAATCACGAGTATGCCGAGCTCTGTGGCCGGGCCCAGGTCCGCAGCGACCTGGTCGATTGTCATCGCCGTAACGATGACTGGCAGTACCCGCAAATGTTTCATGTTGGAAGCTGAAAGCGAATCGCGCACACTGCTTGTCCGGGCTGCAAGCTTTGACAATTTGGAGTCGGCGCGAAGCAGACCCAGCGTGCACTCCACCACTAAAAAATCCCCACGATGTGTTGTGGCGACTACGTCGAAGCTGTCTCGTGTCTTCGGATGTGTGCCGAAAGAAGCGACCGAGAATCCCAAGGTCCAAAGCAACCAACCAATCGCAGCCTCGAAGTCATCAGCAGCCTTCCCACGCGGCGGCAAGTCCGGTGTCAAGTACGACTTGATCAAGGAACTCGACGCATCTACCAATGACAAGACAGCGGCCCGAGGATTCAGAAAAGTCGTTGGGTCCGCCCGCCACTGGATGTTGTGGGCTTCCCCGGCGTATGACGCGATGTATTGAACGACCGAGCCAGCGGGAACCTCAAATTCCCCAGTTCCGATCATTCCGACGCCGCGTTCATTCCAAGTCAAACTGGGACCGCTAAGCGTACCTCGCTGCACAACATCGCCTCGATGGACGACGCGAAATCCGAGCTTCGCATGCGCGAGGTCAAGAGAATTCGCCATCCATAGGCCAGCGCTCGCTCTAGTTCCGTTGATTGCTGTCTCGTCAAGGACGCCAATGGCTGTCCGCGCAACGACCTCGAGCGACGCACGATCATTTAAGAGATTACCTAGGCCGAATTCGACGCTTAACTCCCGCACAGAGTCAAAGGGGGTGTCAGCCGCCTTCAGCAACCAATCTGACTCTGGCTGCGGAAGCAGGCCGTCAACGTGACTCCCAACGATGGAGAGCACTGCTAGGCGATTGCC
This sequence comes from Polaromonas sp., assembly GCA_040400945.1. Lineage (GTDB taxonomy): Bacteria > Pseudomonadota > Gammaproteobacteria > Burkholderiales > Burkholderiaceae_C > Polaromonas. Next base: position 491,876 of record JBBAPG010000001.1, on the reverse strand, counting down.
TGCATTGAGCCCTTCGGGGTGTAAAAGTGTTGGCGGCGCAGCGAAGATTCCAACTTCATCGGTACTCGGAAGCTTGACCGGCCCTAGTCCATCTAAAGTAAAGCCGTTGACCGATACGAGTGCCGCCGCAACTTCCTTCACATCGAAAAGAACTTGGTCCAACAAAATTTGATGCGCTTCAATTCGGCCAGAGCGGAAGGGCGCTTTGCAAGCTGTGTCATCCCCGACATCAAGAACGATACGAGCCGAAACCGCTTGGAGGATGCCATCAATACGCACGCCGAGAACGTGGAGCCGCGCTACCTTGTATGCAATTCGCCAATTCGAAATTGCGCCAAAAAATGCCTGTAGTTGATGTTCAAGTTGAGCTTTCAATCGCACTCCTAATTTTGTTGATGTCGTGACTTAACAACGCGAGGCGACCAGCTTTTCATTGCTCGACTTTTTACGCAGAAGCCGCTCACCGAAGTTTTTGATGGCAGCGAAACTAGTGAGCCTAGGGACATACTTACCGAGCGAGGTGCATCAAGGGTCAGTGCGGGCCCGCTGAAAAACGTTTGTGTTCTCGAACAGCCTCGTTGCCCTCAATCTGCGCTCTGTTACGCCACGCTTGTACTTGTGCCAGGACGCGAGACTGTCAGGCTGAGCAAGAAGGATGCCCTTCTCAAAAAATGCGAAGACCACTTTCTCCAGGCTGGACGAAAGATCAACGAAATCCTGGCGGACCAAACGCGCAAGCTGCGGGTATTTCTCTGACGGAACTTGGTTCAGTTGAATGTGAAGGTTGACAAGGTAATCTTGGACAAACGCTACTTCACGCTTCGCCGCAGTTGTGAGCCACGCGGAGCTTTTAACTTGGTCGGTTGTGAATTCCGTGAACCAGGACTCGAATACTTCGCGCGACTGCAGAATGTTTGGCCAACGTTCGACTTCACCTGTTACGTCAAAGCTTCCAGATGAGACGTTCACCCTCATGTCTTGCGCAAGCTTCAGCAAGCGCTCGTGCGCAGCGATTTGACGATCGACCAGCTTGGCACGAATCTGATGGTTTAGCTCGAGGCGCTTGAGCACAAGGGAAGCCAGGAAGGAGAGCCCTCCGCCTCCGATAGCACCCAGCAAGCCAAATATCGCGCTTGCATTTGCGGTAAGGAACTGCTCGAACACGGGGGACATAAGCTCTACTTCGCCCAAAAGTAAACACTATAGTTTTAAATAAGCATCATCCTGCAATTTCAATTGATTAGTTCACTGCTTTTGCATGACTTGAAGCCCCTCAAAACCCCAAACTAGCCAACAAATCATCCACCTGCCCCTGATCCGCCACAGCGTCCGGCTGCCCTTGGCGGGTCTGCGGGCCGTTGAGCGGGCTGCCTGTGGCTTCGCGTTTTTCGGGTGGGGCGTTGTCTATCAAGAGTTGAAGCAGTTGCGTCTCCAAGTCTTTGATGACGTCCATCATTTTCTTGATGACCTGGCCCGTGAGGTCCTTGGGGCTTCAATCGCGCAGCGTAGTCAGCAGCGCGACGAGTTCGTGCAACGCGGTGAACGGTTCGGGCTCGGTGTGAGCACTGAACTTTGCTGCCAATGCCTGCGCCCGCTGCGTTGCCACTTCTAGCTTGTCACGGGTCGCGACAAAGGCGCCGCCTGCCCCTTTGTCATAACCAGGCATGTGGTGCTTCAAACGATGCATCACTTCATCCCGGCCAATCGGCGCTTGAATGCCTTCGTAGTGCAACAACAGCCACAGCTCGAAGCTGGGGACGGAGGCGATGGCTTTGAAGCTGACTGGCTGTCTGTCATCGTTGCGCAGCTTGCCGTCAAGTGATTGCGCCAAGCTCAGAGCGTTGAAATAGCTTTCGTGCTCGTCACGGTCAAACACGGCGTAGACCTGATCAAAGCTTTTGGGTCGTATGCCTTTGTACAAGTCACCTTCTTCAAGCAATTGCTGGGCATAGCGCACCACTTGGATGGGTGCGGTGCCCAGTTGGCCAGGTTGCACTTCGACGTTGGCCGAATGCAACTGATGCACCGCTCGGATTTCTTGCAGGTACAGCGGCTCTGTCTTGCTGCCTTCAGTCACGATCAAGATGCGAGCGTAGCTGGCACGCCTGGCTTCCTTGGCCGCGTTCCGCCGCAGTTGCCGGTCTTTGGCTTGGCCGTCGCGCCCCATCAGTGATTTACCCCCAGCGCCTCACTGCGCAGGACGGGCAGCGCACCGTAGCGCCCTTGCAAATAACCACGCTCCAGTGCTTCGTTTTTGCGGGGGCTGAAGTCGAGCAACGGATACACATACGAACTTTGATCCGGCCGCTTTTCCACAAACCAAACTTGGTCGCGCCGGAACAGGCCGTAGGCATCGAGCAAGGAAGTGTCGTGCGTGGTGAAGACGAGTTGCGCGCCGCCCGTGTTGACTTCAGGCCGGTGGAACAAACGCACCAGTGCCTGCACCAGCAGGGTGTGCAGGCTGGTGTCCAGTTCATCCACCACCAGCGTAAGCCCTTTGTGGAGGATGTCCAGAATGGGGCCAGTCAGAAACAACAGGTTGCGCGTTCCGCTGGACTCGTCTGCCAGATCGAAAACGGCCTTGCCGTGCTCGGTGACGTGGTGAAACTTCACTTCGTCCACGGCTTGCTCGCCCGCTTCCTCTTCGCGCTTGCCAGTGGTCATGTCAATGCGGATGCTGTGCACCATGGCTTGTTTGGTGGCCACTTCGATATCGGCAATGCTGATGTCGGCCGCACTCAGAAACTCGCAGATCGCCTTGCGCTGCGCTTCTTGCTTGAGCATTTGCAATGAAACATGCGGAGACAGCGGCGACTGCTCATTGAAGATGACGAGTCGGTTGGCAAACCAGTCAAACACGGGGCGCATTGCATCGCTGTTGAGTTGCACCGCCGTAGACAGAAACAAGGCATTGGGTCGGGTCGCTCCCTCCCACAGGTTCTTCGCCCCTTTCAGCCCGGAGCCGAACTCGTAGACATCCTTGCCGCTTGCGACGTCAAAGCGACGCTCGAACCAGCGTTGCGGCTTGAATGCCTTAAAGACCAGCAGTTGCTCGCTCACGATGCGCTGCGTGTTCATGGCAAAACCATATTGGTAGCGCAAGCCATCAACCATGAAGGTAACCTCGAACTCCGTTGGCAGACTGCCCGATGTGGCGTCCAGCCTGAAGGGGTGGAGTCGGTCAAAGGTCTGGCCCGGCTGCAAAGCGGCCGACTCCAGCACCACGCCACGCATGTACTGCAGGGCCTTAATGAGGTTGGACTTGCCGCTTGCGTTGGCCCCGTACACCACAGCGCTCTTGAGCAAATGCGGGGCAGCCTTCATTCCGGTATCCAAGGAATGCGTGTCGAGCAGGGTCTTGTCAGTGGAGGCAACAAGACTGAACACCTGCTCATCGCGCAGGCTACGGAAGTTCTTGATGCGGAACTCGACCAGCATTGAATTCACCCGTCTTATTAAAAATAGACTGCAATTATGCGCTTTCTATGCGAAATGCTAGTTTATTTTTACATCCAGCCTGGCGGATCTGCGAGGGCCGGAAACCATCTATACATAAATTTGGCAAGTTATCGGATTTCTATAACTTGCCAAACATTGCTAAACAATTTGCCGCACGCCGAGTTCATGAAGCGGATCATGCCGGGGGATATGACTGGCGCTGATTCAGAAAACGCTCCCCTCAAAACCCCAAACTAGCCAACAAATCATCCACCTGCCCCTGATCCGCCACAGCGTCCGGCTGCCCTTGGCGGGTCTGCGGGCCGTTGAGCGGGCTGCCTGTGGCTTCGCGTTTTTCGGGTGGGGCGTTGTCTATCAAGAGTTGCAGCAGCTGCGTCTCCATGTCTTTGATGACGTCCATCATTTTCTTGATGACCTGGCCCGTGAGGTCCTGAAAGTCCTGCGCCATCATGATCTCCATGAGTTGCGCGTTGGTGGCGCTGGTTTGCTTGGGCACGGCGGCCAGGTAGGCGCGGGTGTCCACCACCAGCTCGCGTGCGGCGTCCAGCGGCACGGGCTGGGCAAACCAGCCGTCCCAGCGCTGCGTCAGGGCTTGCGCGTCTCGCCCCAGCGCTTCTTGCAGGGGCTGCGCCACGTCAATCGCGTTGAGTGTGCGGTCGGCGGCTTGCTCGGTCATGCGGGCCACGTAGGCCAGGCGCTCGCGGGCGTCGGGTATGGCTTCAGCGGCGCGGGCAATGCCTTTGTCCAGGCCCAGCTCGCGCAGGCCTTCGCGCATCTGGCGCGTTAAGTTTCCGATGCGGGCGAGCAGTTGCTCGGCGCTGTCAGGGCTGTGGTCTGCGGTGTGAATGGTGGCCATCTTCAGGCCCCTTCCTTGGCGATCTTCTCGAAGATCTTGGTGATTTTTTCCTCCAGCGTGACAGCGGTGAAGGGTTTGACCACATAGCCGTTGGCGCCCGCTTGCGCGGCGGCAATGATGTTTTCCTTCTTGGCTTCAGCCGTGACCATGAGCACCGGCAGGCGCGCGGTGGCCGCATCAGCCCGCACGGCCTTGAGCATTGACAGGCCGTCCATGTTGGGCATGTTCCAGTCCGACACCACAAAGCCGTAGTTGCCGGTACGGATTTTCTCCAGCCCGGCGGCGCCGTCTTCGGCTTCGTCCACGTTCACAAACTCCAGCTCTTTGAGCAGGTTGCGCACAATGCGCCGCATGGTCGGGAAGTCGTCCACAACCAAAATCTTGATGTTTTTGTCAACCACGATGGGCTCCACGTCAGGTGATGAAAATGAAAAAGGGCACTTGAGAAAAGAACCGAAAACTAAACACGGTTGCTGCGCTCACCAAACGAGCGCAGATGGGTAAGCAGGCGCTGGCTGATGTCGGCCAACGGAGACACGTCAGCGGCTGCACCCAGCAAGATCGCTTCACGCGGCATGCCAAACACCACGCAACTCGCTTCGTCTTGCGCCAGCGTCCACGCGCCGGCCTGGCGCATGCGCAGCAGGCCTTCAGCGCCGTCGCGGCCCATGCCGGTCAGGATGACGCCCATGGCGTTTTTTCCGGCGTGCAGCGCGGCTGAATCAAAGAGCACGTCGATCGACGGGCGGTGGCGGTTGACGGGCGGCGATTGGTCGAGCTGCGTCACGTAGTTGGCACCGCTGCGCGCCAAAGACAAATGAAAGCCACCCGGCGCGATGTACGCATGCCCCGGCAACACGCGCTCGCCATGCACGGCTTCTTTGACGGAGATGCGGCACAACCCATCAAGCCGCTGCGCAAACGAATGCGTGAAACCCGGAGGCATGTGCTGCGCAATCAAGATGCCGGGGCAGTCAGGCGGCAGGGGTTGCAGCACTTCCTTGATGGCCTCGGTGCCGCCTGTAGAGGCGCCGATGATGATGAGCTTTTCAGTGCTGAGCAGCGGCCTGGCCAGCATGGCTTGCTGGGGTGCGGCCGCAGGCGCAGCGCCGGGCGGCGCACGACGCGAAGGCAAGATGCGCGCAGCGGCGGCCGTGCGGATCTTGTCGGCAATCAAGTCGGTATAAGCCAGCAGCCCTTCCCTGATGCCCAGGCTTGGCTTGGCCACGAAGTCAATGGCGCCAAGCTCCAGCGCGCGCAAGGCCGCTTCAGACCCTTGCTGCGTGAGTGACGACACCATGACCACGGGCATGGGCCGCAGGCGCATGAGTTTTTCTAAAAACTCCAGGCCGTCCATGCGCGGCATTTCCACGTCCAGCGTCATGACGTCGGGGTTGTGCAGCTTGACCAAGTCACGGGCCACCAAAGGGTCAGACGCGGTGGCCACCACCTGCATGTCGGGCTGGCTGTTGATGATCTCGGTCATCAGGCTGCGAATGAGGGCCGAGTCGTCAACGCAGAGGACTTTGATCTTGGTGGTCGGAATCTTGGCGGTCAAAACAGCACCACCTTGTTGCGCTCGCGGCGTTCGGCCATGAGCTTGGCCAGCGCGGCTTCGTCGTGTTGCACCACGCGCAGGTCTTGGGTTTTGTCTAGCTTGCGCACCACGGCGCGGCCTGAGTTGGGGAAGAAGTTGACACGCCGGGGCCAGCCACCGCGCAGGTCTTGGGCGGCCACGCGCACTTTTTCAAGCGCGAGGTAACGCAGCACAAAGTCGGCATTGCGCTCGCCAATATTGAGCTGCGTCATGTTGGCCAGCACCGCGCCGCCGCCAAACACCTTGGCCTGCAAGCGCTCGCGGCGCGCGCCGGCTTTGAGCAGTTCGTTCAAGAGCATTTCCATGGCGTAGGCGCCGTAGCGCATGGCGGCGGCTGGGTCGTGCCGGGTGGCCTCGCCTTCTTCAGGCAGCATGAAATGGTTCATGCCACCAATGCCGGCCAGTTCGTCGCGCACGCAAGCGGCCACGCAGGAGCCGAGCACGGTGGTCAGCAGCATGGGCTGGGCCGTGACGAAGAATTCACCAGGCAAAAGCTTGACCGCATCGACTGCGAACTCGCGGTCGAAGTAATGGTGCGTGGCCACGGAGTCGAGGTGGGCCGTCACGGGCTGGCCACTTTGCCGGGCTTGCCCAGCTCGTAAACCGTTTGGCCGCGCAGGCGCAGCGAGGTATTGACCATTGAAAAGTTTTCAGAATGGCCGGCAAAGAGCAGCGCATGCGGCTTCATGAGCGGCACAAAGCGCTGCAAGATTTTTCCTTGCGTGGGCTTGTCAAAGTAAATCATCACGTTGCGGCAAAACAGCGCGTCAAAGGGTTCGCGCAGAGCCCAGGTGGGCGCCAGCAAATTGAGCTGCGAAAACTTGACCATGGCTGCCACTTCAGGGCGGATGCGCACCCGGCCTTCATGCGCGCCGGAGCCGCGCAAAAAGAAACGGTGCAAGCGCTGGGGCGACAGTTTGTTGACTTGCTCCAGCGTGAAGACGCCCGCTGCTGCACGCGTGAGCACCTGCGTGTCAATGTCTGTAGCCACCACGGTGCAGGCCTTGGCCCGCTGCTCGCCCAGCGCTTCAATGAGCGTCATGGCAATGGTGTACGGCTCTTCACCGGTAGACGCGGCCGAGCACCAGACCGTCATGGGTTGCGGGCAGGCCAGGGCGTGCGCGGCCAAGATGGGGAAGTGATGCGCTTCCCTGAAAAACGCCGTGAGGTTGGTTGTGAGCGCGTTGGTGAACTGCTGCCACTCGTCGCCGTCAGGGTTGCTTTTGAGCAAGTCGAGGTACACCGAAAATTCAGTCAACCGCAACTCGCGCAGGCGGCGCGACAGGCGGCTATAGACCATTTGCCGCTTTTGCGCACCCAAGGCAATGCCGGCGCGCTGATGAATCAGCGTGCGGATGGTCGCGAAGTCCTGCTCGGTGAGCAGGAAGTCGGGGCCGGTGGTGCTGGCACTGGCAATGGAACTGGCGCTAGAACTGGCAAGGGCCGCGTTGGCTTGGGTCATGGATTTGAAGTGAGTCGGAAGGGCTTTCCGAATCACTTCAATGTAGTTAGCCAGGCGGCCAACTCATGCGCTGAAAAAGGCGCGAAACAGGCCTCTGTTCAGGCGGGCTGGGCCGCTGGCGTTCTGGCTTGCAGCAGCTCGTCGAGCAGGGCCAGCAGCGCGTCGGGGTCGGCGGGCTTGGTCAGGTGCGCGTCACACCCTGCTTCGCTCGCGCGCTCACGGTCGGCCCCGGTGCCCCAGCCGGTCAGGGCAATGACCACCGGCTGCTGCCCCTGCGGCATGCCACGCAAGCGGCGGCACACGTCGTAGCCGTCCAGGTCGGGCAGGCCGATGTCCAGCAGCACCGCGTCAGGCATCGCTTGGCCGGCCATGGCCAGACCCGCTTCGCCGGTGTGGGCCAGGCGTGCAGTAAAGCCATGCAACTGCAAAATTTGCCCAAGCAAGTCGGCCGCGTCAGCGTTGTCTTCAATCACCAGCAGGCTGCCGCGCTGCGGCTGGCCCGGCCCCATGCTGACCGGGTTGTGATGGGCGGCTGTGCCCGCCTTGGCTGGCTCTGGCTGGGGGACTGACTGAGGCGCCGGCACTTTCGGTAAGGGTGTGGACGCTGCGGCGGGACAGGTCGGTAAGTCCAGCCAAAAGCTGCTGCCCTTGCCGCGCCCCAAGCTGCTGGCCACGACAGAGCCGCCGTGCAGCATGGCCAGCTTGCGCGTGATGGCCAGGCCCAGACCCAGGCCGCTGTGGCCGTTCAGCCCGCTGGGGCGCTCCTGCACAAAGAGCTCAAAGATGCGCTCAAGGTTGGCCTCCTCAATGCCCAGGCCACTGTCTTGCACCTCCACGCGCGCCCAGCCGCCGTGCTGGCTGAGTTGCAAAGAGATGCTGCCGCCGCGCGGCGTGAACTTGGCCGCGTTGGTCAGCAGGTTCATCACGCATTGCCCTAAGCGCGTGGCGTCGCCTTGTACCAGCACCGGTTCGGCACTGATGTGCTGCGTGAGCTGCAGGCCAGCCATGTCAATGACGGGCTTGAGGGTTTCGATGGCGTGCGCGGTCACGCCGCGCAGGTCGAGCACGCGGGAACGTAGCTCGATGGTGCCGCGCGTCAGGCGCGAGACGTCGAGCAAGTCATCGACCAGGTGCGACATGTGCATGACTTGCCGCTCGATGACCGCGCCGGCATGGCGAATGGGTTCATCACCCGGCTGGCGCAGGCGAATCAACTCAGCCGCGCTGCGGATGGGCGCGAGCGGGTTGCGCAGTTCATGCGCCAGGGTGGCCAGGAACACGTCTTTTTGCGCATCGGCCGCGCGCAGCATGACCTCGCGCTCCAGCAGTTCAGCCTGCGCACGGCGATACCGCCGCTCAGCCAGGCTGACCCGCATCAGCGCTGTCTTCAGGCCATGAATGACCAGGCAATCAATGAGCAAGATGGCTGAGAAAAAGCCAACGGCAATCAACTCGGGACTGCCGAATGAAAAACCTTCGACAGGTTTTAAAAACCAGTACCACGCCGACAACACGCTGAGCAAAGACACAAGCAGCGCGGGGCCCAGGCCGAGCAGTGCCGCCGTCATGAGCACTGCGGGAAAGAAGGTGAGAAAGGGGAAGCCGGTGGGCAAGTCGTCACCCAGAGCAAAGCGGCTCCACAGCGCGAGCCCAAAAAAGCCGCTGCCCAGCGCAAGGCGCAGCGAGAAGGGGGCACGGCCCAGCCGCGCCACGGCGCGGAGCAGACGCCCCCATGCTCCCTGCGGGTAAACGGGCAAAGGGCTGTGTGGGAGAACGTCAGGTCGGGCTGGGGGCATGGGCAGTCCAGCGCCGACGTACTAGCCGTGCGCTGAAGAGGAATCAGGAGGAATCAGGCGGATACGAGCATCTTAGGATCAGCTTGCCCAGGCCTTGTAAGCTGATGTTGCAGCGCGCCTTTAAACTTGCGCCCCATGACTGATACGAACACTCCCACACCCGCCAACAACACCGAGCGCCCTGCGCTGCCAGACCACCTGTCGATTGATGCGCGCAGCCCTTTTCATGTGGCGGCCGTTTTTGCGCATGACGTGGGTATTCGCTTTAATGACAAGGAGCGGATGGATGTGGAGGAGTACTGCATCAGCGAGGGCTGGATCAAGGTGCCGGCTGGCAAGGCGGTGGACCGTCGCGGTCAGCCTTTGTTGATCAAGCTGAAGGGCAAGGTTGAGGCGTTTTACCGCTGAGGGTTCGGGTTCGGGTTCGGGGATGGACGCTTAGCTTGGCTTAGGGCGCCGCTGCAGCCAGGCGCTGCGCCGCTCGTGTCCCCCGGCGGCTGGAGCCGCCTCCTCCTTAACCTCGCTCTGCAGCGCCTGACTGCGTCGGCGCTTGGGGTTGATTGACTGGTCGCTCGCTTTGCTGGCTCACCCATGCCCAAGGCGTGCATTGCCTGGTATTCGACGGAGCAAAGCGACCGTCGCTCCCCGAATTAAGCGCTGAGGGTGCTCAGTCGCTGCAAAGGGAGGTTAAGGAGGAGGCGGCTCCAGCCGCCGGGGGACACGAGCTTTGCAGCGACTGGGCACCCTCAGCGCCTCCCCGAACCCGAACCCGAACCCGCACCCGACCCCGACCCCGCACCCCCATCAACGCCCGCGCCAGAACCAAGCGCTCAGCGCACCCCGCAGACCAGCAAACCAGGGTCGTTGTGCTGCACAGCCAACTCGTTCTTCGCATCGGCCACAGCCATGTCGCGCGGCAGAGCCACGCCGTTTTTCACAGCCAGCACCTCGGCCATCACACTCACCGCAATCTCCGGTGGCGTCTTGCTGCCGATGTAAATGCCAATCGGCCCACGCAGCCGCGCCAAAGCCTCGGGCGTGAGGCCGAAATGCTCAGCCATGCGCTGGTGACGGGCTTCGTTGTTTCGGCGTGAGCCAATCGCGCCTACGTAAAACGCATCGGTGTTGATCGCTTCAAGCAAGGCCAGGTCGTCCAGCTTGGGGTCGTGTGTGAGCGCGATCACGCAGCTGCGGCGGTCGGGCTTGAAGGCGGTGACCACGTCGTCAGGCATGTCGCTCAGCACCTTGGCGCCAGGCACGGCCCAGGCACTGCGGTACTCCTCGCGCGGATCGCACACTGTCACGGCAAAGCCGCTGAACAGCGCCATGGTCGCCAGGTATTCCGTCAACTGGCCGGCGCCTATGAGCAGCATGCGGTATTCAGGGCCGAAGGTGTTGACGAGCGCGCTGCTGGTCACGCTCAACTCGGCGGGGGCGGTGCTGGCCTGTAGCGTCACAGCGCCGTCGGCCAGGCGCGTGGTGCGCTGCATCAGCTGGCCGATTTCGAGTTGCTCTACCAACTCGGCGAGTTCTGCGGCTGACGGGTCAAACTCAAGCAGCAGTTCCAGCGTGCCGCCGCAAGGCAGGCCAAAGCGGTGGGCTTCGTCTGCGGTGATGCCGTACTTGATGAAGCTGGGCGGACCTTCGGGCAAGGCCTTGGGCGCAGCGCCCGTCGAGCTTGCCGCGCCTTCGAGGTTTGTCGAGGGAGCAGCATAAGCCTGCGTGTACTGGTAAATCAAATCGTCTTCAATGCAGCCGCCCGATACCGAGCCGACCACTGCGCCGTCTTCACACAGCGCCATGATCGATCCCACAGGCCGGGGTGACGATCCCCAGGTGCGCACCACTGTGGCCAGCAGCGCGCGGCGGCCGGCTTGGCGCCAGTCGCGCAGGGTGCGCAGCACCATCACGTCGAGGTTTTCCATGGTCTGCTTCCCTGCTTTACTTCTAGCGATTTGGCAATTAGCGGGTGATGAACCAGGCAGCCACGCCGACCAAGGCTGCGCCAGCCGCCCAGGCCCAGGTCGGCACGCCGCCGCTGGCAGGGGCTGTAGCGACTGCCGAACCCGTAGCAGCGGAAGCCCCTGCGGCCGCTGCGGCGTCGCGTGCGGCGTACACCTCCGGGTGCTGCTTTTGCATTTCTTCGTCAAAGCGCTTGAAGAAGTCTTCGGCCATGGACTTGGCTGCGCCGTCGATCAAACGCTGACCGAGTTGTGCGACTTTGCCGCCCACAGAGGCTTGCACGGTGTAGGCCAATTCGCAGCCTTGGGCGTTGGGCGTGAGCACCACGGCGGCGCTGCCTTTGCCAAAGCCGGCCGGGCCGCCCTGCCCTTCAAACGACAGCTTGTAGCTGGCCGGTGGGTTGATGTCGGACAGCGTGATGTTGCCTTTGAACTTGGCCGAGACGGGGCCGATCTTGAGCGCCATGCCGATGGCAAAGGCGTTCTCGCCGGTGGCTTCGACCTTGTCGCAGCCGGGGATGCAGGCTTTGAGGACGGCTGGGTCATTGAGCGCGTCCCAGGCTTGTTGCTGGGTGACGGCGAGTTGGCGGCTGGCTTGCATTTCCATTTGGATTTCCTTTGAGTTGTTCGTTGTTGTCGGCTGCGAAGCGTCAGGCGTGTATTTTCATCGCTGCTTCATCAGCGCCGCCAGACTGGCAGCGAGTTCTTCGAGGCGGCTGAGGTTGTGCACGGCCAGCATGCCGTGCGCATGCCGATGCAGCACCTGCGCGCCGCGCGCCAGGGGCGCATAGCCGTCAAAGCGCAGCAGCGGGTTGAGCCACAGCAAGCGGCGGCTGCGGCGGCGCAGCCAGGCGAGTTCGCGGTCCAGGTCTTCGGGCTCGCCGGTGTCCAGCCCGTCGGTAATGACCAGCACCACCGTGCGCCGGCCCACCAGGCGCCGCGCGTGCTGCGTGCGCAAGCTGGCCAATGACACACCCAGCTGCGTGCCGCCGGCAAAGTCTTCAATCAACTCGCTGGCGCGGGCCAGCATCAAGTCGGTGTCCGCCACGGCGAAAGCCGGCGTCAAGTCCGTCAGGCCCATGCCAAAGGCAAATACATCGCGCTGCGGATGCCGGCGCGTGGCCGCATGCAAAAAGGCCAGCAGCAAACGGGCGTATCGCTCCATGGAACCCGACACATCGACCAGCACCAGGAGCGGCAGCGCTTGCTGCTCGCGCTGCAAGCGCGGCAGATGCATGAGCTCGCCGCCGGTGCGCGCCGCGCCGCGCATGACGCCCGGCCAATGCAGGCGCGCACCGCGCACACCCGGCTGGCTGCGGCGGGACGCAAACTCGGGCAGCGGCAATTTGATGTCTCTGGCCAATCGCTCGACCAGCCGGTATTCAGTGCCCGACAGCGCATTGAAGTCAGCATGCTTGAGCCGCTGAATGTCGCTGGCCGTCATGGCCGCGTCGAACTCGATTTTTTCGTCTTCTGCGCTGGGCTTGGCTTGCTGGCCAAAGGTTTTTTGCGGGGCCAGGGCTTCGCGCACGCGCGGGCGGCGCTTGCTGGGCTCGGCCTTGCCTTCGGCGCTGGGCAGCAGTTGCGCCAGCAGCTTGTTGGCCATCTTCGGGTCTTGAAAGTAAACGTCGAAGAGTTCGCGAAAGACCAGGCGGTCTTGCTCGCGGCTGATCATCACGGCCTCAAAGGCGGCGCCCAAATCTTGCTTTTCGGCCACACCCACGGCCAGCGCAGCTTCTTTGGCCAGCGCCATGCGGCTGGCGTCGAGCTTGACGCCAGCGCGGCGCAAAGCGCGGCCAAAGCCGGCGATGTTGTCGGCCAGCTTGCCGCTGCGGGCGTCACCAAGTTGCATGGTCAAACGTTAAGGTTGACAGGCGAGCGGGCAGACTCAAGCTGCCACGTCCTCTTCAGGCCGCAGCAGATCTGTGGCCAGCGCATGCGTGAGCGCGGCCACGTCTTCGCGCTGCTTGAACAAAATGCCGGCTGTGTCGGCCACCACTTCAGGGTCGACCACGATGGTGTCGAGTGCCACCAATGCCTTGGCCCATTCCACACTCTCGGCCACGCCGGGGGCGCGCTGGAAGGCGTTGGCAAAAGGCGTGCTGCGCAGGCGGCTCACAAAGGCGGCCACTTGCGCCGTGAGTTGCTCGCTGGCGCCCGGCACTTGCGCGCGAATGATGGCCAGCTCGCGGTCGCGCTCGGGGTAGTCGAGCCAGTGATACAGGCAGCGGCGCTTGACGGCGTCGTTCAGCTCCCGCGTGCGGTTGCTGGTGAGAATCGTCACGGGCGGCAGCTCGGCGCGGATGGTGCCCAGCTCTGGAATACTGACCTGGTATTCGCCCAGATACTCGAGCAAGAAAGCCTCAAAGGGCTCGTCAGCGCGATCCACTTCGTCAATCAGCAGCACCGCACCGGGCGCAGGCGTTTGCAAGGCTTGCAAGAGCGGGCGGCGGATCAAGTAGCGGCCCTGATACACCTCGCGCTCCACATCGCTCACCTCACCCCGGCCTTCGGCTGCGCGCATGTGCAGCAGTTGGGCGGCGTAATTCCATTCGTACAGGGCTTCGCGCTGCTCCAGGCCGTCGTAGCACTGCAGGCGAATCAGCTGACGCTGCAAGGCAATCGACAGCGCCTTGGCCAGCTCGGTCTTGCCCACGCCGGGCTCGCCTTCCAGCAGCAAGGGGCGCTGCAGGCGAAGCGCCAGAAAAACAGCCGTGGCCAAGCGTCGGTCGGCAAAGTAGCCGGCGGCCTGCAAGGCGGTGGACAGCGCGTCAATGCTGGGGAACATGGTCAATCCATCTCAGGAACAAAAGTCAGAGCCATCAGCGAACAGGAGAAAAAAAGCCAGGCCCTTTGAGAAGGCCCGGCTTTAACTCGCATCACCTCAGAAAAATCAAGCCGCCAAAGCCTTGGTCACGCCGCGTTGCGTTTGCACGCTGATGAGGTTGGCGCGGTAGGCGGCCGTGGCGTGAATGTCGGCGTTGAGTTCAGACGCGTCAATCTTGACGGCGGCTGCTGCCTCAGGCGTAAAGCTCTTGCTGAGCGCCGCCTCCAGCCCCGCATGGCGGAAGACGCCATTAGAAGCGCCCGTGATGGCCACCCGCACACCCGAGTCAAACTGCGCCACGAACACGCCGACCATGGCAAAGCGTGAAGCAGCCTGCTTGAACTTCATGTAGGCCGCGCGCTTCGGAATCGGGAAGCTGATGGCGGTGATGAGTTCGCCCTCTTCCAGTGCAGTGGCGAACATGCCCTGAAAGAAATCTTCAGCCGCAATCTTGCGCGAGGTGGTGTGGATGGTCGCGCCCAGGGCCAGCACCGCGCTGGGGTAGCAAGCCGCAGGGTCGTTGTTGGCGACAGAGCCGCCCAGCGTGCCCATGGCGCGCACTTGACGGTCGCCAATGTTGCCGGCCAGGTCAGCCAATGCGGGAATGGCGGCTTTGAGCTCGGCGTGGTTGGCCACATCAATGTGCCGAGTCATCGCGCCGATCACAAAGGCATTGCCTTCGCGGCAAATGCCCGTCAGCTCCTTGATGGCCGACAAGTCAGCCACCTGCTCGGGGGAAGACAAGCGCAGCTTCATGGAAGCGAGCATGGTCTGCCCACCGGCCAAAGGCTTGGCGCCAGCCGTGGCCAGGCGCTGTGCATCGGCCAGCGTGGCTGGGCGTTCCAGGGTGAATTCGTACATCTGTTTTTCTCCTGATCTTGTTATTTACTTGGCAGCTTGAATAGCCGACCAGACCCGCGCGGGCGAAGCCGGCATGTCAAAGTCCGTCACGCCCAGTGGGCGCAGGGCGTCGAGCACGGCGTTGATGACCGCAGGCGGCGAGCCAATCGCACCCGCCTCGCCGCAGCCCTTGGCACCCAAGGGATTGTGGCTGCACGGTGTGCACAGCGTGTCGAGCTTGAAGTCGGGCATGTCGTCGGCGCGCGGCATGGCGTAGTCCATGAAGGAGCCCGTCAGCAGCTGGCCGGTTTCTTCGTCGTACACGCAGTTTTCGACCAGCGCCTGGCCAATGCCTTGCACCAAGCCGCCATGCACCTGACCTTCAACAATCATCGGGTTGATGATGTTGCCGAAGTCGTCCACCGCCGTGAAGCTGTCGACCTTGACCACACCCGTGGCGGGATCAACTTCTACTTCACAGATATAGGTGCCGGCCGGGAAGGTGAAGTTGGTCGGGTCGTAAAACGCGGTCTCGTTCAGGCCGGGTTCCAGCTTATCCAGCGGGTAGTTGTGGGGCACATAAGCCGTCAGCGCCACTTGGCCGAAGGTCACTTTCTTGTCCGTGCCTTTGATGGTGAATTCGCCGTTGGCAAATTCCACGTCAGCATCGCTGGCTTCCATCAAATGCGCGGCAATCTTCTTGGCCTTGGTCTCGATTTTGTCGAGCGCCTTCATGATGGCCGTGCCGCCCACGGACATGGAGCGTGAACCGTAGGTGCCCATGCCGAATGGCACACGCCCCGTGTCGCCGTGCACGATGTCCACTGCGTCAACCGAGATGCCCAGGCGTGCGGCCACCACTTGCGCAAAGGTGGTCTCATGGCCTTGGCCGTGGCTGTGCGAGCCGGTGAACACCGTCACGCTGCCGGTGGGGTGAACGCGCACTTCGCCGCATTCAAACAAGCCCGCACGCGCACCCAAGGCGCCAGCGATATTGCTGGGCGCGAGACCACAAGCTTCGATGTAGCAGGAGTAGCCGATGCCGCGCAGCAAACCTTTGGCAGCCGATGCCGTGCGGCGCTGCTCAAAGGTGGCCACTTCAGCCAGTTCGTTGCCGCGCTTCAGGAGGCCGTGGAAGTCGCCCACGTCGTACTGCAGCGCCACGGGGGTTTGGTAAGGGAACTCGGTGATGAAGTTGCGGCGGCGGATCTCGTCTTGCGACAGGCCCAAGTCCCAGGCGCAGCGGGAAACCAAGCGCTCGAGCAAATAAGTCGCTTCAGGCCGGCCGGCGCCGCGGTAGGCGTCTACCGGGGCGGTATTGGTGAACCATGCATCGACTTCGACATAGACCTGCGGCGTCTTGTACTGGCCGGCCAGGAGCGTGGCGTAAAGAATGGTCGGCACAGCGGGCGCAAAGGTGGACAAATAGGCGCCCATGTTGGCGTCGGTGTGCACACGCATCGCCAGGAACTTGCCGTCCTTGTCCATCGCCATTTCAGCGTGGCTGGAATGGTCGCGTCCGTGGGCGTCGCTCAAGAAAGCTTCGCTGCGGTCGGCCGTCCATTTGATGGGGCGGTTCAACTTTTTGGAGGCCCAGGTCAGGCACACATCTTCGGCGTAGAGGTAAATCTTGGAACCAAAGCCGCCGCCCACGTCTGGCGCAATCACGCGCACCTTGTGCTCGGGCAGGCCCATCACAAAGGCCGTCAGCAGCAGGCGTTCGACGTGCGGGTTTTGGTTGGACACATACAGCGTGTAGTCGTCCTGCGCCCGGTTGTAGTGACCGATGACGGCCCGCGGCTCCATCGCGTTCGGGATCAAGCGGTTGTTGGTCAGGTCCAGCTTGGTCACGTGCGCGGCGTTGACAAAAGCGGCGTCCACCTGGGCCTTGTCGCCAATCGCCCAGTTGTAGCAATGGTTGTCGGGTGCAGCGTCGTGCAGGGCGGCGGCCTTGCTGGCTTGCGTGACGTTGACCACGGCGCTCAGCACCTCGTAGTCCACATCGACCAGTTCAGCGGCGTTCTTGGCTTGGGCCACGGTCTCGGCCACCACCATGGCGACGTGGTCGCCCACGTAGCGCACTTTGTCCAGTGCAAGGATGGGGTGCGGCGGCTCCTTCATGGGCTGACCGTCGGTGCTGGTGATCAACCAGCCGCAGGGCAAGCCATTGATCTTGGCGTCGGCCACGTCCTGACCCACCAGCACGTCAATGACGCCCGGTGCAGCTTTGGCGGCGGCGATGTCAATGCTTTTGATGCGCGCATGTGCATGCGGCGAACGCACAAACACGGCGTAGGTCTGGCCGGGGATGTTGATGTCGTCGGTGTACTGGCCGCCGCCGGTCAAAAAGCGATAGTCCTCTTTACGGCGGACTGGTGTGCCGATGTTCGGCAAGTTAACGAAGTCAGATGCACCCATGCTCTTGTCTCCTGAAGTTTTTGTTTTTTCAGCGGTTTTTTGGTTTACTTGCCGGCCATGGCTGCAGCGCCTTGCTGCACAGCCTTGACGATGTTCTGGTAGCCCGTGCAGCGGCAAATATTGCCTTCGAGCAGTTCGCGCACTTCGGTGTCGGTGGCTTTGGGGTGGTGCTTGCACAAGTCAACCGCGCTCATGACCATGCCGGTGGTGCAAAAGCCGCACTGCAGGCCGTGGCATTCCTTGAAGGCCGCTTGCATGGGGTGCATGGTGCCGTCGGGTGCGGCCAGGCCTTCGATGGTGGTGATGTCGGCGCCCGCAGCTTGGGCGGCCAACATGTTGCAGGATTTCACTGCGCGGCCGTTCAGGATCACGGTGCAAGCGCCGCATTGCGCGGTGTCGCAGCCCACGTGCGTGCCTGTCAAATGGAGGGATTCACGCAGCACCTGCACCAGCAGTGTGTTGGGCGGCACGTCAACGCTTTGAGCTTTACCGTTGACCTTGAGTTGAACTTGCATGGGATGCTTCTCCGTTCTTTTGGGGGGTGATGTACGCTGTTGATTGTTGAAGCGCCGCGGGGCCTAAATCCTAGGTTAAACCCTAGCTTGCTTGCCAAGTTGCCCTGAAATTCTCAAAATGAAACAGTCCAGGCGCCGCACCAGGCTCAGCCTCAAGACAGACTCAACCGGTGCCAGCCATGTTGCCATCTTCTTCCATCGATAACTTGCGCGCGCAGCAAATATTGCTGTCGCGACAGCAAGTGCTTCACGGCAATGCGTCGGATGCGGCGACCGGCATTCTTAACACTCTGCCCCCAAGCCCACCCTGGATAGAACGCTCGTGGCGGCGTTGCCTGGCAAGCGGCAAGCGGCCGGAGCAAGACGTCAGCTTTGAAGCCTTGCCACAAGCCGCGCGCCGGCGCACAGAAGAAGCCAATCACGCCTTGGTGACAGCCGCGCGCCCCGTCATGCAGACATTGGGGCAGGCCATGGCCAGCACACGTTACTTCGCCATCTTGACCAACGCGCAAGGCGTGGTGGTGGAGGTGAACGGCGCTATCGACCGGCGTGACCGGCGTGCGGACTTGATCAGCCGCATTGGCGTGAACTTGTCAGAAGACAGCGTGGGCACCACCGCCATTGGCGCGGCACTGGCAGAGCTGCAGCCGGTGTGGCTGCACCGGGGCGAACATTTCTTTGACGCGCATGCCGACTACAGCTGCGCGGGCGCACCGCTTTTTGGCGCCGATGGCCGCTGCGCCGGCATGCTGGACCTCACAGGCGTGGACGCCGAGGAACGCCCCGAGCTGCGCCACCTGGTGACGCAGGCGGCACGGCAGATTGAAAACGCCTTGACCCAGAGCCGGGCGCACGCACTGGTGCTGCGCCTGAACTGGTCGCGCCAGCAGCTGGGCGATGAAGGCGACGGCCTCGTGTGCCTGGATGCAGACGGCTGGGTGACGGGCTGCAACAGCGCAGCGCGTCAAATGCTGCCCGCCTTCAGGCCAATGGCCGCCACGCATTGCAGCGAGCTATTTGCCCTGCCCTTTGAAATGCTGTTTGATAGCGCCAGGCAATGCAACAAAGAAAGCAGCGTTTGCGACCCGTCGCAAGCTGTTGAAGTGCCGCTGTGGTCAGGCCTGCGGCTGCATGTACTGGCTCTGCCAGCCGGCGCCACCGCACCAGCCCGCAGCAGTCCGCTTCATTTCCAAGCACCGGCTCTGGCAACAAGCCCTGCGCAACTGCCGCTCAAAGACGTGGAAACCGCCTTGATCCGCAAGGCTGTGACCGAGGCGCGCGGCAACGTTGCCCTGGCTGCGCAAACCCTGGGCATCAGCCGCGCCACGGTGTACCGGCGGCTGGGCGGCAAGCGCTAAGGCTGGCGGGGCGCAGCCGTCATCACCGGCACCTTGATCTCCTGCTTGCTGGCCACGCCTTTGGCGTCTTTCAGGTGCAAGGTGAGCGGCATGCTGCTGCCTTTGAGCAGCGGCTTGGGCAGGTCAATCAACATCAGGTGATAGCCGCCCGGTTTGAACTCCACGGTCTGCCCGGCAGGCAAGTCGAGCAGGGGCACGGCGCGCATCTTGGTGATGTCACCTTCCAGGCGCGACTCATGCACTTCTGCAATGCCGGCGGCGGGGGTGGAGACGCCCACCAGCTGCAGATTGCTGCTGGCGGTGAGCCGCATGTAGGCGCCAGTGCCCAGCTGGCCGGGCGCTGTGGCGCGAACCCAGGCGCCTTCGACCTTGACGGCTGGCAGCGGCGCTTTTTGGGCCCACGCCAGGCTGGCTGACAGGGCAAGCGCTCCCATCAGGGCGGCGCAAGCTTTAGCGGCTCGCATTGGGGAAAAACAGTTGCTGACCGTTGATCTGGTAAGCCGCAATCACGCTCTGCCCGGCGGGCGACACCAGCCAGTCGGCGAACTTTTGCGCCTCGGCCAAGCGCACATGCGGATGGCGCGCGGGGTTGACTACTGTCACGCCATAAGGGTTGAACAAGCGCGCATCGCCTTCGACCAAAATTGTGAGGTCAGCTCTGTTCTTGAAGGCCAGCCAGGTGCCTCGGTCGGCCAGCGTGTAAGCGCCCAGGCTGGCGGCCATGTTCAACGCCGGGCCCATGCCGCAGCCGCAGGCGCGGTAGCCGTTAAAGGCGGGGGCGGGGGCGGGCGTGCCGGCCATGGCCCAGTAGCGCAACTCGGCGGCGTGCGTGCCGCTGTTGTCGCCGCGTGAAATGAAGGGCGCGCGTTGCGCCTCTATTTTCTTGAAGGCCTGCACCACGTCCCTACCCTGCACACCCGCCGGGTTGGCCGCTGGGCCCACCAGCACAAAGTCGTTGTACATGACCGGCAGGCGCTTGAGGCCAAAGCCTTCGGCCACGAATTTTTCTTCGGCTCCGGTGTCATGCGCCAACAGCACATCGGCGTCGCCCCGGCGGGCCATGTCGATCGCTTGGCCCGTGCCCACGGCCACCACTTTGACTGCAATGCCCGTGGCCTTGGTGAAGGCGGGCAGCAGGTGGCCGAAGAGCCCGGATTGCTCGGTGGACGTGGTGGACGCGAGGACGATGGCGCGGGTTTGCGACCAGGCGGTGCTCGGCACAGCCAGGGCGGCAACAACAGTCCAGGCAAGCAAGCCAAGCCATGTTTTCCTCATACCAATTCACCTTGCAAAAACTGCGCGGCCGCAGTGGGCAACGCTTTGCTGAAGAAATCTGCCACTGAAGCGTCGGCCAATATGCGGCCACCTTCAAGGTAAAGCACGCGGCTGGCCAGGCGCTTGACCTGACCGAGGTTGTGGCTGCTGAAAATCAGCGTCATGCCGCTGTCGGCAAATTCAGCCATCAGTTGCTCCACATCGCGCTTGGCGGCCGGGTCCAGGCTGGCGGTGGGTTCGTCGAGCAGCAGCACTTCGGGCTGGGCAGCCCAGGCGCGGGCCAGCGCCAGGCGCTGTTGCTGCCCGCCTGACAAGGTCTTGGCGGGGCGCAAGGCCTGCGCTTGCAGGCCCACGCGCTCCAAGGCCAGGCGCGAGTGGGACTTGGCGTCTTCCCAGCTTTGCCCGCTCAGCCACAGACCCAGCGCCACGTTATTCAGGGCACTGGCGCGCAGCATGTACGGCCGCTGAAACAGCATGGCCTGCTTGGCCGCCGCAGGCCGCAGGCTCTGCCCGGCAGTGACGGGCGCCAAGCCGTGAAAATGGCGCAGCAAGCTGGTCTTGCCACTGCCATTGGCGCCCACCAAGGCGACTCGCTCGCCTCGGGCAATGCGCAGCGTACAGTCAAGCAACAGGGGCGCACGGCCCGCGTACACGCTGACTTTTTGCAGGTCAAAAAGAAGATTGGTCATGGCGGTACCTTGATGCCCGTTCAGCCGCGCGCCGAAGTGGCCACTTGCGCGTCAGCCAACTCGGCAGGCCAGACTGCGCCTGCGCCCGCACCTTCTCGTGCCTCACGCCAGCGGCGCAGCAGCGCCATGAGCGCGTTGAGCAGCAGCACCACGCCCAGCAAAATGGCCCCCAGCGCCAGGGCCATGGGCAAATCGCCCTTGCTGGTTTCCAGGGCAATCGCTGTGGTCATGACGCGGGTGAAGCCCTCGATGTTGCCGCCCACCACCATCACCGCGCCCACTTCAGAGATGGCACGGCCGAAAGCCGCAATCAACACCGTGACCAGGGCATAGCGCTCGTCCCACAACAAGATGAGTCCACGCCAAAAAGGCCCAGCGCCCAGCGACTGCAGCTGCTCGCCGTGGCCGCGGTCCGCGTCTTCAATGGTTTGCCGCACCAGCGCCGTGACCACGGGCAGCACCAAAATGGTTTGGGCGAGCACCATGGCCTGGAATGAAAACAGCCAACCCAGAAAGCCCAGCGGGCCGGAGCGCGAGAGCAAGAGATACACCAAGAGGCCCACCACCACCGAAGGTAAGGCCAGCGCGGTGTTCAGAAAAGCCAGCACCACGCCGCGCCCTGCAAAGCGCGCCACGCCCAGCCAGGCGCCCAGCAGCAAGCCCAGGCCAGACGCCAACAGGCAGGCCAGGCCGCTCACGGCCAGCGAGCGCAGCACCACCGCCAGCAATTGCGGGTCCAGGCCGCGGATCAGGTCAAAGGCTGCGGCGATCACAAGGCGCAAGAGCGAAAGCCACAGAACACGTCGTCGCGCTCGGGCAAGTAAAAATTGCGGTACTGCGGCGACTTCATGCGCGCGCGCGTAGCCGGCGAGCCGCCGCGCAAGACTTTGTGCGTACCAAACCAGGGCTGCGAATAGTCGGTGTAGGGGCCGGCCACAAAGCCGGGGTAAGGCTTGAAGCTGCTGGCCGTCCATTCCCAGACGTCGCCCCAGGCAAAGCCGCGCCGCGCCGCTTGGCTGGCGGCGATTTCCCACTCGATTTCAAAGGGCAAGCGGCGGCCCGCCCAGCGGCACCACGCCTCGGCCTCCCACCACGTCATGTGCATGGCTGGCTGCTGCCCCGACATGCGTACCGGCTGCCCAAAGCGGGTCTGCATGACCGCGCCGCTGGCCACGCCAATTTGCTCCACATAGCGCGGGCCGCGCCGGCCTTCGGCTTGGTTCAGTTGCGCCAGCCAAGCCCAGCCGCCTTCGCTCCACAGCGCTTGCCTGTCGTAGCCACCGTCGTCCACAAATTCGACAAACTGCGCCCAGCTCACAGGCTGCGCGTCAATCTCAAATTCGGGCACGGGCACAACATGGGGCTCAGATTCATTGTCAAAAGAAAAACCACCGCCGCTCGCCGTTAGCCCGGTCTGCCAATTGCAGGCGGGCAGCAAGATGGGGTCACGCGCCGTCATGGGCCGGGGGGTAAAAGCTTGCAGCAGCGGTTTGTCTAGCGCCAGGCCCAGGGTCTGAGCCGTGATGACCAAAGCCTCGGCATGCATGTCTTCGTGAAAGAGGCACAGGCGGAAAAAATACAAGGCGTCTTCGCTGCCGTCGGTGCGCTCCAGCAAATCGAGGGTGCTTTCCAGCGTTTCGAGCAGGTAATTGCGGCAAGCCGCTTCGTCGGGCAGGTCCAGCTGCCAGCGCGTGTCATGCGGCACAGCGCCTGAATCCCACCAGCCGTCCGCCCCTTCAAGGAGGGATGGCAGTCGCGTGGCCGTCGGGTCGGCATGGCGGCCTTTGTGCCGCTGCAGGTTACGGCCGATCCAGCGTTCCTGAAACCAGGCCACATGGCCCAGCTCCCAAAGAGGCGGGTTGATGCTGGCCAGCAAGGGCACGGTCGCTCCTGACTCGGCCAGTGCCCGCTGAAACTGAGCGAACAAGTG
The DNA here is from genome assembly GCA_040400945.1 of Polaromonas sp. GTDB lineage: Bacteria > Pseudomonadota > Gammaproteobacteria > Burkholderiales > Burkholderiaceae_C > Polaromonas. The sequence goes on along the minus strand of JBBAPG010000001.1, from coordinate 468,893 downwards.
CAAGGTGTGGTTGCGCGCATCCATCAATGCGAGCGACAACACACCGGAGGGCGCCTGGCGCATCAAGGGCGAATCGATCAGGCTGGGATCGTCAGGCGAAAAAGCGGCGGCAGAGGGGGGCATGGCAGGCACGGGCAAGATTGTGACACCCGGCGCACTGAAGAATTTCAGCCGGGTACGCGTAATTGCTCAGCTTTTGCAAACCTCTTGCCGATAAAATCCCGCACCAGCTCCCTCCGCCCCAGTCTGAACAAGTTTCTTGTCGCGACATTCCATCTGTTTAAAAAAGGAAAAGCTCATGTCCAGACTGCTGAAGTTTGCACTCGGCATCGACTCAATCAGTCAACGCTTCGGCCATATTGCAGCCATTGCCGTGATGGCCGCCGCCCTGATCTCCGCTGGCAATGCGTTCATTCGCTACGGCCTGGACATCAGCTCGAACGCGTGGCTTGAAATCCAGTGGTACATGTTTGCGGTCACCGTCATGCTGGGCGCCCCCTTGGTGCTCAAGCTCAATGAGCACGTCCGCGTTGACATCTTCTACGGCAAGCTCAAGGCCACTAAACAGGTCTATATCGACTTATTCGGCCTGGTGCTCTTCGTCTTGCCTGTCATGGGACTGATGGCCTGGATGAGTTTTCCGCTCTTCTTGAAGATGTACCAGACCGGCGAAATGTCGAGCAACGCGGGCGGCCTGATCCGCTGGCCCGCCATGCTCACGCTGCCTCTGGGCTTTGGCTGGATGTTCGTCCAGGCGCTCAGCGAGATCATCAAGCGCGTCGCGTACCTTCAGGGCAAGTTCCAAATGGACCTGCACTACGAAAAGCCGGTCCAATAAGGAATCTGATCATGATCATGGAAAATTTTGCACCCTTTATGTTTGCGGGCCTGGTGCTCGTGATGTTGATCGGGTTTCCCGTCGCGTTTTCACTGGCAGCCCTGGGCTTGGGATGTGGCTTTTTTGCCATCAGCATGAACTGGTTCCCCGCCAGCTTCATGTCCAACCTGCCCCTGAACATCTTTGGAATTCTCAGCAACGACTTGCTGCTGGCCATTCCGTTCTTTACCTTCATGGGGGCAATTCTTGAGAAGTGCGGCCTGGCTGAAGACATGCTCGACTCCATGGGCCAGCTCTTTGGCACCGTGCGCGGCGGCTTGGGTTATTCGGTCATCATCGTTGGCTTCATTCTGGGCGCCATCACGGGCACCGTGGCCGGGCAAGTGATTGCCATGGCCATGATCTCGCTGCCTGTGATGCTGCGCTACGGCTACAACATGCGCTACGCCACCGGCGTGCTGGCCGCCTCGGGCACCATCACCCAGTTGGTGCCGCCGTCCTTGGTCCTGATCGTCATGGCCGACCAACTCGGCCGCTCGGTGGGCGATATGTACAAAGGCGCCTGGGGCCCGTCTATCCTGCAAGTCACCATCTTTGCGCTGTACACCTTCGGCCTTGGCTTGGTCAAGCCATCGCACATCCCGGGCATCCCCAAGGAAGCCCGTACCCTCAACGGCTGGGCCCTATGGGCCAAGTGCCTGCGCGGCATCATCCCGTCGGCTTTCCTGATCTTTGCCGTGCTCGGCTCCATGGGCGGCTTGCCCGGTATCGACACCGCTATTGCCACGCCCACCGAAGCTGGCGCCATGGGCTGTGTGGGTGCTTTGATCTTGGCGGCTATCCATAAGCGCTTGGACAAAACACTGGTCTGGGACGCGATGCAAGGCACCATGCGCCTGACCGCGATGGTGGTGTTCATCCTGATCGGCTCACGCGTCTTCTCGATGGTCTTCCAGGGCGTCGACGGCGCTAAGTGGGTCGAGCATCTGCTCACCGGCTTGCCAGGCGGCCAGACCGGCTTCCTGATCGTGGTGAACGTGTTCATATTTTTCCTGGCGTTCTTCCTGGACTTCTTTGAGATCGCCTTCATCATCTTGCCGATGCTCGGCCCCGTGGCCGACAAGATGGGGATTGATCTGATCTGGTTTGGCGTGCTGCTGTGCGTCAACATGCAGACCAGCTTCATGCACCCGCCCTTTGGCTTTGCGCTCTTTTATCTGCGCGGTATTGCTGACACGCTGTTCAAGGACGGCAAGCTGCCCAAGCCGGTCAAATCCAATGACATCTACATGGGCGCCATTCCCTGGGTGATCATGCAGCTGGTGCTGGTGGTGATCGTGATCTTTGTGCCGCAGACGGTGACCATGTTCCTGGACAAGGAAGTCAAGGTTGACGTAGACAAGGTGATCATCGACATGCCTGAATCGACGACGCAGGCACAAGAAGCCGAGCTCAAAAATGAGGGCACTGCCGGTGCGTCAAGTGCTGAAGACGAGCAAAAGAAGATGGACGACTTGTTCAAGAAATAAGCCCAGCGACTTGATGCGAACCCCCCGCGGCTTGCCAAGGGGGGTTTTTTTCTGGACATTGAAAGGCCGCCATATGACCGACCCTTTTTCACCTTTGCAAAACCTGGGCCCCGAGCCCTATCGCTTTGTTCCCCAGTCGCCCTTAGTCACCGGGCCGGCCTTTTCATGGACGTTTCGGCTGCTCACCGTCGCGCTGGTGGGCGGCGTGGGCTTTTGGCTCTTTGAGCTTTGGTGGCAAGGCAAGTTTGGGGATCGCTCGGGCCTTGAAAGCGTCCGCGCCGCCGGCTGGTTTGTGCTCGGATGGCTGCTGATGGTCTGGACGGCGTGGCATGTCCTGAAAAGCCGAACGACGTTGGACGCCACGGGCTTGCATCAGACCTGGATCTGGGACAAGCACCTGCCCCTGGACGACTTGGCCTACGGAAAATTGATCCGCGTGCGCGGGCTGGACTGGCTGATGGCGCCGCGCCTGTACGTGCGCACGCTCATGGGCAAGTTCTCGGTGTTTTATGCCGCCGATCCGGCCATGCTGGAGGAGTTCGAGCGCTTGGTCAAGGAGCTGAAGGACTTTAGGCAACGCTGAGCACCATAAAAAAAACCGCCCGAAGGCGGTTTTTTCACATGCAGCTTTTTAGCTTGTAGCTTGTGGGCTTACAGCTTTTGGGCTTGCATGAAGCTGTCGAACTTGGCTTCCGTGAAACGGAACCACAGGTTCTGCTCGCCGCGGAACTTGGAATAGTCGGCGTAAACCTTTTTCCAGTTCGGGTTCTTGGCGGAGATCTCGTCGTAGTAAGCCATGGCTTCTTTGAACGAAGCGGCCATCACGTCCTTCGGGAACTCGCGCAGCTTGGTACCGGAACCAACCAATTGCTTGAGTGCCACCGGGTTGCGAGCGTCGTACTTGGCTTGCATATCGGAGTGCGCCTGGGCGGCAGCTGCTTCGACAATCGCTTTGTACTCAGGCGACAAGCCTTCAAAAGCTTTTTGGTTGATGAAGAAGTCCAGCTGGGGGCCGCCTTCCCAGAAACCTGGGTAGTAGTAGAACGGCGCGACCTTGCTGAAGCCCAGCTTCAGATCGTCATAGGGGCCAATCCACTCAGCGGAGTCGATCGTGCCTTTTTCCAGGGCGGGGTAAATATCGCCGCCAGGAATGTTCTGGGGCACCACGCCCAGACGCTCGAGCACCTTGCCGCCGAAGCCGCCGATGCGAAACTTCAGACCTTTGAGGTCAGCGACGGATTTGATTTCCTTGCGGAACCAGCCGCCCATTTGGGCGCCGGTGTTGCCGCCTGGGAAGTTGACGATGTTGTACTTGGCGTAGAACTCGCGCATCAGGGTGCCGCCGTTGCCTTCGTACATCCAGGCGCTCATCTGCCGGCTGTTCAGGCCAAAAGGAATGGCGCAACCCAGAGCGAAGGTCTCGTCCTTGCCGAAGAAGTAGTAAGGCGCAGTGTGCGCCATTTCGACGGAGCCTTGCTGCACGCCGTCGACAACGCCGAAAGCGGGCATGAGTTCACCAGCAGCGTGAACGGAAATCTCGAACTTGCCGCCGCTCATTTGCTTGACGGCACGGGCGAACACGTCAGACGCGCCGTGGATGGTGTCCAGTGACTTGGGGAAGCTTGAAGCCAGGCGCCAGCGAATGTTGACGCCCTGAGCGTGCACCGCAGGGGCTGCACCCATGGCCAGAACGCCGGCAAGGCCTGCGTTCTTGATGATTGAACGACGATCCATTGGAGATTCCTTTAGTGAGAATGAAAACGGACGAATTCTAGAGGATGGGTACAGCCAAATTCCTAGTGCTTACCCGGCCGATGGCGTGAGCTTTTATCAACAGCGGCCTGAATTTCGCCCCGCTTTGGGGCGCCCCGTTTAACGCTGCCGTTCAATAACAGCGTAAGCGTCATGGGCATGGATGGACTCGTGGTTCACGACCTCCACCCGATAACTGCCGAGTCGCCGGTCTTGCTCCAGCGCCCCAGCCACGTCGCGGATCAGGTCTTCGACGAATTTGGGGTTGGCATAGGCGCGCTCGGTGACCCATTTTTCGTCAGGCCGCTTGAGCAAACCCCAGAGCTCGCTGGAGGCGTTGTCTTCGGCAAAGCGCACGAGTTCTGCCAGGTCCGGTGTGTTGTCTGGGCTGGCGAGCGCGGCTGTCAAGGTGATGTGGGAACGCTGGTTGTGCGCGCCGTCGTCAGACACTTCCTTGGAGCAGGGGCACAGGGACTTGACTGGCACCACCGCCTCCATGGTCAGCTGGGTGGTGCCACCTTGCCGCTCAACCAACCATCGACCGTCGTATTCCATGAGGCTCTTCAGACCCGAGACCGGCGCCGCCTTGCGGATGAAAAACGGAAAGCTCACCTCGATGCGTCCGGCATCGGCTTCGAGCAGGGTCAGCATGGCTTCAATTTCGGCCGTCAAAGTCTCGGCACTCAAGACCACGCCGCGCACGTCTTGCGACTCCAGCCAGGCCATGAGGCGCGACATGTGCGCGCCCTTTTGCTCAGCGGGCAGAGCGACGTCCAGCGTCCAGGTGCCCACGGTGCTTTGCACCTGGCCGGCGACGCTGATGCGCATCGGATAGCGCAAGGACTTGATGCCTACGCGCTGGATGGGCAACTGGCGCAGGTCGCGCCGGCTTTGGACATCGGGCATGCTTGGGTTCATCAGCTTCACCACAGGCAGATTAGGCAGATCAGGCAGGTCAGATTTCATTCAAGCTACAGACTTCAGGGGCGGCTTGGCGCCGCGATTTTTAAGCAGCGCTTCAAAGCGCTGTTGGATGGACGCAGCGATGCCAGCCGCGTCCAGGCCTTGCATGGCCAGCAGCACGGCCGGATCGCCATGCTCGGTGAACTCGTCTTTCAGGCCCAGTTGCAGCACGGGCTTGGTGACGCCCGAGCGTTGCAGGGCTTCAAGCACGGCGCTGCCGGCGCCGCCCATCAGGCAGCCCTCTTCCAGCGTCACCAGCGCATCGTGCGAGGCGGCCACTTCAAGCAGCAAGGCTTCGTCCAGCGGCTTGGCCCAGCGCATGTTGACCACGGTGGCGCCCAGCTTTTCAGCGGCGGCCATGGCCGGGTACAGCAGCGTGCCAAAAGCCAGGATGGCGATGCTACTGCCTTGCACGCGTACTTCGCCTTTGGCAAAGGGCAGCGAATCCAGGCCAGCTTGCGTGGCCACGCCAGCCCCCGCACCGCGCGGGTAGCGCACGGCCACCGGATGGTTCTGCTCGTAAGCGCTGCTCAGCAACTGGCGGCATTCGTTCTCATCGGCCGGGCAAGCAATGCTCATGTTGGGGATGCAGCGCAGGAAAGCGATGTCGTAAGCACCCGCATGCGTGGCGCCGTCTGCGCCCACCAGGCCCGCGCGGTCCAGCGCAAACACCACGGGCAGGTTTTGCAAGGCCACGTCATGAATCAATTGGTCGTAGCCGCGCTGCAAGAAGGTCGAATAAATCGCCACCACGGGTTTGAGGCCTTCGCAGGCCATGCCGGCAGCAAAGGTCACGGCGTGTTGTTCGGCAATGCCCACGTCGAAATAACGATCCGGAAAGCGCTGGTGGAACTCGACCATGCCCGAGCCTTCGCGCATGGCCGGCGTGATGCCCACCAGACGTTTGTCCTGCACCGCCATGTCGCACAGCCAGCGGCCAAACACTTGCGTGAAAGTTTGCTTGGCCGGGGTGCTGCTTTTTTGCAGGCCCAGCGCCGGGTCAAATTTGCCGGGGCCGTGGTAAGCCACGGGGTCCGCCTCGGCCAGCTTGTAGCCCTGCCCTTTTTTGGTGACCACATGCAGGAACTGCGGGCCCTTCAAGTGCTTGATGTTTTCCAGCGTCGGGATCAGCGATTCCAGGTCGTGCCCGTCGATGGGGCCGATGTAATTGAAGCCGAAATTTTCAAACAGCGTGGCCGGCACGATCATGCCTTTGGCATGCGTTTCCAGGCGCTTGGCCAGTTCAAACAGCGGCGGCGCAGCCTTGAGCACCTGCTTGCCCACGTTCTTGGCAGCGGCATAAAACTGCCCGCTCATGAGCTGGGCCAGGTAGCGGTTCAGCGCGCCCACGGGCGGGCTGATGCTCATGTCGTTGTCGTTCAGGATGACCAGCAAATTGCAGTCGCACACGCCCGCGTTGTTCAGCGCCTCAAAGGCCATGCCGGCGCTCATGGCGCCGTCGCCAATGATGGCCACAGCATGCCGGTCTTCGCCTTTTTGCTTGGCGGCCATGGCCATGCCGAGGGCAGCCGAAATCGAGGTGGACGAATGGGCCGTGCCAAAGGTGTCGAACTCGCTTTCGTCACGCCGCGGGAAGCCCGACAAGCCGCCGAGCTGGCGCAGGCTGCCCATGCGCTCGCGCCGGCCCGTCAATATCTTGTGCGGATAGGTTTGGTGACCCACGTCCCACACCAGCCGGTCGTCCGGCGTGTTGAAGACGTAATGCAGGGCCACGGTGAGTTCGACCGTGCCCAGGTTGGAGCTCAGGTGTCCGCCGGTGCGCGCCACGCTTTCGAGCAGATAGCTGCGCAACTCGTCGGCCAGGGCTTTTAGCTGGTGGCGTGGCAGGCGACGCAGGTCGGCCGGGCCTTGAATGGTTTCAAGCAAGTGATGCATGGAATGTCCTTGAATGGCGGCGCCAGTGAGCGGTCAGTGGCCGCGGTTGACCAGCCGGTCGGCCAGCGCCCGCAGGGCAGCCGTGTCGCGCAGGGCGTCGGTCTTGAGGCTGGCGCGAGCTTGTGAGAGCAGTTCTTGCGCGTAGTTTTGCGAGGCATGCAGGCCCATGAGGGACACAAAAGTCGGCTTGTCTTGCGCGGCGTCCTTGCCTGCCGTCTTACCCAGGGTGCCGGCGTCACCGACCACGTCCAGAATATCGTCCACCACCTGAAAGGCCAGGCCAATGGCTGCGCCGTAGTCACTGAGCGCACGCTGGGCGGCCGGGCTGGCCTTGCCACAGGCAGCGCCCATGAGCACACTGGCTTGCAGCAAGGCACCGGTTTTGAGGCGGTGCATTTCGTGCAGTTGCTCGGACGCCAATGGCTTGCCCACGCTGGCCAGGTCAATGGCCTGGCCACCCGCCATGCCGGCGCAACCTGCTGCGCGCGCCAGCATGCGGCACAGCCTGGCCTGCATGAGGGGCTCGACTTCGCCGTCCGGCGTGAGCAGTTCGAAAGCCAGTGCCTGCAAGGCGTCACCGGCCAGCAAGGCCTGGGCTTGGCCGTATTTCACGTGCACCGTGGGCTTGCCACGGCGCAGCACATCGTTGTCCATGCAGGGCATGTCGTCATGCACCAGCGAATACGCGTGAATCAGCTCCACAGCGCAGGCCGCACGCAAGGCCGCTTGAGGATCGCCACCCACCGCCTCGGCACCGGCCAGCACCAGCAAGGGCCGCAGGCGCTTGCCACCGTCGAGCACGGCGTAGCGCATGGCCTCGCCCAGATCAGCCGGAACATGGCCTGCATCCGGACCGGCCAGAGCTGGCCCGGCGACCCAGCGCTCCAGCGCAACTTCGACCCGCTGCAACTGCAAGGCAGTCCAGGCGGAAAGGTCAAAGGCGGGCAAGGGCCGGCGCGGTGGAGCGGACTGCGCCACGGAAGATCGGCGAACGGTCGTATCAGGCGATGAGGTCAATGGAGGGGCTCGTTCAAAGGAATGCAAAAGGATCAGTTATCAATATTGTCATTATTCCTGCGCCCAGGGCTTGAGTTCGCCCGCGTCCAGCACTTTGACCTGCTGCTCCACGGCCTCGAGCTTGTCCCTGCAAAACTTGAGCAGCTGAGCGCCGCGCTGGTAGCCCGTCAGGAGTTGGTCCAGCGGCATCTGGCCGCCTTCGAGCTGGCGGACCAGCTTTTCAAGCTCCTCCAGCGCGACCTCGTAGGTGGCGGGTACGGGGCCGGGGGCGGCGTTGAGGGGACTGCCTGGTTCAGAACTGAGCAGCGGAGCGTTTGGTTTTTTCATGAGGTGGGTGCGCGTGTAAGGGCTGGATTTTAGGCCGTTGTGTTGAATACGGCTGACCCGGCTGCAAGCCGCACCAGGGCTTGGCCCGACGGCCCCGTCAAGGGGGGAGGGCTACAATAAAAGTACGATTTTCAAGGGCAAGACATCCTTCCACTTGCCTCTCCGATTGCCCCACCGGTGCCCATGTCAGACCTCAGCCTTCGCCTGCTTCAGGCCACCAGCCAGTTACCCATCTCGAGCTATTTTGATGCGGGCCTGTATGCGCGCGAGCAGCAAAAGCTGTTTGCCAAGGGCCCGCGCTACCTGGGCCACGAGTTGGCCGTGCCAAACATGGGTGACTTTTACGCTTTGCCTCACGAAGGCGAAGGCCGGGCGCTGGTGCGCAACGCCGGCGGCATCGAGCTGATTTCCAACGTCTGCCGTCACCGCCAGGCGACCATGCTGCAGGGCCGGGGCAACACGGGCAGCAACATCGTCTGCCCCCTGCACCGCTGGACTTACAACACCGCAGGCGAGCTGATCGGCGCACCGCATTTCCAGATCGACCCTTGCCTGAACCTGAACCGTTACCCCACGCGCACCTGGAACGGCCTGGTGTTCGAAGACAACGGCCGCGACATCGCGGCGGAAATGTCGGGCATGGCCGCATTGGCTGACCTGGACTTTTCGGGCTACCAGCTCGACAAAGTGCATTTGCACGAGTGCAACTACAACTGGAAGACCTTCATCGAGGTCTATCTGGAGGACTACCACGTGGGGCCTTTTCACCCCGGGCTGGGCGGTTTTGTCACCACCGAAGACCTGAGCTGGGAGCTGGCACCCAGCTATTCGGTGCAGACGGTAGGCGTGTCCGACAAGCTGGGTAAGCCGGGCACCGATGTCTATAAAAAATGGCATGACGTGGTGCTGCAATACCGCAGCGGCCAGCCGCCCAAGTACGGCGCCATCTGGCTGACCTGCTATCCGCACGTCATGGTGGAGTGGTATCCGCATGTGCTGGTGGTCAGCAGCTTGCACCCGCAAGGACCGGCCAAGACATTGAACGTGGTCGAGTTTTTCTACCCTGAAGAAATCTGCGCTTTTGAGCGCGAATTCATTGAAGCGCAGCAGGCCGCCTACATGGAAACCTGCGTGGAAGACGACGAGATTGCGCTGCGCATGGACGCGGGCCGGCTGGCGCTGATGCAGCGCGGCGACAACGAATTTGGCCCCTACCAAAGCCCCATGGAAGACGGCATGCAGCACTTTCATGAGTGGTACCGCCGCGAGATGGGTGCCAGCAAAACCACGCAGATGATCTGACCGCATGCAAGCGCTGTGGATGATTCTTGCGGCGCTGCTTTTCGCCACCATGGGCGTGTGCGTCAAGCTGGCGTCTGCCAGCTTCAATGTGGCCGAACTGGTGCTCTACCGAGGCTTGGTGAGCATGGCCTTCATGGGCGCTGTGGTGCAAATTCGCGGCATTGGCCTGGCCACACCCGTGGCCGGCATGCACGCCTGGCGCAGCTTTACCGGCGTGGTGTCACTTTCTGCCTGGTTTTACGCCATCGCCTTCTTGCCGCTGGCCACCGCCATGACGCTGAACTACATGAGCAGCGTGTGGGTGGCGGCGTTCCTGGTGGGCGGTGCCCTGCTCTATGGCCGCGAGCCCCTGCGCCAGGGCCCGCTGGTGCTCACCGTGCTGGCCGGCTTTGCCGGCGTGGTGATGATCTTGCGGCCCACCCTGGAGCAAGACCAGCTGTTCGCCGGCATCGTCGGCCTGATGTCCGGCCTGATTGCGGCGCTGGCGTATTTGCAGGTGACCGCGCTGGGGCGGCTGGGCGAGCCGGTGGAGCGCACGGTGTTTTACTTTGCGCTGGCGTCGGCCCTGGGCGGCGGCCTGGGCGTGATGTTCACCGGCCTGTCGCCCTGGAACTGGCACGCCGCTGTGTGGCTGGTGCCCATCGGGGTACTGGCTTCGGTGGGCCAATGGTGCATGACCCGCGCCTACAGCCACGGTGCCACGCTGGTGGTGGCCAACTTGCAATATTCGGGCATCGTGTTTGCAGCGCTTTACAGCCTGCTTTTGTTTGGTGATGAGATCCCGCTGATCGGCTGGGCGGGCATGGCCTTGATCGTGGCCAGTGGCGTGTTGGCCACGGTGCTGCGCGCGCGGGCCTTGCCCAATCCGCCGGCTGAAGAACATTGATTTTTTAAGCAAAGGACGCCCGCATGTACACGACCTTGATTTCAGTTGCGCAATTGAAAGAGCTGCTGGAGAAAAAGCAGCGCGTCATGATTTTTGACTGCAGTTTTGACCTGATGCAGCCGCACGCAGGCGAGCAGAACTATCTGGCTGCGCACATCCCCGGCGCGGTCTACGCCAACCTGGACACCGACCTGTCGGCCAAGCACGGTGTGCCCGGCCCGCAAGGCGTGTTGACAGCCAAGGGCGCCGACGAGCCAGCTTCGGGCGGGCGCCACCCCTTGCCCAACCGCGAGCGCTTGGCCACCTGGCTGTCCAGCGTGGGTTTTTCCAATGACATGCAGGCCGTGGTGTACGACCGCAATGGCGCCAACTACTGCGGCCGCCTGTGGTGGATGCTGAAGTGGGCCGGGCACGAGGCGGTGGCCGTGCTGGACGGCGGCTTGCAAGCGTGGCAGGCCGCAGGCGAGGCTGTGGCCGGCGGCAATGAGCCGGCTCACTTTCAGAGCAACTTTGTGCTGGGCGAACCGAGGGCCAAGCTGGTGAGCACCGACCGAGTGGCTGCGCGGCTAGCAAGCCCTGAGCAAACCATTGTGGATGCGCGGGCCACGCCGCGTTTTAAGGGCGAGGTCGAGCCGCTGGACCCGGTGGCCGGGCATATTCCGGGTGCGCTGAACCGACCCTTCAGCCAGAACCTTGGCCCGGACGGCCGCTTTAAAAGCGCTGATCAACTCAGAGAAGAATTCAAGCAACTGCTGGGCGCGCGCGATCCCGCCAGCGTGGTGCACCACTGCGGCAGTGGCGTGAGCGCGGTGCCCAACGTCTTGGCCATGCAAATCGCCGGCCTGGGCACGACCGGGCTCTACGCGGGCAGTTGGAGCGAATGGTGCAGTGACCCAGTCCGGCCTGTGGCCAAAGGCTAGGGTCCCTGCGCAAACGCTGGTCTTAGCGGTTGGATGGGCTGCTGGTGCCGCTGCCCGGCGCACTGGCCGGAGGCATTGCAGCGCCCGAACTGCCGGCGCTGCTGCCGGCGCTGCTGCCCGCGCTGTTGTCGGTGCTGCCTGACGGCGCAGAGCCAGAGCCACTGCCGGATCCACCCGAGCTACCACCACTGCCCGAACTGGAACTGCTGCCCATGCTCCCCGGCGAACGGGTGCTGCCGGTGTCGGTAGGCTCGGATTTTTTGCAGGCACCCAAGGCCAGCAGTGAACTCAGGGCCAGGGCCAAGGCCGGTTTGAAACTCAAGGTCTTCATGGGTTTTCCTTTTTTGAAAAGGAATACTTTAAAAACCCGATTCGCCACGTCGGTGTGGGCCTCACGCGTCCGGTCGTGTAGTCCAAATACGTCCTGCGGCTGAGCGCAACCGACCCATGCGATTCAGTGCGTTGCGGCATCAGCACCCACGGACATCCTGGACATCATCGGCAAGTCCCGGGCCTGGCTCAGATGCCGCTCCAAGGTGGGCAACATCTGGTCTGCCCAACGCCGCAGCTCGGGGTCTTGCGCATGGCGGCTAGCGGCACGAAACCGCTGAATGTCTTGCTGGTGTTCCCGCAGCCCAACCACTCGCAAGAATTCGCGGTCAAAGGCTTCTGCCTTCAGCTGACTCAGACGCTCCAATGCCCGTTGCTGGGCGGCCGCCGGGCGGTTTGGCAGGCTGAGGCCCTTGGCATTGGCCATACGCCGCAGGTCTTCATTGGCCTGTGTATGGTCTTCAACCAAGGTGGCGGCGTAGCGCTGCAGCGCAGCGTCCGCCGCCTTGGACGAAGCCATGCGCGCAGCCTCGACTTCAAAAAGACCTGACGCTGCAGCCACCTGTACCAAGCGGCGGTCGCCAGCCGACAGGCTGTTTCGCCCTTCCGCCCCAGCTGCCTGCTGCTTTTTGGCTTGCTCCGCTTTTTGCAGGGCCATCGGGCCTACGCCCCGTCCACTGGTACCGCCTTGGGCAATCGCTTGACCGCCCAAACCCAAAGTCAATACGGTGAGCAGCGTAGCCGAAGGCAAGAAATTTCGGGTCATGACTTCTCCTTTAAATGCGAGGATTGGCTTGACAAAAAAATGTGAGCTGCAGACCTGATCGAACCAATGCGCATTCCCCGCTGTGGGCTGTGAGCGTTGTCTGACGCGCCATCAAAGCAGGCCGCTGGCTTAAACCAAAAGTAGGCGTTTTCAATACAGCTACTATCAAATGAAGCCATGAACTTGACAGACACCCCCTTCACCAAGCCTTCACCTGAAGCGCCAGACCTGCTGGCGGATGAGCCGCGCGAACGTGAAGTGCTTCAGGTCGTTTTACAGTTGCTGGGTATGCTGCTGCCGGCGGTGGCGTACTGGACCTGGCGCGCCGCGCGCCTGGACGCTGAAGCGCAAGCGTCTGAGCTGGGCCTCCTGGCTCTGCTGGACACCTTGGCAGTGTTGGGCTTGATGGTCTGGCACCAGCACGGTCTGGCTGTTCGCGTAGCGACAGGCCTGCTCGGCCTGGCGCTGCTGGCCTGGGCACTAGGCGCGGTGGCGTGGGGCGGAGATGCCACAGTGCAGATCCTGCTGCCCTTTCTGAGCGCCTTGACGGCCGCCACGGTGGCCGGACTGGTCGCCTCAAGCAGAGCGCTGGCCACTGCGCGTCAGGATCTGGTCAAAGCCCGACATGCTCTGAATGCCTTGGAAGCATCGGAAGCCTTGGAGATGCGCGCCGCAGGCGAAGCGGGCAAGGGCGATGTTGACCGAGTCGCAAACCCTGGCGGCGCGGGCAATATGGGTCGCAGTCAGCTGGAAACGCTTTTCAGCAAAGCCTTTGAGTTGTCGCCGCTGGGCATGACCTTGTCGCGGGTGAGCGACGGGGTTTTTCTGGCCTTGAACGCGGCTTCGCAGCGGATCCAGGGTTACCGGCCTGAAGAACTAATTGGTCGCTCGGCACTGGACCAAGGCACTTGGCTGCACTCGGCCGAGCGACAAAAATTCTTGCAGCAAGTCCGCGAGCATCCGGGGCCCTTCGAAATGGAAAGCCGCGTGCGCAGCAAAGACGGGACGTGGGTGGACTGCCGCGTGTGGGCCACGCTGGTGGACGTTGACGGCGAAGCCTGCCTGATGTGCGCAACGCTGGACATCACGCAGCAAAAGCGGCGAGAGTCTCTTTTGCTGGACCTCACACAGGGGCTGGCTTTGCCCGTGGGCGAGCCCTTCTTGCGCTCGGCCGCACGTTACCTGGCCAAGGCCATCAACGCAGATCTGGTGATGGTCGCGGAAATCCACACAGAAACTGGAGCGAGTGCACGACTTGCCACCTTGGCCTTGTGGAAAGACCAGGCGCAGGTAGCCAACACCAGCTTTGACCCGGCCCAAGCGCCTTTTGCTGCGGTGTTGGCAAGCTCAGATCTGGTCTTGCTGGACGCCCCAGACGGGTTGCGTTATCCCGACAGCCCAGGCGCCATGACCGAGCCGGGCGACCGGTTCCGCTCTTGTGCCGGGTTAGCACTGCGTGACGCCGACGGCACCCCGATAGGTCTGCTTTGCGCGTGGTGGCGAGGTGGCAGCGCAACCACTGGAGAGCAGGCATCGCTTTTCCGCATTGTTGCCAGCCGCAGCACGGCAGAGTTGATCCGGCTGCACCGCGACCGGGAAATATTTCGCCTCAAGGAATCGCTGGAGCTCAGGGTGCAGGCGCGCACCGAACAACTGCGCGCGAGCAACGCTGAACTTGAATCCTTCGGCTATTCGGTCTCGCATGACCTGCAGTCGCCGCTGCGCAGCATCCAGGGGTTTTTATTCCTGCTCGAACGCCGCCTCAAACCGCGCCTGTCCACGGAAGAAGAGCGACTGATCGAGCGAATCACCGCCAACGTGAAACGCATGCACGAGCTCATTAACGACTTGCTGGCCCTGACCCGCGTCAGCAAAGGCCAGTTGCTGCGCGAATCCGTGAACTTGAGCGACATTGCCGAGCGCCTGCTGGCGGACTATCAACTCGCCGCGCCAGACCGGCGCGTGCGCCTGCGCATTGCACCCAACCTGACCGCCCATTGCGATGCCAAGCTGGCCCGCATCGTGCTCGAAAACCTGCTCGGTAATGCCTGGAAATACAGCCGCAAGACTGAGCTGACCGACATTGAATTCGGGGCCTTGGCAAGTGGTGCCGACGAGCCTGCCACTTTTTTCATTCAGGACAACGGGGCCGGCTTCAACATGGACTACGCGAGCAGCTTGTTCAAGCCCTTTCATCGACTGCACCATGAAGACGAGTACGAAGGCAGCGGCATCGGCCTGGCCACGGTGCACCGCATCCTGGAGCGCCATGGCGGCAGTATCCGGGCCGAGGCTGTAGAGGGCAGCGGCGCCTGTTTTTACTTCACCTTTGACCAAGGGCCCAGCGCACCCGAGCTCTGAGAAAGTAGTCAGCACGTTTGGCAACCATGCCTTACCTGCGCTAACAGCTTTCAAGCCCATCCCTATGTAGGATTCAACCTACACGGAACCCACCCTGCCCGGCGTGTGTCCTCAAGGCATTCCACGAGCGCGATTGAGTCTTCCATGACGCGGGCCCTAACCAGAAGGAAACCGCATGGCCGACACCTTGCCAGGAGGCAGCGACAGCGCTGCCGCCACCGACACCCTCCACAGCAACAGCCCCGCCAGCAGCGGCAGCACGGCCAGAGATGAAGCGCCCTGCACTTGGCATCAGCGCGCCCAAGCCCTGGGCTCGCGCCTGAGCGAATGGCTGGCCGTTCAGTCCCTGGGCATGAAGCTGGTGCTCATAGGCGTGCTCCTCATGATCCCGGCCAGTGGCTACGTGGCTTGGAGCAGCATGGAGCGCCAGAGTCAACTTGGTGCGGAAGTCGCAGCCATGGCACCCACCAGCGGCGAAGCCGTATGGTCTTACAACAAGGAGTTGCCGGTGGTCTTTGGCAGCGGCTCGGTGCTCAGCTTTCTCGACACCCAGCCGATCACGCGTATCACCATCATCTACCGCCCCATCCTCTGGACGGTGTCTGAACGTTTCGTGCTGATCGAGTCCGAAGGCCGGCAAGTGGCTTATTACCCGTCGGACCTGGAAACAAAGATCCTGGCCGACAAAGCCGTGAATGCGCCCTGGGGCAACAAGCTGAGCTTTGTGCCCAAGGCCGCGTTGGATGCACAAAGCGCCGACATGCTGAGCCGCCTGGAGAACCGCTTTGCCCAAGCACGCCCGCAAGCCGAGCGTGAAGAATGGAAAGCCGCCGCCAGTGCGCTGGTATCGATTGGCCTGACCGCCGGCCTGCTGGTGTTCTTGTGGCTGCAGATGGGCGGGCAGCGCAAGGCGCTCAAGTTCATGTCAGCCAAGGACATTCGCGGCAGCCTGGCCGAACTGGTGGGCATGGACGACATCAAGGCCGAGGTCGCTCAGATCCGCGACCAGTACGAGCGCCGAGCAGCCTACGCCGACTACGGCGTGAACAAACCCTTTAACGTGATGTTCAGCGGCCCGGCCGGCACGGGCAAAACCAAGCTGGCCAGCTACCTGGCCAAAGAACTCGGCCTGCCCATCTTGTTCCATTCGGCGGCCAACCTGGAAACGGGCTATGTGGGCGGCGGCTCCAAAACGCTGGCGCGCATCGTGGCGCTGGCCAGCCGGCGCAAGCGCTGCATCGTGTTTCTGGACGAAGCGCAAGACTTGTTCATGAAGCGCGGCGGCAACCGCAAATTTGATGACGACACCCAAAACATGCTGCTGGCCGTGCTCGACGGCGTGCGTACCAAGTCAGACAACGAGATCATCTGGATCGTGGCGTCCAACTTCAATTCGGAGAGCCTGCAAATGGACGAAGCCATGCTCAGGCGCTTTCAGATGAAGGTGGACTTCAGGCTTCCCAACAACGAGGAGCGCGGCGCCATTGTGGGGCACTACCTTGCGCAACGCGCGACCAAGCTGTCACCTGACATGGACTTACGGCACTTGGTTGAGCTCACGCAAAACTGCAGCCCGGCGGACCTGGAAACCATCGTCAACCAGGCCGGCATCATGGCGGTGCAGTCGGGCAGCCTGATTGACGAAGCTACGCTGATGCGCGCAGCCGAGCGGGTGCTGGTGGGCAATGTGAACGCGCACACCACGCAAGACCGCGAGCGCGACCGACGCATCATTGCCGTGCATGAGTGGGGCCACTTCTTGATGGACTTTCAGCAAGAGCGCAAGCTGGCCGGCGGCGACTGGGAACGCCTGCAAGCCGACATGAAAACCATCAAGATTTCGCTCAAGGCCAACCCGCGCAACAACGCGCTGGGCTTTGTGTTCCACAAGCAGGGCCAGCACCTTTTGAAAACCAAGGGCGACATGGAGCATGACGTGCGCGTGCTGCTGGCGGGCATGGCCAATGAAGAGCTCTTTTTTGGCGAAGACGGCACCACCAACGGCGCGCACAACGACATCACCCGGGCCACGCGTGTGCTGCACCACGCGGTGGGCGAGCTGGGCATGTACCGCAAGACGCGGCTGAACTATGCCGCGCTCGTCAAAGACGGCAGCAGCGCCATGCCTGACGAGGAAACCCGCAGCATCATGGAAGCCCAGAGTGAACGCCTGTACAGCGAAACGCGCGACACCCTGGCCGGTCTGAAGGGCTTGACCGAGCACCTGACCGGCTGCCTGCTGCGCGCCGGTGAGATGAGCCTGGCCGAAGCGCTGACCGAGATCAGGCGCTTTGAGAGCAGCTTTGAAAACAAGGAGGGCAGCGACGCGCAAGCGCACGCTTTGATGGCTTGGCCAGCAGCGGCAGGGTCGCGTCGGACGGCTCCCACGCCCCCATGGCAAGCCTCCCCACTGTTGGCATCCAGCGCCGACTACGCGAGGACCCCGGACAGCGGCAGAGCATGGCTTTAGCCCTCGCGCAGTGCGGGTGTCGCCGCCTCCTCTTTGGGGGCGGGTTTGTCATCGCTTCGGCACAGGAGTCTCGTCATGAATTTCATCATCTGGTTAATTGTGGGTGGCATCGTCGGCTGGCTGGCCAGCCTGGTCATGCGCACGGATGGTCAGCAAGGCATCTTCCTGAACATCGTGGTGGGTATCGTGGGCGCCTTCCTCGGGGGGCTATTGATATCGCCCTTGCTGGGTGTTGGCACCATCAACGAGGGCATCAGCATTGCGTCGATCGGGGTCTCCCTGCTAGGGGCGATCATCTTGCTGGCCATCATCAACCTCTTCAGGCGCGGACGGGTTCGCTGAGCCACTGAGCCCCTTGTGGCATCAACAGCCGCTTGCTGCGGCTGTTGAACCGTGGGCTGAGGCTGACGTTAAGCTCGGCTGCATGCCTACCGCTTCTTCTGCACCAGCGCCCGCTCAGCCGTGGTTTGTCTACCTGCTCGAATGCGAAGACGGCTCGCTGTACGCCGGTATCGCGCTGGACGTCGAGGCGCGCTTTATCCGGCACGCTTTGGGGCTGGGCGCGGCCTATACCCGTTCGCATCCGCCGCTGCGGATCCTGGCCTGCCGTTGCTGCGCCAGCCAAGGCGACGCGCTGCGGGCCGAGTACGCACTCAAAAAGCGACCGCGTGACCAAAAACTGGAATTCTTCGAGCGCACTGAAAAACTGCCGAATGCGCAGCTACCGGCCTTGCGAGTGGCCGTCCTCCAGAGGCAAAGCGCCGCCTGAGTCTGCCCCGGTAGTCGAATCAGAGTCACGTCCCTGCTGAGAATGAGGCGCACGCGGATCGGCCTCGGGATGCTCATGGCCTTGCTGCGGATCGGTGTCCGGCGGCCGGTCTATGGGGTGCTCGGTCGAGCGTTTTCCGGTGTCTGTGGCCATGAACATCACTAGTCTCCTACGCAGCGCGAGGCTGGTCTATTGAAAGTCTTCAATATGAGGCGGGCTGTGGGCCGGCATGTAGTCGGCCCACAGCGGATGGCGTAGGACGGGGCGTACCAGCGCGCCCCCGCGCTGGGCGTGCGCGAATCAGTGCGCGTGAGTAAAGCTGCTGGCCAGCGTCACCATGCCCATGCCCACGCCCAGCCACAGCACCTGCGCTGCGGTCTCACGGGCGCTCAGTTTCTTTTGCAACTGGGGGATCAGGTCAGCCAGGGCCACATACAAAAAGCTGCTGGACGCGACCGCCAGAAAGTAAGGCAGATAGCCTTCGAGCTGCGCCACCAAAAAGTAACCCACCAAGCCGCCCAGCGAGGTCACGGCGCCGGCCAGAGAGACTTTGGTCAGCGCCACACGCCGGTTGTCGCTGAACTTGCGCAGCACCGCCAAATCGCCCATGTGGTGCGGCACCTCGTGCATCAGCACGGCCAAGGCCGCCACCACACCCAAGCGAAAGTCGGCCACAAAGGCCGAGGCGATCAACACGCCGTCGCCAAAGCAATGCACGCTGTCACCGGTGAGGATGGCCCAGCTGCCGCCGCTGCGATTGGCGCCATCAGCGGGCTGATGTGCGTGCGAGTGCCCATGGTCATGGTGGTGGCCATGGTGATGCTCATGGCCATGGTGCCAGAGCTCGGCTTTGTCGAGCAGGAAAAAGAAGACCACGCCCAGCAGCAAGGTAAGGAACAAGGCATGGGCGCCCACTTGGCTTTCAAAGGCCTCTGGGAGCAGATGCAAGAAGGCCGTGGCCAGCAAGGCCCCGGCGGCCAGGCTCAGCATGTGCTGCGTGTAGCGGGCCAGCACGCCAAAACCCAGCAAGGCGGCCAGCCACACGCTGCCCACGCCCGCCAGCAAGGTGGCGACCAAAATTCCCAACAAAGTCATAGCTCAAAGCCCAGCCGCAGGACGGGTCCTGCATACGTTAAAGGAGTTGGGCACTGTGCCCAGGCTCACATTATCGTTGGCTCATCAAAATGCCCAGGCGGCTAGGACAGCCGGACGCTGAACGCCGGCTTGTAAGCCTTGAGGTAGGTCAGCAAGGTGTGAATGAACAGCAGAATGCCTGACATTTCAAGCAGTTCTTCAATCGTCATCAGCACCATGTAGGGCAGGCTGTTGCCGCCCGATTCGTACACCTCGTAATACGGTCCGCTGGCCATCTCGAAGCCAATGGCCCCTCCCACGTACACCACGCCCGAGGCCAGGAACAGCCAACGCATGGTTTTATTCAAGTGCGCCAGAAACGGCAGATAAGCCACGGCAAAGCCGAGCACGAAAAGCGCCCCGACGACGATCCAGGAAAAACGCATCAGCCCGGAAAAACCAAACATCGCGCGCAGGGGGTCAATCAGCAGCTCATGAAAGCTCAGTGCTTCGTCCAGCGCCATCGCAAAAAAAAGCAAGCTCATCACCAGCCAGTGGCGGAAAAAGCGGTCCTTGTCGGTGTGCTTGAAGGCGCTGATGACCGACAAGAGCACAGCCGATAAAAAAATGATGAAGGTCGAGAAATACGACGGCAGGTTGCCTTCGTTGTCAAAATAAAAACGCGCCGCGCCTTTGATGTCGTGCCCTTGCGCATAGCTGACCACCACCATCAGGTGCAAGGCGGTCACCGCGGCAAGGCAGCACAGCAAAGCCCGCAGCACGACGCCTGACGAGAGCTGGAGCTTGCCGGGCACTTCGACGGCCGCAGGCTGGACGGCCGATGGCGCAGACGTATCCAACTGGCCAGGGGTGGTGAGCGAGTTCATGCTCCCAGTCTGCGCGGGAAGCACCATCCCTGCTCAAAGCCAACGGCTCCATTTCGCGTGAGCTGTAACCGACAAAATGACGCGAAAGTTAGAGCCCAGCGTTTCAGTGCGCCTGTTCCCAGTTCGGGCCAAAGCCAATCTCGGCCAGCAGCGGTGCCTTGAGGGCCGCCACGCCAGCCATCAAGCGCGGCACTTCGGTGCGCACCCATTCCACCTCGGCCTCGGGCACTTCAAGCACCAACTCGTCATGCACCTGCATGATCATCTTGGTGCCGCGCTGCTCGGCATCCAGCACCTGCTGCACCTTGACCATGCTGAGCTTGATGAGGTCTGCCGCCGTACCCTGCATGGGCGCGTTGATGGCTGCACGCTCGGCGCCGCTGCGACGCGGGCCGTTGGGCGAATTGATCTCGGGCAAATAAAGGCGCCGGCCGAACACCGTTTCTACATAGCCCTTGCTCTTGGCCGACAGCCGCGTCTGGTCCATGTAGTTTTTAACGCCGGGGTAGCGCTGGAAATAGCGGTCAATGTAGGCAGCCGCGGCTTTGGTTTCGATGCCCAGATTACGTGCCAAGCCAAAACTGCTCATGCCGTAGATCAAGCCGAAGTTAATGACCTTGGCGTAACGCCGCTGCTCGCTGCTGACTTGGTCTACCGCCACCCCGAACACCTCGGCGGCGGTGGCGCGGTGCACGTCCAGGCCTTCGGTAAACGCCCGCAGCAAAGCCTCGTCTTCACTCAGGTGAGCCATGATGCGCAACTCGATCTGCGAGTAGTCGGCGCTGGCAATCACGTGGCCGGGCGCGGGCACAAAGGCTTCGCGCACCCGTCGGCCTTCAGCCGTTTTTACGGGGATGTTTTGCAGGTTCGGATCGTTGCTCGACAGCCGGCCCGTCACCGCCACCGCTTGGGCGTAATGCGTGTGCACGCGGCCCGTGCGCGGGTGGGCGAGTTGGGCCAGCTTGTCGGTGTAGGTGCCCTTGAGTTTTGACAGACCCCGGTGCTCCAGAATCTTGGCCGGCAGCGGGTAGTCTTCCGCCAGTTTTTCGAGCACTTCTTCGTCGGTGCTGGGGGCACCCGTCGCGGTTTTCTTGACCACGGGCAGGCCCAGCTTGGTAAAGAAAATCTCGCCGATCTGCTTGGGCGAGCCCAGATTGAAAGGCTGGCCGGCCAGCGCATGCGCATCGCTTTCAAGCTGCAAGATACGCGCGCCCAACTCGGCGCTTTGTTTGGCCAGCATGGGTGCGTCGATCAGCACGCCCTGCCGCTCTATGCGGTACAGGCCTTCGCTGCTCTGGATTTCCAGCTCGTAGACAAAGCGCAGCTTGTCGTCAGCCTGCAGGCGCGGCCAGAGCACGCGGTGCACGTCCAGGGTCTGGTCGGCGTCTTCGCACGAGTATTCGGCGGCCTTGGCAATTTCGACCTGATTGAACTTGATCTGCCCGGCGCCTTTGCCGCACAGGTCTTCGTAATTGATGCCGCTGCGGCCCACATGCCGCTCTGCCAAGCTCGCAAGGCCGTGCGGCTTGTGCACTTCGAGCACATAGCTTTGCAGCATGGTGTCATGGGCATAGCCCTGCACCTCGATGCCGTGGTTGGCAAACACGTGGCGGTCGTATTTGATGTGCTGACCCAGCTTGGGCCGAGCCGGATTTTCAAGCCAGGGTTTCAGACGCGCCAGGACTTCATCGCGCGGCAGCTGCACGGGCACAGCGGGGTAATCATGCGCCAACGGGATGTAGGCCGCCTCGCCGGGCGCCACGGAAAAACTCAGGCCCACGATCTGCGCCAGCATCTCGTCGAGCGAATCCGTCTCGGTGTCCACCGCCACCAGTTCAGCCGCCTCGATGCGCGCGAGCCAAGCGTCAAAGGTCGCCCAGTCAAAGATGGTTTCGTAGCGCAGGTTGGTGGCGCGCTCTGCCAGCGGTACCTGTAGAAATTCAGGCTCGTCAAAGAGGCCCGGCTCGCCTGCCGGGCCTGCCTTGGACTTCGCCGAAGCATGCCGACCCTCCGGCCCGCCAATCATTTCAGGCGGCACGTTTTGCACGGCAATGCTTTTCACCAAGCCTTTGAAGCCATAGCGCTCATAAAAAGCCTGCAAGGCTTCGGTCTGCTGGGGCTGCATGGTGATGGACTCCAGCGCTGGCAAGCCGTCCACGTGGTCGATCAAATCGCAGTCCGTCTTGATGGTCAGCAACTCACGGCCCTTAGGCAGCCAGTCCAGCGCATTGCGCAGGTTCTCGCCGGCCACGCCTTTGATCTCGTCAGCCCGCGCCACCAGCGCGTCCAGAGATCCGTACTCCAGCAGCCATTTCACGGCCGTCTTGGGCCCGACTTTAGGTACGCCAGGCACGTTGTCCACGGTATCGCCTACCAAGGTCTGGTAGTCGATCATCAGGCGCGGCGGCACGCCGAACTCGGCTTCGACGCCCGCCAGATCGCGGCGGCGGTCGTTCATGGTGTCTATTACGGTGATGTGCTCGTCCACCAATTGGCTCAGGTCTTTGTCACCACTGGAAATGATGACTTCAATGGCTTGCTTTGATGCCAGGCAGGCCAGCGTGCCGATCACGTCGTCGGCCTCCACACCGGGCACGTTCAGCACTTTCCAGCCCATCAGCTGCACCACCTCGTGAATGGCTTCGACCTGGGTTCGCAAGTCGTCCGGCATGGCCGAGCGCTGGGCCTTGTAGGCGGGGTACAGCTCGTCCCGGAAGGTCGGGCCTTTGGCGTCAAACACGCAGGCTGCGTAGTCGGCCCGCACGTCCTTGCGCAGCTTTTGCATCATGTTGATCATGCCGCGTATGGCGCCCGTGGCCGGACTGGTTGGGTCGCCCGCCACCACGCGCAAGTCAGGCATGGCGTGGAAGGCGCGGTACAGGTAGCTGGAGCCGTCGACCAGCAGCAGCGTTTTTTTGTCATTGCTCATGCGGCTGGATTGTCCGGGAATTTGATGGCTTGCCAGACTTCAGGTGCCCGGGTGACAAGGCGCGCGCCGCCCCTGACCTGTGTCCAAAGGTAGCGCCGCCTACAATCGCGCCATGCAAAACAGACGCCTCTCCTCCCTGTTGGCGGTGCTGATCCCGCTGGGCGCGGCCACAGCCACAGCTCAGACACAGCCGCCAGCTTCAGCCACGCCCGCCCAGGCGGCGCCGGCCCGACCAGAGCGCGCGGTTGAGCGCATGCGCATTCAGGACGCCGGTTCGCGGATTGACGAATTACGCGTGGGCGGCGAAACACAGAGCATCAGCGTGCAGCCGGCAGGCAGCGCGCCTGCTTATGAGGTACGCCCCGCCGATGCCAGCCGTGCGCCTGCGGGCTCAGCCGGCCAGGACGGTGCCGGCGCCCGTTTTTGGAATGTGCTGAAGTTTTAAGGTCAGCCCGAGAGGTCGCCGCGCTACTCGCGCCTGCGGCTGCCGCTGCCAAACCCAACCGTTTTCACTGCTTTTTCCGGACACCGCATGGCCGTATTTACTGAAGTCTCCTTTGAGGAGGCCGACGCCTTTGTGCAGACCCTGGGCCTGGGCGCGCTGCAAGCCATCAAGGGCTGCGCGGGCGGCATTGAAAACACCAACTATTTTGTGGACACCGAGCGCGGCGCGTATGTGCTCACGCTTTTTGAGCGCCTGAGCTTCGAGCAGCTGCCCTTTTACCTGCACCTGATGAAGCACCTCGCAGGCCGCGGCATCCCGGTGCCCGACCCGCAAACTGCGCCCGCGCAAGTCGCGGCAGTAGCCCCCAAGCCGCGCCGGTCGGCCAAGGCACTGGCCGCAGCCCTGGCAGGCCAGGATGCCCCGGCCCAAGCCATTGACGGTGTGCGCCCTGGCGACATCTTGCACGGCCTCAAAGGCAAGCCCGCCACCGTGGTCAACAAGCTGCGTGGCCGCAGCGAACTGGCGCCGCAGGCTACCCATTGCGCGGCCGTCGGCGACATGCTGGCGCGCATGCATCTGGCTGGCCAGGATTTTGAAATGCGCCAGCCCAACCTGCGCGGCCTGGCCTGGTGGAATGAGACCGTGCCCGTGGTGCTGCCGCACATCACGCCCGAGCAGCGCGACTTGCTGCTCAGCGAGCTGGCTTATCAAAATCATGTAGCGCAATTGCCGGCTTACGGTTCGCTGCCCGGCGGCCCCATCCACGCCGACCTGTTTCGGGACAACGTGATGTTCGAGGCGGACGCGCAAACAGGCACCAGCAGCCTGACCGGCTTTTTCGACTTTTACTTTGCCGGTTGCGACACCTTCTTGTTTGACATGGCCGTGTGCCTGAACGACTGGTGCATTGACCTGGCCACAGGCGCACACCATACCGAGCGCGCCGATGCCTTCTTGGCGGCCTACCAGGCGGTGCGGCCCCTGAGCCCGCAAGAGCGGCGCCTGTTGCCAGCCATGCTGCGCGCCGGTGCGCTGCGGTTCTGGCTGTCGCGCCTGTGGGACTTTCATTTGCCGCGCGAAGCCGCTGTGCTGCAAGCGCACGACCCCACGCATTTCGAGCGCGTCCTGCGCCAGCGTTTGGCGCAACTCGAGCGCCAGCCTTCCGAACTTCTGGCCACCACCGAATGAAACTCAATATCGTCCCCGCCCGCACCGGCCTGACCTGGGTCAAGCTGGGCATTCAGACCTTCTTCAAGCAGCCGCTGGCTATGTCGGGTTTGTTCTTCATGTTCATGGCCTTGCTGTCGGTGGCCACGCTCGTACCGGTGCTGGGCAGCGTGCTGGCGCTGGCGCTGCTGCCGGCGGCCACGCTGGGCCTGATGGCCGCGACACGCGAGGCCACGCGTGGCAAGTTCCCCATGCCGTCCATCCTGATCAGTGCTTTCAGGGCGGGTCAGCAGCGCAAGCACGCCATGCTGGTGCTGGGCGGCCTGTACGCGGTCGGGTTTTTGGGCCTCATGGCGGTCACCGTGCTGGTTGATGGCGGCAGTTTTGCCAAGCTTTATCTGATGGGCGGCAAGATCACTGAAGAAATGGTCAATGAAGGCAACTTTCAGGCCGCCATGTGGGTGGCCTTGCTTTTGTACCTGCCTTTGTCGCTGCTGTTTTGGCATGCGCCGGCGCTGGTGCACTGGCATGGCGTTTCACCGGTCAAAAGCCTTTTCTTCAGCTTCATGGCCTGCTTCAAGAACTTCGGCGCCTTGACGGTTTTTGGCCTGGCCTGGATGGGGATTTTCGTGCTCATGGGCCTGGCGGTCACGCTCTTGGCCACCGTGCTTTCCAGCCCCACCTTCGCCGACGTGGCCATGTTCCCAGCCGCCATGCTGATGGTGGCCATGTTTTTTACCTCGCTGTACTTCACGTTTGATGGCAGCTTTGTGCCTGATGAAGACGAGGGTGGCGGGTCGCACGCAGCGGGCGTAGACCTGCGGGCTTGAGGTCTTGCGGGCTTGAAGAAGGCTCAAGGGCCCGCAAGTTCCAGGCTCAAACCACCGTCAGTTTGGCCACGCTCAGGGCCAACCACTTCACGCCATGCCGCGTGAAGTTGATCTGAGCCCGCGCGTCGTCGCCACTGCCTTCGAGCAAGCTCACGCGGCCTTCACCAAACTTGGCATGGAACACGTTCATGCCCGCCTTCAAGCCGTGCGCGGGGGCGTCGCGCTGAGGCGGCACTGGCGGGTTGGCGAAACGCTCACCGGCGGCCCCTGAACCTGCGCGAGATGCGAAAGCCTGCGCAGCCCAGTCACTGCGGCCAGACCCACCGCCCTGCCCACTACCCTGCCAAGAGCGCCCACCGCCCTGGCCATACGGATTGCCAAAGCCCTGGTTTTTGGGCGTGATCCATTTCAGGGCCGCCTCGGGCAGTTCGTCAAAAAACCGGCTTTTCAGGTGGTAACGCGTTTGCCCGTGCAGCATGCGTGTTTGCGAATGGCTCAGGTACAGGCGCTGGCGCGCGCGCGTGATGGCCACGTACATGAGGCGGCGTTCTTCTTCCACACCGTCGCGATCACTCATCGAGTTCTCGTGCGGGAACAGGCCTTCTTCCATGCCACCGATGAACACACAATCGAACTCCAGGCCCTTGGACGAATGCACAGTCATCAGCTGCACCGCGTCCTGCCCAGCCTGGGCTTGGTTGTCACCAGACTCCAGCGCGGCATGCGTCAGGAAGGCAGCGAGTGGCGACAGCGTTTCACCGGTCTCGGCGTCGGGTGCCAGTTCGGCTGGATCAGGCAAGGGCTCGTCCAGCACCGGGGCGTTCGGGTCCAGCCCCTGGCTCACCGGCGATTGGCGCAGCGGCGTGCCGTGCTCGTCTACCGGCAATGCCACAGCGTCGCGGCCAAAGCCCTCCTGGCTCACAAAGGACTCGGCAGCATTGACCAACTCGCCCAAGTTCTCGAGCCGGTCCTGGCCTTCTTTTTCAAGCTTGTAATGCTCTTCCAAGCCGCTGTGCTGCAAGACCAGTTCAATGATTTCGCGCAGCGTCAGGCCGTGGGTTTGCTCCCGCAACACGTCCAGCTTGGCGACAAAGGCGCCCAGGTTGGTGCCGGCCTTGCCGGTGACGGCGCTCACGGCGTCGCTGAGTGAACAACCTGATGCCCGCGCGATGTCTTGCAACTGCTCAATGCTGCGCGCCCCAATGCCGCGCGGCGGAAAGTTGACGACGCGCAAAAAGCTGGTGTCGTCATGCGGGTTCTCAAGCAAGCGCAAATACGACAGCGCATGCTTGATCTCGGCGCGTTCAAAAAATCGCAAGCCGCCGTACACACGGTAAGGCACACCGGCATTAAAAAGCGCCGTTTCCATCACCCGGCTTTGCGCATTGCTGCGGTACAGCAGCGCGATTTCCTTGCGTTCGGTGCCGTCCCTGACCAATTGCCTGACCTCGTCCACAAACCACTGCGCCTCGGCAAAGTCGCTGGTCGCTTCAAACACGCGCACAGGCTCGCCTGGCCCGGCTTCGGTGCTCAGGTTCTTGCCCAGGCGTTTGCTGTTGTGGCTGATGAGTGCGTTGGCTGAATCGAGGATGTTGCCAAAGCTGCGGTAATTGCGCTCCAGCTTGATCTGGTGCTCGACGCGAAACTCACGCACGAAGTCGGCCATATTGCCCACCCGCGCGCCGCGAAAGGCGTAGATGCTTTGGTCGTCATCGCCCACAGCAACGACCGAGCCGCCAGGCATGGCGTGCGCATCGGTCGGTGCATCTTCGCCCTGCCCCGCCAGCATCTTGATCCAGGCGTACTGCAGCTTGTTGGTGTCCTGAAACTCGTCAATCAGGATGTGCCGAAAGCGCCGCTGGTAATGCTCGCGCACAGCCGGGTTGTCACGCATCAGCTCATAGCTGCGCAGCATCAGTTCGCCGAAATCCACCACGCCTTCGCGCTGGCATTGCTCTTCATACAGGGCGTAAATCTCGGCCTTCTTGCGGCTTTCCTCGTCCCGCACCGGCACGTCCTTGGCACGCTGGCCGTCTTCCTTGCAGCCGGCGATGAACCACATCAATTGCTTGGGCGGAAAGCGTTCGTCGTCCACATTGAACTGCTTGCACAGGCGCTTGATGGCAGATAACTGGTCCGCCGTGTCCAAAATTTGAAAGCTCTGCGGCAAATTGGCCAGCTTGAAATGCGCCCGCAAAAAGCGATTGCACAGGCCGTGGAAAGTGCCAATCCACATGCCGCGCACATTGACTGGCAACATGCTTTGCAGCCGCGTCATCATTTCCTTGGCGGCCTTGTTGGTGAAGGTCACTGCCAGCACCCCACCCGGCGTCACCTGCCCGGTTTGCAAGAGCCAGGCAATGCGAGTGGTGAGCACACGCGTCTTGCCCGAGCCGGCCCCCGCCAAAATGAGCGCGTGAGTGTCGGGCAGGGTCACCGCCGCCAATTGCTCTGGATTAAGATTTTGAAGAAGTGGGGAGCTGGAGGCGACATCTGCGAACATCCTTGCATTGTAGAAAGCCCTCATGAAACAAGCGCTCCACTTATTTGCCCTACGGTCTTCTCAAGCTTTGAATGACGCGTTTGTTGCGCTGACCCTCATCGGCGCCAGCTTGGCCACGCCCTTGGCCCATGCCCAATCTTTTTGCGCCAGTGATGGCCAGTCGCGCCCCGCCGTGTTGGTCGAGCGCTTCATCAACGCCGACTGCGCCGAATGCTGGAGCGCAACCTCGACGCCCGCCCTGACCCGAGGCAGCCTAGCGCTGGACTGGGTAGTGCCCGGCAGCAAGGGCGACGACGCGCCAATGGCGGCCGTGGCCAGCCGCGATGCCCTGACCCGGCTTGAAGCCTTGAAGAAGGACGCGCAGCCAGGGCAATGGCAGCACAGTAAGGCGGTGGCGGGCGCCCAGGTGACCGAAATGCGCCGGGCCAGCGCTTACCGCCTGCGCGCGTCCCACGGCGTGGCCTTCAATGGCTACGTGGGCGTTTCGATTGAACTGAAAACCCTGCCGTCGCACAGCCCTGCACGTCAAGACGGTCCGTGGACGGCGTGGCTGGCTTTGGTCGAAGCCATTCCCGCCGGCACCGAAGGCTCCCCTGTGGATCGCCAGTTGGTACGCAATCTGCTGGTCGTGCCCTGGTCGCGCCAGCAGGCTGGCGGTGTGGAACGCCGCTCCATGGCCCTGCCCGAAGGCAGCAACCCCGAGCGGATCAGCGTGGTGGCCTGGATAGAAGACAGCCGCGGCCGGGTGCAGACCGCTGTGCAATCGCGTTGCGACTAGAATCAGACACCGGGCCCAAGCAATTGCGCCCGGTTTTTTTTCGCCCTCAGAAAATGACCGGACCAATCCAAGTGCCCACATGTGATCAACATCGATTGGAGCTTGGGCTATGGAAATTTTTGACTACGACAACATCCTGCTGTTGCCCCGCAAGTGCCGGGTCGAGAGCCGTTCAGAGTGCGATGCCAGCGTGACGCTGGGCGGGCGCAGCTTTCGCATCCCCGTGGTGCCGGCCAACATGAAGACGGTCGTGAACGAAGCAATTTGCGAGTGGCTGGCAGACAACGGCTACTTCTACGTCATGCACCGCTTTGACCTGGACAACGTGGCTTTTGTGAAGCGCATGAAGGCCAAGGGCCGCTTTGCCTCCATTTCCCTGGGTGTCAAAGCACCGGACTACGCCGCGGTGGACCAGTTCGTGGCGCTCGGTTTGACGCCGGAATACATCACCATCGACATCGCGCACGGTCACGCCGACAGCGTGAAAGCCATGATCGGCTACCTCAAGGAAAAGCTGCCAACGTCCTTTGTGATTGCCGGCAACGTGGCCACGCCCGAAGCCATCATCGACCTGGAAAACTGGGGCGCTGACGCGACCAAGGTCGGCATCGGCCCGGGCAAGGTCTGCATCACCAAGCTCAAGACGGGCTTTGGCACGGGCGGCTGGCAGTTGTCGGCGCTCAAATGGTGTGCCCGTGTGGCGACCAAGCCCATCATTGCCGACGGCGGTATTCGCGAGCACGGCGACATTGCCAAGTCCATCCGCTTTGGCGCGACCATGGTGATGATCGGCTCCATGCTGGCCGGCCACGAAGAAAGCCCGGGCCAAACAGTGGAGGTCGATGGCAAGCTGTTCAAGGAATACTACGGCTCGGCCTCAGACTTCAACAAAGGTGAATACAAGCACGTCGAAGGCAAGCGCATCCTGGAGCCCATCAAGGGCAAGCTGGCCAACACGCTGGTGGAAATGGAGCAGGACGTGCAAAGCTCCATCAGCTATTCGGGCGGCAGAGCATTGATGGACATTCGCAAGGTCAACTATGTGATGCTGGGCGGTGACAACGCGGGCGAGCACCTGCTGATGTGATTCGCAGCGCCTGAGTGCTCCAAAGAACGAGCTAGAGCGGCCACCTGGGGTTGAACTCAGGTGGCCGTTTTTTTGAGCAGCTGCATCACCAGCACGTTCAGGCGATGGCCAGGTTTGAGCATGGCCTCGACCACGCTGAAGTGGTTCAGGCCTGCTAAGTCTTCGCTGACCGGTACGACCTTTTTGCCCCACGCTTGCTGGATCAAAGCGTTATGACGCCAAAACTCAGGGCTTTCGTTGCCGCCGGCCACGCTGTAGAGCTGCCCGGTGCGCGGGGCTGGCATCCAGGCCGGGCTGGCGCGTAAGACTTGCTGGGGTGTCAGGCGCAACGCATCTTTTAAAAATGGCGTGTGCATCACGGAGTCCAGCTCATAGAGGCCTGAAATCGACAAGGCGTTTTTCACCAGATCGGCCGGCAAGCCGGGCGCCCAGCGTGGCCAGTCGCAGGCAAGCAGCATCGCGGCCAGATGACCACCCGCCGAATGGCCCGCCACCGTGATCCGCGCTGGATCGCCACCATAGGCAGCCACTTCGCGATAAGTCCAGGCTAGGGCCTTGACCATTTGCAGGGCGATGTCCGGAATGGTCACGGCTGGGCACAGGTCGTAATTGGGCACGACGACGCAAGCGCCGGCTGCCGCCAGGGCCGGTGCGACGAAAGAATGGTCGGCCTTGTCCAGCGAGCGCCAGTAACCGCCGTGGATAAAGACCAGCACCGGCGCGCCGTGCTTGCCAGCCAGGGCATTGCTGGCGGGCAAAAACACGTCCAGCTTTTCACCGGCACTGCGGCCATACGGCAAGTCCAGCCGGCAGTCCAAGGTCTGCCGTGCCAAGCGCGACTCATCCGCCCAGCGGGCAAAGTAATCGGCGTGGTCGGGCACGAGCGCGCGGTTGTTGTACATGCGGTCCAGCCAGGCTGGATCAAAAGCGGGGGCGTTCTGGGTCATCCTTGGGTCCTTGGTTGAGTCCTTGCCTGGGTCCTTGACGATGAAGGCAAGCTGAATCGTGACACAAAGCCGAGCTGATCGGTTGCGACGGCCGCACAAAAGAAAAAACCGCTGCGGCCCGGTCGGGGCGGCAGCGGTCTTAGCCTTGCAGATCCAGTCTTGTTAAGACCGCATCAGAAAAGGATCAGTCACGCGCAGGCTTGGCGAATTTGCCAGCCTTCTTGGCTGCATCACGCGGCACAAAAACCTTGCCAGCCGGCTTGGCAAAGCCAGGCTTGGCAAACGCAGGCTTGCGTGCAAAGTCAGGACGCGGTGCGAAGCCTTCGTTGCGGGTACCGAAGTTGCGGTCTTCGCGAGGCGCAAAGCTGCGCTCTTCACGCGGGGGGAAATTGCCGCCCTGACCGCCACCAAAGTTGCCGCCAGCGTTGCCACCACCAAAGCCACCACGATCATCACGGCGCGGTGCGCGATCCGCAAAGCGGTCGCCGCCAAAGCCCTGACCTTGCGGCTGGAAGGGAGCACGCTCACCACCGCCAAAACCACCGCGGTCACCGCCACGATCACCACCGCGGTTGCCGGCAAAGCCGCCACCAAAGCCGCCGCCGCCAAAGCCGCCTGCAGGCTTGCGAGCACCGAAGCCGCCGCCACCGCCACCGCCGCCGAAGCTGCGTGGGCCGCGGTCATTGCGGTCACGGTCACCACCGAAGTTGCCACGTGGGCGCTCGGAGGTGACGGGCATGCGTTGCTGAGGCTCCAGACCAGGAATGATGCTGGGCTTGAGGTTTTGCTGTGTGTAGTGCTCGATGTCGCCAATCTTGCGACGGTCGCGGAACTCAGCAATCGTGATCGCCTGACCGCTGCGGCCAGCACGGCCGGTACGGCCAATGCGGTGCACATAGTCTTCAGCTTTCATGGGCAGGCCGTAGTTGATCACGTGGGTGATCGTGGGTACGTCCAAGCCACGGGCGGCCACGTCAGTTGCCACCAGAATTTGCACGCGGCCGTCACGGAAAGCCATCAAACGGCGGTTACGCAGGCCTTGGCTCAGTGCGCCGTGCAGTGCGACGGCGCTGAAGCCTTCTTGCACCAGGTCGTTGGCCAAGCCATCGCACTCAACTTGTGTGCAGGCAAACACCACAGCTTGGTTGATGGTGGTGTCGCGCAGCCAGTGGTCGAGCAACTTGCGCTTGTGCGTCATGTTGTCGGCCCACAGCAGGGACTGCGTGATGGACGTGTGTTTGTCTTGCGGCGAATCGATCTGCACGCGCTGTGGCTCACGCATGACGCGGGTGGCCAATTGCATGATGCGCGGCGCAAACGTGGCGCTGAACATCATGGTCTGGCGGCGCTGCAAGGTCAGCTGGTTGACTTCGGTCAGGTCGTCGGCAAAGCCGAGGTCCAGCATGCGGTCGGCTTCGTCAACCACCAGGAACTGAACTTGGTCCAGCTTGATCTGCAGGCTGCGCTGCAAGTCCAGCAGGCGGCCGGGCGTGGCGACCACGAGGTTGGCGTTTTGCAGCTTGGCGATTTGCAACTGGTAAGGAATACCGCCGACCACGTTGGCCACGCGCAGACCGCGGCAATGACGCACGAGGTCAATCGCGTCAGCGCAAACCTGCTGCGCCAGTTCACGGGTGGGGCACAAGATCAGCGCGCCAGGGGTGGCGGGCTTGAAGTTGCGCATATTGGTCGGGTCTTTGCGCTTGGGCTTTTTCAGGGCCGGCTCACCACGGGCCACGGCTTCGGCGCTCAGGCGCTCGAACTCGGAGCGCTCAAAGCGCTCGGCTTCTTCTTGCTGCTTGAGCAAGGTGTGGAGCACAGGCAGCAAGAAAGCAGCCGTCTTGCCTGAACCGGTCTGGCTGGAAACCAGCAAGTCGGTGAATTTGGCTTTGGCGTCAGCGTCAGCTTCCAGGCCTTGCATGGCCTTGGGGATGGTCGCCAGCTGCACGGACGTTGGCTGGGTAAAACCCATGTCAGCCACAGCTTGCAACAACTCAGGAGCCAGGCCCAGTTTCACGAATCCGTTAGGCACAGGGGCCACGGCTTCGAGGGACGTGTCGGCAAGTTCAGCCGGTGCGTCAGAAAAGTCGGGCGCGGTCGCCTCGAATGAAGGTGCCAGGTCAGCGGCGATGTCGGAAGTTTCGGGCAAAAATTCGCCACGAGCCTCAAAAGAGTCAGTCATGTTTTTTCTCACTAATCACCTGCTCGCATCGCTTTTGGCGAAGGAACAGGAAACTCCACCCCCGCGATGCGGAAGGCTTCGTTCATGGTTAATAAAACATCAACCATCAAACGAATATGCGATTCAGGCGAGGCCCAAGTCCTTAAAAACTTGGTTTGCTTGAAACGTGACCCTGAAGAGGGGGTCCAAAAGTGTGAGGCAGATGTACAGATGCAGCGCACACCTGTGTCGCTGCAAGCCTTTGATTATGCCACGCTTTCAGGGTTTCCACCAAGTTTTGAATGCACTTGGTGGAATGAAGTCACTTCAGAAAGTGCGTGCGGTAATGTTCCAACTCGTCGATGGACTCGTGAACGTCGGCCAGAGCCGTGTGCTTTTGCTGCTTCTTGAAGCCGCTGTACACCTCAGGGCTCCAGCGCTTGGCGAGTTCCTTGAAAGTGCTCACATCGATGTTGCGGTAATGCAAGAAAGCTTCGAGCTTGGGCATGTACTTGACCAAGAAGCGCCGGTCCTGGCTGATGGTGTTGCCGCACAGCGGCGACACGCCTTTGGGCAGGTACTGCGCCAAAAAAGCGAGGATCTGCTTTTCAGCATCTTCTTCTGAAATGCTGCTGGCCTTGACCTTGTCGATCAAGCCGCTGCGGCCGTGCGTGCCCTTGTTCCAGTTGTCCATCTGGTCCAGCAGGGCGTCGCTTTGGTGAATCACGAGCACCGGGCCTTCGATCCGCGGCACCAGCTGGGGGCCGGTCACGATCACGGCAATTTCCAGCAAACGTTCTTTTTCAGGGTCCAGCCCTGTCATTTCGCAGTCGATCCAAACCAGGTTCTGGTCGGACTTCTTCAAGGTGAGTTCAGGTTCAAGCATCGCCCGATTCTCGCTGATGGCCTAAACTTCTTGACATGACAGACTCCTCCCTTGCGTTGACCCTTGTTTTTGCCGCGACGCTGGTGCTTGGCTTGGCCCTGCGCCTGTATTTGAGCGCTCGCCAGATTCGGCATGTGGCCCGCCACCGCGATGCCGTGCCCGCAGCTTTTGCCAGCACCATTTCTTTGGAAGCCCACCAGAAAGCAGCCGACTACACGATCACCAAGGCGCGCTTTGGCCTGATTGAAATGGCCTTTGGCGCTGCGGTGTTGCTGGGCTGGACCTTGCTGGGGGGCCTGGACGCACTCAATCAGTTGATCATGCGAAGCGGCGTGGCCGGCGACAGCACTCTGCTGCCGCAATTGGCCCTGGTGGCCGCGTTCGCACTCATCAGCGGCGCGCTGGACTTGCCCTTCACGCTGCACAGCACCTTTCGCATCGAAGAGCGTTTTGGCTTCAACAAGATGAGCCTGAAGCTGTGGCTGGCCGACCTCGTCAAATCCACGCTGGTCGGCGCCCTCATCGGCTTGCCCATCCTGGCCTTGATCCTGTGGCTGATGGGCAGCGCTGGACCCATGTGGTGGCTGTGGGCCTGGACGGCCTGGATGGGTTTCAATTTGCTGGTGCTGGTGCTTTACCCCACAGTGATTGCGCCGCTTTTCAACAAGTTCAAGCCGCTGGAAGACGAGAGCCTCAAAGCACGCGTGACGGCCCTGATGGACCGTTGCGGCTTTGCGGCCAAGGGCCTATACGTGATGGACGGCAGCAAGCGCTCGGCCCACGCCAACGCCTATTTCACAGGCTTTGGCGCAGCCAAGCGCGTGGTGTTTTACGACACGCTGCTCAAGCAACTCAGCCCCGGCGAAGTCGATGCAGTGCTGGCGCATGAGCTCGGCCATTTCAAGCACAAGCACATCATCCAGCGCATCGTGATGATGTTTGCCATCAGTCTGGCTGGCTTTGCGCTCCTGGGCTGGTTGTCCTCGCAAGTCTGGTTTTACACAGGCTTTGGTGTGCGCCCCAATCTGGCTGCGCCCAACGACGCCCTGGCCTTGCTGCTCTTCATGATGGTGGTGCCTGTCTTCAGCTTTTTCGTCTCGCCGTTGATGGCCCGCCTTTCTCGCCAACACGAGTTTCAGGCCGACGCCTACGCAGCCCTACAGACGAGCGGGCAGGATTTGTCCAAGGCCTTGCTCAAGCTTTACCAGGACAACGCCAGCACGCTCACGCCCGACCCGGTCTTCGTGAAGTTCTACTACTCGCACCCGCCGGCGAGCGAACGCTTGGCGCGCATGGGCTACACCGCATGAACCCCGTCCACCAAGGCCGCCGAGCGCTGAGCGCCACTGAAGTCGTGACACGCCTTTCGCAACTCAATGGCGAGCAAGCGCAAGGCTGGCGACTCATTGACGGCGCGCTGGAAAAATCTTTCAGCTTCCCCGACTTTCACAGGACCATGGGCTTTGCCAACGCGGTGGCTTTCATCGCGAACACCGAAGACCATCACCCCGACATGCAGCTGAGCTACGGCCGCTGCACCGTGCGTTTCAACACGCATGACGTGAACGGCATTTCCGTGAGTGACTTTTTCTGCGCGTCCAAGGTTGACGCCTTGCTGGTTTGAAAGGCAACGGACGGGCTGCCGCACCGCGCGCAGACATGGCGGGCACCGAATCGGGTTTGGTGGTCGCTGGCTTTGGCCGGCACGTGCTGGTCGAAAAACCAGATGGAACGCGCGTGATCTGCCACCCGCGCGGCAAGAAAGGCCAAGCCGTTGTGGGCGACCGCGTGCGTTGGCTGCCGTCTGAAGACGAAGGCACGATTGAAAAAGTCGAAGCACGCGACAACCTCTTTTACCGCTCGGACGAACTGCGCACCAAATCTTTTGCCGCCAATCTGGACCAGGTCCTGATCTTGATGGCCGCAGAGCCTGAGTTTTCTGAAAATCAGTTGACGCGCGCATTGATTGCCGCAGAGGCTGCAAAGATCCGGCCCATCATTGCGCTGAACAAGAGCGACTTGGTTGAGCCCTTTGGCCGCGCCTGGACCAAACTGGCCCCGTACCGGGCGATGGGCTACGAGATGCTGTCCTTGGCCATCAAGCCGAGCGCGAACACGGCTCAGAGCCAAACGCAGATTCAAGATCTCATGCCCTTGATGCAGGGCAAAAAGACCTTGGTGCTCGGCCCTTCTGGCGCTGGCAAAAGCAGCCTTACCAACCTCTTGGTGCCAGATGCGCGGGTGCTGACAGCCGAGATTTCGCAGGCGCTCAATTCAGGCAAACACACCACCACCAGCACCACCTTGTACTGGATGGATGCCGCGCGGCAATCGGCCTTGATCGACTCGCCGGGTTTTCAAGAGTTTGGTGTGCATCACATCGAGCCCATGCAACTGGCCGGCTTGATGCCCGACCTGAAAAAACATGCGCAGGCCTGCAAGTTCTACAACTGCACGCACTTGCATGAGCCTGGCTGCGGGGTGATTGCTGAAGTTCAGCGCAAAAATGAACAGGGCATGCCTGACTCGAGCATCAGTGCCGCTCGATACAAGCTCTACGCCGACCTCTTCGACGAGCTGTCACAGACGCGGTACTGACTTGCCGAGGCTGATGCCCGTCAGGCCGTCAACCCAGCAGTTCAGCACTTCAGCCCAGCAAGCGCGCCAGCGTGAGCAAGGCCAGCAGCACCATCCATAGCACCACGCAGCGCCAGACCAGGCCGACCACGCTGCGCAGATGGGCCAGTTCAGGCTCGCGCCCCGGCGTGGGCGCTGTGGCTGAGGACCCTGTGTCGGACTCTTCTGACTCATCCAGCCGGCCAGATCTGCCGGCACCGCCAGCACTGCCCGTCAGGAGCCCGCTGGCGTCCGCTGTGTAGCGCGCTGATGCAGCCTTCAAAGCACTGCCGCCCAGCCTCACATTCACCGCGCCCGAGGTCGCAGCCAGCACGACGCCGTTGTTGCGCTGCGCAGACGCTGCAAACGCACCCGCGGCAAAGCCTTGGGTGTAATGACGCCAGCTGTCGATGGCGTCCTCGAAGCTGCCGACAACAGCAAAGCCAAGCGCCGTCAGGCGAGCCGGGATGAAATCAATGAGACCCCAGGCACGCGATGCTGAATGCTGCAAGGCCGGGCTCGCGCCCTCCCCCGCGGCGCGGGATTTGTAAGCCCAGTAGCGGGCCACGAATTCGGACAGCCGGTACAGCACAGCGCCTGTGGGTCCCAGCCCCAAGGCCGCGAGAATCGAAAACCAGGTCAGCACGCCAAACACATGGCGGTGCGCAGCTAGAACCGAGTGTTCGATCACATGGCGCACGATTTCGCTTCGCGGCAGCTCGCTCGCGTCAACCTGCTGCCATTGCGCCAGCAAGTCGCGCGCAGTGTCTTCGTCGCCCACGTCCAGCGCGTCACGGATGGCTGTGAAGTGATGGCTGAACTGCCGAAATCCCAGCGTCAGGTAGAGCACCAGGACGCTCCAGGCAAATGCCAGCAAGCCATTGAAGCGCCACAACAACACGTGAATCACGAAAGCCAGCACAGCCGGCACCAGCACCGCGACAGACCAGGCCAGCCAGCCATGCATCTGGCGGCCGGCGTCAATATTGCGGCGGGACCAGCGCGCCCAGGCGCGAAAGGCGGCATGCACCGCATTGCCTTGAACAAGCGGGCGCGCCTGCTCAAGCAAAAGGGCAAACAAGACAGCAAAAAAGCTCATGCCAAATCATAACGGGACGGCTGCAGCGCCTTGGGCTGCAGGGCGAACGAGCCTGGTTCAGGCCGACAAGAAGCGGTACAGATTGCGCAGCATGCCCGCCGTGGCGCCCCAAATGAATCGCTCCTTGGGCAGGCTCGGGTCATCGCTGGTGTAGGGCATGGACAACCATTCACGGTTGGCACCTTCCCACTCCAGACTGTGCCTTCGGTGGTTGGCTGGCTGCATGAGAAAGCGCAGCGGGACCTCGAACACGTCCGCCACCTCATGGGGGTTGGCTTGCACCTTGAAGTCAGGCTGCACCAGAGCCACCACCGGGGTAATGATGAAGGCTGTCCCTGTGACGTAGGTCGGCAGCTTGCCCAACACTTCCACATGACTGGGGAGCAAGCCAATTTCTTCGTGGGCTTCGCGCAAGGCAGCATGCACGGCATCGGGATCCGTTGCATCCTGCCGGCCGCCTGGAAAAGCAATTTGCCCTGAATGCGTGGACAGGTTCATGCCCCGCTCGGTCAGCAGCAAAGTGAGCTCGCTGCGCATCACCAAGGGAATCAAAACCGCAGCCAGCGCAGGCGTGCGGTCGCCGAATTTTTTTTCCACCGTGTGCTCGGGCGTCCAGACCGGGGGCTGGCGAAAGCGCTGGCGCAGTGCGTCGGGCTGCAGACGCTCCGCAGGCACCTCGGCCAAGTGGGAGTCAATCCCCAGCACGGGGACGAGACGTGGATCAAGGCTGGGCGTGGCTTTGGGCTTGGAAGGGGTCG
The DNA here is from genome assembly GCA_040400945.1 of Polaromonas sp. GTDB lineage: Bacteria > Pseudomonadota > Gammaproteobacteria > Burkholderiales > Burkholderiaceae_C > Polaromonas. Next base: position 430,600 of record JBBAPG010000001.1, on the reverse strand, counting down.
AGCTCATGGTTTCAGGCATAAAAAAGCCGCTCGAAAGCGGCTTTTCATGAAGGACGGCAGTCCGGGCAAGCAGCGATTAAGCGGCTTTGACGCCCAGCTTTTCCTTGATACGTGCCGACTTGCCGCTGCGGCTACGCAGGTAGTACAGCTTGGCGCGACGCACGTCACCACGGCGCTTGACTTCGATCTTGGCGATCAGCGGGCTGTAGACCTGGAAGGTCCGCTCGACGCCTTCGCCGTTGGAGATCTTGCGAACGATGAAGCTGGAATTGAGGCCGCGATTGCGCTTGGCAATCACAACACCTTCAAAAGCCTGCAAACGCTTGCGGGTGCCCTCAACCACGTTGACGCTCACGATGACGGTGTCGCCAGGTGCGTAAGCGGGGATGGTCTTGTTCAGGCGAGCAATTTCTTCTTGCTCAAGGGTCTGGATCAGGTTCATTGCGTTTCTCTTTGGTTTTTCGTTCATGCACGCGCTGCGCTAAAGACCGCAATTCCATCGGACATTCGCGTCGGCTAAGAGCCGGGAACGCCTTGGTTGCAGTGGCCGCCAGAGGACCGAAAAGCCTTTGATTATAGCCAGAATGGCGGGGCTTAAGACAAGGGGCCTGGGCTGCCGCCTGAAAGAGACTCGGAAGCCGCTGGATCAAGCTTCGACAAAAAGGCCTCGTCCTGGCGACTTAAGGCGCCCGCCTTCCGGGCCTGGGCCAGCAATTCGGGGCGTCTGGCCTGAGTCAAGGCCAGGCGCTGATCACGGCGCCAGCGCTCGATGGCGGCGTGGTTGCCAGACAGCATGACCGGCGGCACCGGCAAATCATTCCAGACCTCGGGCCGGGTGTAGGCCGGGCAGTCAAGCAAGCCGTCCAGCGCGGGGTTGAAGCTGTCGAGTTGATGACTGCCTTCGTCGTTGAGCACGCCGGGCTGCAAGCGCGTCACCGCGTCCAGCAAAGCCAGCGCCGGGATTTCGCCGCCTGACAGCACAAAGTCGCCCAGGCTGAGTTGAACATCGACGTGCGCGTCAATAAAGCGCTGGTCAATGCCCTCATACCGACCGCAGACCAGCACCGCGCCAGCCGAGTCGGCCCAGGCTTGCACCGCCGTGTGGTTCAGGGTCTGGCCAACGGGGGAGAAAAGAACCACGGGGCACGGCGTAGCTTCAGCCCGCTCGGCGCGTATTGCGTTCAGGCAGCGCAGCAGCGGCTCGGCCATCATTACCATACCGGGGCCGCCGCCAAAGGGGCGGTCATCCACCCGGCGGTAATTGCCTTCGGCAAAGTCGCGCAGGTTCCAGAGCTTGACTTGCACCTGCCCCGATTCGTAGGCACGGCGATTGACGCCACTGCTCAGAAACGGCGTGAAAACTTCAGGGAAAAGAGTGATGACGTCAAAGCGCATACGCGTTGCTTTGTCAAAACGTCAGTAGTCGGCTTGCCAGTCCACCGTGATGCGTTTGCCGGGGACGTCCACGTCGTCCACATAAGCCGCGACAAAGGGAATCATGCGTTCAGCTTGGGTTGTGACACCTTCCGCGCCGTCCACCTCTGCGGCGTACTCCACGCAAAGAACCGCATGCGGGCCGGTGCTCATCAGGTCACGCACAGTGCCCAGATGAACGCCTTCGCGGTTCACCACGTCCAGGCCGATCAGATCGACCCAGTAGTACTCGTCTTTGGAGGGACCCGGAAAACTGCTGCGGGGCAGGAAAATCCGCGCACCGCGCAAGGCTTCAGCCGCAGAGCGATCGTCCAGACCGGCGATTTTGGCGACGACGCTGCCCGAATGCGATTTGCACTCTTCCAGCGTGATCGATATGGTGCCGGAGAACGCAGAAAAGCCCGGGCGAAACCGGGCTTCGGGACCTTGCAGGAACCAGGCCTTGGCCGCAAAGAGCGCTTCAGGCTCGGCGCTGTGCGGCAAGACCTTAACCCAACCCTTGACACCCCAGGCATCCAGAATGCGACCCACTTCGATCGCATCAGGAGGCAGGCTGGTGGCTTGCAGTGCTGGGCCCAGGTTCACGTTCAAGTCAGGTTCAGGCAGCCTTGACGGCGCCTTGCTTGACCAGACGCTCAACGGTTGGCGATGGCTGTGCGCCCACGCCGAGCCAGTGGGTCAGGCGGTCCTGGGCAATGCGCAGGGCTTCTTCGCCACCCTTGGCGATCGGGTTGTAAAAACCGATGCGCTCGATGAAGCGACCATCACGGCGAACGCGCTTGTCGGCCACCACGATGTTGAAGAAAGGACGGTGCTTGGAACCGCCGCGCGAGAGTCGAATGACGACCATGATTTATCCTTCGGGGGAAGAAGCGACGAATTGCCGCTCCAACAAGTGTTCCTGCAGCGCTTGAGACACACGACATGGCCACCCGGCCAGCGAATTGCTGCAAAGCCGCAGATTATAGCCCGACCTCCTCCCTACCTCGTCCTCTCACATTAGCCATGCCCCTGATCCGCCCCAGCCAAGACCAAGACCTCGCAGCCATCACCGCCATCTATGCACACCACGTGCTGCACGGCACCGGCACTTTTGAAACCGAGCCCCCAAGCCTCGCCGACATGACCGCCCGTCGTGCCGATGTGCTGACCAAAGGCCTGCCCTACCTGGTTGCCGAAGAAAACGGTGCCGTGCTGGGCTTTGCGTACTGCAACTGGTTCAAGCCCCGCCCGGCCTACCGCTTTTCTGCGGAAGATTCGATCTACCTGGCCCCCGGCTCGGAAGGCAAAGGTCTGGGCCGCACGCTGCTGCTAGCTTTAAGCGCCAGCGCCGAGGCTGTGGGCGTGCGCAAACTGATCGCCGTGATCGGCGACTCAGAAAACCATGGCTCGATTGGCGTGCATCGCTCAACTGGCTTTGAGTCGGTCGGCGTGCTCAAGTCCTGCGGCTGGAAGTTCGAGCGCTGGCTGGACGTGGTGCTGATGGAAAAGGTGCTGGGCGAAGGCAGCAGCACGGCGCCGACCGGGGCCATCTGAGCTTTAGTGTCCGAGCCACTGGCGGCTATGCCGTACAGTGCGCAGCATGAAAAACAAGACACTTGCCGCATGGCTTGCCTTTGCCGGCGGCCCGCTCGGCCTGCACCGCTTTTATTTGCACGGCCTGGGAGACACCTGGGGCTGGTTGCTGCCCATCCCCACTGCGCTGGGCATCTACGGCATTGAGCGCGTACAGGCCTATGGTCAAGACGACCATTGGAGCTGGATCTTGATTCCGATGCTGGGTTTTACGCTCGCAGCGTCCGCCTTGACAGCCATCGTCTATGGCTTGATGGCCACGGACAAGTGGAACGCCCGGTTCAACGCCGGCGCAGACGCTGAGGCCCTGCCCGGCCGCACCAGCTGGCTGACGATAGGCGCGGTCATCGCGGCCTTGCTCATTGGCACGACCTCGCTGATGGCGAGTCTGGCCTTCAGCTTTCAGCGCTACTTTGAATACCAAGTGGAAGAGGCGCGCAAGATCTCGCAGTAAAAGAGATCAAGCAGATCACGCGCAGCCTGATGCAAGGCGCACGCAAAGCGGCGCGCCCTGCCCGGCTTAAAACATGGCCAGACTGATCGCGTAAGCCAAGGCGGCGACTGCAGCGCTGGCCGGGATCGTGAAGATCCAGGCCCAGACGATGTTGCCGGCGACACCCCAACGCACGGCGCTGGCCCTCTGGGTCGAACCCACGCCCACGATGGCGCCCGTGATGGTGTGCGTGGTCGACACAGGAATGCCCAGACCGGTCGCCAGAAACAGCGTCAGCGCACCGCCCGTCTCGGCACAAAAGCCGCCCACAGGCTTGAGCTTGGTGATTTTTTGGCCCATGGTCTTGACGATGCGCCAACCGCCGAACATCGTGCCCAGCCCAATCGCCATGTAGCAACTCACGATAGCCCAGGTGGGGGGCAGCGCGTCGCTGGCCGAGGCATAGCCCGTGGCGATCAAAAGCATCCAGATGATGCCGATGGTTTTTTGCGCGTCATTGCCGCCGTGGCCGAGGCTGTAAGCCCCGGCAGATACCAGTTGCAAGCGCCTGAACCAGCGGTCCACGCGCGACGGCGTTGCACGCCGGCATATCCAGGCCACGGCCACCATCATGAGCGAGCCCAGCAGGAAGCCAAGCACTGGCGATACAAAAATGAAGGCAACGGTCTTGAGCACACCCGCAGAGATCAAGGCCGACGGCCCGGCCTTGGCCATGACCGCACCCACAATGCCGCCGATCAGCGCATGCGATGAACTGCTGGGAATGCCGTAGTACCAGGTCACCAGATTCCATGTGATGGCGCCGACCAGCGCGCCGAACACCACATGGGTGTCCACCACGCCGGGCTGCACGATGCCTTTGCCCACCGTAGCGGCCACGCTCAGGTGAAAGATGAAGATGGCAACGAAGTTGAAAAAGGCGGCAAAGATGACGGCCTGGCCGGGTTTGAGCACGCCAGTGCTGACGACTGTTGCAATCGAGTTGGCAGCATCATGAAAGCCATTCATGAAGTCAAACAAGATGGCCAAGGCCACCAGCAGCGCCACAACCCAGAGGGCGGTCTGAACGGTTTGCATCGAGGCTGGACCGCTTTAGGAATTTTCGAGGACGATGCCCTCGATCAGGTTGGCCACGTCTTCGCACTTGTCGGTGATCGTCTCGAGCAATTCATAGATCGCCTTGAGCTTGATGACCTCGCGCACGTCAGGTTCTTCGCGAAACAGCTTGCTCATGGCCGAGCGCATCACGCGGTCAGCGTCGGACTCCAGGCGGTCGATTTCTTCGCATATCTTGAGCGCCGCTTCGGCCGCGCTGGCGTCGCTGAGCTTGTCGATCAGGGCCACCGCGTCTTTGAGGCGCTCGCAGCACTTCACGCTCAGGTCAGTCAGGCGAACGATCTCGTCTGTCATGTGGCGCACGTCGTACAGTGCCATGGTCTCGGCCGAATCCTGGATGAGATCGGCGACATCGTCCATGGTGTTGATCAGGGAATGGATCTGCTCACGGTCAATCGGCGTGATGAAGGTCTTGTGCAGGATGCGGTTGACCTCATGGGTGACGCGGTCGGCGGCGCGCTCGGCACTGTCGACCTCTTGATTGAAGGCTTCCCGCTTGACCGGATCCGCGTAATTAGCCACCAAATTGGAGAACGCATGCGCGGCCTCCACGATGCGCTCGGCATGTTGGTTGAAGAGTTCAAAAAAATTGCCTTCGCGCGGCAGCAGCTTGCCAAACAGCATGAGAGATTCCAGGTAAGCAGGCCACGGGACGTGGCGATTTGAGCCGAGCAGTTTAACCGCCGACCCTCAGCAGATCGACATGTTCAAGCAAGGCACGCCCTAGCCCAGCAGCAGCAAAACCAGCGTCACGCTGACCATGGCCAAGGCAGTGGACACCGCGACGCTGGCGGTCACCACGTCTTGCGCGACCTCGTAGCGCTGCGAGAACAAAAACACATTGGCGCCGATGGGCAAAGACGCGGCTACCACCATGACCGTCATGGGCAGGCCGCTTACGCCCAGCAGCTGGCACAGGCCGTAAACCAAAACAGGAAGCAAAAAATTCTTCGCCATGGACAAGCCCAGGGCCGGGCGCCAGTTGGCACCCACTGGCGTGAAAGCCAAAGTCACACCCACCAGCACGAGCGCCAGAGGCCCGAAGGCCGTGGCCAGCAATTCAAGCGGGCGGTCCAGCACTTTGGGAATCTCCAGGCCGGTCTGGGCGAACAGCAAGCCCACGATGATGGGCAGGGGGACCGGATGCAGCACCGCACTCTTGATGGCCATCAGCACCGTCAGTACGGCATGCCTTGGCGGCAAGTTGGCCGCATTGGCGGCGGCCTTGGCTTCACGCGCGACCGACAGCTCCAGCAGCACCGTGGCCAGCGTTAGCAAAATGAGCGCGTGCAAGGAAATCAAGGTGAACAAAGTCACCTGACCAGCCGGGCCGTAAAGCAAGCCGATGAGCGCAATGCCGATCATCACGGTGTTGGAAAAGGTGGCCGCCAGCGCCAGCACGATGGCGCGGCGACCAAAGCCCTTGACCAGCAGCATGCCGAAGAAGAGCGCAAAGGCCGCCAAAAAATAAGCCGCGACGGGTTTGAAATCGAGCTGCTCCACATGCACCTTGCTCATGGTGCGAAACAGCAGGGCCGGCGTGAGCAGCAAGAAAATCAGGTTGGACAGGTCCTTGATGGACGAGGCCCGGATCCAGCCCAGGCGACCGGCCAAAAAGCCGGCGGCGATCAACAAAATGACGGGGAGCAGCGAAGAAAAAACCAGCGAATTCATCGCGCCGATCTTAGCGGCGGCTGAGCTTGAGGCCTTGCAAGCTCCCCGGCTTGAGCCTAGCTGCGCACGCGCTGCGCAAACGTCTTTTTGAATTTCTCGACCTTGGGCGCAACCACAAAAGCACAGTAACCCTGGTTCGGGTTGTTCTCGAAATAATCCTGGTGATAAGCCTCTGCGGGCCAGTAGTTCTGACGCTGCTGAACTTCGGTCACGATGGAGCTGGTGTAGACGCCGCTCGCCTGCATCTCCCTGACCATGGTTTGAGCCAACTCACCTTGCTCCGGCGTTTCCCAATAAATGCCGCTGCGGTATTGCGTGCCGCTGTCGTTGCCTTGGCGGTTCAAGGTGGTGGGGTCATGAATGACGAAAAAGATTTCAAGCACTTCGCGCAGGCTGATCTCGGCCGCATCGAAGCGCAGCTGCACCACCTCGTTGTGCCCGGTGCGGCCTGAGCACACTTGCTCGTAGCTGGGCCGCTCCACATGGCCGTTGCAGTAGCCGGACTCCACATCAAGCACGCCACGCACTTTGACGAACACGGCCTCGGTGCACCAAAAGCAGCCGCCGCCCAGGGTGATGGTTTGCAGATCGTTCATATGTTTTCCTCTTTGTTATTTAGCGCGTGCTTATTTTGCAAGTTACCCGCAAAGGCGTTCAAGGCTGGGGCGGCAAACTCGTTCGCACCGCATGGAGAAACGCTGCCAATGCTGCGCTGTTGCGGCTGGTTTTCCAGAGGCAATGGGTGTCGTACGGCAGCGCCCCATGCAAGAGCGGCACAAACACGGCGCCAGCCATGCCTGATTTTTCAAGCGCGGCAGGCACCAGCGCCACACCCATGCCTTGCGCCACCAGCGACACCACGCTCAACCAATGGCGCAGTTCATGGCGCAGCTCTGGGTAGAAGCCGGCGTCAGCGCACAGCGCCAGAATATGCTCGTGGTAGTCTGGCGAGACCGCGCGCGACACCACGGCAAAAGGCTCACCCCGCAGTTGTGCCAGTGTCAGCCCAGGTGCTGCACCGTTTGCCACGTTCAGACCCGAAGCCAGCGGGTGCGCCGCCGGCAGGCAAACCAGCAGCGGCTGGCTCACTACCTTGATTTGCGACAGCTCAGGCGGCACGCGCGTGGTGTGCACAAAGCCCAGGTCCAGCCGATCTTGCGCCAGGGCTTGCAATTGTTCGCTGGAGCTGAGTTCGCGCAACTGCAGGCGCAGCCGCGGATGGTCAGCCTGAAAACGCTCGACGATGGCCGGTAGACCGCTGAACAGCATGCTGCCCGCAAAGCCTATGGCAAGGCTCCCGGCAATTCCGCTGCCTACGTCCTTGGCCAGACTGGCGGCTTCTGCAGCTTGGGCTAGCAAGGCCCGCGCGGCTGGCACAAAGGCCCGGCCGGCGGCCGTCAGCTGCACAGCACGGCTGCTGCGCTCAAAAAGCTGGGCACCCACCGATGCCTCGAGCTGCTGGATGTTCAGGGACAGGGGAGGCTGCGAAATCGACAGGCGCCGCGCTGCCCGGCCAAAGTGCAGTTCTTCGGCCAAGACCAGAAAATAGCGAAGGTGACGAAATTCCATGAATACAAAAAATATATCGTTGAATAGCTAAACGATATTAGACAACTATTCATGGAGGTCCAACAATCCTTACACTTTTCGCCAATCCGCTGGCCTCGCCCCCTTCCCCCGACCCAGCAGCCCCAAGGAGACCTTTCATGAGCACCAAATTCAACTGGGAAGACCCGTTTTTTCTAACCGAGCAACTCAGCGACGACGAGCGCGCCATCGTCGAGGCGGCGCACACCTTTTGCCAAGAAAAATTGCAAACCCGCGTGCTGATGGCCGCGCGCCACGAAAAGTTTGACCGCGAGATCATGAACGAAGCCGGCGCCATGGGCTTTTTAGGCAGCACGATTGAAGGCTACGGCTGCGCAGGTCTCAGCTATGTGGCTTACGGCCTGATCGCGCGTGAAGTCGAGCGCGTGGACAGCGGCTACCGCAGCGCCATCAGCGTGCAAAGCTCGCTGGTCATGCACCCGATCAACGCCTACGGCAGCGAAGCGCAAAAGCAAAAATACCTGCCCAAGCTGGCCACCGGCGAATGGGTCGGTTGCTTTGGCCTGACCGAACCCAACCACGGCTCGGACCCGGCCAGCATGCTGACCCGCGCCAAGCCCGTGGACGGCGGCTTCATCATGAAGGGCGCCAAGATGTGGATCACCAACAGCCCGATCGCTGACGTGTTCGTGGTCTGGGCCAAGCTCGAAGACCCGGACGGCAAGGTCGGCGGGCAAGAAAGCATTCGCGGCTTCATCCTGGAAAAAGGCATGAAGGGCCTGTCAGCCCCCAAGATCGAAGGCAAGATGAGCTTGCGTGCGTCGATCACCGGCGAGATCGTGATGGACGACGTGTTTGTGCCTGAAGCCAACTTGCTGCCCAATGTCAGCGGCCTCAAGGGCCCGTTTGGTTGCCTGAACAAAGCCCGCTACGGCATTGCCTGGGGCGCCTTGGGCGCGGCCGAAGACTGCTGGCACCGCGCCCGCCAATACACCATGGACCGCCAGCAGTTTGGCCGCCCATTGGCGCAAAACCAGCTCATTCAAAAGAAGCTGGCCGACATGCAAACCGAGATTGCACTGGGCCTGCAAGGGTGCCTGCGCGTGGGCCGCCTGATGGACGAGGACCGAGCTGCGCCGGAAATGATTTCGCTGATCAAGCGCAATTCCTGCGGCAAGGCGCTGGACATTGCCCGCCTGGCGCGCGACATGCACGGCGGCAACGGCATCCATGACGAATACCACGTCATTCGCCACATGATCAACCTGGAAACGGTGAACACCTACGAAGGCACGCACGACGTGCACGCCTTGATTTTGGGTCGCGCGCAGACCGGTCTGCAGGCCTTTTATTGAACATGCTCGGTGAACTAAAGCCCCTGCTCGCGGCAGTGGCCCTGCCACCGGCGCTGCCGCTGCTGGTGGTGCTGGCGGGCGCGCTGCTGGCCTGGCGCTCGCAGGGGCAAAGCGAGCGCAAGGGCTTGCAGCGCTGGAGGCTGAAGCACTTCGGATTGGGTTTGGTGATGCTGGGCGCTGTGGGCCTGTGGCTGCTCAGTTGCAATGCGGTGGCTGTGTGGCTGGCGCGCCATGCACTGCCGCAGGTGGCGGTGATCACGCCCACCATGGCCACGCAACTGCAAAAAGCGGGTGTGCAAGCCGTGGTGGTGCTGGGTGGCGGCGTGCTGCCGGAAGCACCCGAATATGGCAGAGCCCAACCCAGCGCACCGACTGCGGCACGCATGCGCTACGGCTTTTTCCTGGCCAAAGCTTCGGGCTTGCCCCTGGCATTCGCAGGCGGCGTGGGCTGGGCAGCGGCCGGAACCAACACCCCTTCTGAAGCCAGCACAGCCGTGCAACTAGCCCGGGAAAACGGCTTGAGTTTTCGCTGGCTGGACGGCGCATCGCGCGACACAGCCGAAAACGCAGCCCGCATGCGTGACCTGCTCAAGCCGGCGGGTATCGACCATGTCGCGCTGGTCACGAACAGCTGGCACATGCCGCGCAGCCAAAAGCATTTTGAAGACGCGGGCTTCACGGTGCTGCCCGCGCCAATGGGCTTGATCCATACGGAGGAGCGGCCTTTGCTGGAGTGGCTACCCTCCGCCCACGGCCTCACGACCACGCGGCAGGTGCTGCGTGAATGGCTGGCTTTGCGGTCAGCAGGGCATTGATGGGCGGCTTTGAATGCCGCAACACGGGCTATTGACCCTGTTCAAGCCCGGCGCTACATTACTAACCAATCAGTCAGTAATAAAGTGCCGCATTTCGCGGCGTCAGATCGCCCATGCCTTTATCCCAGTTCTTTTGCCGCGACGCCGCCGAGCCGCCCAAGCGGGAACGGCGCAAAGAAGCGCGGCCGGGTGAACTGCTGAACGCGGCGCTGGACCTCTTTGTCGAAAAAGGCTTTGCTGCCACCCGCATGGAAGAAGTCGCCGCCCGCGCTGGCGTGTCCAAGGGCACCGTTTTTCTGTACTTTCCCAGCAAGGATGAGCTGTTCAAGGCGGTCGTGCGAGAAAACATCTCAGGGCGCTTTGCAGAGTGGAGCGCCGAGTTCGACGCTTTTGAAGGCTCGGGCGGCGAGGCGCTGCACCTGGCCATGAGCGCCTGGTGGCAACGCGTAGGCGCCACCAAGGCTGCGGGCATCAGCAAGCTGATGATCAGCGAAGGCGCCAACTTTCCGGACATTGCCGAGTTTTACCAGCGTGAAGTCGTTCAACCGGGCCACGAACTGATCCGCCGGGTATTGCAGCGCGGTGTTGACCGGGGCGAATTTCAGATTGCCGACATGGGCAGCGCGGTGTACGGGGTTATCGCCAGCATGATTTTCCTGATACTTTCTCGCCATGCTGGCGCCTGCCTGGCCAATGGCGAGCCCATCGACGCCGAGGCCTACATCGCCAGCCAGTCGGCCATTTTCTTAAGCGGCTTCTGCGGCAAGGTCGTGCCCGGCAATTTGCCGTCGGCCTCTCAACCCACTTTAAAGACACCTGCGGCATGACTCCCAAATCCATACGGTTCCTTGTGCTCATCGCCGCGGTGGCCGTTGCGGGTGGGGGCTACTTGCTGGCTAAGCGCCCCGCGCCCGCCGCCGACCCCAGAATCACCCTGTCTGCCCAGGCGCCCAGCCTGGAGCTGGCCGCCACAGACGTGATGCTGGCGCAGCGCCAGCCCCTCGCCCAAGGGCTGGCCGTCTCTGGCACGCTCAAGGCGGTCAATTCGGCGGTGGTCAAGGCACGGGTGGCCGGTGAGTTGCAAGGCTTGCTGGTGCGCGAGGGTGACACGGTGCAGGCGGGCCAGGTGCTGGGCCGTATTGACAGCACGGAATACCAGGCGCGGCTGCAGCAAGCCCGGCAACAGGCTGATGCGGCGCGTGCCCAGAAGGACATCGCACAGCGCCAGTTCGACAACAACCAGGCACTGGTCAACCAGGGCTTTATTTCACGCACGGCGCTGGACACCTCGCTGGCCAGCCTGCAGGCGGCCGAAGCGACTTACCGCGCCGCCTTGGCAGCGGCCGATGTCAGCCACAAGGCGCTGGACGACACCGTGGTGAAGGCACCGATTGCGGGCCAGGTGGCGCAGCGCTTGGCTCAAAGCGGTGAACGCATGGCCGTCGACGGGCGGATTCTTGAAATCGTGGACGCTAGCCGCCTGGAATTGGAAGCCAGCTTCAGCCCAGCGGAGTCGGTACTGCTCAAGGCGGGTCAGCAGGCCGTGCTGCGCATGGAAGGCAGCGACCAGCCACTGACCGCCAAACTGGTTCGTATCAACCCCAGCGCTCAGGCAGCCAGCCGCAGCGTGACGGCTTATTTCAGTTTGCAGCCCGGCCCACAGGCGAGCGCGCTGCGCCAGGGCTTGTTTGTGCAAGGGACTTTAGGCACAGGCAGCACCGAAGCCGTGGCCGTGCCACTGAATGCTTTGCGTACCGACAAGCCCGCGCCTTATGTGCAGGTGGTGCAAGACGGTCGCGTGCTGCATCAGCGCGTAACCCTCGGCGCCCGGGGCATGGTTGGTGGCGTGGAGATGGTGGCTGTGCAAGGTCTGGCCGAGCAGTCGCTGGTGATCCAAGGCGCGATAGGCGGCTTGCCTGAGGGCAGCCAAGTGCATTTCACCAGCCCACCGCCGGGGGCAAAGCCCGCGGCGTTAGCAGGCTCCTGAGTCCTCGCCATGTGGTTCACACGCGTCAGTCTTCGCAATCCAGTGTTCGCCACGATGGTGATGCTCGCCATCGTTGTGCTGGGGCTTTTCTCCTACCAGCGCCTGCGCGTGGACCAGTTCCCCAACATCGACTTTCCGGTGGTGGTGGTCACGGCCGAATACCCCGGCGCCTCGCCAGAAATTGTCGAGAGCGAAGTCACCCGCAAGATTGAAGAAGGCGTCAACGCCATCGCCGGTATCAACGCCCTGAGCTCACGCAGCTACGAGGGTCAGGCGGTGGTCATCATCGAATTTCAGTTGCAAATCGATGGCCGCAAGGCCGCTGAAGACGTGCGCGAAAAAGTGGCATCACTCAGGCCCCTGCTGCGCGCCGAAGTCAAAGAGCCGCGCGTGCTGCGCTTTGATCCTTCCAGTCGCGCCGTCTGGTCAGTTGCGGTGCTGCCAGCTGCCGAGTCGGGCGGTCCCAAGGCGGCCTTGACGCCGGTTGAACTCACCAACTGGGCCGAACAAACGCTGAAAAAGCGCCTGGAAAACGTGCGCGGTGTGGGCGCCATCACGCTGGTGGGCGGCACCCGGCGCGAGATCAATGTCTACCTGAATCCGCAGGCCATGGAAGCGCTGGGCGTGAGCGCTGACTTGGTGGCCAATGCCCTGCGTTCAGAAAACCAGGACCTGCCCGTGGGCGCAATTCGCTCCCTGGCCCAAGAGCGCGTAGTCAAGATCGACGCGCGCATGAAGCGGCCCGAAGATTTCGGAAAAATCATCGTCGCCCGGCGCAACGGCGTGGCCATCACCGTCGATCAAGTGGCAACCGTACGCGACGGGGCGCAGGAAATCGACAGCCTAGCCTTGCGCAACGGCGAGCGTACGCTGGTGCTGAACGTGCAAAAGGCGCAGGACGAAAACACCATCAGCGTGGTAGACGGCCTGAACAAGACCCTGGACGAGCTCAAGGCACAGTTGCCGCCCGGCGTTCGACTGGAACCCATCGTGGACAACTCCCGCGCAATCCGCGTGGCGGTGGACAACGTGCGACGCACCTTAATTGAGGGCGCGCTGCTGACGATCCTGATCGTTTTCCTGTTCCTCAACTCCTGGCGTTCCACGGTCATCACCGGACTGACGCTGCCGATCTCCATCATCGGCACCTTCTTGTTCATGAACCTGTTTGGCTTCACGATCAACATGATCACGCTGATGGCTCTGTCCTTGTGCGTGGGCCTGTTGATTGACGACGCGATTGTGGTGCGCGAGAACATCGTGCGCCATGTGCAGATGGGAAAGAGCGCTTTTCAGGCCTCGATGGACGGCACGTCTGAAATCGGTCTGGCGGTGCTGGCCACCACGTTTTCCATCGTGGCGGTGTTCCTGCCCATCGGCTTCATGGGCGGCATCATTGGCAAGTTCTTCCACGAGTTCGGCATCACCATCGTGGCAGCGGTGCTCATCTCCATGTTCGTCAGCTTCACGCTGGACCCGATGCTCTCGTCCATCTGGCACGACCCGAGCATCGACAAAGCCGGCCAGGCCACAAGCAAAAAAACCAAGGCAGAGGTCTGGTACGACCGCAGCATAGGCCGTGTGACGGGTTGGTTTGACCGCGGCACCCAGCGGCTGTCGGGCGGCTACCAGCGCATCTTGCGCTGGGCGCTGGTGCACAAACTTTCCACGCTGGGCATTGCGCTGGCCATCTTTGTCAGCAGCGTGTTCATGGTGCCGCTGCTGGGGACGGAGTTTGTGCCCAAGGCTGATTTTTCGGAGACCTCGCTGAACTTCTACACACCCGTAGGCTCTTCAATTGAGGTCACCGAAGCCAAGGCGCAGCAGGTGGACGCCATCATTCGCAGCTTCCCGGAAGTTCGCTACACCGTGGCCACGCTCAACAGCGGCAACGCGCAGGGAAAAATGTACGCCAGCGTCTATATCCGGCTGGTGGATCGCAAAGACCGCAGCCGCAGCGCTGACGCCATGGCCGCCGTGCTGCGCGACCGGCTCAAGCAAGTGCCGGGCATCACGGTCACACACGTGGGCCTGCTGGACACCGTGGGCGGCAACAAGCAAATCGAGTTTTCATTGCAGGGGCCAGACTTGAAAGAGCTCGAACGCCTTTCAAAAGATGTGACCCAACGTCTGGCGGGCATCCCGGGACTGGTGGACCTGGACTCCAGCGTCAAGCCTGACAAACCCACGCTGGAAGTGGACGTCAAGCGTGAAGCCGCCTCGGACCTCGGTTTTTCTGCCGCCCAAGTGGCCGGCGCCTTGCGCACGCTGGTCGCCGGCCAGACCGTGGGCAACTGGCGCGCGCCTGACGACCAGACCTATGACGTGAACGTGCGCCTGGCCCCCGAAGCCCGCAACGCCGCCGCCGACCTGGAGCGCTTGCCGCTGGTGAGCACGCAGACAGCAGACGGCAGCAGCCGCGTGATTCGCCTGAACCAGCTGGCCAACGTGCGTGAAGGCGTGGGCCCCAACCAGATCAACCGCCGCGACCTGATGCGCGAAGTCGCGGTCAGTGCCAACGTCTACCAACGTGCTGCAGGTGAAGTGTCGGCCGACATCCGCAAGGCCCTGGACGGCATGAGCTTTCCGCCCGGCTACCGCTACCAGTTTGGCGGCTCGACCAAAAGCATGGCCGAGTCTTTTGGTTATGCCATTTCGTCCTTGGTGCTGGCGATTCTTTTCATCTACATGATCCTGGCCAGCCAGTTCAAGAGCTTCTTGCAGCCCGTGGCGCTGATGACCGCCCTGCCCTTGACCCTGATTGGCGTGGTGCTGGCACTGATGGCCTTTCGCTCCACGCTGTCGATGTTCTCCGTCATTGGCGTGGTGATGCTCATGGGCCTGGTGACCAAGAATGCGATTTTGCTGGTGGACTTTGCCATTCGCTCGCGCGAAGCGCACACCGACGAAGCCGGCCAACCCGCCCCGGGCCTGCCGCGCAATGAAGCCCTGCTGCTGGCTGCCAAGGTGCGGCTGCGCCCCATCTTGATGACAACGCTGGCCATGATTTTCGGCATGATCCCGCTGGCATTCGCCTTGACCGAAGGCTCTGAGCAACGCGCCCCTATGGGACAGGCCGTCATTGGCGGCGTCATCACGTCGTCATTGCTGACCTTGGTCGTCGTGCCGGTGGCTTACTGCTATATGGACGATCTGGCCCAGTGGTTCAAACGCCGCTGGAACGGCCCCGCCAAGGTGCTGGCCTGAGCCTGACCTCCGCTCAGTAAAATCCCCCGCTGAACAATCCGCTGCCCTTTGCCCTTTTTGCCCTTTGCCACCCCACCTTCCTCGTTTCACTTTCCAAACCGCGCCATGAACTACGAACAAGCCCGCTTCAACATGATCGAGCAACAAATTCGCCCCTGGGAGGTGTTGGACAGCCAGGTCTTGTCGCTGCTGGCGCTGGTCAAACGAGAGGACTTTGTGCCACTGGCCCACAAGTCGCTGGCTTTTGCCGACCTCGAAATTCCACTGCCGCCCCAGCGTGAGCCAGGTCAGTGCATGTTGGCGCCCAAAGTTGAAGCCCGCGTCTTGCAAGACCTGGCGGTGCAAAAGCATGAGAAGGTGCTGGAGATCGGAACAGGTTCGGGTTACATGGCGGCCTTGCTCGGCCACCGCGCGCAGCAAGTGCTCAGCCTGGAGATCGAACCCACGCTGGCCGCCACCGCCCGCGAAAACCTGCAGCGCGCCGGTGCCTTCAATGTCGAAGTCAAACACATGGATGCCGCGCAATTGCTCCAGTCCGGCGGCGGCCACGGCCTCGAAGGCCCATTTGATGTGATTGTGCTCAGCGGAGCAGTGGCTGAAGTGCCACCTGCCCTGCTGGCCCTGCTCAAGGTCGGCGGCCGTCTGTCGGCCTTTGTGGGGAGCGAGCCCGTGATGTGCGCCACGCTGGTGACCAAGGTGAGCGAGCAGGCCTTCAGCCAGACGCAGGCCTGGGACACCGTGGTGCCACGGTTGGTGAATTTCCCCGAGCCATCCAAGTTCAGCTTCTGAAATTCTTCAATCCATGATTGCGCAAATCTCCCCCGCCCAACTCAGCGCCTGGCAAGCCAGCCTGCCCCCGGAAGCAAAACCTGTGTTGCTGGACGTGCGCGAGCCCTGGGAAGTACAGACCGCGTCGGTCAAGCCCGCAGGCTTTGACTGGCTGGCCGTGCCCATGCGCGAGATCCCTGCGCGGCTGGCAGAACTCAACCCCGACCAGCCTGTGGCCTGCCTGTGCCATCACGGCATGCGCAGCCAGCAAGTGGCGCACTACCTGTTGCAAAACGGTTTTGCCGATGTGGTCAACATCCAGGGCGGCATTGACGCCTGGTCGGCGCTGGATGCGTCGGTGCCGCGTTACTGAACCCCTTACTGAACCCTTGCCCCTCCAGGAACCCCATGCCAAAAACAACACGCGCTTCGCTTCTTTCACTGGCCATGGCCGGCCTCTGGGCCGGTGTATCACCCGCAGTGCATGCGCAAAGCCTGATAGAGCTTTACCAGTCGGCCCGGGCTTATGACGCGACCTATCAATCGGCGCGTCTGCAGTTTGACGCCAACGTCGCGCGCGCCGACCAGGCCCGCGCCAACATCTTGCCTACCGCGGCATTGGCGGGCACTGCTACGCGTACCGAGCTGGAAATCACACCCGTAAGCAATCCCCTGCTCAACCGCGGCTACAACACCCAGACGGCCACGCTCAACGCATCCCAGCCGCTGTACCGACCTGCTAACTGGGCGCTTTTTTCCCAGAGTAAATATCAGCTCGAAGTGGCGCGAGCTCAACTCGAAAGCGCAGAGCAAGACCTGATCGTGCGCACCAGCCAGGCGTATTTCGACGTGCTGGCCTCGCAAGACAGCCTGACCTTTGTCAAAGCACAAAAAGCCGCCGTGGCCGAACAACTGGCTTCGGCACGCCGCAACTTTGAGGTGGGCACCGCCACCATCACCGACACGCGGGAAGCGCAAGCGCGCTTTGACCTCGTCTTGGCGCAGGAGATTGCCGCGGAGAACGATCTGCGGGTGAAAAAAATCGCCCTGGACCAACTGGTCGGCAAGCAAGATGCCCAGCCGCGCGGTCTGTCCGCACCGCTGGTGTTGCCGCCTCTGGAACCGATGGAGGTCGACACCTGGGTGCAAAAATCCCAAGCCCATCCTGGCATTCGCCAAGCGCAAAGCAATCTGGAAATTGCCCGCCTGGAAGTCGTGCGTGCAGAAGCCGGCAACAAGCCCACGCTGGACTTGACGGCCAGCTACGCAGCGGGTCGCAACCCCAACGGCACCGCCAGCTCGGTCGCTAACTCGCGCACCAACACAGCCGCGGTGGGCGTGGCCTTTAACCTGCCCCTCTTCGCCGGCTTTTCCACGCAAAACCGAATCCGTGAAACCCTCGCCCTGGGTGAGCGCGCGCAGAGCGACCTGGAAGGCGCACGCCGCAGCATTGCCCAAAACACACGTACGGCGTTCTTCGGCGTTGTCTCTGGTCAAGGCCAGGTCAAAGCGCTGGAAGCGGCCGAACTGTCCAGCCAAAGCGCGCTGGACGCTAACCGCCTGGGTTATCAGGTGGGCGTGCGCATCAACATTGACGTGCTGAACTCGCAAAGCCAACTCTTCCAGACCAAACGCGACCTGGCCCGCGCACGCTACGACGTGCTGGTGGGCAGCCTGCGCCTTCGTCAAGCCAGCGGCGCACTGGCAGAGCAGGACTTGCAAACCATCAACGCGCTGCTGGTGCGCTGAGCGCGCGGGGGCCGACCTCGACATCGTCAGAGGCGGCCCACACGCGGGCCTTGTCAAGCCTGACTTGAGCCCTTGGCCCGTGCGCTTAAGTTGGGGGGATGACGAAGGGGCGCATTGAAGCCGAACATACCCTCACGCGTGACGTGATCGTGGTCGCCGCTTCGGCAGGTGGCGTCGCAGCCTTGATGCGTTTGTGCCGCGACTTGCCGGCAGACCTGCCGGCTTCGGTCTTTGTCGTCATCCACATCGGGGCGCATGAAAGCCGCTTGCCGGACTTGCTGGGTGGCTGCGGCGCCTTGCCCGCCGTGCACGCCAGCCACGGCGAGGCGCCGCAGCGCGGCCGCATTTACATTGCCCCGCCCGACCATCATCTGCTGCTGGAGGGCGGATTGATCCGGCTGACGCACGGCCCCAAAGAGCATCACACGCGCCCAGCGGCTGACCCGTTGTTTCGCTCAGCCGCGCTCAACTTTGGCCTGCGCACCATCGGCGTCGTCTTGAGTGGCCACCTGGACGATGGCACGGCTGGGCTGCAAGCCATCAAGGACTGCGGTGGCGTGGCCGTGGTGCAAGACCCGGCACAGGCCGAGGCGCCTGGTATGCCCAGTTCAGCCTTGGATAACGTGGACGTTGACCATTGCGTGGGCCTGAATGAGCTGGCGCCAACGCTGAGCGCGCTGAGCCGGAAGCCGGTTGAAGCGCGGCCTGTCGAGGTGCCGGCTCGTCTGGTGCGCGAACACTTGGCAAGCATTTCAGAAGGACAACTGATCATGGAAAACCTTCAGGCGATCGGTCAGCCCAGCACGCTGGTGTGCCCCGAGTGCAGTGGCACGCTGTGGGAAATCAAGGACGCCACGCCCAAGCGATTTCGCTGCCACACCGGACACGCCTATTCCTTGCAAAGCCTGAGCTATCACCAGGCCGACCACGTGGAAGCCGCTCTGTGGAGCGTCGTGCGTGCGCTGCAAGACCGGGAAGTACTTCTGAAAAAATTGGCCCAAACCTGCCGGGAAACAGGTGAGCCGCGCGAGGCCGACTACCACGAGGCCGAGGCAGAGCGCGTAGCGGCGCAAGCCTTGTTGGTCCAGCAAATGGTCAGCGAACAGGCGCAACTGCAGACAGAACCGGGCCAGCGACTGCCCAGCGGCGCGGACTGAACGAACTGAACTGGCTAGGGCAAATAACTCGCCGCCTTGATGCCGCCGAACACCGCGCTCAAAGGGCGGGTCTCAGGCAGGACGTAGACCACAGCGCGCTTGGGCTCCCGGAGGGTAGGCAGGACGATGCTTTCGTAAAAAGCCTGCGGCACGTTAATGCATCCGTAAGAAATACGGTTGTCCTTCGGCGTTGGGCTCGCCAGGCGTTGCAGACGGCGCTCAGCCGGGTTGGTGGCGCGCACCCGGTGCAAAGACACCGCCGCGTCGTAGTCCACCCACACGATGTCTTCGCCCTTGATGTTGTGACCGAGCTCGGCCACAAATCGGCCTGCCGGCGTGGTGCGCTCTTCGGGACGTATAGCAGCCATTGGCCGCTCGCCGATACCGGGCACCGAGTCATCACCTCGCGCAGCGCCCATCAGTGCGGGCGCGGCACCACGCAATTTTCCATCCGCCTCAAACACGGTCACACGGGCCTGTTTTTTGTCCACGATGACGTAAGGCAGTCGCTGGTTGTCACCCGTGGCGCGAACCCAGCGCGACAGCTGCTCCACCTCCGTAAGGCCTCGGTCTGGAATACCCGGGATGCCGCGCGGCGCGCGCGAGGTTGGCCCCGCAAGCGCCGATGCGCTAGCCGATGGAACGCAGACTTGGGCCAAGACAAGCACAACCATGGACACCCAAGCCGAGGACGCGATTCTTGGTGGCGTCATGAAGAGACTCCAAAAAAGAGGCAGACCCTTTGCCGCGCTGGCAACGGGTCAAGCGCTGCGGCTCGGAGCAGCAGCGCTTGATGCCAGTCCGAGCCGGAGTTAATTGCGATCGGCTCGCGGGGCACGCGCAACTGACGTGCGATTAGAGCCCCCAGCGCCAGAGCTCCCAGTGCCAGTGCCAGTCCCTGTCCCAGCCCCGGCAGTACTGCTGCCCATGCCGCTCGAAGACCCCGAGGCTGTGCCTGTGGAGGTGTCCGTGCTGGGAGTGGTGGCGCTGGGCATTGTGCTCGGCGTCGTGGTGGTGGTGGTCGTGGTGGTGTCAGCAGGCATGCTCGTGCCGGTGCCGGTTCCGGTGCCAGAGCCGGTGGCGGCCGTGCCACTCTGGGCGGTCGATCCTGTCGAGGGAGTCGATCCAGTCATCGACGAGTCTGTGCTTGTCGTGGGAGCGGAACCCGAGGTGCCAGCAGCCGCGCCCGAGCCAGCAGGCGGTGTTCCTGTGCCGATAGGAGGCTGCGCACCTGGATTTGCCGACGGGCTGCCCGAATTGGTATCGCCATTCGTTCCGGACGCGGCACCACCTGTGGATGAAGTGCCACTGCCACTGCCACTGCCCGAAGTCTGGGCGACCGACAGACCCACGGCAGCAACCAATGCCGCTGCGGCAGCGGCGGATATCAATTTCGAATTCATAAAGCTCTCCTAGTTAAAAAAGGTCCAAGCCTGCAGGGGCGGTTGCTCCAACAAGCGCAGGGCCATTGGGTAGGGTGAGATTCATTCTTTGAGCCCACTGCAAGCCGCTGCTGTGGGAAGCGGCAAGCGACGGCTGTCGGACAAGCGGCAAGCTGACTGAGGACTTCACGCCCCTGGAACTAACTACAAATTAGTTGTAACAAGGTTCGATTTATCTGGGATTAATGTGTAAAAAGTAACAATTATTAGTGTGTCAACTGAGAGTGCAAACGACACTGTGAACCACAGTGGTAACCAAAAAAGTACAGACAACAGCCGAAGAAATAGCCCGATGGGCGATGGTTGTTCTCTGCTTTGCCTTGTCTGTCTCACGCAGCCTGTTCGCGGTCGCCTCGCTTGTCCTCCTCCTGGCCTGGGCCTTTTCTGGCCAGTGGGGTGGTAAACGGCAACGCCTGTGGCAACAACCGGCTGGTCTCCTGTTCGCCCTCCTGGTGGTTTGGATGTACGCCTCGGTACTCTGGAGCCAAGGTGACCCGGCTGACATTCGGGACGCGGCGAAAGTTCATTCGAAGCTGCTGCTCATCCCGGTCGTGCTGACCCTGCCGCCTTCAAAAATCTGGATAGAGCGCTGCTGGTTGGGATTTGCAGCTGGCATGAGCCTGCTACTTCTCCACGTCTTTCTGCTTCCTTGGGTACAGATGCCCTGGGTCGCTTCTAGCAGCCAGTTCGGCGTATTTTTCAACCCACTGCCCCAATCGGTCGGTCTGGCCGTCTTCAGCGCCTGGTGCTTCTTTCGTCTTTTGAAAGAACAAGGTCGCCCTTTGCACAAGGCCACCCTCTGGGTCTTGCTGGCCGCGGCCACCTATGCCGTCATGCAAATCAGCCAACAGCGACTGGGCTATCTCGCGTGGCTCATCGGATTCACCAGCGTTCTCGCGCTTCACTCTTCCGCCCGTCAACGTGTGCTCGGCTTCGGCCTGCTTTTGCTGTTCTGTGTGGCCACGGTGGGCGTCACACCCACGATTCAAGCTCGTGTCGCTTTGATCAAGCAGGAAGTTCAAGCGTATGAATTCAAGAACAACTACACGTCCATCGGCTCACGGCTGCGCATGTGGCAAGTCGGCATCAATGAGATCCGCAAACGCCCTTTGACAGGGCACGGCTTGGGCAGCTACAGGGCAGTAGCAAGCGCGGCTTTTAACGATGAGCACATGTGTGCGATTGGGTGCCCTCATCCGCACAACCAATACATCTTCTATGCCGTTGAGTTCGGCTTGATTGGCCTGGGACTCTTCATCGCTGCACTGATCTTTGCCTGGCGTTCACTGCTTCCCCTGCACGCAAATGTGACGCTGCCCGTTACCACCCTGCTTATTTTCGTGGTCTCGGGGCTCGTGGACACAGCTCTGTGGTATCGCGGATTTTTCTACTTATTCGTTCCATTACTTTCACTGAGTATGTCGCATTCATTAGCCATGGCAACTGAACAAAAGCATCCATGAATACCGAAATAAATCGACCGGTGATTGTCTCACTTACCGCGATACCACCGCGCTTTGAAAATCTAACGTCAAAGGTAAATAGCCTGCTCAACCAATCGGTTCCAGCAAAAGCTATCGAGATTTATATACCTCGCACTTACCGCAGATTCCCTTCGGTTCAAGCACGACTTCCCAGGCTTCCAAAAGGAGTTGAAGTTATTTACGTAGATAACGACCTGGGGCCCGCCACAAAATTACTTCCAGCCATAGACAAATGGAAAGGATGCGACGTCGATATTCTTATCTGCGACGATGACCGACTTCAGGATCCCCGGTGGATTGAACGCTTGGCGGGTGCACGTCAGGAGCGCCCTGGTGACATCATCTGCGAGCGAGGTTGGAACATTGCGGACCGTTTTGGTCTTCAACAAAACACCGCTTTGCTTCCCCGCGCCCGCCATGCTCCCAAGCAGGGGCGTACGCTAGCCTATCGGATGAAGCGCGCATTGACCTTAGGCCTGCATCATCCCCCACGCTTGGTCTATGAAGCCAGTGGCTATGTCGATGTATTTGAGGGCTTCCTGGGAGCACTGATACCTCCTGGCGCTTTGCCGCATCAAGCTTGGTCTATTCCTGACATATTATGGACCGTTGACGATGTCTGGCTGTCGGGCATGGCCAGACTGCAGAATGTCGGTGTATGGGCCCACAACCGTCAGCGCCCCGTTCAGGGTAACGGTCACTGGGACAGAGTTGCCAGCCTGACCGACTTCAAGGAACAAGGGGTCAACCGCGAGTCGGCTGACCGACTTTGTGTTGAATATATGCGATCAAATTACAAAGTATGGAACTAGTCATTCTGACTACCATTTTCGGCATCAATCATCGACATGCTCAGTAGAACGCCAAATTTTCAGGTAGCCCTCAGATCTTGAGCGAAGGCGGCGTTTTAGCAAGGCCGGGTCTTCTCTCTGGCTCAACGACTCCGAAACATAAAGATTACGACCAAGCCCAGCACTGCTGTCAATCAATCCAAAATTCAAGGCACCAAGCACAGTCGGGAAAAAATCAAAGTGATTCATGACCGGCGGATGATGCGGCGTAGCATCTGGAGCAATGATCAAGGTAAAAACATCCTTATTTTTCACGGGCTCATCTGAAAAAGGATTTTTCATACGATTAAGACTGTGAGGATCGGATCCTGGCTCCATAAACGGGTGATCGCCGGACACAACAATCACGCTATTTTTTGCAATACCAGACTCATTCAACCATTTGATAAAAGACTCCACCTCTTTGACAGAGCATTGGAATATATCATCCACCGTATTTTTGTAGCCGGCCGCCTTGCAAGCCGAGGTATTTATTCCCTCAGGACCATGGGTATCCAAGGTTAAAATATTGAGAAAAAATGGATCCGATTTTTTTGACAACTCAATCAATCGTTTCTTGGAAAAATCAAATACAGTACGATCTGAATATCCCCACCAGTCACCAGGATATTCACTCGCAGGATAAATTTCCGCGAGCTCCACTTTTCCGGTCAATTTGGAAAAGCCATGATTTTTCAGGAATATACCCTTGCCTGAAAAAGTATGCGCTGCACCAGCAATGAATTCATTGCGAAATCCCTGGTCACGCAAAACATCACCCATACACGCCGCGTTGGCCAATGGTCTTTTTATTTGCTCGAAGTTATTGGCCGCATACATTCCAACAGGCATCAGTGGCACGCCACACTGGCTCGCCACCATGCCAGCAAGTGTCCACTGCGTCCCTGGCAAGACTTGAAAAGTCTTTGGCGAAAAATTATTATCGCTGAGCTGTTGAAGATAAGAACCTGGCAGCACTCGACGCTTCTCAAGAGACTCAACGTAAACCCAAATCAAGTTATGATTTTTCTGAGGATGGGATTCAATCTTGGGAACCACATACCATCTTTTCATCCAATCAAAATCATCTTCACGATGCACCATCGTGTCTACCATCTCTCTTATATTAATCACTGATGCCGTGGCAAAAACACCAGCAGCACCCAAGAAAAAAGACACCCCATAAATTATTTTTTTCCCGACACCAACCCAATTCTCTGGTATCCAGCGCATGGCCAGGAATAATAAAAATCCCGCGATAACAGGCTTAATCAATAAATCTACAAATATTCTCTTCTGCAGCGCCAAAGGTACGCCAGCCACATCAGCCGTCAAATGAAATATGAATTGATCAACCGAAATTTCGCGCAATGAGAGCTGGAATCCTGTACAAAACAACGGACAGCATTAGCGCCAAAATACATCCGACGAAGATTTTTACTGGATTTGATCTGATTTTCATTTTTTCTTTGTACCAAAATGCATAGAAATCTGATAAGTCCGAACTCGGCATTTAAAAAATGGATAAGTCCTTCGCAATGCTCACTGCTTGTGGCTTGTATTAACCACCCCAGATGCCATAAGTACTTCGAAAGAAGTCCACGCAAGCTTGATTCGCCTCGATACGCCCGTGACCCTCATGCACTAGCTTGCGCAAGGATGATTCCTTAACCTCGTTCGAATTTCCCTTGGTTCGACGCGCGTCGTCTGCATTGAGCCAAATAGGCACTTGGTTGAGCGCAAGTTGGCCTGAAAGCCAGACATCGTCCACCAGCCACAGGACTTCCGGAATATCGAACGCGGCATCGGTAAAGAACTCAGGGCGAACCATCACGCCGCCCCAACCTTCCAGCATGTCGACGTAGCCACTGCCCACGTTTTTTCGCGGCTTCCATTGGCCCAGGCTAATCAAGCGGCGCAGGCGATAAGCAAGATCTTTGTTCCGCCGACCTGACCTTGGCTGGCGCTCACCACGAAATGGGTGATTCGAATAATTGCAGACGTCGCCGCCCTCTTCCACGATGCAGCAACCCGGATGCTGGGCGCTGCTGTCCACAAAGCGTTGTGCCCAATCGCGGTCATAGACCTTGTCATCATCACAAAAAAGGATGGACACATCTTGACCCTGGTAGTCCCGCACCGCGGGCAAGACCTTGGTCGCGGGGCCGAGGTCTTCGTCCACCAGGCGAATCTGCACACCCTCTGGCACGGCGGGGAGGACGGAGGGATCCCACTCGAATCGCCGATAGCGCCTGGGCAGATAAAGGTGAATGGCTGCCACATCGGCCGTCTGCTCCAGCAGCGACTTCAGCGTCTGCGACAGATATGGAAACCGTGGAGGAATCGCGGTAAGGGAGATGATCAGTTGGGTCATGGTCAGAGCTCACCGCCGTAGCGTTTCCAGTAAGCCTGCATCCACGACACAGGGCCACTTCCGTAATGAGGAAAGCGGTCCCAGTTTCCTTTGGGGGGGCGGATCAAATCGATGGGGCGCGGAAGACCATGGAAGGCCAGAATCTTGGCCGTAGACGGGGGCGGTGAAGGCTCCAAAAAGCGGTCCACTACAAGCGGGCGACGCAGGTGGTACTTGAAGCTGACGATCCAGGGCTGTGGCCAATACTGAATGTCAGGCACCTCGCCATGCAGGTAGTCCTGCTCGATGATGTATTTGGCGACCAGCGCGTCACGCTCAGCGCGAAGGCGATCGACCACCCAGCTCAACTCGCCAATATCAAAGGCGAAGACTGAACTCATGGTGCGCGGCCCGCCCGGCTTGCCTTTCCAGGGCTGCGAGTCCATGGCCACCAGCGCACCCGGCTCCTCGAACATTTCGTCCAGGCTGCCGACGATCACAGAGTCCAGGTCAATGAACAGGCAACGCCCGCTCAGCCCATAAAGCTCCTCTGAAAAGACCCCGATTTTTGGCCAGGCTCCGTTGTAGTAATGGGTGTGTTCAAGGCCAATTTCGGGGATGGGATGGACTTCGACCTCGCTGGACAAACCTTCGGCTTCATTGGTCAAGCAGACGAAGCGGAAGTCCCCCGTGATGTGATCCCGGCAGGCTTGGTACAGGACGTTGACATATTCAGCGGAATACAAGGTTCCCCACTTGATGCACAGGACAACTCGGTTTGGGTTCATGGGGGATTGCCTTTAGGAAAAATTCGGCCGGTCACGGTCAGGTAGGCCAGCTTCTTGACTAGCACACCGATCCGGCGTCGGTAGTTGGGCAGGCGGCGGTACCAAGGGAATTTCTTCACGCCTGAAAACGCCGCACCCGTGATCGTGCTCTGGTTTTCATCGTTCACCTGGCTCGGAAAGGGCTCGAGCCCATAGTGGCGAATCCGGTGCAGGTACACCTTGTCCAATTCCAGATCGATCGGCAGCCGGATAGGCAGCATGGCAGGCAAGAGCCGCTGGGCTGCTTGCCGGGAGATGAGATAGGCGCCCATGCCAGTGAGTGGCCCCATGTACGCATTGAGCGCGTAAGGACCGAGCCCGGCCTGCCGCACGGGCTGCTTGGCCCTTATCTTGTTGAGCTTGAGAAGATCCCATCGGCTGCGCTCCGCCAAGGCGATCTCCAGCGCGTCCAGAAAATCATGGCCAAAGACCACGTCATCCTCAAGCACCAGCAAGGTGTGCGCGTCTGATTCAAGCAAACGCCGCCACGCCAGCAGGTGGGAGTGATAGCAGCCGATCTCGCCTTGCAGCAAAACGCGACCGACATTGCGCTGAAAGGCCGGGATATCCACACTTGAACTCAACTCGGGCCAGCGAGCTTTGCCGTCCACCGCGGCAATGCGCTCATAAGGCAAGCCCAAGGCCGCCAGGCGCTGCTCCATTTGCTCTCGCCTTCTATCGGAGCGGTCCAGGTTGATGAGCAAAACCATCAAACCCGCGAACCTGCCCTGGTTCTCGCTCTGGCTCTCGCTCACGCGGCGGCCTCGGCAAAGGCCTTTTGCTGACCCATCTGCCAAAAGCTGCCGGACTGCAGCACGCCGACAAATTGCTCGGAAGAGCGTCCCTGGCCAAAAGCCGCACTCGACGCTGCGCGCTGCGACCAAGCCGTGCTCAGGAAGTGAGAAATAAGCACTTGATCAAAGGCCACGGCGCTCACGATGGAAGGGCCACTGGCGCGCTGGTTCTGCCGCGTGCCAACGTCCAGGCTGGGCAGGCCCAAAAACGGTGCTTCCCTCACGCCTGCGCTGCTGTTGCCCACCATCACCGCCGCGTTCTTCATTAACTCGCTGAAGTAGTTAAAACGCATCGACGGAATGAGGCGAAAGCGCTCGGGTGGCAGCTTTTCGAGCACCGCAAAAATATCTTGGGTGCCCGGATCGTTGTTGGGCGCAATCACCACGAAACATTTGCCACTGGCTTCCAACGCACCAAAAAGCGATTGGGCCTGCGCACCGATGGTGTCTTGCTCGGAAGTCACCGGATGGAAGATGACGATGCCGTAGTCGTTAAACGGTATGGCGTAGCGGGCTTTGACTTCTTCGATGCTCACGCCCGAGGGTCGCGCGTGGGTGTCCAGCTCAGGCGAGCCGATGTTGAACACGCGGTCTGCGGATTCGCCCAAGGCCAGTACGCGCGCCTTGGCGGCGTCGCTGCTGACGAAATGCGTCGCGCACAGCTTGGTATTGCAGTGGCGAATGCTTTCGTCAATGGTGCCCGACACTTCGCCGCCTTCAATATGGGCTGAGGGGATGTAGCGCATGGCGCAAACGATGCTGGCGGCCAGGGCCTCCACCCTGTCGCCATGAATGACCACCAGGTCGGGCCGATGCTCATGTACAAAATCAGAAAAACCCAGGATGGTTTTGCTGAGAATGAAGTCCAGCGCGTCACCTTCTCGCTGATTGACGAATTCAAAAAACTCGGCGCCGGGAAAGCGTTTGACTTCCAGGCGCGTTTCGCCGTAGCGCTTCATCATGTGCATGCCCGTGATGAAAAAGCTCACCGCAAAGCCAGCCTCTTGCGCGGCTTTGGCCAAGGGCTCCAGCTTGCCGTAGTCGGCCCGCGTGCCTGTGACAAAAAGCAGGCGCTTGCCGGTGACAACCTCTTTCATGTCACTCATGCCTGTTCAACGCCGTCCAGATCAGTCCATTTAAGTTGCTGATTGCGCTTCAAGGCCACGCGGGTTCGCGCGCCAATCAGGCGGTCGAAGTGCTGAACGGAAATATCGCCTGAGCCGGGGCGCCGCGCCCAAATGTCTTGCGCCGTGATGACATGGCCCGCAGGCAGGTCACGGTCGGCCACCATCGAGCCGCGGGCAAATCGGTACACGTCTTCTTCCGGGCCGGTGCGCACCTTGGGGTTGTGCAAGGCTGTGTGGATTTCAGCGGACCGGTCAATGATGAAGCGCAGTTCAGCCGGGTCCATGGAACAAATGATGTCCGGGCCTTTGCGGTAGCGGGTGTCGGTGAAGTGACGCTCCAGAATGCACGCCCCCAGTGCCACCGCGCTCAAGGCCATGGTGGGGCCGATGCTGTGGTCGCTGAAACCCACCACCGCGCGTGGAAAGGCTTTTTGCAAATCGGTGATGCCCTGCAAGCTCACGATTTCAGGCGGCGACGGGTACAGGTTGGTGCACTCCAGCAGCGCGTAGTCCACGCCAGAGGCATCCAGCGCGGCCACCGCAGGCTGCAAGCTTTCGATGGTCTGCATGCCGGTGCTCATGATGATCGGCTTGCCAAAGCTGGCGATATGCCGGATCAGCGGCACATGGTTGCACTCGCCCGAGCCGATCTTGAAACCGGCCACATCAATCTCCGCCAGAAAGTCAGCCGCTGCCCGCGAAAACGGGGTCGAGATGTAGATGAGACCGAGCGACTCGGCATGCTTTTTAAGGGCAATCTCGTCGTCTTCGGACAGGGCGCATCTTTCCATCACCTCCCAGATCGACACATCGGCGTTGGGCGGGAAGATGCTCTTGGCTTCGTCGGTCATTTCGTCGTCGACGAAATGCGTCTGGTGCTTGACCATCTCGCAGCCGGCCAGGCGGGCGGCCGTGACCATGGCCTTGGCCACTTCCAGGCTACCGCCATGGTTGATGCCGATTTCGGCGATGACCAAAGGTCGGTGCTGAGGGCCGATAGGGCGGTGAGCGATTTTCATAGGTGTGGAAATTTGTGCTGAGGAAGGCCGGCTTTAGTTGCGAATGCCGGCGTAGTAATTCAAAACGGTTTGTTTCATGGGGCCTAGAGTGCGCTGACTCCAGACCAGCTTGCGATTTTTTTCGTCCACGACGATCTCTCCTTCTTGCAGCGCCAGCAGCATGTCCGGTTTGACCACCAAACCATTGAGTGTCACGGCCAACTGGCGGGCGCGGCGATGGCGGACCCACGGAAGCAAAGCCTTGATGTACAGCCAAGCCGTCCAGTAAAACATGTACTCGCCGGGAAACTTGGCGACGTCGCGCTTGGGCACGGCTCGCATATGAGGCTGGGCAACCCAACTGATAAAGCGTTCATCAGCCACCATCGGACGAAACTCAAAGGCCGGGTGCTGAGCAAACAAGCGCTTGAACTCGCGCGCGATGAAGTGGCAGTGAGCGGGATGAAATACAACGACCGATGAATTGCCTCGGGCGTAGCGGCGACCCTGGGTTACGCGGCTAAGCCAACGCCCGATGAACCCGAACGGGATGATGGCACTCGGCAAGATCGCAACCGTGCGCGGCCCGTCGAACAGCCGGAGCAAACGAGACACATCACCGGTCACGATGGTGTCCAGGTCTATGTAGACCGCAGGCAAATCCGTGGGGAGAATCCCCTCGTCAAACATCACAAGCTTGGCTTGGCAACCGGAACGCCTCAAAGGCGCCTGCAACCAGTAGTCGGGGAACTGAACTGTGTTGATGCTGTCCAGAAGGCCGGGATGCTCGCGGTCTGTGATGAGAACAAACCGCGGAGGCAGCAAAGAATTCTTCGCAATACTCTGCGCGAGGCGATTAATGATTTGTACGTCGTACTTTTCACCCCAGCAAACCAACACGCATTGCCATTGGGGATCGGAAGAGGCGCTCATCATGATTGAAGGATCTCCTGGCAACGTTCAAAGTCAGCCAGATTATCGATGTCATGACTGCGCTCGGGCGGCATCACGACGGTGCCTATGCGCTCGCTGACAAAACTTTCGTTGGTCACGAACCATTCAGACTGCATGGCATAGACCGCGCCATTGGGCTTGTACACGGGCGGCAGGCTCTGCCGGTTGGAAAAACAATGCGCCGGGCTGGACAGCGGCACAAAGCGACCGTCGGCCTGCACCTGGCCCCACTTGAGCACGCCACGGTCAGCCTCGGTAACGGACATGACCAGGTCAAACTGGCCTGTGGCCAGAGCCTGTAGCGCCGCCTGCACGTCGCTCATATGGCGTAAGGGCGAGGTGGGCTGCAACAGCACCACCACTCCCGCCACGCTGGCCGATTGCAAGACATGAAGCAATACAGGCGCCATGGGCACGGCATCGCCGCACAGCTCGGGTGGGCGTGGCAAAGCCTGCACCTGCGCGGGGAGTCGGGCGTTCAAGACCTCGGCGATGTCCGTGCTGAGCAGGACGCGGCTGGCACCTGCGGCCAGGGCCATATCCACCGCGTGCTGGTACAGCGGCTTGCCAGCGAGCAGTCGGGTATTTTTGCCTGGCAGGCCTTTGGAGCCGCCGCGCAAGGGGATCACCGCAGTCCAGTTTGAGAGAGGTGCAGACATGGCCGTAACTATACTGAACGGTTGATGACGACACCCAAGCGCACGCCTCAGCCCGCCTTCCCTTCGCTGGGCCTCGGGCTCGCCATTCGGGCTTATGAGTTGCTGTGGCACCTGCTGCTGCCTCTGGTGCTGCTGATGCTGTGGCGGCGCGGGGCCAAAGAGCCCTTGTACCGCCAGCACTGGCGCGAGCGATTCGGCGGCGCCCGCTGCACGCTGGTGCGGCCAGTGTGGGTTCATTCGGCGTCCATGGGCGAGATGCGTGGGGCCGCGCCCTGGGTGCAGGCACTGCTGGCGCAAGGCCTGCCGGTGTTCATCACCACGCTGACCCCGGCCGGCCGGCAGACCGCTGAAAAACTTTTCGCCACGGCCTTGCAGTCAGGCCAGCTCCAGATGGCTTACGCGCCCATGGAGTTGAGCTGGGCCGTCAGGCGCTTTTTGGCGCGCGTGCCAGCGCGCTGCGCCGTGATGACCGAGATCGACACCTGGCCGGTGCTGCTGGCCACGGTGCGCCGCGCCGGCGTGCCGCTGGCCATGGCCAATGCGCAGTACCCGCGGGCCAGCTTTGAGCGCGACCAGCGCTGGGGGGGCTTTCGGGCGCGGCTGTTCAAGGCCTATGAACTGGTGATGTGCAAATCAGATTTGCAGGCGCAGCGCTTTCAACACGTCGGGTGCCAGCGTGTCGAAGTGGTGGGCGAAACGCGTTTTGACTTGCCCGTGTCCGCATCGCAGCTGGCAGCGGCGGCTGCCACTGTCACCCTGGGCCAGTTGAACAAGCGGCCTGTGGTGTGTTTTGCCAGCGCCATCGTGGGTGAAGACGAGATTTTCATCGGCAGCATGCAGCGCATGCGCCACTTGCTGGCTGATGCGGGCCAGCCAGCCCCGCTGTTTGTGTATGTGCCGCGCAGCCCACAGCGTTTTGAAGTGGTCGCCACCTTGCTCCAAGGCGCGGGCCTGCGCACGGTGCTGCGCAGTCAGGCGCTGAACGCACAACTCCAGTGGCAGCAAGCCCCGGACTGGGCGCAAACCGAAGTGCTGCTGGGCGACTCGATTGGCGAGATGTATTTTTACCTCGCGCTCAGTCAGGTGGTGGTGGTGGGTTCCTCGTTTGGCGAGCGCGCCGTGCACAACATCATCGAGCCGCTGGCGATCAACAAGCCGGTGTGGACGGGCCGCAGCGTGCGCGGCATTGAGTACCCGGCCATCGAAGCGCTGGAGGCCGGCGTGCTGCACCACGCCCAAGACGGCGTGGACCTGGCCGACCAACTGAGCGCCGTGCTGAGCGACCCCGCGGCCTACGCTGCGCTGGTGCGCAAGACCGAGCACTTCAACGCAGCCCATGCTGGCTCGGCGGTCAAGCACATGGCGGCATTCTTGCCCTGGTTGCATGAGCGCGCACCCTCATGAAAGCGTCCCGCTCACTCACGCTGCGCCTCTACGGCCGCGCCTTTGAAGCCCTGACGCCGTTGTGGCGATGGTGGCTGCAGCGGCGCCTGACACGCGGCAAGGAAACGCCAGAAAGCCTGGAGCAGCGCTGGATGCGCCAGGCGCCAGCACGACCTGGCGGCGCACCGCTGGTGTGGGGGCACGCCGTGGGCGTGGGCGAGGCGCTCGCGCTGGCCGGCCTGCTCAAGCGGCTGCAGGCGCAGCGGCCTGATTTGCACTTTCTCATCACGACCACCTCGCGCACCTCCGGTCAGGCCTTGGCACAGCAGCAGCTCGGCCCCCAGTTCACGCACTGGTTTGCACCTGTGGACACACCGAGCAATGTGGCGCGCTTTCTGGACCACTGGCAGCCCGACCTGGCGCTGTGGTGCGAAATGGATCTGTGGCCCGCTTTGATAGACGCTACGGCGCAACGCGGCATCCCGCACCTGTTGGTCAATGCCCGCTTGAGCGCGCAATCCCTGGCCAAGCGCCGCTGGGGGCGCCGTCTTTATGCGCCGCTGCTGGCCGGGTTTGACCGGATCTGGGCGCAGAACGCAGAGACCGCGCAACACCTGCAAACGCTGGGCGCGCAAGCCAAGAGCGTGCTCGTCACGGGCACCATCAAAGCCATGGTGCCGCCACCGGCCGTCAATGACGCTGAACTGGCACGTTGGCGCGAGGCGCTGGGTACGAGGCCTGTGTGGGTATCGGCCTCCAGCCACCCAGGTGAAGAAGAACTGGCCCTGGCGGCGCATGGCCTGCTGCGCAAGCACTACCCGGATGCGCTGCTGATATTGGCGCCACGCGCGCCGGCTCGCGGCGACTCGGTGGCGGCAC
The DNA here is from genome assembly GCA_040400945.1 of Polaromonas sp. GTDB lineage: Bacteria > Pseudomonadota > Gammaproteobacteria > Burkholderiales > Burkholderiaceae_C > Polaromonas. The sequence continues at coordinate 398,031 of JBBAPG010000001.1, read as the reverse complement.
TCTGCGGTCATGGCACAGGCACTGACACGCCGCAGCGCAGTCAAGGCGCCAACTTGCCCACACGGGCCCCCTGCTACGTGGCCGACACCATGGGCGAGTTGGGCCTGTGGTACCGCTTGAGCCGTGTCGCCATGGTCGGCGGGTCATGGGTACCTGTTGGCGGCCACAACCCTTATGAAGCGACATCGCTGGGCAACACCGTGCTGCACGGCCCTCAGGTGCATAACTTCAGCGAGAGTTATGCCGACCTGGATGCGCAGGGATTGAGCCAGCTGGCTTCAAGCGCCGAGGACATTGCTGCCGCGATCAACCGGGCCTGGGCTGAGACAAGAAGACTGCCCGCAGCGGGGAGTTTGGCCTCTCACCAAGCCGAACTCATTACAGACCTTCTTCAGCGCATCAATGCGCAGCCGCACCCAGCTTCGCATCCGGCTTGACCGTGTGCAGCAGGGCCAGCATGTCTTTTTCGATGCGCTGCAAGGCCGCGGGCGTGGTGCCTTCAAAGCGCAGCACCAGCACCGGCGTGGTGTTGGAGCCGCGGATCAAGCCAAAGCCGTCCGGCCAGTCCACGCGCAAGCCGTCGATGGTGGAGACCTTGGCCGGCGCCTGAAAGTGCGCATGGCCATCAGCCTTGGGGCCAGCCAGCTCAATCAAGCTACTCACCAAACGGTGCGGCTCGCCCTCGGCGCAGGCCACGTTCAGCTCGGGCGTGCTGAAGCTGGTGGGCAAGTCGTTGAGCAACTGGGCAATGTCCTGGCTGCGGCTGACGATCTCCAGCAGACGGGCACCCGCGTAAGTGCCGTCGTCAAAACCAAACCAGCGCTCCTTGAAAAAGATATGTCCGCTCATCTCGCCGCCCAGCGGTGAGTTGACTTCCTTCATCTTGGCTTTGATGAGGGAGTGACCGGTCTTGAACATCAGCGGCTGGCCGCCTGCCGCTTCAATGGCCGGTGCCAAGGCTTGCGAGCACTTGACGTCATAAACGATGACGCCGCCCGGCACGCGGCTGAGCACGTCACGCGCAAACAGCATCATTTGACGGTCCGGAAAAATGTTTTGCCCGTCCTTGGTGACGATGCCCAGGCGGTCACCATCGCCGTCAAAGGCCAGGCCAAGTTCAGCATCGCTGTCCTTGAGCGCGGCCATGAGGTCGCGCAGGTTTTCGGGCTTGCTCGGGTCGGGGTGGTGGTTGGGGAAGTTGCCATCGACCTCGCTGAAGAGTTCCACCACCTCGCAACCCAGGGCGCGAAAGATGGCCGGGGCCGATGCGCCGGCCACGCCGTTGCCACTGTCCACCACGATCTTCAAAGGGCGGGTGAGCTTGATATCCGACACGATGCGCGCGGTGTACGCGGGCTGCACATCGGCCTGGCGCAGGGGGCCAGGGGTGGCTGCCAGCGTCCAGCTTTCAGCCTCCATCGCAACGCGCAGGCGCTGGATTTCTTCACCATGAATCGCGCGCCCCGCCAGCACCATCTTGAAGCCGTTGTGGTCCTTGGGGTTGTGGCTGCCCGTGACCTGAATGCCACTGGTGCACAGCGTGTTCGCTGCAAAGTACAGCATGGGCGTGGTCACCATGCCGATGTCAATCACCTCCACGCCCACGGCCCGCAAGCCCCGCATCAGCGCGGCGGCCAACACCGGGCCGCTCAGGCGCCCGTCGCGGCCCACGGCCACGGTGCCTTCGCCCTCGGCCAATGCCGCCATGCCAAAAGCACGGCCCAGGCCTTCGGCCACTTCTTCAGTGACGGTGCTGGGCACCACGCCCCGGATGTCATAGGCCTTGAAAATGGAGGGCGCAACTTGCATTGGAGATTCCTTGGGTCGGATGGACCGATGAGGCAAAACGGAGGCAGAACGGATAAGCAATTCATAGGACAAGTGCCCCAAAGCACCCGCCAAAAAGAACACTAATTGTAGGGGCGGCGCAGCATCTCAAGTGTCACAGCATGCTGTCGGCAAACAGCTACACGCGTATGATTTGGGCCATGAAGTTTGCCGTTGAACTGGTGCAAAGCCGGACTGAAACCCCCTTGGGATACGTGAGGCTGGCCGCCAGCGACATCGGCTTGGCCGGCATCTGGTTTGAGGGCCAGCGCCACTTTCCGACGCCGTCCCAGGCGTGGCGCGAGCAGCCTGAGCACGCCGTGCTGCAAGAAGCCGCCCGGCAACTGGCCGCCTACTTTGCCGGTGAACGCAGCCACTTTGACTTGCCACTGGACTTGCGCGCTGGCACCGAGTTCCAGCGCGCCGTGTGGCAAGCCCTGTTGCAAATCCCCACCGGGCAAACCTGCAGCTACGCGGCCTTGAGCAACGCCATGGGCCGGCCCAGCGCGGTGCGCGCAGTCGGCGGCGCGATTGGCCGCAACCCCTTGAGCGTGGTCGTGCCCTGCCACCGTGTGATTGGCAGTGCCGGCAGCCTGACCGGCTACGCAGGTGGCCTGGACCGCAAGACCGCACTGCTTCGGCTTGAAGGCGCGCTGTGAGCCCGGGTGCGGGTAGCGGCGCGGGCAACGCGCCGGGCGCTAGCGCCGATATCGCGCCGGGCGCCGGCGCGCAGCCGTCCTGGCTGCTGGACTTTTTCATGCTGGCGGCCATCTGGGGTTCGTCCTTTTTGTTCATGCGCATCAGCACGGTCGAGTTTGGCCCGCTCCCCGGCGCTGCGGTGCGCGTGGCCATTGCCTCGGCATTTTTGTTGCCCATCCTCGTTTACAAAGGCCTGGTCGCCGAGCTGCGCCGGCACTGGAAGCGCGTCTTTTTCGTCGGACTTTTGAACTCCGGTATTCCCTTTGCCTGCTTTTCATTCGCGCTGCTGAGCATCACCACCGGCTTGTCGTCTCTCATCAACGCCACCGTGCCGCTTTTTGGCGCGCTGGTGGCATGGCTGTGGTTGCGCGAGCGGCCCACGGGTTCACGCAGCCTGGGCCTGCTCATCGGCTTCGTTGGCGTGGCCATGCTGGCCTGGGGCAAGGCCAGCTTCAAGCCTGACGCCTCGGGCCTGTCCACCGGCTGGGCCGTCGTTGCCTGCTTTGTGGCCGTGCTTTGCTATGCCTTGTCGGCCAGCTACACGCGGCGCTACCTGGTGGGCATTCCGCCGCTGGTCACGGCCACGGGCAGCCAGATAGGCGCCACGCTGGGCCTGGCCCTGCCTGCCCTCTGGCTGTGGCCCGCGCAATGGCCGAGCAGCCACGCCTGGCTGGCGCAACTGGCCGTGGGCGTGATGTGCACCGGCCTGGCCTACATCCTGTTTTTCAGGTTGATCGCCCACGCCGGCCCCGCGCGCGCCCTCTCGGTCACTTACCTCGTGCCCGTGTTCGCCGTGACCTACGGCATGCTCTTTCTGGGCGAGTCGGTCACCTCGTGGATGCTGATCTGCGCTGCCGTCATCCTGGCGGGCACCTTGCTGTCCACCGGCCTGCTCAAACTGGGCCGTCGCTGAGGCAGAACGCACCCGCGCGGCTATCCATTGCGCGGCCCTCAAAGCCAGTCCCGCTGCATGGCATTGCCCAGCAGGCCGGGCACAAAAGCACCGGGAATAGCTGGGTTGAGCCGCACTGGATCAGGCGCACTGTGGGCGCTGTGCCCATCCTCGCGAGCATCTTGCTGCGTGCCGTCATGCGGGCCGCGGCCGTCTTCATGGACGCGTTCGCTTTGGGCCATGTGTTCGCGCAAGGCGCGCGCCAACTGGGTCAGGCCAGGCTCGGTCAACATCGAGACATGGGAGCCCGGGATTTCCACCACCCGAATCGATCCGCCCACCAGCGCCTGCCAACCCAGCTGCGCCCCGGCGTTGAGGTAGGGCGTGTAGCCCTGCTCGGCCCGCAGCAAGAGCAGGTCACCCGCATAAGGCTGCGGCTGGTACTGCGATTGCGCGGCTACAAAATGACTGAACAGCCGGGCCGAAGCCAGCTCCGGCGTAAGCGGCTCGCCCCGCGCAAGCGCCTGCAAGGCCAGCAGGTGGTTGGCGTGCTCGGTGCGGCGTGTACGGCGTCGCTCGGGCCAGGCCAGCGTGAAGCCGAGCGACCAGTGCCGCATCAACCACAGCTTGCGCAGCGGCGACAGGCGCGCGCTGGCGGCCGCCGGCGCCAAGGTGTCCAGCATGGCCAGCAGCGCGACCTGCGCGCCTGCACGCTGGAGCTGCTGCGCCATTTCAAAGGCAATCACGCCGCCGCCTGAATAGCCGGCCAGGCAATAGGGGCCAACAGGGTCCACCGCGCGGATGGCGGCGATGTAGCGGCTGGCCATGGCCTCGATGCTGGGCAGGGGTGGCAAACGACCGTCCACGCCCTGGGCTTGCAGTCCGTAAAAGGGCTGGCTCGCGCCCAGGCGGTCGGCAATGACTTTGAAATTAAGCACATTGCCCGCGGCGCCATGCACACAAAAGAGTGGCTTGACGCCGGGCCGCCCGGCGTTGATGCGCACCAGCGGCGACCAAGTGGACTGGGAAACCGCAGCTTCCTTGGCGGGCTGCGCTGCGCTTGCTGTGATGGGTAAAGTCGGCGTTGCAGGCAAAGGCGTACCGGCGGAAGCAGCGGCCACCAGCGGAACATTGCCGGTCAGCGCATTGCCGGTCAGGGGAACGGCGGGATTCGCGGGATTCGCAGGCACCACGGCGGCGGGTGGGCATTCAGCACGCACGCGCTCGACCAAGGCGCCCAGCGTCGGCGTTTCAAACAAGGTGGCCAAGGGCAAGTCCACACCGAAGACTTTTCGAATACGCGCAAACAAACGCACAGCAGCCAGCGAATGCCCGCCGAGTGCAAAAAAATCATCGTCAAGCGCCAACGTGTCCACCCCCAACAACTCGCGCCAGGCTGCGGCAAGTGCCTGGTGCACAGGATCGTGCTGCGATGTGCTTGGGGTAGCCGATGCAGCAGATGTCGCAGGCGCCATTTGCCCTGCTGGCCCTGCTGGCCCTACTGGCTCTGCTGGCCCCACTGGAGCCGAGGCGACTTCACGCGGCGCCAGCACCGCACGCAAATCCGGCAGCGACAAGGAAGAGACGATGAGATCACGCTGCGAACCCGCAAAAATACGCGCATAAATTTGCGGCGCATCGGCTGCCTGAATGCCAGAGGCGAGCATGCGCTCGATCAGACTGGGTGCGCGGACTGCTTGGCGAAGGGCAGGCGCGCGGGCCAGCGCCTCGGGTGGCACACCGCGCAGGCAAAAGCCTTCCAGACTGGCCAGGGCCTGGCCATCGGGTGCACGCAGCTGCACATCAAAGCCCAGCAAGCGATCACTGTCCTGGCGCGTGAGCAGGACGCGGCTTGCAAGCGCAGCGCCCAAGGGGGCGAACAAGCGAATTCGCGCGACAGACAGGGGCACGTACAGCGCCGTGTCTGGCACCTGCGGCAGTTGCAAGGCAAAGGTCGCGGCCATGTCAGCCAGGGCCGGATGAAAGGCCCAGCTCGCCGCATCGGCGCTGCAGTCTGCGGGCAAGGCCAACTCGGCCATGCCGCAGGCGGGCGGGGCAAATTGCATGCGGCGCACGCATTGCCAGCGGTGACCAAAACGCAGCCAGCGCGCCTGCGGCGTCTGCCCCACCTGCCACGCGTCGGCAGAAAAATTCGCTTCTGGAAAGGCTTGCAACTTCAGCGCTTCTTCGGCCTTGGCCGCTTCAAGCGCTGCGCCGTCCAGCCCATGCACGCTGGCACGCGCATGGGCCTGCCAGGGCGCGGCGGCGTCTGCGCGGCTGTGCACTTCAAAGGCGTAGACAACGGCACTCGCCGGCGTGTCGGCTGCATGCTCAAGGTCCGCCCGCAAGGTGGTCATCACCTCACGCGGTTTCGAGCCTTCAAACACCAGGGCCTCGCCAAACGACAAGGCGCGCAACTCAATCGCTGTGCCCGGATGCAGGCACTGCCATGCGGCTCGCGCCATCTCGACATAGGCCATACCCACCAGCACCGGCTCGCCCGCTACCTGATGCTCGCGCAGCAGCCACAGCGCAGCCGGGTCGAGCCTGGCCATGAAGCGGGCACCGCTGGCCATGCCCGCCGCGTCATCGTCAACTCGGTGGCCCAGCAAGGGATGAAGGTCGGGGCGCTGACCGACGCCTTTTTTCAGGCTCGGCTCGTGGGGCACTTTATGCGGCAAGTAAGCCCGCTTGGCCATGCCCGCATCGCCCCAGACGCCCCAGTGAATGCACAGGCCGTCCGGCCGTGACGCAGCCAGCGCGTCCAGGTAGGCGTTGGCCGCCACGTAGTCGATCTGCCCTGGCGCGCCCAGGTACACGCTGGTGGACGAAAACACGGCGAACACGTCCAGACTGCCCGGTGGCAGCAGCGTGTGCAGCACTTGCGCGCCCAGCGCTTTGGCCGCCAGCACACGGCGCACGCTGGCGCTGGTCTTGCTGTGAATCGGCCCGTCGTCCAGCACGCCTGCGGCATGAAAGACGCCGTGCAAGGCACCAAAGCGGCCACGGCATTGCGCCAGGGCTTTGGCCATCGCTTGCGCGTCGGTGACGTCGGCGCTGAGCAGCAGTAACTGCGCACCGGCCGCTTGCAAGGCCAGGAGGCGCTGCAAGAGCCAGGCTTGACTTTCACTGTCCGACAGTTCCGCACTTGAAGCGGCGTCCACAAGTGCTTGCCATTGCTCGGCGGGAGGCAGGTTGCGCCGGCTGAGCAGCGCCAGGCGCGCTTGCTGGTTGCGCGCCAGGTGCTCGGCCAGCGTCAGCGCCACCGCGCCCAGCCCGCCCGTGATGAGGTACACGCCGCCTTGCCGCAAGCGCGCGGCGGCCAGCAGCTTGTTGTCAGCGCCCGTCGCTGCAGTACCCACAGTACCCACAGTACCCGCAGTAAGCGCAGGCTGCAGCTGCAACACCAAGCGCTCGCGGCCGCGCAAGGCCACCAGATCGGCCGCGTCGTCGGCCAGGCATTCGGCGATCACGCGGCGCGGCAGCGACTGCTGCACCTCCTCATCAGACCCGACGGCAGGCAAGTCCACCAGGCGCGTGCGCAGCCCCGGCAGTTCCTGCGGGATCACGCGGCATGGCCCCAGCGCCAGGGCTTGCGCAGGCTGAACATCCCGCTCACCGCCCACTGATTGGCTGCCTGTGGTCAACACCGTCAGGCGCAGGGGACTGTCCAGGTCTTCAGCCTGCAAAGCCTGCGCCAGGTACAGCAGGCTGTCAAAGCTCAGGGTCTGGCCCGGCAAGGTTTCAGAGCCGTGCAGAGTCTCCTTCAGCTTTGATATTTCGGCCATCTCAGCGATCTGGGCCATCTCCGCTATTTCAGCCATCTCAGCCATCTCCTGCCCGGTTTGCAGCCCGGCGTCCATGGCCCACAAATGCAAGATGTGCGCAGGCATGCCTTGCGGCGCCAGGGCTTGTACCAAGAGCCGATAGTGCAGCGGCTCGGCCGGGTCCAGGGTGTAGCTGCCGTCGATCAAACGGGCGAACTCCAGCCCCGGGCGCACCAGCGTGACGCGTGCGCCGTGGTTCAGAAGGCGCAGCACCAGATCGGCCGTCAAGCGCGCTGGCCCGCCGAAGAGCAGCCAATGCCGGCCGGCCAAGGCTTCATGGCTGTCATGCACTGCGCCATCATTGAAGTCGTGCGGCGGCAGCGGCGCGGGCAGCCACCGCGGCGCAAGAATCCAGTCGGCCAGTTCGGGCAGGCGCGACAGCACCGGAGGGCTTGGGATCAACACACGGTCTTGCTTGTTCGCAGGCTGATCCTTAGCCTGATCCAGGGCCTGATCCATGCCAGCAGGTGCTGCCTGCACCTGCGGCTGGCCGGGCGCTATCCAATGCCGCTCAGGCTCGAAGGCGTAGGTAGGCAAAGAGATCCGGCGCCCTGCACTGCCACCCGTGACCGGCCAGTCGAGTGCCAGGCCGCGCGTCCATAAAGCTCCTGCACTGCCCAGCATCACGGCCAGGTCGTCGGACTGCACTTGGGCCTTGCCGGTCGATGCCAGCAAGGCGGCGCGCACAGGCGTGGCCCGTATCTGCTTCGCCTGTTGCGCCTGTTGCGCCAGGGCCAGCAGTCCCTGGCCCGGCCCAACCTCCAGCATGACGGCGCCCGGCAGGGTGAGCGCCGTGTCCAGCCCCTTGGCAAAGCGCACCGGCTGGCGCAGGTGCTGCACCCAATACGCCGGGTCGGTCACCTGGTCTGTCCTGGCCCAGGTACCGCTCAGGTTGGAGACCATGGGGATTTGCGGAGGCGACAGCCGTACCTGCGCCATGCGCTGGGCAAATTCGTCCAGCACGCCGTCGAGCAGGCGCGAATGGGCCGCCACGTCAATGCGCAGGCGCCGCGCCGTCACGCCCTGCTCGGCCAACCGTTTTTCAAGCGCGGCCAGCGGCCCAAGCGCGCCCGAGGCGATGCAGTGGTCGGCGGCATTGACCACTGCAATGTCGAGCTCGCCACCGCTTGCGTCCAGATGCGCTTGCAGTTCGGCCTCGGTCAGATCCACGCCCAGCATGCCGCCCGGCGGCGATTGCTCAAAAAGGCGGGCGCGCAACACGACGATGGACAGCGCGTCTTCCAGGCTCATCACCCCTGCGATGCAGGCCGCCGCGTAGTCGCCCGCGCTGTGACCGATCAAGGCGGCAGGCTGCACGCCCCAACGCTGCCAAAGCCGGGCCAGCGCGTACGACAAAACAAAGAGCGCCACCAATCCGTAGCGCGGCTGTTGCAAGAGCGCAGCGGCAATTTCAAGGCTTGTGCCGCCGTCATTGAACTCTTCAGCAAACATCACCGCATGCAAATCGGCTGGCACGTCAGCCCCGAGTTTTTTCAACTCGTCAAAGCAGGCCTGTACAGCCTCTGCAAAAGCTGGCTGGCCCAGCAAGGCTCGGCCGGCGCCGGGATAAGGCGCACCGCCGCCGGGGAACATCATGACCACCGCAGGCGGCGTGGCTGCGGCCTCGGCTTGCCAGGCGCTGAGCGTCTGGCGCGTGCTGCGAGCGGCCGTTGGCAAAGAGCCTGCCAGTGCCGCAGCCAAGTCCGCCGGACCTTGCGCCACCACCGCCAGGCGGTGCGCAAATTCGCGCCGGCCCACGCGCAAGGTGTGCGCGGCATCGGCCAGATTGAATTGCGCGGGCGGTGCCTTCAAAAACTCCAGCCAGCGGCTTTGCAAGCGCTGCAGCGCCGCCGGCGTGCGGGCCGAAAAAGTGAGCAACTGCCAGCCCGTAGCCAGTGGCTCGCCCGGCTGGCGTTCAGCCACTGCCGGGGCTTCTTCCAGAATCACATGCGCGTTGGTGCCGCCCACGCCCAGGGCATTGACAGCGGCCCGGCGCGGCGAGTTGCCGCGCGGCCAGGGCTGCGACTGGTTGAGCACCTTGAACGGCGTTTTCTCCAGCGCCAGACGCGGGTTGGCCTGCTTGAAGTTCAGGCTGGCTGGCAACAAGCCGTGGCGAAAAGCCAGCGCCACCTTGATCAATCCGGCCACGCCGGCGGCGGTGTCCAGGTGGCCGATGTTGGTCTTGAGCGAGCCCAGCCCGACCTTGAGACCCGCTGCCCCGCCACTGCCGTAAGCCTGGGCCAGCGCGGCCACCTCGATCGGGTCGCCCACGGGGGTGCCGGTGCCGTGCGCTTCGATGTACTGCACGCTGGCCGGGGCCACGTCGGCCATGGCCAGGGCTTCCACGGCGGCGCTGGCCTGGCCTTCCACGCTGGGCGCCAGGTAGCCGGCTTTTTGCGCGCCGTCGTTGTTCACGGCCGAGCCGCGAATGACGGCATAAATCTGGTCGCCATCGGCCAGTGCGTCGGCCAGGCGGCGCAGCACCACCACGCCCGCACCGCTGCCAAACAAGGTGCCCGCAGCCTGGGCATCAAAAGCGCGACACACCCCATCAGGAGACAGGATTTCGCCAGCGGCGTAGTGGTAGCCGCGCCGGTGCGGCAGCTCAATGCTCACGCCGCCCGCCAGGGCCATGTCGCATTCGCCCGAGAGCAAACTTTGCGAGGCCAGATGCACCGCCACCAGCGAGGTCGAGCAGGCGGTCTGCACCGTGATGCTGGGGCCTTTGAGGTCCAGCAAGTACGACAGGCGCGAGGTTAAAAAATCCTTGTCGTTGCCGGTATGCCGCAGCAAGAAAAGCCCCATGGATTTGACCAGCGCCGGGTTGCTCAGCAAGTTTTGAGGCAGGTAGTTCTGCATGCCGCAGCCGGCAAAGACGCCTATCGATCCGGCGAACTTTTCAGGCATGTGGCCCGCGTCTTCCAGCGCCTCCCAGGCGCAGGCCAAAAAGTGCCGGTGCTGCGGGTCCATCACGGCGGCATCGCGCGGGCTGAAGCCAAAAAATCCGGCGTCGAAATTCTCCATGTCCGGCAGGATCAAGCTGGCGCGCACGTAGTCCGGGTCGGCCAGGTCGGCCGGGCTCACGCCGGCTTCGCGCAATTGCGAGGGCGTGCGCCATTCGGTGGCGGCCTGGGCGTTTTCAAGCAAGGTCCACAGCTCGCTGGCCGAGCGTGCACCCGGAAAGTGGCCGGCCAGCCCGACCAGCGCAATAGAGTCAGAGAGGTCTTGGGTCATGAGGTCTTTTCCTTTCAGGCCTTACTGTTCGGAGTGGCTTTCGAGGCGTGTGCAGGCGGAGGCGCTGCGCGCATGCGCAGCTGCCTTCTCGCCTGCGCTCGGCCCTGGCCCTCACTCACTGCGGTGCTGACCTGATGCCCCGCCAAGTGGCGGGCCAGGCTGCGGATGGTGGGAAAGCGGAACATGTCCGTGATCGATACGTCCTGGCCTTGCAACTCGCCCAAGCGGCGCTGTACTTGCACCACCAGCAGCGAATGGCCGCCGAGGTCAAAGAAGTTGTCGTTCACGCCCACTTGCGCCAGACCCAGCACTTCACGCCAAAGCCCGGCCAGGGTGTTTTCCAGCACGCCCTCGGGCGCGGCGGCGGGCGCCAGCACGATGGCCGTGCGCGGGTCGGGCAAGGCCCTGCGGTCGATCTTGCCGTTGGGCGTGAGCGGAAAGGCCGACATGACCAGCACACTGGCCGGCACCATGATGGCGGGCAGTTCAGCCGCCAGCGCCTGGCGCAAAGCCTCAGGCTCCAAACGCTCGCCGCTTTTGGGCAGGACATAGGCCTGCAGGCGCGGCCCGGCGGCCATATCGCCAGCGTCGCTGCGCGCCAGCACCACGGCCTGTGCCACGCCGGGCTGGGCCAGCAACTGGCTTTCGATTTCACCCAGCTCAATGCGGTGGCCGCGCAACTTGACCTGGTGGTCGGTGCGGCCGAAAAACTCCAGTTGCCCGTCCACCTGCCAGCGCACCAGGTCACCCGTGCGGTACAGGCGTTGGCCGGGGTGCGCGGGGTCGTCAATGAAGCGCTCGGCCGTGAGCGCTGGCCGGCCCAGGTAGCCGCGCGTCACGCCGTCGCCGCCAATCAGCAGCTCGCCCGGCACCAGCGCCGGGCAGGCCAGCCCGGCCGCACTCTGCACCACCAGATGCGTGTTGGCAATCGGCTGGCCCAGCGGCACCATGTCGCCAATGTCCTTGAGCTCGCAGACCGTAGACCACACGGTGGTCTCCGTCGGGCCGTACATGTTCAGCAACTGGCCGGGCACCAAGGCGCGCAACTGGCGCGCCAGCGAAAGCGGCAGTGCCTCGCCGCCCACCAGCAGCGCCGACAGGCGCGACAAAGCCTGCCGCCCCCGGCTGTCGGCCACCAGCATGGCGGCCATCGATGGGGTGCAATGCAAGTGCGTGATGCCCAGGGCCAGCACGTCACTGGCCACATAGGCTTGCGGTGGCGCGGCCACCGGGGCCTGCGCCGCCGTCATGAGTCGCTTTAAATCATGCAGGTGCGCCAGCGCGGTCTCGGCGTCCACCCCAAAGTCGATGAGGCAGGCGATGTCGTCCACGCCGGCTTCGCGCAGGCGCGCCACCATGGCCAGGCAACGCGCGTTCGAACCAAACAGCGCACTGCCCTTGTAGTAACGCTCAAAGGCATGCTCCAGCAAGGCGTCCATGTCCTCAGTGCTGAGCGCTTGCGACTCCATGATTTCCAGCGGGCTTTTGCCACTGCTGCCGGCGCGTTGCACAAAGGTCGGGAAGGTCCAGGCAGCCTGCCTGATCAAGTCCACCGAGCTGCGCAAATAGGCTTTCATGGGTTCGCGCACGGCCTCTCGCACGGCGGCTTCGTCTTCACCCACAAAGGTGTGCAGCATCAGGCTGACCTGGCTCTGCCCGGGGTGGCCGGCGCGCTTCCAGGCGGCGCGGTACACCGCGATCTTTTGCGCCAGATCGGCCACAGCTTGGCCCAGCAAGTGCGTGAGCAAATGGCAGCCCATCTGGCCGGCCTGTTCAAAGGTTTCGGGGTTGCCAGCGGCGGTGATCCACACCGGAATCTCAGCTTGCACCGGGCGCGGCCGGGTCTGCACCATCACCTGGCCGTTCGGGCCTTCAAAGCCCACGGCCTCGCCGCGCCAGAGCCGGCGCACTTGCTCAATGGCCTTGAACATGCCGGCCTTGCGGTCTGCAAAGGCGGCAGGCGCCAGGGCAAAGTCGTTGGGCTGCCAGCCGGCTGCAAAAGACACACCGACACGACCGCCAGAGATGTTGTCCACCACCGCCCAGTCTTCGGCGGCGCGTATGGGGTGGTGCAGTGGCAGCACGCAGCTGCCAGCGCGAATCTGCACGCGCTCGGTGATGGCGGCAAGCGCGGCGCTGGTCACAGCCGGGTTGGGGTACTGGCCGCCAAAGATGTGAAAGTGGCGCTCTGGCGTCCACACGGCGGCAAAGCCGTTGCGGTCGGCAAAGCGTGCGCCTTCAAAAAGCAGGCGGTAACGCGCTTGAGGCGGCGGCGCCTTGTCAGCGTTTTGCGCCTGGTCGTTGCCAAAGTAAAAGAGGCTGAAGTCCGGCCCGCGCCGCCTGGCTTGGGCGGCGCTGCCGTTCAAGACCACCGTCACGCCGCGCGCCAGCGTCCAGCACAGCTCCAGCACGGAAATATCAAAGGACAGGCTGGTGACAGCTAGCCAGCGCGCACCGGCTTCGTGCCGGATGCGTGCGTCCATGCCGGCAAAGAAATTGAGCACATTGCGGTGCGTGACCATCACGCCCTTGGGCTGACCGGTCGAGCCCGAGGTGTAGATCACGTAGGCCACGCGCTCAGTGGGCGCTTGGCCAGGCTCACCCGCCTCGCCGTGCAGGGGCGTCACTCTGCTGGTGCCAATCACGTCCTGCGCCGCATCGATGCACAGCGCCTGGTCCGCCGTCAGACCCAGCGCATCGGCCTGGGCCTGTGTGGTCAGCACCAGGCGTGTGCCCGAGTCCTGGCGCATGAAGTCCAGCCGGTGCGCGGGATAAGCCGGGTCCAGCGGCAGGTAGGCGGCACCCGCTTTCCAGATGGCCAGCAGGCCCAGCACCAGCGCTGGCTCCCGGCCCAGGCACAGGCCCACCAGGTCACCGCGCCGCACACCGCGCGCTGTCAAGCGGCGGGCCAGGTCTTGGGCTTGGGCTTCCAGCGTGGCAAAGTTCAGGCGCTCATTTCCCCATTCGAGCGCCATGGCGTCGGGCTGGCGCTGGGCCTGCGCGGCAATCACTTCATGCACCAGCTGGTCAATGGGATAAGGCGCAGCCGTGGCATTGATGGCGGCCTGACGGGCGGCCTCCTCAGCAGGCACCAGCCCGATGCCAGACAGCGGAGCCTGGGGCGCAGCGACTTCAAAGCCTTGCAGCCAATGCCTCAGGTGCTCGGCCATGCAGGTCGCCGTTGGCCCGGTGAAGACTTCGCTGTCAGCCTGCAGCAGCAGGTCGCCGCGTGCATCCACCGTGAGCAGCAGCCGGGGTGCGGTCTCAAGGGTCCAGCCGCATTCGGCAGGCGTGGCCATGGGGAGCAGGCACACACCAATGTGACGCGCAGCAGCCAGACCGGCAGGCGGCTGGCCCAGACGCGAGGGCAGGTCCTGCGGGCAGGGCCCGGCCGCATGCAGCCGTGCGATCTGCGCATGCGTGCGCGAGACCGTCTCGGCCACTGAATCCGACAGCGCGAGCGACTGTGTGAGCGGCACCCACATACAAAGCCAAGGCGCAAGGCCTGCGGCCTGCGCTGCCAACACGGCGTCGGTGTAAAAAATGGTCTGCGGTGACTGCCCGCCGTGGCTGGAAAGCGCTGCCAGCCACGCACTGAAGGCGGCCACGCTGGTGTCGCCGCGCGCGGGCATGCCCAGGCTCAGGCGGTAAGGCGCGGGCCGCGCGTCCTGGCTTGGGCTGGCGCGGCCCAGGGCTTCGTGCATGGCCAAAGCCAGCGCCTGAAGCTCACGATCACCCGTGAGGTTTGCGGCGCCCTCCAGGCCTGCTGGCTCACCTTCTGCACGCTCTGCACGCTCTGCACCCGCGTCCACCAGGCGCTGCGGGTAGGGCAAGGCCACCGGTGCCAGTTGCCGGTAGCTTGCAAACCAGAAGGCTTCACCCTTGCCCACCGAAGGCAAGGCGGCAGCCAGCGCCGCCTGCAAGGCTTCGCTTAGCAGGGGCAGCTGCTGGCCGGCCACCACTTCGTGGGGCGCACCGTCCAGGCCAGTGCATCCCGACAAAATGACGACGCCCTCGCCCGCGACCACCTGCAGCGTGTCTGCATGCTGGGCCAGCACCGTGCCGGGCAGTGCTGTGGCCGGGGCTTGGCTGACACGCGCCGCAGTACATTGCAGCAGGCGGCTGCCCGTCCAGATCTTGGGCCGGGCCAAAGGATTGGCATAGGGCGCGGGCCCGAAGTCGAGCGCACGCACCAGCGCGGCAAGTTCGCTGGCGGGCCGCGAAAAGTCCAGCGTGGCCAAAGCGGCAGGCCTGGCCCACGAAGGGCGGAAAGCGCCCGCTGACCCCGGCTTGCGCGGCCCTTGCGGGCGCAGCACATAGCTGCCGCGCGTCAGGTCTTGCAGCAGCGCAGCAAAGCTGGCCAGGCCAGCCTCATAGCACTTGGCGTTCAGGCTCAAGGCGGTGTCGTCGGGCGCCACGGTAAAGCCCAGCTGGCGCAAGATGCGCCCCGCATCCACGGCGGGGGTCATCTCGTGCCAGGTCACGCCGTGTGTCTTGGCGCCACTCATCAAGGCCCAGGCAGTGGCATTCAAGCCCGGAAAGTCGGGCAGCAGCGCATCATGAAAATTGATGGCCAGGCCCTTCGCGCCCGCCAGCGTGGCGGCTGGCAGCACCCGCAGATGGGCCACGCTGAAAAGGTAGTCAAAGTCCAGCGCGGACAGGTCCGGCCCGGCTGTGCCATCCTCAGCCAGGGCCTGCGTCGCCAGGCCTTGCGCGGCGGCCCATTGCAGCACGGCGGCATTGGCCGAGCACACGGCGACCACCTGATGGCCAGCGGCCCTGAACGCATCGGCACAGCGGATCAGCAAACTGCCTTCACCCACGAAGACAGCACGCAGCACTTGGCCAGGTGGCTCGGCCGGGCCAGACGCTGCCAAGGTGGATGGCGCGACGGATGGCACGGTGGCTTGCGTTGCGGCAGGCAGGTCACCGCCATCGTTCGCGGACTTGAATTCCAAGGTCATGGGTATCCTGTTTTTAGAGGTTGGAAAGACGGAGCAGACACGGCGATGCGGTCTGCACAAAAAACCGAAGATGCGAAATAAAAGGGTCAATACAAAAAGGGTCAACACAGGCGACGTAAAAGCGCTGCGTCGGTGTCCAGGCTGGACTCGTCGAGTTGCGGTGGCAGGGCCAGCGCTGGCTGGCAGACGGCCAGTGCGGCAGCGCAGCCTTCGATGGCGCTCAAGTGCAAGACCAGCGCTTCTTGCCTGCTGTGGCGGTGCATGCGGTTCATGTGGCGCAGCCTTGGCGCACACAAGCTCAGTCGCAGCGCGTCGGAATTTTCGATAAGCGCGCCAGCCCTCGTGCAACGCACGGGGGCCTGCAGGCCGGGCAAACCACAGCCCAGCGCTTTGACAAAGGCCTCCAGCGCAGTCCAGCCCTTGGCAAAGCCGGCAGGCGAGTCCCAATCCAGGCCAGCCTCGCTGGGCCACGCCATGTAGCGGCGCAGCAAGGCTGAACCCAAGTCAGGCGTTTGCCCTGCCTGGCTCAGCGCTTCGATGTCTATCCCGACCGGGTGCTCGCGTGACGCAGCAAACAGCACGCCTTCGCGTGCATGGGCATGGCTGAAAAACCAGCGGGCACTGCCGGGGGCCTCGATCAGCATAGGTCGCCCGGCCCCGTTGTGGGCAAAGCGCAAGGCGGCCGCAGCGCTGGCCGGCAGACCCAGCAGTTGCGCCAGCGCCAGACGACGCAGGCCATGCGCCAGCACATAGGCCCGGCGGTCGGCCGCGAAGTGAAAACGGTTTGAGCGTGCCTGCTCGGATGGGTCCAGCAAGCGCGTCAGCGAACGCCATTCCGCAGCCCCGAAACAGCCGGCTTGCGCCCTCCAGACTTTCACACTGCATTTTTTTTGATCTGTCAAAAGATTCCCCCGACGAGCCGCATTGCCTTGACCGTTCAGCGCCAAGCCCAGCGCCGAAACTTCACTTATTAAGGCGGCTCGGCCCAGCGCCGGACGTAGGACATACGACCTAAAAGATGCATTGGCTTGGCGCATCTGCGCGCCCATCTGCGCGCCGATCTGTGCGCCGTAAAAGGGCAGGCGCCGCAACCGGCCTTTCGTACGGCTGTGTCAGCAGGCTCAGCGATATCATTTGCAACACGCTTTCACACGGGCCAGCGAGGCCTCAAAGGTCACAACATGACGCATCCGCTTTCACGCCGCCATTTCCTCAGCCACAGCGCGCTCGCAGCCGCAGCGGCCACCGGCGCCATGCCCGCCGCACGCGCGGCCGGGTTTCCGGATCGGCCGGTGCGCATCGTGGTGCCCTTTGCTGCAGGGGCAGGCACCGACGCCGTTGGCCGGCTCATGGCGCAAAAGATGGGCGAAGTCATGGGCGCGCAGTTCGTCGTTGAAAACCGCACGGGCGCCTCAGGCGCGATTGGTGCTCAATATGTAGCGCAAAGCGCGCCCGACGGCCACACCTTGCTGCTGGTGGCTGCGCCCTTCACCACCGTGGCGGCCGTGCTGCCCCAGGCCGGCTACGACCCGCTGCGCAGCTTCACGCCGGTCAGCATGATTGCCAACGGCCCTCTGCTGTGGGCATGCAACAAGGACTTGCCCGTCAATAACCTGCGCGAGTTCATTGAGTACGCGCGCAAGCGGCCGGGCCAGCTCAACTACGGCTCAGCAGGGCTGGGCGGCATCAACCACCTGGTGCTGGAAACACTCAAGGCGCGCAGCGGCATTTTCATCACGCACATTCCCTACCGCGGCATCGCGCCGGCCACCCTGGACATGATCTCCGGCCAAATCCAGCTCGTCACCGGCACCATTCCGGCGCTCGCTCCCTTTGTGCGCGACGGCCGGGTCAAGGCGCTGGCGGTCAGCACGCAGCGCCGCTCCAGCGCCCTGCCCCAGGTGCCCGGCATGGCCGAGTCCGGCTTTGCGGACTTTGACGTGCTCAATTACTTCGGTCTGGTCGCCCCGCGCGGCGCGCCAGACGCCATCGTGGAGCGGCTGAGCGAGGCGGTGGCCAAAGTGGTGCGTCTGCCCGATGTGCTCGCACGCTTTCAGGCGGATGCGATAGAGCCTTCAGCTCAAGGCGGGCAAGCGCTGGGCCGCTTCCTGGCGCAAGACTTCAACGGCTGGCAAAAAGTCGTGGCCTCGCAAAACATCAAGGTCGATTCAGTCTGATATCGCCCTAAAACGGGGCGGCACGACAAGCGCAAAGCCGAGCGCCAGACCAAGGGTTTTCACTGTCCATGCGTCTTCAAATGTCCTATTGACAGGTCATTAGTAACTCTACAAGAATGGCCACGTGACAAACGCTGCCATGCCGATCCCGAAGTACCACCAGGTTTACCTGGTGCTCAAGGAGCGGGTGCTTGAAGGCAGCTTTGCGGCAGGTTTGCCGGGCGAGTTCGAATTGATGGCGCGCTTCGAGGTCTCGCGCGTGACCGTTCGCAAGGCACTCGAATTGCTGGCGGCCGAAGGGCTGATTGCGCGCGAACCCGGTCGCGGCACCCGCGTCATTCAGCCCAAGCCCAAAGTGGCGCTTATGCCCAGTGAAGGCGGGAGCAGCCCCGCGCTCAAACGCAGCGGCCTACTGGCCAACCTGGTGGACATGAGCCTGGACACGCGGGTGCAAGTCATCTCGGTGGACAACGTGCAAGCCAGCGAGGCCGTGGCCCAGGCCTTGGCTATTGCGCCCACCAGCCTCGTGCAAAAAGCGGTGCGTCTGCGCAGCACGCGCCAGGGGCCGCTGTCGCACATCACCACCTACGTGCCCGCAGAACTCACCGTCAGCTTCGGCAAAAAAGAACTGGGTAAAAAACCCATCCTCGTGCTGCTCGAAGAAAGCGGCTTGCAGCTCGGGCAGGCCGTGCAACAAATTTCAGCGCGTCTGGCCGACGCAGGCATTGCGCGCCTGCTCGACGTGCCCGTGGGCTCGGCCCTGCTCTACGTGCGCCGTGTGGTGTACGACCAGAACGACAGGCCCATCCAGTGGCTGCACGGCCTTTACAGGCCGGACCGTTACGAATACCAGATGAAGCTCTCGCGCGTGGGCGAGATTGACGCGCGCGTGTGGGTCAGCAGTGAGCTGCAGGCGCACTTCAACTGATGTGATGCAAGTCCCCATGTCGCTTCAATACGTTTTCAAAGTCACCGCCAGCGGCCTTGTGCCGTTGTGCAATCCGTGCCCGCTCGGGCACTTGTCCCAGACCGCTGCCCGCAAGGGGTCACGGTCCACCGTCCCCAGGAGTTAAGTCATGACCACTCGTCGTCAGTTTGTGTCTCAAACCGCTGCCGCGGCTTCCGCAATGGCCTTCCCCCTGGTGGGCGGCGCGCAGCCGGCACCCATCAAGATCGGCGTGCTGCACCCCGTCACGGGTGCGCTGGCCTATTCAGGTCAGCAATGTCGCATGGGCGCGCTCATGGCCATTGAAGACATCAATGCCTCGGGCGGCATCAAGTCCTTGGGCGGCGCCAAGATTGAAGCCATGCTGGGCGATGCGCAGTCGCAGCCGCAAGCTGGCGTGGCTGAAATTGAGAAGATGAACGAAGCCGGCGTGTCTGCCGTCGTTGGCGCTTTTGCCTCGGCCATTTGCCTGGCCACCACGCAAGCGGCTGCCAAGTACAACCTGCCGCACGTGGTGGACGTTGGCGTGGCCGACCAGATCGTCGAGCGCGGCCTGAAAAACACCTTCCGCTTTGGCCCCGGCTACAAGGCCGTGGCTGATCTGGCCGTGGCCAACCTGCATGTGCTCAACACCATTGCTGGCCGCCCCGCCAAGACCGTGATGATCATTCACGAAGAATCCCTGTTTGGCACAGGCACGGCCAACTTGCTGGCGCGTGAGTTGCCAGGCTACGGCTTTGAGGTCAAAGAGATCATCAAGCACGCCAACCCGACGCGCGACTTCAACAACATCGTGCTGCGCATGAAGGCAGTCAACCCGGACATCGTGATCCCGGCCAACTACTACAACGAGTACGCCTTGTTGGTGCGCACCATGCAGCAGCAGCGTGTGGTGCCCAAGGCGATTTATTCGGTGCTCGGCGGCGCGGCGTCCAGCTACAAATTCGTGCAAGAGTTCCCCGAGGCGTCCAAGGGCATCATCGATTGCAACCACTGGTTCAATCCGAAAGACCCACGCGCCCAGGCTTTGAAGAAACGCGTCGAAGCGCAAAAGCAGTTCTTCAGCTACGAAGTCTTCATGACCTACACCGCCATGCGTTTGCTGGCTGATGCGATTGACAAGGCCAAGTCGCGTGACCGCGCCGCCATCATTGCTGCGCTGGAAAAGAGCACCTTCTCCGATCACATCATGCCGTACGGCCCGACCAAGTTTGTCAACGGCCAGAACATGGGCGGCCAGCCGCTGATGACGCAAGTGCTGGACGGCGACATCAAGGTGATCATCCCGCGCGACTACCGCCAGGCTGAGCCACTGTTCCCGCTCAAGGCCTGAACGCGCCTAACCGCTCTCCTGCACTGAACCCAAGGAAACCCTGAATGTTCGATCTTGCGATCGTGGTCCCGTCCGTGCTCAACGGCATCACCACCGGCGCGGTCTATGCCCTGATCGCGCTGGGGCTGACGCTGATCTACGGCGTGCTGCACATCATCAACTTTGCCCACGGGGCATCGTTGATGGTGGCGCTGTACGGCGTTTATTTTCTCAAGCAGCAGCTCGGAATCGACCCCTACCTGGCGCTACCCATCATGGTGCCCGCCATGTTTGCGCTGGGCTATGCCTTGCAGCGCGGGATCATCAACCGCGCCAGCCACGGCAAGGACGAAAACATTCTGTTAGTGACCTTGGGTTTGTCCATCGTGCTGGAGAACCTGGCGCTGCTGGTGTTCCGTTCGGACACCCGCAGCATTGAGACCGCCTACACGCTGCAAACCGTGCAGATTGGCAGCGCCTTCATTGCGCTGCCCAAGCTGATCGCGTTTGCCGGCGCCTTGGTGGCTTCGGCAGTGCTCTTGTGGGTGGTGACCAAGACCGACCTGGGCCGGGCGATCCGTGCTGTGTCTCGTGAGAAACAAGGCGCGCGCCTGATGGGCATTGACGTGGACCACATCTACGCCATGAGCTTTGGCATTGGCCTGGCTTGCCTGGGCGCGGCAGCTTGCTTTTTGCTGCCGGCGTATTACGTCAATCCGCAGGTAGGCACGGGCTTTGTGCTGGTGGCTTTCACGGTGGTGGTGCTGGGCGGCATGGGCAGCTTTGTGGGCGCCTTGCTGGGCGGCTTGCTGATCGGTGTCGTCGAGTCTTTGGGCGGCCTTTTTTTGGGTGAGTCGCTGGGTCAGATCGGCATCTTTCTGATCTTCATCGCGATTTTGTTGTTCAGGCCGCAAGGTCTTTTTGGAGCCAAGGCATGAGCAAGAGCATGAAGGGCTTGGCCCTGATCGCCGCCTTTGCCGTGGCCGTCGCGCTGCTGCCTGTGTTTGTCACCTCGGGCACGTGGCTGAACTTTGTGATGATGACGCTGTACGCCGCGCTCATGGCGCAGGCCTGGAATATTCTGGGCGGCTTCGGCGGACAGTTTTCTTTCGGCCACGCCCTCTTTTTTGGCATGGGCGCTTATGTGCAAGCGATTGCGCAAATCGAGTTCGGCATCAACCCGTGGCTGGCGCTGGCGCTGGCATTTGCCGCCAGTGCAGCCATAGGCTTGGCAGTGGGTGCCTTGAGCTTTCGCTACGGCCTCAAGGGCTCGTACTTCGCGCTGGTCACGCTGGCCTTTGCCGAGGTGTTTCGCATCCTGGCGCTGTCGGTCAACTTCACCGGCGCAGGCGTGGGCTTGATGATTCCGCTGCGCGAATCTGCAGCCAACTTGCAGTTTGGCTCACGCGTCGGCTTCTTGTATCTGATCCTCGCGTTTTTGGTGGCGGCCATGCTGGTCACCTGGTGGCTGCAGAACTCGCGCTTTGGCGCGTACCTGCAGGCCGTGCGTGACAACGAAGACGCGGCCCGCGCCATCGGCGTGGACCCCTTCCGTTTGAAGCTGGGCGCCATCGGTTTGTCGGGCGCCTTCATGGGCCTGGCGGGCGCTTTTTATGTGCAGGTGTTTCAGTACATCGACCCGGCGCTGGCCTTTGGCTCGCACGCGTCGGTCGAAGCGCTGGTGGGCGCCATCGTCGGCGGGCTGGGCACGCTGTGGGGGCCGATTTTGGGCGCCATCGTGCTGCACACGTTGGCTGACGTGACGCGTAATCTCTTTGGTTCTCTGCCGGGCATCAACCTCATCATTTACGGCACCGTGCTCATCGTCATCGTGATGTTCATGCCCAAGGGCATTGCCGGGCTGGGCGCTTCGGTGCGCGATGTGTTCAAAGGAGGCCGCCGTGGCTGAAACATTGCTGGACATTCAGGGCTTGTCCAAAACCTTTGGCGGCTTGAAAGCCGTGCATGACGTGTCGCTCAAAGTCGAAGCGGGCAGCCTGACGGCGCTGATAGGCCCCAACGGCGCTGGCAAGACAACGCTGTTTGCGCTCATGTCGGGCTTCTTGAAGCCGGACACCGGCACGGTTCACTTTGCCGGCCAGGACATCACGGGCAGCGCGCCGCACCGCAATGCGCAGCTGGGCATGACGCGCACCTTCCAAATCGTGCAGCCCTTTGCCGCGCAATCCGTGCGCGAGAACATTGCCGTGGGTGCGCATTTGCATCACCCCGGCCGTGCCGAGGCTTTGGCCCGCGCTGAGCAAGTAGCCCAACGCGTCGGCTTGGAAGCGCAGCTCGACAAGCCCGCCTCAGACCTGACCGTGGCGGGCCGCAAACGCCTGGAGTTGGCCCGCGCCCTGGCCACCGAGCCGCGCTTGCTGCTGCTCGACGAAGTGCTGGCTGGCCTGAATCCGCAAGAGATCACCGAGATGATTCCGGTCGTGCGCGCCATCGTGGCCGACGGCGTGACTGTGCTGATGATCGAGCACGTGATGCAAGCAGTGATGAACCTCGCCAGCCATGTGTGGGTGCTGGCCCAGGGCGAATTGATCGCCGAAGGCTCGCCGCATGAAGTCACGCGCAATGACAAAGTGATTGAGGCCTACCTGGGCGCCGGCACGGCCGAGCGCCTGCGCAAGGCGGGAGCCGCAGCATGACCACCCTGAACATGAACACGGCTGGCACCTCCGATTTGAACGCCACCCCGATGCTGCAAGTCAGCGGCTTGCGCGGCGGCTACGGCCGCACCGAAGTGCTGCGCGGTCTGGACCTGCATGTGGGCCGCGGTGAAACCGTGGCGCTCTTGGGCAGCAACGGCGCCGGTAAAACCACCTTCAACCATGTGCTCTGCGGCCTGGTGCCCACATGGGGCGGGCAGGTGCAGTTCAATGGCTCGGATTTGTCTGGCGCGCATTACCGCGACGTGGTCAAAGCCGGTTTGATTCAGGTGCCCGAAGGGCGCAAGATTTTCCCGAACCTCAGCGTGCTGGAAAACCTGGAGCTGGGGTCTTTCACCCGCGCACGCGAGCGCCGGGCGCAGAACCTGGACAAAGTCTTCAACATCTTCCCCAAACTCAAAACGCGGCTGACGCAACTGGCCGGCACCATGAGCGGCGGCGAACAACAAATGCTGGCCATCGGCCGCGGCCTCATGGCCGAGCCTTTGCTCCTGATTCTTGACGAGCCTTCGCTGGGCTTGTCTCCCCTGCTGGTCGAAGAAATGTTCAGCCTGATCCGCCAGTTGCGTGAAGACGGTTTGTCGCTGCTGCTGGTGGAGCAAAACGTGGCGCAGTCGCTGGAAGTGGCAGACCGCGTGTACGTGATGGAAAACGGATCGCTGCGTTTTTCGGGTCTGCCCAATGAATTGCTGGGCTCGGACGAGTTGCGCCGCGCTTACCTGGGGCTGTGATGAACCGTCCGCAAACCCTGGCGCAAAAACTGATTGCGAAAGCCGCAGGCGCATCGCGGGTGGCTGAAGGCGAAATCGTCAACTGCAAGGTGGACCTCGCCATGTTCCACGACTCCTCGGGCCCGCGTCGGCTCAAGCCCATGCTTGAAGAGTTGGGTGCGCAAATTTGGGACCGCTCCAAAGTCGTGTTGGTGATGGACCACTTTGTGCCCGAGGAAGACGATGACGCGCGCCGCATCGTGCGCATTGCGCGCGACTGGGCGCGCGACCAAGCCCTGCCGCATGTGTATGACAGCCAGGGCATCTGCCATGTGGTGCTGCCGCAAAAAGGCCACTTGAAGCCCGGCATGTTTTGCGTGGGCGGTGATTCGCATTCGCCCACGGGCGGTGCCTTTGGCAGCTATATGTTTGGCATCGGCAGCACCGAAATGCTTGGCGTGATGGTGACCGGCGAGATCTGGGTCAAGGTGCCGCGCACCGTGCGCATGCGCTGGGAAGGCGCCTTGCAAGCCGGCGTGTCCGCCAAAGACATGATGCTGCACATGACCGCGCGCTTTGGCATGAACGGCGGTGATTACCAAGCGATTGAATTTGCGGGCAGCACGGTGCGCGCCCTGGGCATGGCCGAGCGCATGACGCTGTCCAACATGAGCGCCGAATTGGGTGCACAGGTCGGCCTGATCGCGCCGGACAAGACCACGCAAAGCTGGCTCGCCAAAGCCGGCGCGGTGGTCAGTGATGAAGAACTCGCGCATTGGCAGGGCGACGCCGACGCTGAAGTCACTGACCATCTTTTTGACGCCACCCAGCTGCCTCCCATGGTGGCGGTGCCGCACAGCCCGGCGAACGGCAAGCCGGTGGCGGAGCTGGCAGGCCAAGGCATTGACCTGGCTTACATCGGTGCTTGCACCGGCGCCAAATTGGAAGACCTGCAAGCCGCAGCGCAGATTCTCAAAGGCAAGCGAATTGCAGCCGGTACGCGCTTGTTGGTGGCGCCCGCCAGTCTGCAAGATCTGGCCGAGGCTCGGGCGCAAGGCGTGATGCAAACCCTGCAAGACGCTGGCGCCGAATTGCTGCCGAGTGCTTGCGGCGCCTGCGCTGGTTACGGCAATGCAGTGCAAGGCAACACGCGCGTGATCGCCACCACGGCGCGCAACTTCAAGGGCCGCATGGGCTCGGCCGATGCGCAAGTGTTTTTGGCCTCGCCCTATACCGTCGCGGCTTCGGCTGTGGCCGGATGCGTGACGGATCCGCGCGAGATGATGAAGGTCGCCGCATGAGCACGCTCCATCCAAGCCACACGCCACACAGGGTATGGCGCTTGGGCAGCGACGTCGACACCGACGCACTCGCCCCCGGCCACGCCATGAAGTTCGGCATGGACGTGATCGCGCGCCACTGCCTGGAAGGTTTGCGCCCCGACTTTGCGGCCGGCGTGAAGCCGGGCGATGTGCTGGTGGCCGGCCCCGGCTTTGGCATTGGCTCTTCACGAGAGCAAGCGGCTTCGGTGCTGGTCACGCTCGGTTTGGCCGCCGTCATTGCGCCCAGCTTCAGCGGGCTTTATTTCCGCAATGCTTTTAATGTCGGCTTGCTCCTGCTCACCTGCCCGGATGCCGAGCGCTTGGGCGAAGGTGAAACGCTGCAACTTGAGCTGCAAGACCCTGCTGCGCCCACGCTGATTCGCGCCAACGGCGAGCGCATCGCTTGCGAGAGCGTCCCCGACTTTTTGATGCGCCGTGTGCAAGCCGGCGGCCTGCTCAACGAACTCAAGCTCGATCTGCAAGCGCAGCGAGAGCAAGTGAAAAAACTGAAAGAAACGAATGTCTGAGCCCCTTGATCCCGTCACCCTGGCCGTGCTGAAAGGCCGCCTGGAGCAGATCGCCGATGAGATGGATGCCACGCTGTACCGCAGCGCCTTCAACCCCATCATTGCCGAAGCGCATGACGCTTGCCATGGCCTCTACGACGCCAAAACCGGCGACACGCTGGTGCAAGGCAAGTCCGGCCTGCCTGTCTTCGTGGGCGCGATGGCTTTTGCCGTGCGCGCGGCCATGGCGGCGGCCAAGCCGCTGGGCGGCATGAAGCCCGGCGAAATCTGGCTTTTCAACGATCCTTATGAAGGCGGCACGCACGCCAACGACTTCAAGCTGGTCAAACCGGTTTTTGAAAACGGCGAGCTGGTCTGCTTTTTGGCATCGGCCGCGCATTGGCATGACGTGGGCGGCGCGGTGCCCGGCAACTACAACCCCGCAGCCACCGAATGCTGGCAAGAAGCCGTGCAAATTCCGCCGGTGCGCATTTCGCAAGACGGCAAGATCAACCCGGATGTGCTGGCCATTCTGCTGGCCAACACCCGCCTGCCTGACAGCCTGTGGGGCGATTTAAATGGTCAGCTTGCCGCGCTCGAACTAGGCGAGCGCCGCTTGGGCGAACTCTTGCAAAGCTACAGCGTGCCGCGCGTGCTGCAAGCCTTGGGCGCCCTGCGCGAACGTGCACGCCGCATGATGAAGGCCGAGATCGAATCGATGCCGGACGGCCGCTACAGCTTTGACGACCTGCTGGACAACGACGGCGTGGTCGACGAGCCCTTGAGCATTGCGCTTGACATGACCGTGGCTGGCGACAAGCTCACGCTGGACTTTTCACGCACCTCGCCGCAGTGCGCAGGCCCTGTCAACATCTCGCGCGCCACCGCTGTGGCCGCTTGCTATGTGGCGCTCAAGCATTTGTTCCCTGATGTGCCGGCCAACGCGGGCGTTCTGGACGCCGTCGACGTGGTGATTCCCGACGGCTTGGTCATCACCGCGCAGCGCCCGCGCCCCGTGGGCGGCTACACAGAAACCATCTTGCGCATGATCGACGTGATCTTCAGCGCGGCCGCCAAGGCCGACCCGGCCCGCTCGGTGGCGCAGGCTTACGGCACCATCAATGCGCTGTCGGTCGCGGGCCACCGCAGCGACAGCGCACGCGCTGGCCAACGCTGGGTGATGTTCAGCTTTTTTGGGGGTGGTCACGGCGCGCATGCCGGTGGCGACGGCCTGAACCACGGCAACGCACCGATTTCAACGGCAACCATTCCACCGCTGGAAATTTTGGAAGCGGCCTACCCCGTGCGCTTCACCCAATGGGCTTTGCGGCCTGGCTCGGGTGGCGAGGGCAAACAGCGCGGCGGCCTGGGCGCGATTTACGAAATTGAATTGCTTGAAAAGTCGGCGCAGGCCTTTGTGTTTGGCGAGCGCGGGCGCGCTTCGCCCAAGGGCATTGCCGGCGGCGGTGATGCCGCGCGCAATGTATTCAGCTATCACACGCAGGGCGCTTGGCACACGCCGCCCATGGCTTCAAAGATGCTGGGCATTCAATTGCAACGCGGCGACCGACTGCGGCTTGAAACACCGGGCGGTGGCGGCTACGGCCCACCGGCTGAGCGCAGCAGCGCAGCCAAAGCGGCCGACCTGGCCCAGGGCTACATCACTCATTCGAAACAAGGCGGTGCGCTGTGAGCGGTCCTACTAAACGCATCGTCGGCGTCGACGTGGGTGGCACTTTCACGGACTTGTTCGTGCTGGACGAAGCCAACGCCAGCGTCTCGATTGTCAAAGTGCCCTCGACTCGCGGTGAAGAATCTGTCGGCTTCATGAATGGCATTGCCAAGGTGCTGGGCACCGAGAAAGACGCCAACGCCAGCAGCCTGGAAACCATCATCCACGGAACCACCGTGGGCACCAACGCGCTGCTTGAGCGCAAGGTGGCGCGCACGGGCCTGATCACCACGCGCGGCTTCAGAGACGTGCTTGAAATGCGTCGGCGCGACCGGCCGCAGACCTGGGGCTTGCGCGGCAATTTCGAGCCGCTGATCTCCCGCGAATTGCGACTGGAAGTGGACGAGCGCGTGCTGGCCGACGGCAATGTGCACACGCCCGTGAACCTGGCACAGGTGCGCGAAGCCGCGCAGGCGCTGATGGACCAGGGCTGCGAAGCGCTGTGCATCTTTTTCGTCAATGCCTACGCGAATCCGATCAATGAGGAAGCGGCACTGCAAGTCGTGAAAAGCATGTGGCCCAACGCGCATGTCACTTCAGCCGCTGAGGTGTTGCCCGAGATCCGTGAGTTCGAGCGTGCCTCGACGGCCAGCCTGAACGCAGCCTTGCAGCCCGTGGTCGGCCGCTACCTGACGCGTCTGGACGAGGACTTGCGCGGCCAGGGCTTTGCGGGTGAATTGCTGATTGTGCAAAGCAACGGCGGCGTGATGTCGCGCCAGACCGCTTGTGAATTGCCGGTGCGCACTGCCCTGTCGGGCCCGGCGGCCGGCGTCATTGCTTGCGCGGCGATTGCCAGTGCAGCGGGCTTCCCGGACGTGATCACCGGCGACATTGGCGGCACTTCGTTTGACGTGTCGCTGATTGCCGGTGGCCAGGCCGCCTTGGCGGCGCAAACCAGCATCGCCTTTGGCATGGTTGTGCGCTCGCCCATGATTCAGATTGAAACGATTGGCGCCGGTGGCGGCTCGATTGCATCGGTAGACGCAGGCGGCATGTTGCAAGTTGGCCCCGAGTCGGCGGGCAGCGTGCCCGGCCCAGCCTGCTACGGCCGCGGCAACACACGGCCTACCGTGACGGATGCGAACGTGCTGCTGGGCCGCATTGCCGCTTCACGCCCCTTGGGCGGTGGCCTGTTGGGCGCACTCGACGCCGAGCTGTCACGCGCTGCAATCGCACAACATGTGGCAGAGCCTTTGGGCCTGGAAGTTCTGCAAGCGGCCGAAGCCGTACTGACCGTGGCCAACGCCAAGATGGCCGGCGCCATGCGCCTGGTATCGATTGAAAAAGGGCACGACCCGCGCCAGTTTGCCTACATGCCTTTTGGCGGTGGCGGCGGCCTGCATGTGTGCGCCATGATGCGCGAGGTCGGCGTGACCACGGGCATCGTGCCGCGTTACCCGGGCGTCACATCCGCACTGGGCTGCGTGATGGCCGACATGCGCCACGACGCCGTGCAGACTTTGAACCAAGGCTTGGCCGATGTGAACTTTGACCGCCTGCGCAAGCTGCGCGCTGACTTTGAAGCCAGCTGCCGCGCGCGCCTGGACTCTGCCGGTGTGCGCTTCGAAGCAGTGCGCGAAGAAATCTCGCTGGACATGCTGTACCAAGGCCAGACGCACACCGTCAACGTACAGCTGAGCGCTGACAAGCTCGACCTGAAAAGCGTGAGCGCCGCGTTTGAAGCGCGTTACCAAGCCGAGTTCGGCCGCGTGCTCGACGGCATTCCGATGCGCGTGATCAATCTGCGTTATGCGCTGGTCGGTGTGCGGCCCAAGTTTGACTTGGCCTTGCTGGCTCCATCTGCCAACGCAGACAGCGCGGCCACCGAGCCCCTGGGCGAGCAAGCCGTTTTCGTTCACGGCGGCTGGGTGCAGGCCCGCCGCTATGCGCGCCTGGGCTTGCCCGTCGGAACTGTGATTGAAGGCCCCGCCATCTTGGAGCAGCCTGACACCACGGTGTGGCTGGAGCC
This sequence comes from Polaromonas sp., assembly GCA_040400945.1. Lineage (GTDB taxonomy): Bacteria > Pseudomonadota > Gammaproteobacteria > Burkholderiales > Burkholderiaceae_C > Polaromonas. The sequence goes on along the minus strand of JBBAPG010000001.1, from coordinate 369,236 downwards.
AGGTTTTACGGCCCGCGTGGACCGCTTGGGCAACCTCATCTTGCAACCTGACGCCTGAAAAGGTTTGCGCCATGACTCGCACCGCCTTGGTCATCATTGACCTACAGAACGACTTCCTCGCGCCCACGGGCGCCTATGCCCGCGGCGGCTGCGCCAGTGCGGACGCCCAAGCCTTGCCGGCGCGCGTGTTGCCGCTGGCGCAGGCGGTGAAAGCCGCAGGCGGCCTGGTGGTTGCGAGCCAGTTCACGCTTTGGCCGGATGCCTCGGGTGAACCCATGATTTCGCCGCACCTCAAGGCCTTGCGGCCGTTTTTGCAGCGCGGTGATTTCGCCTCCAACAGCTGGGGTCAAGCCTGTGTGGACACGCTCTTGCCCGTGGTCGATGTGGCCGTGCAGAAGGTCGCGTACTCGGCCTTCTTCAACACGCAACTCGACTGGCTGCTGCGCAAAGCTGGCGTCACGCGTGTGGCGGTGTGCGGCATCGTGACCAATGGCGGCGTGGCCAGCACGGTGCGCGATGCGCACATGCGCGACTACGAGACCTGGGTGCTGAGTGAATGCTGCGCCGCCTTCAAGCCGGCGGCCCATGCCGCGGCGCTGGCCGATATGGCGAGCGTGGCGCGCGTGGCGATGGACGCTGAATTTTCGGATGGATTGAAGTCTTGAAAGCCGCAGCACCCCAAGTGCGCGTGCAAGCGCAATTTGACGCACCGATCAGCACGCCGGTGCTCATCATCGGCGCGGGTGCTTGCGGCTTGACGGCGGCGCTGGCGCTGGCCGAACGCGGCATCGACTGCGTCGTGGTTGAACGCGATGCGCGAGCGATGGGCTCGACCAGTTTGTCGTCTGGCTTTATTCCGGCGGCGGGCACGGCGGTGCAGCGCGCCTTAGGCGTTGAGGACAGCGCTGAAGCTTTTGCGCACGACATTCAGTCCAAAGCGCACGGTGCGGCAGCGCCGCATTTGGTGGCGGCCTACACCGAGGCCATTGCGCCCGCGCTTGATTTTTTGCAAGCGCGCCACGGGCTCGACTGGGAAGTGCTGGACGGCTTTTTGTACCCCGGCCACACGCGCCGGCGCATGCACAGCCTCAAAGCGCGCACCGGCAGCGCCTTGACCGAAACATTGGAAGCCGCCTGCAACGCGCAAGGCATTCCCATCCTGACCCACGCGCGCGCGCAGACCTTGGTGGTCACTGATGCAGGCTGCGTGCTGGGTGTTGAAGCAGAGCGTCCCGACGGCAGCGTGGAAGCGATTGCTTGCGACGCCCTGCTGCTGGCCTGCAACGGCTACGGCGCTTCACCCGAGTTGCTGCAGCGCTTTGTGCCTGATGTGGCCAGTGCCGAATTTGCCGGCCACCCCGGCAACGACGGCACGGCCTTGCACTGGGGCGAGGCGCTGGGCGCGCCGCTGGCCGACATGCAGGCCTACCAAGGCCATGGCTCGTGGGCACAGCCGCACGGTGTGTTGATTACCTGGGCGCTGATGATGGAAGGCGGCGTGCAGATCAACGCGCAAGGCCAGCGCTTTCATGACGAAACCCAGGGCTATTCAGAAGCCGCGCTGCATGTCGTGGCCCAGCCCGGCCGCGTGGCCTGGAATGTGTTTGACGCGCCCATCCTTAGCTTGGCGCGAGACTTCCCAGACTTTGTGGCGGCCGAAGCTGCAGGCGCTGTGAAAGCCGCAGCGGACTTGCCAGCGCTGGCCGCACTCATTGGCTGCGAAGAAGCGGCGCTGGACGCCAGTCTGGACACCATGAGCCGCAGCGCTCAAACACAAACGCCTGACGCGCTAGGCCGCCAATTCAAACGCCCGCTTTCAGGCCCTTTCTACGTCATCAAAGTGACCGGCGCGCTGTTTCACACGCAAGGCGGCCTGGACATTGATGCACAGTGCCGTGTACTCAGCCAGCCGCGCGGTGGAACAACCACCGCGAGCAACCCGAGCCTGCCCAACCTGTGGGCTGCAGGCGGCGCCGCACGCGGCGTGTCGGGCAACCATGTCAGCGGTTACTTGTCGGGCAACGGCTTGCTCAGCGCCGTGGCGGGCGGCTATATCGCGGCGCAGTCCATGGCCGACCAACTGTCCACTTCAACCTAGAGCGATTCGTCGCTCAACGCCCATGAAAAATCAAGGCCTTTCCGCCCTGCTGGCACGCCCGCAAGCCCTGCTTTGCCCTGGCGTTTATGACGCCTTCAGCGCCCTTCTTGCCGAGCAAGCCGGCTTTGAGGGCCTGTACCTTTCAGGCGCTTCAATTGCCTACACACGGCTGGGCCGCTCCGACATTGGCTTGACAACCTTCACAGAAGTCGAAGACACGCTGGCGCGCATCACCGAGCGCGTGGGCTTGCCGGTCATCGTGGACGGCGACACCGGTTTTGGCAACGCACTGAATGTGCAGCGCACGGTGCGCGGTTTCGAGCGCGCGGGCGCGGCCATGATTCAACTGGAAGACCAGGCCTTTCCCAAACGCTGCGGCCACCTGGACGGCAAGCGTGTGGTCAGCATCGGTGAGATGACGGGCAAGCTCAAAGCTGCGCTGGACGCGCGGCGCTCGAGCAACACGCTGCTCATGGCGCGCACTGACGCGCTGGCTGTCGAAGGCTGGGACGCCGCGATGGAGCGCGCCGAAGCCTACTTGGCCTGCGGCGTGGACGCGTTGTTCATCGAGGCGCTCCGCAGCCCTGTTCAATTGCAAGACGCAGCACGCCTGTTTGCCCACCGTATTCCGCTGCTGGCCAACATGGTCGAAGGCGGCAAGACGCCTGTGACACCGGCCGACACGCTGGGCCAGATGGGCTTTCGCATCGTCATATTTCCAGGCGGCACGGTGCGTGCGCTGGCCAGTCAACTGCAAGGCTACTTCGCCAGTTTGCACCAGCACCAAACCACGGCGCCCTGGCAAGACAAGATGCTGGACTTTGACCAGCTCAACGGGCTGATTGGCACGCCCGAGTTGCTGGCCCAGGGCGCCCGCTACGACGAAAGCGCGCAGGCGCCCCAGCAGCCTTAAAACTCAATCAGGACTTGCCATGCCCGTGACCCAGATCACCTTGCTGCCCGGCTATGCGCCCGAAGTCCGCGAGCGCCTGGTGCGCCGCGTCTCCGACGCGGTGCGTTCGGTCATTCCGGCGCCTGAAGCCGGCACCACCACGTTCGTGCAGGAAGTGGTCACTTACCAGCGCGACGGCCGTGTATTCACCCAGGGCAATGTGGCACTACCAGTGGCCAGTGAACAGGTACAGAAGTTTTTGGCAGCCATGCAAGCGCGCGACTTGGCGCTGGCACAAAGCTTTCTCGCCGGCGACTTTCGCATGTGCTTTCCGGGCGGAGCCCGCTTGACGGACTTGAAAGAACTTGTGGCCTGGGGCGCGCAGCGCTACAAAACCATCGGTAAGCACGTCGAGCAAATAGACGAATCCTGGGCGGGCGATCATGCTGTGGTGCATTGCCATGGCAGCCTCTACGGCGCATGGCCCGACGGTCGCCCCTTCGAAGGCATCCGATTCATTGACCGCTTCGAGGTCAAGGACGGACTACTCTGCAAGCAGGACGTGTGGAACGACTTGGCCGAGCACGCGAAGCGTTCAGCGTCAGAGGGCTAGGGCTCCGCAGCACACTGTCAGGCATCTCCTACGCTCAGCCGGCCACAAAGCTGTCCTGCCGTTGCCTGCCATGTCTTAGCCTTGCTTGCTACTTCGGAGGGTGTCATGGATGATTTGAAGACGACAACAGGGGTAGCCCAAACTCTGACAGCTTGCGTGGCGAACGGGCATCTCGCACGGCGACCGTCGCCTTCGATCTACACGCCCAAAGTCAAATTACAAGACTTCGCCTTGCTCATGCAAGCGGTCCTCGTCGCCGAAGGGCTTCCGGCCGCAGTGCGAGTGGCCAACGCGGCCACCCAGCATCGGTTCACGGGGGTCTACCGTTTCGACGAGGGCTTGCTGACGAACTTATGCACATGGGACAAAGCTGAAGGGGCCATGACTTCGGGCAGCAGCGTACCGCTTCACGAAACCTACTGCATGCACATTCTGCAGACGGGTAAAGCCATGACGGTTTTTGATTCCGCCCATGACGACCGCTTGGCAGGCCACCCACGGCGTGCAGACTTTCGCTCGTACTGCGGCGCGCCCTTGCTCAACCACTTGGGGGACGTGGCCGGAACCTTTTGCTACTTCGACCCCGAACCTGGCAAGCTAGGTGAAGCAGACTTCGAGCAGGTGCATATCGCCGCTGCGGTGCTTCAGGAGCGCGCATTGGCCCTGGTCTGAGCGCCTCCACTGCACGCGCGTCAGCCTCAGCGCGGGCCCCGCTGCGCCGCCTCAATGGCTGCAATGTCAATCTTTCCCATGGTCATCATGGCTTCAAACGCACGCTTGGCGGCTGCCGGATCAGCATCAGATACCGCTGAAGTCAGGGCACGTGGCGTGATTTGCCACGAAAGTCCCCAGCGATCCTTGCACCAGCCGCAGGCGCTTTCCTGCCCACCGTGGCTGACGATGGCATTCCATAAACGGTCGGTTTCAGCCTGATCATCGGTTGCGATCTGAAATGAAAAGGCTTCGTTGTGCTTGAACGCTGGACCGCCATTGAGCCCGAGGCAGGGAATGCCAGCCACGCGGAATTCCACCGTCAGTACGTCGCCTTGCTTGCCGTTGGGATAGTCGCTGGGCGCACGGTGCACAGCGCCCACCGTGCTGTCGGGGAAGGTCTCGGCGTAGAACCTGGCGGCATCCAATGCAGTGCCATCGAACCACAGACAAACAGTGTTTTTGGGGGCCATGTTGCGTCTCCTGCAGGGCTGGAGTCTGCTCAGCCCAGGCTGCAAAACACCCATCCTTTACCGGACGGGGCTTTCTGTCTGTGCGCTGGCGCTGATGGGGATGTAGGGCGTTGCGGAGGAGCACAGTCGGCACCTTTGTCGCAGCTTCTAGATTGAGCAAGCCATGTGTTGAGCAAGCCACTAATAGAAAAAGCCCTGTAACTCAATGAATTACAGGGCTTCAATCTGGCGGAGTGGACGGGACTCGAACCCGCGACCCCCGGCGTGACAGGCCGGTATTCTAACCAACTGAACTACCACTCCTGGTAGCGGTAACTTCACTCTTTCGAGTCAAGTTGCCTGCTGTTCAAAACAGGCTGCAAACCTTGCGATTTGCTGTTACCGACTTGCGCCTCTTGTCCACCGGAGTGGAAAATCTGGCGACCCTAAGGGGATTCGAACCCCTGTAGCCACCGTGAAAGGGTGGTGTCCTAGGCCTCTAGACGATAGGGTCAAAACCTTGGACTTCCGGAGCTGGCTTTTCAGAGCCTGCCGAAACTTCAACTAACTTTTCCCGACTTGGTGGAGGTAAGCGGGATCGAACCGCTGACCTCTTGCATGCCATGCAAGCGCTCTCCCAGCTGAGCTATACCCCCATTTACTTTGATCTTGTCTTGCGATTCGCTCAAAGCTGTCGAGCCTCAAATTATAGCCGGAAAAAACAGACTTTTCAAATTGCCAATCCGTTTTTCACGCGCGCGATCACTTCCTCACGCGACATGAGCGCGATCACCGCGTCCAAGGACGGCGTTTGCGGCGTGCCCAAAAGCAGCACGCGCACGGGCATGGCCAGTTGCGGCATCTTCAGGCCCGCGTCGGCCAGCACTTGTTTGATGACAGCGGCGACAGCGGGCTTGCTCCATTCGCAAGCTTGCAGCGCCGTGGCCAGCGCCACCACGGCCGGGCGCACAGCGTCCGTCAGGTGGGCGGCCAATTCGGCGGCGGGTGGGGTCACGGCTTTTTCAATCAAGGCCAGCCAGCCCGCAAGTTCAACCAATGTGCTGCAGCGGTCCTTGAACAGCGCGCAGGCTTGGGCGCACCGGGCCGCGTCCATGCTGATGCCTTGCTGCGCCAAAAAGGGCTGCACCAAGCTGACCAGCGCCTCGTCAGCCATGGCCTTGAGGTGCTGGGCATTGACCCAGCGCAGCTTGGCTTCGTCAAATTGCGCGGCGCTCTTGCCCAGGTGGTCCAGGTTGAACCACTCGACGAATTGCTGGCGACTGAAAATTTCATCGTCGCCGTGGCTCCAGCCCAGGCGGGCCAGGTAGTTCACCATCGCGTCGGGCAAATAGCCTTCGGCCGCGTATTGCGTCACGGCTTTGGCGCCGCTGCGCTTGCTCATCTTTTCGCCCTGCTCGTTGAGCACGGTGGGCAGGTGCGCATACACCGGTACGTTCTGGCCGAGGGCGCGAAAGATATTGATCTGGCGCGGCGTGTTGTTGACGTGGTCGTCACCGCGGATCACGTGCGTGATCGCCATGTCGATGTCGTCCACCACCACGCAAAAGTTATAGGTGGGTGTGCCGTCAGGCCGCGCGATCACCAGGTCATCGAGTTCGTCGTTGCTGATCTCGATGCGGCCTTTGACCTTGTCGTCCCACACTACGGCGCCGCCTTGCGGATTTTTAAAGCGCAGCACGGGCTGAACACCTTCGGGCACGGGCGGCAAGGTCTTGCCAGGCTCGGGCCGCCAGGTGCCGTCATAACGCGGCTTTTGTTTGGCCGCCATTTGCTGCTCGCGCAAGGCGTCGAGCTCAGTCATGCTCATGTAGCAGGGGTACACATGACCAGCCGCTTTGAGCTCTTCCAGCACCGCCTTGTAGCGGTCCATGCGCTGCATTTGATAGAACGGGCCTTCGTCATAGTCCAGCCCCAGCCAGCGCATGCCTTCAATGATGACGTCCACCGAGGCCTGGTTGGAGCGTTCCACGTCGGTGTCTTCAATGCGCAAAATAAAGTCGCCACCCGTGGCGCGGGCAAAGGCCCAGGGGTACAGCGCCGAGCGAATATTGCCCAGGTGAATGAAACCGGTGGGCGACGGGGCGAAGCGGGTTCTTGTTTTTGTCATGAGGTCAAAAATTCAGGAGGCGAGACTATCGAGGCCGCGAGCCAGGTCGGCCTTCAGATCATCGATGTGCTCAAGGCCGACAGCCACGCGAATCAGCGCTTGAGAAATGCCAGCGGCCTGACGCTGGTCTTCGCTCAGCCGACCGTGCGACGTGGTGGCCGGGTGTGTGATGGTGGTCTTGGTGTCGCCCAGGTTGGCGGTGATGCTGCACACCGTCGTGCTATCGATGACGTGAAATGCTTTGCGGCGCGCTTCATCGGCGCCACTCGACTTGACATCAAACGACAAGACCGCGCCGCCCGAGCCCGACTGCTGCGCCATGGCCAGCGCATGTTGCGGATGCGACTTGAGGCCGGGGTAATAGACACGCGCCACCTGGGGTTGCGCTTCAAGCCATGTCGCCAGCGCCAATGCGCTGGCGCTTTGCGCCTGCATGCGAATCGACAGCGTTTCCATGCCCTTGAGCACCACCCAGGCGTTGAAGGCTGAGAGCGTCATGCCCGCACTGCGCATCACGGGCACGAACTTTTCATCGATCAGTTTCTTGGGGCCGCAAATCGCGCCAGCAATCACGCGGCCTTGGCCGTCCAGGTATTTGGTGCCCGAATGGATGATGAGGTCAGCACCCATGGTCACGGGCTGCGACAGCGCCGGCGAGCAAAAGCAGTTGTCGACTGCCAGCAGCGCGCCGGCCTTGTGGGCGATGTCAGCCAAGGCGCGCACATCGCACACTTCGGTCAGCGGGTTGGTAGGCGTCTCGGCAAACAGCAGCTTGGTGTTGGGCTTGACCGCCGCCTTCCACTCCGCCACGTCGGTCTGCGAGACAAAGCTGGACTCCACACCAAACTTGGCGAACTCGCCGCCAATGAGCTTGATGGTGGAACCGAAGACTGACTGCGAGCAGATCACGTGGTCGCCCGCCTTCAAGAGGCCCATGCACATCAGCATGATCGCGGACATGCCGCTGGACGTGCCTATGCAGGCTTCAGTGCCTTCGAGTGCTGCCAAGCGCTGTTCCATGCTGGTCACGGTCGGGTTGGTGAAACGCGAATACATGTAGCCGTCTTCTTCGCCCGCAAAGCGGCGGCGTGCGGTTTCGGCGTCGGGCTGCACAAAGCTGCTGGTCAGGTACAGCGCTTCAGAGTTTTCACCGAACTGGCTCTTGTCTTCAGCCGTGCGCACGGCCAGCGTGTCGCGGTGCAAATTGGCGGGGAGAGTTTTCATTCAGGCTTCCTGCGGATTGGGCAAGGCCAGGCGCGACACGTCCACGCCACCTTCTTCACTGCTGTCCACGCGCGCTTCGTTCATGCGCGCAATCGTCTCGGCCGTCACGTCACCCGTGATGTAGATGCCGTCAAAACACGAAGCATCAAAGCCGTCGAGCTTGGGGTTGAGTGAGCCGATGGCGCGCTTCATGCCCTCGACGTCTTGATAGATCAGGGCATCGCAGCCAATAGCCACGCGGATTTCTTCAATGCTGCGGTTGTGCGCGACCAATTCGTCAGGTGTGGGCATGTCGATGCCGTACACGTTGGGAAAGCGCACGGGTGGCGCGGCGCTCGCCAGGTACACCTTGCGGGCGCCAGCGTCGCGCGCCATCTGCACGATTTCGCGCGAGGTGGTGCCGCGCACGATGGAGTCGTCCACCAGCAACACGTTGCGACCCTTGAACTCGCTGGCGATCACGTTGAGCTTTTGACGCACGGATTTTTTGCGCACGCCCTGCCCCGGCATGATGAAGGTGCGGCCCACGTAGCGGTTTTTTACAAAGCCTTCGCGGTAGGGAATGCCCAGCAAGTGCGCCAGTTGCGTGGCGCTCGGCCGGCTCGACTCCGGAATCGGAATGATCACGTCGATCTCATTGGGCGGCACGGTGGAGATCACGCGCTTGGCCAGCGTCTCGCCCAGGTTCAGACGCGCTTGATAAACCGAAATGCCGTCCAGCACCGAGTCAGGCCGCGCCAGGTAAACGAATTCAAAAATGCACGGCTTGAGCTGGGCCTTGGGCGCGCATTGTTCGGCATGCACCTGGCCTTGCAGGTCTACAAACACGGCTTCGCCCGGCGCGATATCGCGCTCAAACTGGTGCGCCGTGCCTTCAAGCGCCACGGATTCGCTGGCGATCATGACGGTACTGCCGCTTTCGTTCTCACCCCGGCCCATGCACAGTGGACGAATGCCGAAGGGGTCGCGAAAGGCCAAGAGGCCGTGACCTGCAATCAATGCCACCACCGCATACGATCCCTTGACGCGCTGGTGCACGCCGCGCACGGCAGCAAACACGTCCACCGGATTGAGTGGCAGGCCACGCGTCGTTTTTTCGAGTTCATGCGCCAGCACATTGAGCAGCACTTCAGAGTCGCTGTCGGTGTTGATGTGGCGATGATCGGTATTGAACAGGTCGGCCTTGAGTTCGGCCGCGTTCGTCAGGTTGCCGTTGTGCGACAGCACCAGGCCAAAGGGCGCGTTGACGTAAAAGGGCTGGGCCTCGTCTTCGCTGAAGGCGTTGCCCGCTGTGGGGTAACGCACCTGACCCAGGCCCACATTGCCCGGCAGCGCCCGCATGTTGCGGGTGCGAAACACGTCGCGCACCATGCCCTTGGCCTTGTGCATGAAAAACTTGCGGCCCTGTTGGGTCACGATACCGGCCGCGTCCTGGCCACGGTGCTGCAAAAGCAGCAAGCCGTCATAGATCAACTGATTGACCGGAGCCTTGCTCACCACACCAACGATTCCACACATGGGGTCTGTTCCTCAAATTAATTCAGGTAGCGCGCAAACGGCGCGGGCAGGGCCGGCTTGAGGCCCTGCAAGGCGGCCGATAACCACGGCGCGCCACGAGATTCTTGCCACCATGCACTGGTGTGCAGGGGCGTCATTTCAATGGCCACGGTGGCCACCAGCAAAAGCACCAGGCCACGCACGACACCAAACAGGGCGCCGAGCACACGGTCCACAGGCCGCAAGCCGACGGCGGCGACCAACTTTTTCACCAAGGCCGCGAGCAAGCCGGCGATAAAAACAGCGCCTATGAAAGTCAACACAAAGGCCGCTGCATAGCGCACAGGCGCCGAGGCGGTGGACAAAGGCAACCAGTTGGCCACATCAGGCGCGAACCACTGCGCTGCAAAAAACGCTGCAATCCAGCCCAGCAGAGACAGCACTTCAAACACCAGGCCGCGCCACAAACCCACCAGCAAAGACAACAGCAACACGGCCAGCAAGGCCCAGTCTGTCGGAGTCAAAAGCGTGACGGCAGCGGCGTCGGACAAGGCTGTGTCCCGATCAGAGCGTCAAGATGGCGGCGGGCAAATCCAGCGCCTTGATTTGCTTGGCCGCCTTGTCGGCCTCAGCCTTGCTGGCATAAGGGCCGACCCGCACGCGAATGCGCTTGCCGTCCTTGGTCTCTGCCACCTGCGTATAAGTTTTCAGGCCCGCTTTTTCAAGCTTGAGCCGCGCATCCCGGGCCTTCGCCACATCAGCAAATGCACCCACCTGAACGACCAGGCGCAGTTCGTCGGCTTTCGGGGCAGCGGTCGACCTCTCGGCTGGCTTGTCGACGGGTTTGTCGTTGCTGGCCTTCGGCGAGGCCGGGGCTACTTGCGCCACAACGGGCGCACTGACTTGTTTTGCAATCGGCGCGGGTGAGGGCGCGGGGGCTGCCGGTGCGGCTACCACGCTGGCTTCCTGGGTCGCAGCCGAATTGACCGTCACAGCTTTAGGCGGTGCCTCCAGCTCGCCAGCAGGTCCTGAAGCCGTCGCCGCTGGCACGGCTTCGGCGGGCAGGCCCAGGGGCTTGGCGCCTTGTTTGGAAGGAATCTCGATGGGGATACTGACCGACACCGGGCGCGGCTGCGTGTCAAAAAGCAGGGGGAAACCAATCACGCCCAGCAAGACCAGCACGGCCGATCCGATCAGGCGGTGCTTGGCGCGCTTGCGCACGATCTCCAGGCTCTCGGCGGGCGCGCCCAGGCCGGGTGTCGATTTGGAGGATTGGCCGCCCCGGCGGAGATTGAATAACGACATGGTCGTGGTTGTTTCCGTTGGTGAGCAGGAACTGGTGCGGCCGGCAAAGTGCCGCAGCGCCAGTACGATCCCGACCGCCTCAAGTGAGCGGGTTGGTACCTTAAGCGTTGACTGCCTTCAGGCCGCGCCGCCCAGATGCTTGGCAACCAGCCGGGGCAAGCCGTCTTTCAACACGCCGCCTACCGTGTAGAAGGAGCCAAAGACCACGATTCTATCAGCGGGGTCAGCGGCGGCCAGGGCTGCTGCCAGCGCCTTTTCAGGGGATTCAAAGCTTTGGGCGCTGGCGTCTGGTCGGGTATTTTGCGCAGCCCATGTCGATGCCAGATCGGCGCCGGCCGCGGCTCGCGGTGTCGGCAGGTCGGTCATGTACCAGCGGTCGATCAGAGCGCCCACGCGGCCCAGCATGGGCGCGAGATCCTTGTCAGCCATGGCCCCAAAAACAGCATGTGTGCAGGGGTAAAAACCCATCGCGTCCAGGTTTTCGGCCAGCGCAGCGACCGAATGCGGGTTGTGCGCCACATCCAGCACCAGCGTCGGCTGGCCCGGCACGATCTGAAACCGCCCCGGCAACTCGACCATAGACAGGCCCACGCGCACGGCTTGGGCGGTGACGGGCAGCAGGTCGCGTACGGCCGTCAGGGCCGCCAGCACGCCAGCGGCGTTGACCAATTGATTGGCGCCGCGCAAGGCCGGGTAGGCCAGCCCCGAATAGCGCCGACCACGCCCCGCCCAGCCCCACTGCAGTTTGTCGCCTGAGAAATTGAAATCCTCCCCAAAGCGCCACAAGTCGCAGCCCAGGTCGGCCGCTGCCTTGAGCACGCTCTCCGGCGGCACCGGGTCACTCACCACCACCGGCCTTCCGGCGCGCATGATGCCGGCTTTTTCACGGCCGATGCTCTCGCGGTCCGGCCCCAGCAACTCCATGTGGTCCAGGTCGATGCTGGTGATGACCGCGCAAGTGGCGTCGATGATGTTGACCGCGTCCAGGCGCCCACCCAGGCCGACTTCCAGGATCACCACGTCCAGACCAGCCTGGGCCAGCGTGTCCATGATGGCCAGCGTGGTGAATTCGAAGTAGCTCAGGGAAATTTCATCGTCCCCCTGGCCCAGCCGCGCTTTTTCGACCTTGGCGAAAGAAGGAAGCAAGGCCTCGGCGCGCACGATGTCCCCGCGCACCCGGCAGCGTTCTTCAAAATGCACCAGATGGGGCGAACTGTAAACACCGGTGCGGTAGCCAGCCTCCATCAAGATGGCCTCGAGCATGGCGCAGGTCGAGCCTTTGCCATTGGTGCCCGCCACCGTAATGACCGGGCAGGCAAAGGTCAGGCCCATGCGTTCGGCCACGGAGCGCACGCGCTCCAGGCCCATGTCGATGCTCTTGCCATGCAGGCGCTCGCAGTGCGCCAACCAATCGTCCAGGGTGCTGAGTTTTTCCATGAGGGATGCATTGTCGCGCAGAGGTTTTTTGCGCATGACAAAATTCCCGGCATGACCCCTCATCTCTACGGCATCCCCAACTGCGACACCGTCAAAAAAGCCCGCGCTTGGCTGGCCGAGCGCGGCGCGGCCTGCGAATTTCATGACTTTAAAAAGGAAGGCGTGAACCCCTCGGCCCTGCAAAGCTGGTGCGATGCGCTGGGCTGGGATAAATTACTCAACCGCCAAGGCACGACCTGGCGCAAGCTGGACGCCCAGGCGCAGCAAGCGGTCACAGACGCAGCAAGCGCTCAGCAGCTGATGCTGGCGCAGCCGAGCTTGATCAAGCGACCTGTCGTGGACTGGGGTGGCGAAACGGCAGACCGCTTTAGCGTCGGTTTTGCTGCCGTGGCCTGGGACAAAAAGCTGAGCTGAGCCCGGATTTCCAGGGCTTTACCTCATGTTTACGTGGGTCTGTCCACCTAACGGTGCCTTGCCTCGTTACAGTAGAAATGACCTTCCAAGCATCCAAGGAGCCTCACATGTACCGAGCCACCCCCAAGCGTCTTGCCTTGCTGACTTTCAGCTCCGCCCTGCTCGCGCTGGCCAGCACGGGCGCATCGGCGCAGGACATCCTGGCGCGCGTGATCTCCAGCACGGCCGTCACCCAGCAAGTGGCGGTACCACGTCAGTACTGCAACACAGCACCGGTGGTAACCCAAAGCGCGCCCAGCGGTGCAGGAGCCGTGATGGGTGCTTTGGCGGGTGGTGCGGCGGGCAATGCGATCGGCAACGGTGGGGGGCGAGCCTTGACCACCATGATCGGCATCGTGGGCGGCGCCATGGTGGGTAACAACATTGAAGGGCCACGCCAGCAGGTGCAAAACGTGCAGCAATGCAGCACCCAGACCAGCTACGAGAACCGCATCAGCCATTACGACGTGGTGTATGAATACGCCGACAAACGCTACTCGGTTCAGATGCAGAACGATCCGGGTCAATACGTGCGTCTGCAGGTCAACCCGGTCGGCGCCCTGCCACCGGCTGGCATCACAGGCAACGCAGCGCCGCAGCAACCGCAATATCAGCAATATCAGCAATACCAACCATCAGCACCGGTCTACGTGCAACCCCGCGTGTACGTTCAGCCGCCTGTCTATGTGCAGCCGGTATCGCCCGTGTTTTACCCATCGTATTACCCATCGTATTACCCAGCGCCACGCTACTACGCACCGGTTCCCTTCGGTATGTCCATCAATCTGGGCTACAGCCAAGGTGGTGGACATCACCACTGGCGCTAAGCCTCACCAGGCAGAAGCCGGCCGAACTGGCCGAACCCACCCTCCTCGTCCTACCGGCCCAGGAGGCTTTTTTTTGCCCCTTGCAGAAGCTCTAAAATCCTGGGTTGCCCTGAGCTTTCAGGGCGTACGCCCTCCTTCATCCAGCCATCCATCCCATGACCACCGACAAAATCGACAACATCAGCGTCACCACCCAAGCCAACGTGTACTTTGACGGCAAGTGCGTGAGCCACGGCATCACCTTTGCGGATGGCAGCAAAAAGTCGGTCGGCGTGGTGCTGCCTTCCACCCTCACCTTCAACACTGGCGCGCCTGAAATCATGGAATGCGTGGCCGGCGGCTGCGAATACAAGCTGGCTGGCAGCAGCGATTGGGTGGCTTCCAAAGCCGGCGACAAGTTCAGCGTACCGGGCAATTCGTCCTTCGAGATCCGCGTGACTGACGCTTACCACTACATCTGCCACTTCGGCTGATCACCCCTAAGACAGACCGAAAGCACGCGCCATGAGCACCATCTTGCAAAACCTGCCCAAAGGGCAAAAAGTCGGCATCGCCTTTTCGGGCGGCCTGGACACCTCCGCCGCCCTGCTGTGGATGAAGCAAAAGGGCGCCGTACCCTACGCCTACACCGCCAACCTGGGCCAGCCCGACGAGGCCGACTACAACGAAATTCCTCGCAAGGCGATGGAGTACGGCGCTGAAAAAGCCCGCCTGGTGGACTGCCGCACGCAGCTGGCGCACGAAGGTTTGGCCGCCATCCAGAGCGGTGCGTTTCACATCTCGACTGGCGGCATCACCTACTTCAACACCACGCCGCTGGGCCGCGCCGTGACGGGCACCATGCTGGTGGCCGCCATGAAGGAAGACGACGTCAACATCTGGGGTGATGGTTCGACCTTCAAGGGCAACGACATCGAGCGTTTTTACCGCTATGGCCTGCTGACCAACCCTAGCCTGAAGATTTACAAGCCTTGGCTGGACCAGCTGTTCATTGACGAATTGGGCGGCCGCGCCGAGATGAGCGCCTTCATGACGGCCAATGGTTTTGGCTACAAGATGAGCGCCGAAAAAGCGTACTCAACCGACTCCAACATGCTGGGCGCGACGCACGAAGCCAAGGACTTGGAGAGTCTCGCCACCGGCATGAAGATCGTGAACCCGATCATGGGTGTGCCGTTTTGGCGTGACGATTGCGTGGTCAAGGCTGAAGAAGTCAGCGTGCGCTTTGAAGAAGGCATGCCCATCGCGCTGAACGGTGTGGAATACCCAGACCTCGTGGCCCTGCTGCTCAAAGCCAACGAAATCGGCGGTCGCCACGGCCTGGGCATGAGCGACCAGATCGAAAACCGCATCATTGAAGCGAAGAGCCGCGGCATTTACGAAGCACCGGGCATGGCGCTGCTGCACATTGCGTACGAGCGTCTGGTCACTGGCATTCATAACGAAGACACCATCGAGCAGTACCGCATGAACGGCATGAAGCTGGGCCGCTTGCTTTACCAGGGCCGCTGGTTTGACCCGCAGGCCATCATGCTGCGCGAAACGGCGCAGCGCTGGGTGGCGCGCGCCATCACCGGCACAGTGACGCTGGAGTTGCGACGTGGCAATGACTATTCGATCATGAACACGGACTCGCCGAATCTGACGTATGCGCCTGAGCGTTTGTCGATGGAGAAGGTGGAAGACGCGCCGTTCAGCCCGCTGGACCGGATTGGTCAGTTGACGATGCGGAATCTGGACATCACGGATACGCGGGCGAAGCTGGGGATTTATGCGCACAGCGGCTTGTTGTCGGCTGGGGATGGGCCGCATATTTACAAGCTCGAAGGTTCGGGGAAGTAAGCTCGGATTCGGGGCGGGAGCGGGGGCGGATTCGGGGAGCGATGGGGTGTGCGGCTGGGCACTGCGCCGCTCGTGTCCCCCGGCGGCTGGAGCCGCCTCCTCCTTTACCTCGCTTTGCAATGCCCAACCGCACGCCCCATCGCTGGGCTCGGGGCTCGGGGCTCGGGGCTCGGGGCTCGGGGCTCGGGGCTCGGGCTCGGGCTCGGGGCCTCGGGGCGCCTTCCCCGCATTCACCTCGATCAATCACCAAGCGAAGCCTGAACGGGGTGGGCGCTGCAGAGCGAGGTAAAGGAGGAGGCGGCCGCAGGCCGCCGGGGGAAACGAGCGGCGCAGCGCCCGCCCCGTTCAGGCTTTGCGTGCCACCATCGCCCTTTAAGTGCCCGCGTTGGCCTTCACTTGCCCACACCGGCCTTCACGTGCCCTGCTAAAGGCAGCCAGAACCTAAACCACCACAGGCTCAGGCTCCAGCAAAATCCCAAAGCGCTCATAAACACTGGTCTGAATCGCCTTGGCCAGCGTCATCACCTCGCCACCGGTTACCGGGTTCTTCAAGCCACCCTTGTTCACCAGCACCAGCGCCTGCTTGTCATACACAGCGGCGTTGCCCACGGTCTTGCCCTTCCAGCCGCAGGCGTCAATCAACCAGCCTGCCGCCAGCTTCACCGAGCCATCGGCCAGCTTGTAATGCACGATCTTCGGCTCGCGCTGAATGATGTCAGCGCATTGCTCGGCACTCACCGTCGGGTTCTTGAAAAAGCTGCCGGCATTGCCCAGCACTGCCGGGTCGGGCAGTTTGGCGCGGCGAATCTCGCAGACCCAATCAAAGAGCTGCCGCGGCGTCAGGTCTTTGGCTTCAACGCCTTGCTGGGCCAGCTTGCGATCCAGGTCTGCGTAGCCAAGCACCGGCTTCCAGGCCTTGGGCAAGGCAAAACGCACGCGCGTGATGATGGCGCGACCGGCCAAACCAAAGCCTGGCGCGCCTTCTGCCGTGGTACTGGCGTGCTTGAACACCGAGTCGCGGTAGCCAAAGGCGCATTGCGCAGCATTGAGCGTGAAGTGCTGGCCTGTTTCCAGGTCCATCGCGTCCAGGGAGTCAAACCGATCTTGCAGCTCGACGCCGTAAGCACCAATGTTTTGCACCGGAGATGCACCCACGGAGCCGGGAATCATGGCCAGGTTTTCCAGGCCCGGAAAACCGTTCGCCAGGGTCCATGCAACCAGCGCGTGCCAGTCTTCACCAGCCCCCGCTTCGACGATAAAGGCCTTGGCTGTTTCCTCGACCAGGCGCTTGCCCATGATCTCGACCTTGAGCACCAGCGGCCGCACGTCCCCCGTGATGACGATGTTGCTGCCCCCGCCCAAGATGAACTTCGGCCCTGAATGGGCCGGGTTGGCCAGCAGGGTGGCCACGTCAGCCTCGCTGCCGAGCCGCACAAGTTGCAGGGCCTTGGCGGCAATGCCGAAGGTGTTGTAGGGCTGAAGCGGGACGTTTTTCTCGACTAACATCCCGAGATTGTCGCACCCGCGATTTCTTCAAATAAGCCTGAACCGCCATGCCTTCTTTTGACACCGTGCTCGAAGCCGACCTCGTCAAGGTCAAAAACGCCGTCGAAAACTCCGCCAAGGAAATTGGCACCCGCTTTGACTTCAAGGGCACATCCGCCTCCATCGAACTCAAAGACAAAGAGATCACCTCGATTGGCGACAGTGATTTTCAGATCGATCAGATCAACGATATTTTGCGCAGCAAGCTCACCAAAGCGGGCGTGGATGCGCGTTTTCTCGACGTCGGCAAGGTCGAGAAAATTGGCGGGGACAAGGTCAAGCAGGTCAGCAAGGTGCGCAACGGCATTGAAGTTGAGCAGGCCAAGAAGATCCAGCAGCTGATCAAGGGCAGCAAGCTCAAGGTGCAAGCGGCCATTCAGGGCGATGCGGTGCGCGTGACAGGCGCCAAGCGCGACGACTTGCAGGCCGCCATGGCGCTGATCAAGTCTGAAGTCAGCGAATTCCCGCTGAGCTTCAACAACTTTCGCGACTGATCAGGCTTTTTTGCCGAGCTTGGACTCGGTGCCCTTGAGCAGCTTGACGATGTTCTCGCGGTGGCGATAAATCAGCAAAGCGCCCATGGCCAGCAGCAAAGCCAATTGCGGCTTTTCGGCGTACCAAGGGCCGCGGTCACCCAGCAAGTAGTACAGCGGCGCCACCAGAGCGCAGGCCAGCGCCGAGAGCGATGAATAACGCGTGATGAAGGCCACCAGCACCCAGGTGGCCAGGCAAGCCAGGCCCAGCAGCCAATGCACGCCAAACAGCACGCCCGCCGCCGTAGCCACACCCTTGCCCCCCTTGAAGCGGAAGAACACCGGATACAGATGGCCGATGAAGGCGGCAAAGCCCACCGCCGCCAGAGTACCGTCACCCAGGCCGTAAGCAGCGCCTTGCGTCTGCACCCACCACATGGGCAACCAGCCTTTGACCGCGTCCAGCAGCAGGGTGAGCACGGCAGCGGCTTTGTTGCCCGAGCGCAGCACGTTGGTGGCGCCGGGGTTCTTGCTGCCGTAGCTGCGCGGGTCACTCAAGCCCATGAACTTGCTGACGATGACCGCAAATGACAGCGAGCCGATGAGGTAGGCCGCGAGCGCGGCGGCCGGAAAGTACAGGCTTTGCAAAGAAGACTCCCGCGCTAACGCTTAAGAAGCCGGTTAAACAGCCGGGTCACGCAACTGCCAACGAACGGCGTCAATGGCCGCCAGCACGTCGGCTGACAAAGTGGTGCCCCAGGCATCCAGGTCCTCGTCGAGTTGGGCGACCGAGGTCACGCCAATGATGGTGCTGGCAACCAGCCACTTGCTGTAACAAAACGCCAGCGCCATTTGCGTCGGGCTCATGCCGTTGTCTTTGGCCAGCGCGTTGTAGCGGCGCGCAGCTTCGAGTGCCTCGGGGCGGCCCCAGCGCTGCTTGCGCACCGACTCGTATTTGGCAATACGCCCTTCTGCCGGCGCGCCTGCACCGCTGGTGCCGGCTGCGTCGTACTTGCCGGTCAAAAGGCCAAAGCCCAGCGGCGAATAGGCCAGCAAGGACACGCCCAGGCGGTGCATGGTTTCGTCCAGCGCGTTTTCATACGTGCGGTTGACCAGACAGTACGGGTTTTGCACGGTGGCGATGCGCGGCAGGCCGTGTTGCTCAGCCAGGCGCACAAACTCATGCACGCCGTAAGGCGTTTCATTCGACAGACCAATGGCGCGCACCTTGCCGGCCTTGACCAAGCGGCCCATGGCTTCGAGCTGCTCATGAATCGAAGCCACCGGCGTGTCCTTGCTCGGGTCAAAGTACATGGCGCCAAAGGCGGGCACGTGGCGCGAGGGCCAGTGGATTTGATAGAGGTCGATGACGTCAGTCTTCAGGCGTTTGAGGCTGTCCTCGCAGGCGGTCACGATTTGCGCGGCGGTCAGGTCTTTGCTGCCGTCTCGAATCCAGTCCATGCCGCGCGAGGGGCCGGCGACCTTGGTGGCCAGTACCAGTTGCTGGCGGGCCGCCGGGCGCTTGGCGAACCAATTGCCGATGATGGTTTCCGTCGCCCCGAAAGTCTCGGCACGGGCGGGTACCGAGTACATCTCGGCCGTGTCCAGGAAGTTCACGCCGCGCTCAAGTGAGCGGTCGAGGATGGCGTGGGCGGTCGCCTCGTCTACCTGTTCGCCAAAGGTCATGGTGCCCAGGCAGATCGGGGTCACCTGGAGGTCGCTGGAGCCAAGCTTGATTTTTTTCATAACCACGAGTTTAAGGCGCCGCCAAGGCCAACTGCCCGCCGTCCGGTGCGCGGTCGGGTTGCTGTCTGACAGACATGCACGGGCAGACAGTTAACATCTAATGCTGAGCTTAAGAATTCAAATTAGCTCTTTATTGAATACGAAAGAACCAACATGACTTCAAAAACCTTCCGTCTGAGCACTTCCGTCATCGCTGCGACCTTCCTGATGGGCGGCTTGGCCGGCTGCGCCAACATGAACCAGACCCAGCAAGACACGTCGCGCGGCGCCGGCGTTGGCGCTGCTGCGGGTGCCGTCTTGGGTGCCTTGACCGGCGGCTCCAAAGGGGCTGTGCGCGGTGCCGTTCTAGGCGGTGCTGTCGGGGCTGGCGGCGGCTACCTCTGGTCGCAAAAAATGCAGGAGCAAAAAGCTGCGATGGAAAAGGCCACCGTGGGCACCGGCGTGGCTGTGACGCAAACCGCCGACAACCGGCTCAAACTGGACATTCCGAGCGACATCTCTTTTGCCACCAACCGCTCGGACATCAGCACCAGCTTTGCGCCCATCCTGAACCAGTTCGCCACCAGCCTGAACCAGAACCCGGTGACGACGGTGACCATCATTGGCCACACCGACAGCACCGGCTCCGACGCGATCAACAACCCGTTGTCGGTGGACCGCGCCAACAGCGCACGTGACTATCTGGTGTCACGCGGCGTGGCACGCACGCGCATTGCCACCGATGGCCGCGGCTCACGCGAGCCGATTGCAGACAACAGCAACCCCAGCACACGCGCCAAGAATCGCCGGGTAGAAATCTACGTGGCCGAACCTGCGCCACAAGCTGCGCGTTAAAGCGCGTTAATGCGCTTTGGTGTTCTAAGGCCTATGGCGCTTGAAGCGCCTTGAAACGCACTTCTTCCTGCAGGCGCAGCACGCGCCGCTGCACCTTGCCCGTGGTGGTCATGGGCAAGGCGTCTATGAACTCGATCTCTTTGGGGTATTCATAAGGCGCCAGCAGGCCTTTGACGTGGGCCTGCAAGGTCAGCGTCAGCCCCGATTCCCAGGCGGAAAGCGTCCCGCTGGCCACGGCCCTGGCGCGCTGGCTGGCGGGCTCTGCTGCCAGCACCACATAGGCCTTGACTACCGCGCCGCGCTCAGCATCGGGCTTGGGCACTACGGCTGCATTGGCCACCGCCGGATGCTTGACCAGGCAGTTTTCAATCTCACCGGGGCCGATGCGGTAACCCGCTGATTTGAAGACATCGTCCGCCCGGCCTTCGTACCAAAGGTAGCCGTCGGCATCGCGTCTGGCCATGTCGCCCGTGCGGCACCAGTCACCGGTGAACTTGGCGCGCGTGGCAGCGTCTTTGTTCCAGTAGCCCAGGAAAAAGATGGGATTGGCGTCGCCGTGCACATCGAAGCGGTGCAGCGCCACGTCACCCGGCACGCCGACTGCGCATTCATGGCCGGCCTCGTCGATCACCGCCACGCGATGGCCGGGGTAGCCCTTGCCCATGCTGCCGGGCCGGGCTGGCCAAAAGCGCTTGCAATTGCCCACGATGTAGTTGATCTCGGTCTGGCCGAACATCTCGTTGATGACCACGCCCAGCTCGTCCCGGGCATAGGCAAACACGGCGTCGCCCACCGCCTCGCCAGCGCTCATGATGGCTTCCAGCGATAGCGCGAAATGCTCGCGCGGCTGGGGATAGGCCTTCATCATGGCCTTGAGCGCCGTGGGGAACAAAAAGGTGTGCGTCACACCCTGGTCCTGCATCAGGCTGAAAGCCAGCTCGGGGCTGAAGCGCCCGTTGTAGGCCACGATGGGCCGGCCGAAGTAAAGGGTCGGCAACAAAGCGTCCATCAGCCCGCCCGTCCAGGCCCAGTCAGCTGGCGACCAGAACACCGCGTGCGTGCTGGCGTTGGTCTCGGCATCAAAGCCAAACCAGTTCTGGCTGGCCACGAAGCCGGGCAAATTGCCAATGAGCGCGCGATGCGGCAGCAAAGCACCCTTGGGCGGGCCGGTGGTGCCGCTGGTGTAGATCAAGATGGCTGCGTCGTCCGCGCGCGTGCGCAGCGGCTTGAAGGGCCCGGCCATGACGGCGAGTGCGGCCTGGTAGTCTGCATCACCCTGACCCTGCGCGTCGCCGGCCGCCATCACACAGCGCAGCGCGGGGCAATCGGTGCGAATCGCCAGCACGTTGGCCATGGAACTCTCATCCGCGATGGCCACCACCGCACCGCTGTCTTGCAGTCGATAGGCCAGCGCCTCGGGGCCAAAAAGCATGGACAGCGGCATCGCCACCGCGCCCATTTGCAGCACCGCCATGTAAGCCACGGCGGTCTCAAAGCGTTGCGGCATCACGATGGCCACGCGGTCACCACGGCGCACGCCCAGCGCCTTCAGGGCGTGGCTCAGGCTGTCGGCCGCCCGCTGCAGTTCGGCGTAGGTGTAGTACGTGCTTTCAGCGCCGGGGCGATGCGCCCGAATGGCCACGCGCCGCAAGGCAGGCGCATGCGCGTCGCCGGTCGGGGCAGCGTCGGCCCAGCGCCGGCAACAGACATCTGCGATGTTGAAGTAGGCGCCCACCTGCCAGCGAAAACTGGCGTGCATCGCGGCATAGTGGTCGACCGGATCGGTCGGCTTGTCTCGGTCTTGACTGTTCTCAGTCATCTCGCTTCGTATCATGGCCGCCAATGTACAAAGAAAAACGCATAGCCCGCAGCGAGTTTGTCCCTATTCGCAGCCTCAATTACCACGTGCTGCAGTGGGGGCCGACTGCCTATTCAAGCGGCGGCCCGGCGCCTTTGGTGTTGGTCCATGGCTGGATGGACGTCGGCGCCTCCTACCAGTTCATGGTCGATGCCTTGTCCGACGCGTTCATGACGGGGCGCTGTGTGCTGGCCCCCGATTGGCGAGGCTTTGGCCTGACTTCGGCCGGCGCGGCAGACAGCTTCTGGTTCCCCGACTACCTGGCCGACCTGGACTTCATGCTGGACCACTATTTTCCTGGCCAGCAGGTGGATCTGGTGGGTCACAGCATGGGTGGCAACGTGGCCATGCTGTACGGCGGTGTGCGCCCCGACCGCATTCGCCGCCTGGTCAACCTGGAAGGTTTTGGCATGCCCGCGACGCGGCCCAGCCAAGCCCCTGGCCGCTACGCCAAGTGGATGGATGAACTCAAGGGCCTGCACACCGGCAAAGTGGCACTGAAAAGCTATGCGGATGCATCAGGCGTCGCGCAGCGCCTGATGAAAACGAACCCGCGCCTTCACGCTGACAAGGCCGCCTGGCTGGCCGAGCGCTGGGCCAGGCCAGACGGGAAGAGCGAATGGAACATTTTGGGCCACGCGGCCCACAAGATCAGCAATCCGCAGCTTTACCGGGTGGAAGAAATGCTGGAGGTCTACCAGCGCATCACGGCGCCCGTGCTGTCGGTCGAGGCCGACAGCGATTCGCTCAGCCAGTGGTGGAAGAGCAGCTACACCTTGGCCGAATTTCATGAGCGCTTGAAGCAGGTGCCCAAGGTGCAAACAGCCGTCATTGCAGATGCAGGCCACATGCTGCACCACGACCAGCCCGAACAGCTAGCGCGGTTGATAGAAGACTTTATGGCCTGAATGCAAGAGTGTGACTGGCTACTGTTACCTCTCGCCATTCAAAAGGATGAGCTTATAAAAGACAATATCCGTTCCCCCAGTTTCGAGAAACATATTTTGATGTACATCCGATCGCAGCTTGCGGCCATCCTCATCACCGCCCTGGCCTCCTTGGCCCCCGCCGCTTGGGCAGACACCCTGGTTTGCCCGGGCATGGGCAGTGCACCGCCGCCCGACCGCCCATCACTCGAAGCTTTCGTGTCCCCCTACACCTACCACTGGACGGCCTCGGAAGAGCACCGCCCTGTAGGTGCCGTGAGCTTGAGTCGGCTTTTGCCCGACGATCGCTTTTGCGGCGTCAGCTTCTTTCGCAACTCTTTCGGCCAGCCCTCGGCTTATGCCTTTGCGGGTTGGATCGCGCCCAACTTGTTCGCTTCCATGCCCGAGGTCTACGGTTCAGTCACCGCTGGCATTGTTTACGGCTATGTGGGCAAATACAAAGACAAAGTGCCGCTGAACGTGGGCGGGTTTTCGCCGGTCATCATTCCCGCCCTGGGCTACCGCCTGACACCCAATGTGGCGATCGAAATTCAGGTCTTGGGCACCGCCGCAGTGATGCTGGGGACCGCCGTGCGCTTTTGATCCCTGGCGCGCATGAGAAAATGTGATTTTTAGAACCCGTACCAGGAACCGTCCCCATGGAAGCAGAACGCATCAACCTCATCGGCAACCAAATCGAAGGCCTGATCGCCCGCGTCCACGAACTCAGGGGGTATCTTTGACTACCCTGCCAAAGAACGTAAATTAAACGAGGTCAACGCCGCCCTCGAAGACCCGAAGGTCTGGGACAACCCCAAGCGCGCGCAGGAACTCGGCAAAGAGAAAAAATCTCTTGAAGACGTGGTGCTGGTGCTGGACCGCCTGGGCCAGGAACTGGCGGACAACGCCGAACTCTTTGAGATGTCGCGCGAAGAAGGTGACGAAGCCGGCATGGTTTCCATCGAAGGCGAAGTGGCAAGCATGACCACTGAAGTCGAGAAGATGGAGTTCCGCCGGATGTTCAACAACCCGGCTGATCCCCTGCCCTGCTTTCTGGACATCCAGGCTGGCGCCGGCGGCACTGAAGCCTGCGACTGGGCCAGCATGCTGTTGCGTCAGTACCTGCGCTATGCCGAGCGCAAGGGTTTCAAGGCACAAATTGAAGACGAGTCCGCCGGCGACACCGCCGGCATCAAGGGCGCGACCATCAAGATCGAAGGCGAATACGCCTTTGGCCTCTTGCGCACTGAAACCGGCGTACACCGCCTGGTGCGCAAGTCGCCGTTTGATTCGTCCGGCGGGCGCCACACCTCGTTCGCGTCGGTGTTTGTGTACCCGGAAATTGACGACTCGATCGAGATCGACATCAACCCGTCTGACGTGCGCACCGACACTTTCCGCGCCAGCGGCGCGGGCGGGCAGCACATCAACAAGACCGACTCGGCCGTGCGCCTGACGCACATCCCGACCGGCATTGTGGTGCAGTGCCAGGACGGCCGCAGCCAGCACAGCAACCGCGACGTGGCCTGGAAGCGCCTACGTTCGCGCCTGTATGACTTTGAGCTGCGCAAGCAGCAGGAAGCCCAGCAAAAGCTCGAAGACACCAAGACCGACGTGGGCTGGGGCCACCAGATCCGAAGCTACGTGCTGGACCAAAGCCGTATCAAGGACTTGCGCACCAACTACGAGACGTCGGCCACGCAAAAAGTGCTGGACGGTGACCTGGACGCCTTCATTGAAGCGTCGCTCAAACAAGGCGTTTAATGAAAACCTCAGCCCTCATCTTTGACATGGACGGCACCATGATCGACTCCATGCCTTGGCATCAAAAGTCATGGGTCGAGTTTTGCAAGCTGCAGGGCATTGACATCGACGTGCCCGACCTGATGCGCCGCACCACAGGCCGCAACGGCGCTGAATGCATGGCCGAGTTGTTTGGCAGAGCCATGTCGCATGAAGAGAGCTGGGATTTGGTGCGCTTGAAAGAAGAGCTTTACCGCGAGATGTTCACACCGGTGTTCGCCGAGGTGGCGGGCTTCAAAGCCTTTGCCGGCCAAGCCGCCGCGCAAGGCTTGAAAGTGGGTGTGGGCACTGCCGGCGACAAACACAACATCGCTTTCGCCTTCAAGCACCTGGCCATGCAGCCGCTGCCCTTGGCCGTGGTGGGGGGCGACGAAGGCCTGCCTGGCAAACCCGAGCCGGCCATCTTTTTAGAAGCCGCACGGCGACTGGGCGTGGCGCCCGAGCAGTGCATTGTTTTTGAAGACGCGCCGTTCGGCATTGAAGCCGCACGGCGTGCTGGCATGCGTGCGGTGGCAGTGTGCACCACGCACAGCCCTGCCGAGCTGGCCGGCCCGCATGTGCTGGCCAGCGTGCGCGATTACCACGAGCTGATGAATCAGCAATTTTTAGGGACGCTCCATGCAACTACGTGACGGACAAGGCCAGGCAACAGCCATTCACCGCGCGGACTACACCGCGCCCGCTTTCTGGATCGACACGGTGGACCTGTGTTTTGACCTGGACCCCGCCAAGACGCGCGTGCTCAACAAGATGCGCCTGCGCCGCAACACTGACGTGCCTGTGCAGCCACTCAAACTGAACGGTGAAGAATTGAACCTGGCGCGCGTGCTGGTCAATGGCCAAGGCACGAGCTTCAAGATGGAAGGCAGCCAGCTGGTGCTTGAAAACTTGCCCGAAGGCGACACGCCTTTCGAGCTGGAAATCTTCACCACCACCTGCCCCGCCAAGAACACGCAGCTGATGGGCCTGTACGTCAGCAACGAGTCTTTCTTCACGCAGTGCGAGGCCGAAGGCTTTCGGCGCATCACTTACTTTTTAGACCGGCCTGATGTGATGGCCAGCTACACCGTGACGCTGCGCGCCGACAAGGCCCAGTACCCGGTACTGCTGTCCAACGGCAACCTCGTCGAGCAAGGCCCACTTGAAGGTGGACGCCACTTTGCCAAGTGGGTGGACCCGCATAAAAAGCCCTGCTATTTGTTTGCCTTGGTCGCGGGCCAGCTGGTGGCGCGTGAACAGCGCATCACGGCGCGCAACGGCCAGAAGCATCTGCTGCAGGTTTATGTGCGCCCCGGCGACCTGGACAAGACCGAGCATGCCATGAACTCACTGATGGCGTCTGTGGCCTGGGACGAAGCCCGCTTTGGCCTGCCGCTTGATCTCGAGCGTTTCATGATCGTCGCGACCAGCGACTTCAACATGGGCGCGATGGAAAACAAGGGCTTGAACATCTTCAACACCAAGTACGTGCTGGCCAACCAGGCGACTGCGACGGACGTGGACTACGGCAACATTGAAAGCGTGGTCGGCCACGAGTACTTTCATAACTGGACGGGCAACCGCGTCACTTGCCGCGACTGGTTCCAGCTCAGCCTGAAAGAAGGCCTGACCGTGTTCCGCGACCAGGAGTTCTCGCAAGATTTATGCGCCGAGGCATCGGCTCGCGCCGTCAAACGCATTGAAGACGTGCGCGTGCTGCGCACCGCGCAGTTCCCTGAAGACGCCGGCCCCATGGCGCACCCGGTGCGGCCTGACAGCTACGTCGAGATCAACAACTTCTACACCGTCACTATTTATGAAAAAGGTGCTGAAGTCGTTCGCATGATGCAGACGCTGGTAGGACGTGCAGGCTTCGCCAAGGGCATGGCGCTGTACTTTGAGCGGCACGACGGCCAGGCCGTGACTTGCGATGATTTTGCGCAAGCCATTGCTGACGCGAACCCGGCGTCTGATTTGGCGCGGCTGTTGCCGCAGTTCAAGCGCTGGTACAGCCAGGCCGGCACGCCACGCGTGCATGCGGATGGCGATTACGACGCCGACGCCCAGACCTACACGCTCACGCTGTCACAAAGCTGCGCGCCGACGGCTGGGCAAAATGTCAAAGAACCCTTCGTCATTCCGGTGGTGCTGGGCTTGTTGGGTGCGGATGGCGCAGATCTGCCGCTGCAATTGGCGGGCGAAAGCAGTGCACAGACCTCGCGCAGCTTTGTGCTGACCCAGGCCCGCAAGAGCTTCACCTTCACGCAGATAGCTGCGGCCCCGGTGCCGTCCATCTTGCGCGGCTTCAGCGCGCCGGTGGTGCTGGAGTTTGAATACACCGACGCGCAGCTACTGCACTTGCTCGCCCATGACAGCGACCCTTTCAACCGCTGGGAAGCCGGCCAGCGCCTGGCCATGCGGCTGGCAACCAAGGCGATCTCGGCCGTGGCTTACCCAGTCAGCGCGACCCCCCTGGACGAGGCGTATGTGGCAGCCATGAGATCCGTGCTGATCCACCCGACCTTGGACGCTGCGTTCAAGGAACTTGTTCTCACGCTGCCTTCAGAGACCTACATCGCCGAGCAACTGGACGTAGTGGATCCGCAGCGTATCCATGCGGTCCGCGAGGCCATGCGTCAGCAACTGGCCGTGGCGCTTGCGCCTGATTGGGCCCAGGCCTATGAGCAGCATCATCACAACGGCGCCTACTCGCCCGACCCGCTGTCGGCAGGTCGCCGCGCCTTGGCCGGTATGGCACTGACACACCTGTGCCTGGCGGCACATGCGAGCGGCGACGCCGCCTGGGCCGAGCGCACGCTTCAGATCTTTGACCATGCCGGCAACATGACGGATCGCTTCAACGCGTTGTCAGCCCTGGTGTCCAGCGGGCACGCGCTCGCGCAAGTTGCCTTACCGCGCTTTCATGCACTGTTCAAGGATGAAGCTCTGGTCATCGACAAATGGTTCAGCCTGCAAGCCGGGGCGCCTGACCGTGCAGGTCATGTGCTGCCCGCTGTGCGTCAATTGATGAAGCACCCAGACTTTAGCGTGCGCAATCCCAACCGGGCGCGCAGCCTGATCACGAGCTTTTGCCAAGCCAATCCCGGCGGCTTTCATCGACCTGATGCCGCAGGCTATGTGTTCTGGGCCGAGCGCGTGGTCGAGCTTGACGCTATCAATCCACAAGTGGCCGCCCGCCTGGCACGCGCGCTCGACCGCTGGAACAAACTCGCCGAACCTTACCGCAGCGCCGCCCGCGAAGCGATCGCCCGCGTCGCCGCCAAGGCCGACCTGAGCCGCGACGTGCGTGAAGTCGTGACCCGCGCCCTTTCAGACTGAGCAGGACTACACATGACCACCAAAATCTCTTTGACGCGCTACCTGGTCGAGCAACAACGCTCTGAAGGCCACATTCCTTCGCAGCTCCGCCTGCTGCTGGAAGTGGTCGCCCGGGCCTGCAAAAGCATCAGCCAGGCCGTCAACAAAGGCGCTTTGGGCGGCGTGCTGGGCACTGCCGGCAGCGAGAACGTGCAAGGCGAGATGCAAAAAAAGCTCGACATCATTGCCAACGAAGTGCTGATCGAAGCCAACGAATGGGGCGGCCACCTGGCAGCCATGGCGTCTGAAGAAATGGACAGCATTTACGTGGTGCCCAACCGCTACCCGCAAGGCGAATACCTGCTGCTGTTTGACCCACTGGATGGCTCCAGCAACATCGATGTGAACGTCAGCATCGGCACCATTTTCAGCGTGCTCAAAAAGCCTGAAGGCCATGAAGGCGTGTCTGAAAAAGACTTCTTGCAGGCCGGCA
Organism: Polaromonas sp.; assembly: GCA_040400945.1. GTDB lineage: Bacteria > Pseudomonadota > Gammaproteobacteria > Burkholderiales > Burkholderiaceae_C > Polaromonas. Next base: position 340,782 of record JBBAPG010000001.1, on the reverse strand, counting down.
ACCAGCAAGTGGCGGCAGGCTACTGCGTCTATGGCCCGCAAACCACACTGGTGCTGACGGTGGGCGACGGCGTGGCCATGTTCACGCTGGACCGCGAGCAAGGCTCTTTTGTGCTGACGGAAGAAAACGTGCAGATCCCGCCAGACACCAAGGAGTTCGCCATCAACATGAGCAACATGCGGCACTGGGACGAGCCGGTCAAGCGCTACATCGACGAATGCCTGCAAGGCAAGGACGGCCCACGCGGCAAAGACTTCAACATGCGCTGGATCGCGTCGATGGTGGCCGACGTGCACCGCATCCTGACCCGCGGCGGCGTGTTCATGTACCCCTGGGACAAGCGCGAGCCCGAAAAAGCCGGCAAGCTGCGCCTCATGTATGAAGCCAATCCCATGAGCTGGTTGGTTGAACAAGCCGGCGGCGCCGCCACCAACGCCAAGCAGCGCATCCTCGACATCCAGCCCGGCAAACTGCACGAACGCGTGAGCGTGGTGCTCGGCTCCAGGAACGAAGTCGAGCGCATTACCAGCTACCACACCGGGCTATAATCTCGCGCTTGTGCCGGTGTAGCTCAGTCGGTAGAGCAGCTCATTCGTAATGAGAAGGTCGGGTGTTCGATTCATCTCTCCGGCACCAAGAAATAAAAAAAGCTCCGCTTACAAAGCGGGGCTTTTTTGTTGGCGAGCCGCGTTCAGTTACCCGACTTGCCCTGCTCGATGCCAGCAATCACCCAGCCACCCTGGCCTGCGCGGGGCTTGGTGAGGTGCCAGACTTCATCAAGGTCGTCGGGTGCCACGCCTGCTTCCGTGCGCACGCTGCCTGTAAAGCGCACGCTCACGACGTAGCGGCTTGCTTCTTCTGCCACAGCCAGCACTTGTGCCTCCAGCCCGAAGACCTGGGTTTCCTGTGCTGCGCCGCCGCGTTCAATGATCTCCTCGCGCACGGCCTGCAGCATGTCGGGGCTGAGGAAGGCGGCCAGCTTGTCGTAGTCAGCGGCGTCGTTGGCAGCTTGCAGCGCCAGGAACTGCGCCTTGGCATTGCGGGCAAAGCCAGCGGCATCAAAGTCAGCAGGGATAGCCACCGGCGCCGAGCCTGCTCCGCCCAGACCTGAACCAATGGCCGAACCGATCATTGAGCCTTGCTGACGCGCACTCTGCTGCTCAGGCTGCGATTCGAAACGCGCAGGGCTGCGAAACGCATCCAATGGATCCTGCGCAGGTCGCGCCACCTGGCCCATGCCTGCACCCGCGCCCGCCAGGTTTGTACCTTGGCTGGCAGCGCGTTTGCGCATGAAGAAGGCCAAAGCCATCAGGCCGGCCATCACCAGCAAGCCGATCAGCATCATGTTGGCCAAGGCTTCGCCAAAGCCGAAGTGCGAGGCCAGCGCGAGCAAGCCCACGCCAGCGGCGATGCCGGCCAAGGGGCCCATCCAGCTGCGCTTGGAGGCAGCAGCGGCGCCACCCGCAGCCGCTGCTGCCGGTGCGGCTGCAGCCTGGGCGGGCGAGCCGGCTTGGCCCGTCTGGTTGGTGCCAGCCGGTGCTGTTGTACTTTGGCGCTGCATGCCACTGGACTTACCGCCGCCAAGGCGTTTGGCTTCGGCGTCAAAGGCGACGCTGCCGACTGAGACAGCGAGAACGAGGGTGAAAAGAGAGAGGATTTTCTTCATGATGTGCTCCTGTGAACTTCCAAGGTAACACCACGACACCCAACTTAAAAGCAGAATAAAACTGTTCTTAATTCCGAAAAAACGGAATACTGTCTACCCCTCGCCGCGGCCACAGTTCACTCTGGTTTTGCACCGGTGGCCTTGACCATTTTGTCGTAGCGGGCGATATCCTTGACGATGAAGTCTGCAAAGGCTGCGCTGCTATTGCCCACAGGGTCCAGCGACTCGGCTTGGGAAAGAGGATAGCCCTGCGCCTTGGTAACGGGCGCTGTCAGTGCCGAGGTGACTGCGGTCAAGGCAAGGAAGGTCAATCGAATGAAGCGGGAGCGAAGCATTTTCTTTCAATCTGGCTGATGGGCATAACGCAGGCGCATCATCTTCGCTCATCTGGGAGCACAGCAGCGGCCGGGAGGTGGCGAAAAAAGTGCGCCTTGCGCATCGCGTCCAACGCGGCATCCGCCCCGGCCGTGGGGTCCTTGCGGTTGGCGATCAGGCTGTACCAGGGGAGGCTGTCCATCTCGCTCATCAAACGCTCACACATGGCGGCGGTTGTGCCGATTGGCTTGGCAGGCACACCACCCACAACAGTGCCTTCAGCCACGTCCGACACCACGACAGCACCTGCGGCAACAATGCAGCGATCGCCAATGCGCACGCCGGGCATCACGATGGCCTGATGGCCGACAAACACGAAATCGCCCAGGATGACAGGCCCAACCTTGTCGAGCGGACGTCCCAGCAATTTGGCCAGCATGTTGACGCTGCCGTCGTGACCAAACAAGGTGCAACCGCTCAGGTGCACATTGTTTCCCAGCACGGTATAGGCCGGGTCGGTAATGGACACGTTGGTCTGCACCGAGCAGCCCACGCCCATGCGATGCAGCCCGCCGTGACGACGCAGATACTCAGCCCATTGAGCACCGCGCACAGGACCTAGCTTGCGCCACAGCCCGGCCAAACGGCCGGTACGCAGCGCTATGTAGCCAGCCATTCGAAAAAGAAGACGCCGCATTCAAATCTTTCAAGCGGCACCTCAAGGAGCCGCGTGAAGCGATTAGATCTGCGGCCCAGCGGCGACTGTGGCCGGACTGCAAATCAGGCGGTAGCGCCCGTCAAGCCTCAGGCTGGCAGCGCTTCTTCTTGGGCCGCAAGGTAGCGACCCACCGCGGCTTGTTCGCCGGCTTCAAACATGCCCAGCTCAGACGAGGCCTTGACAAGGGCCAGCAAGGCCTGGGTCGACATGCTGCTGCTGGCCACCAGCGGCTGGGCGCGCAAGGCGGCGTCACTGAAGCAGTGCACGGCGTGCAGGGCGTCAGCAGGCGTCAACGCCACCGGCTGAGCCAGGGGTGTGCAGGGCGCTGAGCGCGACAGGATCCGGTGCAGGCTGATGCCTAGCGCCTCGGCCACGCCAAACATGGCAAAACTGCGGCCAGCAGCTTGCAGGTTCAGGGTGTAGCCATAACGGCCTTTGCGGCAGCTCATGCTCTGGACATCACTCAGCGCCACACGCACCAGGCCCGCAGACGGACCGGCGCCTTGCACCAGCACACTGGTTGAAGTCAGGTACCAGGCGCCCCGGCCTTCACCCACCACACGGCCAAGCGCATAGGCGCTGAGCTTTTCGTCCAGTGCCAGGACCTGGCGCAAAGCTTCGACGTCGTGCTCCGCCAGCAGTTGCCGCGCGTAAGGGTTGCTGCCCTCGATCAGCACTTCCATCAGGTCGTTGCCGTACTTGAATGAGTTGAGAAATTTCATGGGGTGCTCCGGGTCTGTGAATTGAAGAAAAAGAAGTTCAGGCCATGCCGGCCGGGCGCCAGTCAAAGACCCAGCTCACACCACGCGGGATCACCGGCATGGGCAGAGGCTTGAAGTTGAGGCTGTTTTCTTTGCGGGCCTTGTTGCGCGCCGGCAGTTGCACCTCGTCCAGCAATTGCGCCAAGGTGCGGGACGAGAGAAAGGTCTGGACTTCGCGCTGCATGGCTTCTTCCAGCGCATCCAGGCCCAGCTCGCCTTGCGGATTGCGGGCGGCAATGACATCAACCTCAAAAATCTTCACCAAATCCCACAGGCTGACGTCGCGGGGCCGTGCATCGAACTGATAACCACCGCCCGGGCCGCGCACCGCGCGCACGATGCCGTGCACACGCAGCGGCACCACCAGGCCCTCGAGATAAGAGACGGACAAGCCCAGCAGACCCGACATTTCCTTGACGGTGACCGGGGCGCCTGGTGTGTAGTAGGCGACAACGAGGGCGGCCTCGACCGCTTTGAGCGTTTTTTTGGAGAGCATGAGCGGCCTTTCAATCTACGCGAATGTTTGTAAAGAAGCCGCTAATCTACATGAAAACCCCTAATAAAAGAAGATTTACCTGAGATATATATGTTTTAATCTACACAAGACAGATTAAATCTACACAAATTCATGAAAACCCTGGACACCAACCCCCAAGACCTGACCCCCCGGCACCGCATTGGCGAGGTGGCACGTCAAGCCGGCCTGCCAGTGACCACGCTGCGCGCGTGGGAGCTGCGCCACGGCGCATTTGCACCCGACAAAACCGCCGGCAAGCAAAGGCTGTACAGCGCGGCCGACGCTTACAAGGCCGGCCTGCTCAAGCAGCTGACCGACCTGGGCCACGGGATCAGCGGCATCGCGACTTTGCCGGCCACTGAGTTGCAGGCCATGCTGTTTGCAGAACACGCGGGCGCGCTGAACGAGGCCACCGGCAGCCTGCAAGGCCAGCGCGTGCGCATGGCCGTGGTGGGGCTGGGTTTGGCTGGGCGCATTGCCTCGCAAAAGTTCACGCTCAAGTTCCCTGGCAAGGCCTTGCAGGTGAGTGACGTTTTCATGGACCTGGCCCAGGCGCAAGCTGCCACGCTGAGCGTGCGGCCCGACGTGCTGCTGGTGAAGGTGAACACCCTGCACGCCAGCACGCGTGACGAAATCGAAGCCCTGGCGCTGCAACACGGCATTGGTCAGACTCTGGTGATTTACAACTATGGGCCCGATGCAGTGGCCGAAGCGGCACAGCGCGCGGGCAGCATGACGCTGCGCCGCGAGCCGCTGTCGGATTACGAACTGGCCGACTTTGTGAGCGCTGTGCTGTTGGTGGATGCGGCGCAAGCCACCGCCCCCAGTGCTTTGGCAATGGTCGCGCCGCCAACGGAAATTCCGCCGCGCCAGTATTCGGACGCCATACTCATGCGGGTGGCCGGCATTTCAAGCGATGTGCTGTGCGAATGCCCGCGCCATGTGGCGGAACTCATCACGCAGCTGGCCAGCTTTGAGCAGTACAGCCGTGAATGCCTGAACCAGCACGCTGATGACGCCCACTTGCATGCTTACCTGTGCGCCGTGTCGGGCTCGGCACGGGCCTTGTTCGAGCGGGCGCTGGAGCGGGTGGCGGCGCACGAGGGGATTTCGCTCAAAGAAAGCGACTGAGCTCCCACGTCTGAACCGCTCAATCAGGCACCGCACCCAAGCCGCTGCACCCATCTCCGCGGGCGCCATCGATCTCCGACAGGAAGGCCTGGAGCTTGGCGTCGTCCAAGGGTTTGACAAAGTGGGCATCAAAACCCGCCTCAAAAGCAGCTTGCTTGTCACGCGCCTGGCCGTAGCCCGTGACGGCCCCCAGAGCCACCTGCTCCAGGCCCGGCAGCGTGCGCAGTTGCAAGGCCAGTTCATAGCCATTGATGTCCGGCAGTCCGATGTCTAGCAAGCACACGTCGGGCATGACTTCTTGCGCCAGGGCCAGCGCCTGCACAGAGCCGTAGGCCACCGCCACCTGGTAGCCCAGCAAGTCCAGAAACATGCCCAGAATGTCGGCGGCGTCGCGGTTGTCATCCACCACCAGCAAGCGCAGCGGCGCGCGCGCCACCGGGTGCTTGCAGTGGGCCACAGCACTCAAAGGGCGGCTGGACTCGGTCGCCACATGCAGGCGCGGCAACACCACCTTGAACTCACTGCCGTAGCCTGCGCCCTCGCTGTGCGCGGTGACACTGCCGCCGTGCAACTGCACCAGGCTGCGCACCAGCGCCAGGCCGATGCCCAGGCCACCCTGTGAGCGGTCGGCCGTGCGTTCGCCCTGCGCAAAAAGCTCGAAGGCACGCAGCGCCAGTTCAGCCGACATGCCAATGCCGTTGTCGCACACAGTCAACTCAACCTCGTCCCCGCTGACCGAGACGCGCAGCGCGATCCTTCCGCCATTGGGTGTGTAGCGGGCTGCGTTGCCCAGCAAGTTGGCCAGTACCTGCACCAGGCGCTTTTTCTCACCCAGCACCATGGCGCCGGCCAAGGCCAGCTTGGTCTGCAAGTGGTGCTCGCGCCCCACCAGCAAGGGCCGCACTTGCTCGACGGCTTCAGCCACCACGTCGGCCATGTCCACGGCATCAGTGGCCAGGGCCACCAGGCCGCGCGTCACGCGCGAAACGTCCAGCAAGTCGTCAATCAAGCTGGTCATGTGCACGGCCTGCCGGCCAATCACGCGGCTCAGGCGCTGCACGTCGGCGTTGCTCAGGTGACCACCGGCCAACATGTCGGCCGCTGTGGCAATGGGCGCCAGCGGGTTGCGCAACTCGTGCGAGAGCATGGCCAGAAATTCGTCCTTGCGCTGATCGGACTGCAGCAAGGCTTCTTGCGACATCTTGCGTTCGTGAATGTCGGTGCAAGTGCCCATCCAGCGCACGATGTCGCCCCGCTCATTTCGCAGCGGCAAGGCCCGGCCCAGCACCCATCGGTAGTCCCCGCTGTGGTGGCGCAAACGGTATTCAATCTCGTAGGTCTCACCGCTGGCCAGGCTCTGGCTCCAGCGCGCCTTGGCCCGGGGCTGATCATCGGGATGAAAGATGTTGTTCCAGCCTTCACCGTCGGTCGAGCCCCCTTGCACGCCCGTGAAGTCGTACCACTGCTGGTTGTAAAAGTCATGAAATCCGTCGGGCAAGGTGGACCAGACGATCTGTGGCATGGCATTGGTGATGTTGCGGAACTTGGCCTCGTTCTCGCGCGCTGTCTGCTCGGCCTGCACCCGGTCCGTGATGTCCATTTGCGCAATCACCGACCCGATGACCTCGCCTTCGGCGTTACGCACGGGCGCACCTGAATTGAGGATGGTGCGGCGAAACGACGTGGGGCCGAAAGTTTCAATCTGAACAATATCGCGCGGTGCTTCTTCGCCGCGCAGCGCGCGTGCCAGCGCCCACTCGTCAGACTTGATCCGCTGGCCATGGTGTGCCAAGCCATCGGCCCACCAGCCTTTCCACTCACCGTACTCGTCCACCTTTTCAGACAAGGGATGCGCACCCCAGAGCCGGCGGTTTTCAGCATTGACGCGCACCAGCTTGCCCGCTGCATCGGCCACGATGATGCCCACAGGCGCGGCTTCGAGCAAGGCGTCCAGCAAGCTCCTTTCACTTTCGATGGAGGCAGCAGCCGCGGCGGCGCGGCGCTCGCTCTCGATTCTTTCGGCTTCCAGATGCTTGCTGGCCGTGATCTCGGTGAGATTGGCAAAAAAGCCTTGCACGGTACCGCCCTCGTCGTGCACCGGCACCCAGGAAAAGCTGAACCACGCCTCCTCGGACTGGCCCTTGCGGCGCTCGATGTTGAAAGCCACGTTGTCGTGGTGCACCGTCTGGCCCGCCAGGGCTTGCGCCACCATCGGCTCGAGGGTCGACCAGATCTCGCACCACACATTGGCCAGGGGCTGGCCGAGCGAGGCTGGGTGCTTTTCGCCCAAAACTGCGACGTAAGCGTCGTTGTAAAGCAAGGCCAGTTGCGGCCCCCAGGCCAGGCACATAGGGCTGCTTGAGCAGAGCATGAGTCGCACCAGCGTGAGCACGGGCTGCGGCCAGCTGGCAGGGCTACCCAGAGCAGAGCCAGACCAGTCGTGGATTTGCATGAGCGCGCCCACGCTGCCCTGCCCCAGAAAACCGAGCGGGTGCTCGCCTGGACTCAGCCGAGGCAGCGATTGCGAATCAGCAGTAGGAGGAACAGCCTGCAAAAAGTGCACAAGGTGCTTCTTGAAAAAGAATGACGAATGGCAGAGAGCCCCTAGGCTCAAGCCCTGCCGGGCGCGCAACGGTGCATCATCTCAGCGCAACGAGAAACTGCCTTCAGATGCATTAGGCCGTTACGGTTGTTACCGCACATGAGACAAAGCAGCGCCTTGGCATGGGTCCATAGGCCTGTATCCCGGACGGAATTGCCGGTAGTTTTGTCATGCCCGCGGTGGCCGCGCTTAAGATCCGCTCCGCCATGAAACGCCACGTCGCCGCCACCTTGCTGGTACTCACCACCCTGGGAGTGCTCAATGCGCATGTGGACGTTGAAGCGCAGGACGGCCGCTACTTTGGCGTCTGGCTGGGGAAAAAGCATGACGTGATCGGCTGGGTGGCCGACCACCGCAATCAACTCCAGCGGGACTGCAGCGCAGTTGAGCGTTTGAGCGTGAGCAGCCCGGCGGCAAGCCAAGTACTTAGCGTGATTGGCGACTACAGCCCGCCCGACTCGCGGCATGTGCAGCTGGTGAGCCTGCAGCAACTCGGCCCTTGGCTGGTGGCTGAGCTGAACTTTGCGCAGCTGAACCCGGCCGTGGTGTTGCTGCAACTCGAAGGCGAGGGCTTGCACCTGCCTGAGCGCGCCATCTGGAGCGGCAGCACCGCGCCGTGGTGGCCTGGCCCGCGCATACGCTCGCACTTGCAAGCCACGGCCGCGCCAGGGACTGCGCAGGCTGTCTCTGCGTTGCTGGCCTGCTACGAGCCGGCCAGCCCCGGCCTGAACTAAAGGTCGAGCGTTAAAGGCCGATCGTTAAAGGCCGAGTGTTAGAAGCCAAACGAAGCCCAGCCCAGGCGCTGCAGCGTCCAGCCCAGGCCCAGCACGGCAATGGCGGCAGAGCCTGCCACCACCACACCCCAGCGGTAAAACGCGGTGTGCCGCAAGGCCCAGGCCAGCGGGAAAAACACCAGCACGATGGCGATCTGGCCCAGCTCCACGCCCACATTGAATCCGGCCAGGGCCAGCGCCAGCTGATGCGAAGGCAAGCCCAGGTCCAGCAGCACATTGGCAAAACCAAAACCGTGGATGAGGCCGAACACAAAAGCCAGCCGCCAGCGCTTGAGTGAAGAACGGCCCAGCAGGTTGTTGACTGCCGCGGCCACCACCGACAGCGCAATGGCCGGCTCAATGAAGTCAGCCGGCGGCTTGAGCAGCTCGAGCACCGACAGACCCAGCGTGATGGAATGCGCCACCGTGAAGGCGGTGACCACCGCCAACACGTCCATCAGCGCGGGGCGCATCCGGGCCTCGCCGCGCCACTGCGTCACTTTGCGTTGCGCAGGGACCAGCGGCGCCAGCAGCAACAGGCTGAGCAGGAAGAGCACGTGGTCAATGCCGATCCAGATGTGCCAGATGCCCTCAATGACATAACGCTTGAACACAGCCAGCGCGCCGCCCTCCCCGCGGCCGACCTGCGCCTCGGGCCGGTCGGGACTGAAGATCACGCTGCTCTGGTTGCCCGGCAAATCCACACGCAGCAGGCCTCGGTGCAGGTTGTCCCTGTCAAAGATGAGGCCGTAACGCAGCGCCAAACCGTCTGGCACGGACTGGGAGGCGCTAGCGCCCGGACAGCTGACTTGCCACTGCGCGCTCAGGTAGCTGCCGTCTGCATAGGTGCTGGCCATCAAGTCACTGGGCAGCAACTGGCACGGGCCTTGACCCGTACGCAAGCCCAGGCCTTGGGCCAGCCAGCTTTGCAGTTCAGGGGCGCGCTCTTGGGTTTCGCCCCAGGTCACACGGCCGTCGCGGTTGCGGTCCAGGTCAAATATGAGGTCGATGTCGCGCAGATTGATGTCGCCGCGCAAAACCAATTGCTCACCCGCAAGGCTTAGTGACAAATAGCTGTTGCTGCTCGAATGCGCGCGCACGGGCCCGCTGAGCAGTAGCAACAGCAAAACAAGGGTTTGCAGGAACGCGCTCATTTGCCAGCCCCCTGAATCCGCTGAGCCAGGTTGGCCAGTACCGGATCGGTGTAGCCAGTCTTGCGCATCCAGTCGAGCACGCTGGCACCGGCCTTGGGCTGCTGGGTCAGCAAGGCCGCTTGCAGCAGCAGCACCGCGTCGGCCGGTTCTTGCTGGTCGCGCCAATTGGCTATGGCCATGGCCAGGCCCGCTTGCGGATCTTGGCCGTAGCTGATGAGGTAAACCATTTGCGGCCGCTCGATCAGCGCTTCCTTGCGCAAGGCCTGGCTGTCAAAGCGGGCCGCGACCTGGGTCGCCAGCTTGGCGGTTTCAGCGTCTTTCAGGGCGCGACTGGCCAGCAGACTTTGCACCAGCAGCGCGTCGCTCGGATTGGGCACATTGGCCACGGCCTTGGCGGCAGCGGCTTGTCCTTGCTTGTTCAGCAGCTCGGCCAGGGCGAGCCGGATCGGATGCGCCGCAGGCCTGCGCGCCAGATGCGCCTGCCACACCTTGATGGCCTCGTCGTATTGGCCCGACGTGCGCAGGGCTTCGCCCCAATGCAAGCGCAACCAGTCTTGCGCCAGCGGCCCGGCAAAGCCTGGCAAGGCGACGATCTGCTTAAAACGTGCGGCAGCCAGGCTGGGCTGCCCGCTGCGGTACTGCAAGATAGCCTGGCACACCGCGAGTTCGTCCGCGCCGAAAAGCCGGCCCAGGGTCGCGCAGTCTTGCCTTGCGGCATCCATGTCTGAAACCAGCAGGTGCAGCGCAAAGCGCCAGGACCAAAACTCAGGCCGTGCTTCGTCCAGCGCAATAGCTTGATTGATGTCGGCCAGCCCACCCGCAAAGTCATGAAAGCCTTGCTTGACGAGGCCGCGCAAAAAATAGCCGTCGGCCGGCAGCGCCGTCGCCTTCCACCACGGTTGCAAGGCGGCCTTGGCAGAGCCATACCAGCGCAGATCGCCCTCGGTCAGGCCGATCAGGAAAACAGCCCGCGCATAAGCCAGCGCAGCGTCTTGATCTTGCGGGTTGCGGCGCCACGCCTGGTCCAGGGTGCGAAGCGACGCCGCGCCCGCATCGACGGCGTGGACCGAAGAGCTGAGCACCACGTCTGTGGCGACGGGCATGAAGCGCGCCTGCGCCAGGCTGGGCCCGGCCCAAGTCACTGCTGCCGCCACCAAGACAGAAAGCCCTGGATGAATCAGGTGTTTCCCTAGTCGGCGGGGCTCACTAAAGTAGTTTTTCATGAATTCAGTTAACCTCGGCTGGCGGAATGACTCATCTTTTTCATTCTGCACTTTTATTAATGATTTTTTTGAAGGTGTCATATGAAAGCTTTGATCTCCGTTATCGCATCGGCCTTCGTTCTGATGGCAGCTCCCGCTTTCGCAGCCAGCCACGCCGGCGGCAAAATGGACGACAAGAAAGTTGACTGCAGCAAAGCAGAAAACGAAAAAGACAAAGCCTGCGTCAAGAAATGAGCGTCGCGCCTTTTTGGCGCAAACCGACGCAAAAGCCCGCTCTCCAGCGGGCTTTTTTTCGTCTGCGCGGATGCTCTTTGTCCGCTGTGCATCTGCCGAGCTGCTGCCTTTGATTGGTAAGAGCCTTGGCAAAAGATGCAAGTTATGGGACTGAGTGTCAATGTCGCGCCGTCGAGCCGCAGCCTCCTGGCGAGGCCGAGTTACAACCCAGCCCATTACAAGGCTTGGCCCATGAAACGACGCGAATTCTCGGTGGCGCTGGGCGCTGGCACTTTGCTGCTCGGCTGCAGCGGCGAGTCTGGCAAAACACCGACCAAGACCACTGCCAGCACTGCCAGCACTGCCAGCACTGCCAGTTCAGCAAGCCCCGCGCCGCCTGTCAGCGCTACAGCGGATTCAGCAACAGCTTCTGCACAGACCAGCGGCCAGCCCCAGCGCCGCACGGCCGTGGGCACCAATCTGTCGGGCATGGAATGGGCCGCGCCTGGCTTGCGCTACGGCCTGAGTTCAGCGCCCAACCTGCACTTCACAGTGCCGCGCGCGGCCGACGTCGCTTACCTGGCGGCGCAAGGCTTCACCAAAAACCGCTTGCCCATTCAGTGGGAGTTGCTGCAGCCCATGCTGCATGACACCGTGCCCAATGACGCAGCCCGCGCAGCCATTGGCCAGCCCGGCGCGTTTCATCTGTATTACGAGGGCTACATCACGGGCATTCTGGATGCGCATGCCGCCGCAGGCATCACCTGCATCATCGACCTGCACAACTACGCGCGCTACCAGGACTTCAAGTACCAAAGCGACGGCAGCGTGCTCGGCCTCACGCTGCCGCCCAGCCCGCTGCTGCGGCCCTACACCAGCGACCCCAGCCAGGTGCAGATGCGCATCTTTGCCTTGGCGTCTGGCGCCACGCTGCGCCCGTCTCACTTCAGCGACTTCTGGGGCCGGGCGGCTGCGCGCTGGAAGGGCCACCCAGGCCTGGGCGGCTACGGCCTCATGAACGAGCCGCATGATTTGCCGCGTGCGGGCGGCATCACCGAGTCCAGCAGCGGTGAAGACCTGAGCATCTTGCCGGCCTTTGTGCAGGCTGCCATTCAAGCCATACGCGCGGTGGACGCCGACACGCCCATTTACGTGCCCGGCAATGAATGGAGCGCAGCCATGACGATTGGCCGGCTGAACCCTGCGTATCCGCTGGCGGGCGACAAGCTCGTTTATGAAGTGCATATGTACCTGGACGCCTTCAGCAACGGCCACGCCTTTGACTGGGACACCGAGGTGGCCAAAAACTACAGCGCAGGCTTTGGCAGCACGCCGATCACCACATCCACAGGCGTCGACCGCCTGAAGATCGCGTTGGACTGGGCCGAGGCCAAAGGCGTGCGGCTGGCGCTAACGGAAGTGGGCATGCCCGTTGACGATGTGCGCTGGCAAACGTCCTTCAGCCGCGCCGCTGTGGCCGCGCAGCAAGCCGGTTGTGAGGTGTTTTCCTGGATGGGCGGCAACCACTGGCAGATCCGCAACTACCCCATCAACCAGACGCCGGGCTGGCACCAGAACAAGACGCTGGAGCCGGCCGTGGCCGGCGTGCTCAAGGCCGCGGCCGGCATCTCTGGCGCCAGCCTTTATGACGACGGCCCTGGCTTTGGCCTGGCCGGCACGCCGCTGACTTACACCGTCTATGCGCGGGGTAACCTGACCGCACCCTTGGCTGTGGCGGTGAGCGCCAGCAATGGCGGCAGCTTGTCCAAAACCATGCTCACCATCCCGGCTGGCGCCAATGGGCAAGACAGCTTCAGCTTTTCACCTGGCCTGAACCGCGTGAGCACGCTGAGCTACGCCAGCGCTGACGCTCAGACGGCCCCACCGCCTGCGCGCCGCGTCTACTCGCTCAATGACCCGGTGGCCTATGAAGCCACCAGCCTGGCTGATGCGGCCATGGCGATCTTGGCCAAATACAAGGCCTGCAAATGGGACATGGCCGACGCTTACACCGACTACATGCTGGGCCAACCCGCAGCCCCCGGCCAACTGGTGCGCGCCGTGGCCGACTCAGGCTTTGGTTCGAGCCCCGGCAACGCCATGGAAATGCTCAATTGGCTGAACAAAGAGCCTTTCATGGGGAGCGCGCAAGTGCCACTTATGCGGGTGATCAATGGCCGGCCCTGCGCAGACCACACGGCTTATGACACGCAAGGTCTGTGGTGCAAAAAAACCATGCCGAGCGCCGGTGTGATTGCCAATCCGCGCAACCGCACGCCCTACAACCTGGAGGACCCGCACTTTGCGTTGGCCGCCATCAGCGTGCCGGGCAACAACCACACCGGCGTGGTTTTTCAGGCCTCGCGCGCAGAGGCTTTGTACAAGTCAGAATTGCGACTGAGCGGCAACAAGCCCGAGCTGATCGTTGAAGACAGCAACCGCCAGACGCTGCGCCTGACAGGCCTCACCGGCTTGATCGCCGGGACGCCCTCAGTGCTCGGTTTCAGCTCACAAGCCGGGGCCCAACGCTTGCGAATGAACGGTGCCGATGCCGCCACAGGCAGCGCGACTTTTGCGCCCAGCACCTTCGTACAGCTGCTGATCGGCTGGGGATTTTTGAGCTTTTACCCCCGCGACGGATTTCAGGGCCATGTGTTTGCCGTGGTCACTGGCAGGGGTTCACCGCGAGCCGATGAGCTGTTAATCATCGAACGTTATCTGGCAAGCTTGGCAGGCGTGAGGCTGTAACCACCCATATTTGACGGATGCCTGGCGTTTCGATGCGAAAGTCTGTGGATATTGTTTTGATTGGGACAGTTGATTTAACCAAAATGTATCCAGTGGTTATAAACGTTGTCGACCGTCGCATCAAAGTCGACACTTTGAATCATCAATTGCCAAGCCGGGGCACGGGCACGCGTTCCACAGCGTCCAACGCCGCAGGCCAGGCACAAGGACCTCAAGAATGACAGTGGATTTTGTGGGTATTGGAGAGGCCGCCGAGATTCTCGGCTTGTCTCGCACGTCCATCCAGAAGCTGGTGGACTCGGGCAAGCTGCCGGCCGTCAAGACCAGCGGCGGACACCGCCGCATCCTGCGCAGTTCCATTGAAGAGTTGGACCAAAAAATGGGGCCAAAAGCCATGCTGAGGCTGGCCTCTTCACACGCTGGCACAGCGCGCCAACCTTCGCCGCCTGAAGCGACAGGCAGCGGCGCTAACCAAGTTCATGTACTGATAGTAGAAGACGACGCTGCCACCGCAGCCGCTTTGGTCGGCGTTTTTGAAACCTATTACCCCGAGGTGAAATGCACCGTAGCCTCGGATGGCCTGGATGCCGTGCTGCACCTGGAGCGCACGCGTCCGCGTCTGTTGATCACGGACCTCAATATGGAGCCCTTTGATGGCTTCAGGCTGATCAACATGGTGCTCAGCCGGGCCGAGTACCGCTCCATCGCGACAGTAGCTCTGTCTGCGCTCAGCCCTGCAGAAATTGAGCAGCGCGGCGGCCTTCCGCCCGAGGTCCTCTTTTTGCCAAAGCCGCTGAGCATGGACCGGCTGCGTGGCTTTATTGACGCGCATGTACAGCTACACCGGCAGCACCGGTCAGCGGCTTGACACCACACCGGACTGAAGACCGTCGAGTGGGACATCTGGACGTGTCACGCTTCGAGCAGCAGGCTGGCGGCAACCCGGCACTGATGCGGCGAATTGCGCTGGCCTTTGTGGACCAGCTGCCGGGTTGGCGCGCCGAGTTCAACGCGGCGGCTGAAAGACCGGACCTGTTGGCTCCTCTGCTGCACAAGATGAAGGGCAGCTGCCACGCCATCAGCGCGACTGAGGCGGCCGAAGCTTTCGAAAAAGCTGAGAAAACCTTGCAAGCGCTCGGTTTTCAGCGGGAGGCCGGACTGCACTCTATGCTGGTGCTACTTGCGGAAATCGAAATGCAGTTGCAGATTTACATTGATCCACCGCGTGCGCGTGGCGCCGAAGATGGCACCGAAGATGGCGCCATTGAGGCATGACTTTTGACCAAGCCGCGACCGTGCTGCTGAACACCCTCTCGTTACAATTCCA
The DNA here is from genome assembly GCA_040400945.1 of Polaromonas sp. Taxonomy (GTDB): domain Bacteria; phylum Pseudomonadota; class Gammaproteobacteria; order Burkholderiales; family Burkholderiaceae_C; genus Polaromonas. Next base: position 325,634 of record JBBAPG010000001.1, on the reverse strand, counting down.
CACTGAAAGATGAGCCAGAACGCTTGCGGGCATCCCGCAAGCACAGCGCTCGATCGGGCCCGCCATGAATCACCTGAAGAGTCTGCTTGTCTTGAGCAGCGCCGCGCTGCTCGGCTGCAGCGGCGTGAACCTGACTGCACCCGCACAGATGGACGGCGCAGCCCCTGAAGCACCCGCCCGCCAACTGGCCGGCGACATGCCGCTACCGACCGGCGCTACCGTGCGCAACCAGGACACCCTGGTCATGGGCACGGGGAATCGCTGGACGGGTCGCATCAGTCTGGCTGTCGCCGGCGAGCCCCAAAATGCTTTCACCTTCTTTCGGGACAGCCTGCCGGGCGCAGGTTGGACATTGGGCTCGAGCTCTTTCTCGCGACTGAGCGTGTTGACTTTCAGCAAAGGAGACCGCGTGGCCACGGTGCAGATTCAGGCAGCCGGTTTTGGCGGCAATGAGGTCACCATCACAGTGACACCGGCGGTGCGCCCCGCTGGCAACACGCCCTAATTCGTCAGCTAATTCGTCAATTAATTCGTCACTTAGCCCGTGGCGTCCAGTTCGGCGTCCGGTGAGGACGTCAAGCGGCTGGCCAGCACTTTGTCGATCCGCCTTCCGTCCAGGTCCAGCACCTCGAAACGCCAACCCGCGCAGTCCATGCGCTCGCCGGGCCCCGGCAGCCGGCCCGAAACGCTTTGCAGCAAACCGGCCACCGTGTTGTAACGGCCCCGCTCCTCAGCTGGCAACTGCCGGATGTCCAGCCTGGCCTTGAGCTCAGACACCGGCATCACGCCGTCGAGCAACCAGCTGCCATCGGCCCGTTGTGTCGCCCAAGCGTCCACTTGCGCGCCGGGCTGCAACTCACCCGTGATGGCTTCAAGCATGTCCATGGGCGTCATAAGGCCCTGCACCACACCGTATTCATCAACCACCAGCAAGATGCGGGTCGAACGTTCGCGGAATTGTTCAAGCAACTCCATGCCACTGAGTGATTCGGGCACAAACACGGCTGGCATCACATGGGCACCCACGCGGTCTTGCCCCGGCGTGAAGCTCGCGTCATGCTGGGTGTTTTCAGCCCAGGCCAACAAGGTGACCAGCTTGACCACGCCCACCACGTCGTCGAGGCTGCCGCGGCACACGGGGTACCAGGAGTGGCCGGATACGCTGGCTTGGCTGATGGCTTGGGCCACGGTGTCGTTAGCGTCCAGCCACTCGATCTCCGAACGGGGCAGCATGAGCGAGGGCAGCAAGCGGTCGTCAAGCAAAAAGACGTTTTGCACCATCTGGTGTTCATGCTCTTCAATCAAACCTGCATGAACGCCCTCCTCCAGACTGGCGGCAATTTCTTCTTCCGTCACGGCCTGGCGGGCCGCGTTGTCCACGCGCAGGAGACTCAGCACGGCTTGCGTGCTGAAGGACAAAAGCCGCACAAACGGCCGGGCCGCGCTGGCTACCCACATCATGGGCAGGGCCACCAGGCGGGCGACGGTCTCCGGGTAAAGCTGGCCGATGCGCTTGGGCACGAGTTCGCCAAACACGATGGTGACGTAGGTGATGGCCACCACCACAAGCGCGGTGGCAGAAATATCGGCAGCGCCGCTGGCAACGCCCCAGCCTTGCAAGCGCATCGACAAGGCGCCGCTGAATGCAGCCTCGCCAATGATGCCGTTGAGCATGCCGATGGATGTGATGCCGACCTGCACGGAGGACAAAAACTGCGTCGGGTTGTCCAGCAAGGTGAGCGCAGCGCGGGCACCTTTGTCACCGCTTTCGGCCGTAGCAACCAACCGGGCCTTGCGGCTTGACGCCAGCGCCAGTTCGGACATGGCGAACACGCCATTGAGCAGCGTCAGCAGGGCAATCAGCAGGAAATCCATGGATCCAGACGAGAATGAACACATGGCACTTTACTTCATCGGTGACCTCCAGGGCTGCCACGCGCCGCTGCAGCGCTTGCTGCGCGCCATCGACTTTTCACCCAGTCGTGACACGATTTATTTGCTCGGCGACCTGGTCAATCGCGGCCCTGAATCGCTGGCCGTACTGAAGACCTTGGCAGGCTTTGGCAACGCCGCGCAAAGCCTGCTGGGTAACCACGACCTGCACCTTTTAACCGTTGGCTACGGCATCCGCCAGACGCATCGGGGCGACACGCTGCAAGGCATTTTGGACGCGCCTGACTGCGCGGCCTGGCTGGACTGGCTGCGCCACCAGCGCCTGGCACTCATGGCGCATGGCTGGCTATTGGTGCATGCAGGTGTGCTGCCGCAGTGGAGTGCGCAGCGCACGCTGGAACTCGCGCATGAAGTCGAGCAAGCCTTGCAAGCGCCAGACCCGCGTCCGTTTTTGACGGGCATGTACGGCAACAGCCCGGCGCGCTGGGCTGAAACTTTGCAGGGAGCGGACCGCATGCGCGTGATCGTCAATGCGCTGACGCGCCTGCGCTTTTGCACGGCCGATGGCGACATGGAATTTGCCAGCAAGGGCAAGGCTCTGGAGCCGCCTGCGGGCGGTTACCTGCCTTGGTTTGAAGTGCCTGGCCGGGCCAGCGCCGGGGTGCCGATTGCGTTCGGCCACTGGTCAACCCTGGGCCTGGGCGCTGCCGAGACCACGCCAGTGATGCGCAATACCACCTTGGCACTGGACACAGGCTGCGCCTGGGGCGACTGCCTCACGGCAGCACGTGTGGGCGCAGCGCCTGGTGCGTTCGAATTGATCTCAGTGGCTTGCCAGGACATGCGTCCCGGGGCTTGAGAATGAGCGCAGGCTATGGCCGCCTGCGCACAAGCTTCAGCAAGGTTCAGCCGACTGTCTTGAACAGTGCAGCGACCTTTTTCTTGGGCTTGATGTTGGCGGAGATGCTGCGCGGGCCTGCTGCCTTGGCCGTGGCTTCCCACGCCGGCTGGGCTTCAGCCGGCAGGCTGGATTCGTAGGGCTGGTCAAAGAAGGGGTCGCGCGGGGCACTGCGACGCGGCGCGGGCTCACGGCGCGGCTCGCGGGACCCTTGCGCAGGCGAGAAATCGCGTGGCTCACGGGGTTCGCGCAAAGGTTCACGCGCTGGGCGCGGCTCGCGTACATCGCTGACGCCGCCCGCTTCTTCCTCGCCCTGCCGGTACATGCGGCGACCGTCGTTGATGCGGCCTTCGCTGATGCGCGGCCGGTCTTCGTCGTACTCCATCGGCTCGAGCTCGATCTTGGTCTTGATCAGCTTTTCAATATCGGCCACCAGACGCGCGTCGCTGCTGGCCGCAAAGCTCACCGCCAGGCCCGAGGCGCCTGCGCGACCTGTGCGGCCGATGCGGTGCACATAGTCTTCCGCGTTGAAGGGCACGTCAAAGTTGAAGACCGCTGGCACGTCCTTGATGTCCAGGCCGCGGGCTGCCACGTCGGTGCAGACCAGCAAATCGACTTCGCCTTTTTTGAAGGCTTCGAGTGCTTTCAGACGCTCGTCCTGGCTCTTGTCGCCGTGCAGCGCGGCTGTCTTGAGGCCTTCGCGCTCCAAGGAGCGCGCAAGCTTGGCACAGCCCAGTTTGCTGTTCACAAACACGAAGGCCTGCTTCATGCCGCGTGACTTCAGAATCTGGTGCAGGGCACGGCGCTTGTCGTCAGCATGGACACTGTAGAAGTGCTGCTCGACCGTAGAGGCCGTGGCGTTGGAGCGAGCGACTTCAATGGTGATGGGGTCTTGCAGGTAGCTGGACGCCAGGCGTTTGATCTCAGGCGAGAAGGTGGCCGAGAACAGCAAGGTGATGCGTTTTTTCGGCAGGTAGCTCAGGATGCGCTGCAGGTCGGGCAAAAAGCCGATGTCCAGCATGCGGTCAGCTTCGTCGAGCACCACGTACTCGACCTGGTTGAGCACAGCGTTCTTGGCTTCAATATGGTCGAGCAAACGGCCGGGCGTGGCGACCAGGACCTCGACGCCTTTTTTCAGCTCGGCGGTCTGCGGCTTCATGTCCATGCCGCCGAACACCACTGCGCTGCGCAAATTCGTGTACTTGGCGTAAAGTTTGACTTGCTGGGCCACCTGGTCAGCGAGTTCACGGGTGGGCAGCAGCACCAGGGCGCGCACCGGGTGGCGGGCGGGCGAAGTGGAAGCGTTTTCGTGCACCATCATGCGCTGCAGCAGCGGCAGCGAAAAAGCCGCTGTCTTGCCGGTACCGGTCTGCGCCGCGCCCATCACGTCCTTGCCCTGCAAGACCACAGGGATGGCTTGCTCCTGGATAGGTGTCATGGACTCGTAGCCCATTTCGGCCACGGCGCGGGCAATCGGTTCGGCTAGGTTGAGATTGGAGAATGAAGAGGTCATACAGCTCTTATTGTCTCACCGTGCTGTAACCTAGCCAGGAGCCGGGCCTAAGACATACTTTTGTCGCAGCCCGCGGAACCTTCAACCAGGGCTTGGATCTCAAAAATATGTCTATCGCAAGAATTTTGAAGCTTTGCATCCTGACGCTGGCGGCACTGGCCTCCGGTTGCGCGAGCGTGATCACCGCGCAGGTCAGCAGCTTTCAGCAATGGCCGCCCGACGCCAGAGGCAGCAGCTTCAGCCTCTTGGCGCCCAGTGAAGGGAGCCGGAGTCTGGAGCAAGCCAGCTACGACGCGCAGGTGGCGGCCGAGTTGGAAAAGCAGGGTTTACGACAGGCCATGCCCGGCCAGCGAGCGCGTTTCCTGGTGGACCTGAACGTGAGCCGTGAGACCGAAAACCGGGCCAGCCTGCGCCCGGTTTACCAAGACCGCTATGTGTTTCACCCCGCCCGGCGAGACGCCGAGGGCCGCATCTACCCCGGCTTTTGGGGGCCAGACCCTTTTGGGCCGCGCTATGTGGGTGACCAGCAGGTGGTGCAAACCGTCAGCCTGAGCCGGCTGCGCCTGCGCTTGCTGGACGCGCAGGCTGACCCGAAAGCACCGCGCACGGTGTACGAAGCGCAAGCCTTGCATGAAGGCGATGCGCCGCTGCCAAGCGTCGTGCCCTGGCTGGTGCGCGCTGTGTTTGACGACTTTCCGGCCGCCAACGGCAGCGTGCGCCTGGTTCGCTTCAAGGCGGATACGGGGGAAGTAATTCGGCGCTGATTGAGATTAAGCCCAGCGCCGCTAAGCCCACCTACGCTTCAGGCTTCAGCGCTTCGGGGCTTCAGGCGACTTGAGCAGACGCCAGGCCAGCCAGCTGCCCAGCAGGGCATTGGCCAGTGCAAAACCTCCAACCAAGAGTAAGCCCAACGTGTTGAGTGGCCGGTTTTGCACCAGCCAGACCAGGGCCATCGACAGCGTGTTGAGCGCCATCATGATCCAGAACAGCGGGTTACGGGGCTGAAACAGCCGGCTCAGCTTCATGGCGACGAGAACCCTCAGGCCTTGGGCAAGGTCACGCCCACCTGCCCTTGGTATTTGCCGCCGCGGTCCTTGTAGCTGACTTCGCACACATCGTCCGGATCGCTCTCAAAGAACAGCACCTGGGCGCAGCCTTCGCCAGCGTAAATGCGGGCGGGCAGCGGCGTGGTGTTGGAGAACTCCAGGGTCACATAGCCTTCCCACTCGGGCTCAAAAGGCGTGACGTTGACGATGATGCCGCAACGCGCATAAGTGCTCTTGCCAAGGCAAATGGTCAGCACATTGCGTGGGATGCGGAAGTACTCGAGCGTGCGCGCCAGGGCAAAGCTGTTGGGCGGAATGATGCAGCTGTCGCCATGGAAATCGACAAAGCTTTTTTCGTCAAAGTTTTTCGGGTCCACCACTGTGCTGTGGATGTTGGTAAAAACTTTGAATTCAGGCGCGCAGCGGATGTCGTAGCCGTAGCTGCTGGTGCCGTAGCTGATGATCTTTTGACCGTCAGCGGCCGCACGAACCTGGGCCGGTTCAAAGGGCTCGATCATGCCGGTCGTCTCGGCCATGTGGCGGATCCATTTGTCGCTCTTGATGCTCATGGCGGGGTGCTCGTGTTGGGGTGCGCCGGGCGGCGGATGGGCTGCATTGTAGGCAAGCCCCTAGCCCCCATACAGGACAGGCAAGCCTTCGACAGCGGCGAAGTCGCGGTCGTGCGTGACAAGGGCTGCCGCGCCTACGTCCAGCGCTGCAGCCAACTGGAAGGCGTCGGGCAGCTTGAGTCGGTACTGCGCGCGCAACTGGGCAGCCAGGCTAGCCACCGGAGCAGAAAGGGGCAGCAGGCGGTAATGGCCGAGGGCCGTTTCGTAGCGTTTGGCCAAGGCGGTTTGCCCGGCCTTGAAGGGGCCGGTCAGTACCTCGGCCAGAGTGATGGGGGTGAGCGCGAGTTGAATTTGCCCGCGTGCCGCTGCTTCAAAAAGACCCGCAAAACGGGCGGCGAACTCAGGGTGGTCCTGCAGGAGATAGATCCACGGGGCTGTGTCGACCAGCACCGTGCAGCCTTCAGTCAGGCCTCCCCATAAGTTTGCCGGACGACTGGCCACGGACTCAGTCTTGCCACTCGTCGCGCAGCTCGGCCACGGCCTGAGCTGCACCATTGCGCCACAGATCGCGACCGGAACCGCGCAGCGCCAAGATGCCGCCTGCCCCGGCCTTCTGAGCCTGCTCAGCCTGCCATTGCGCGACCGGCACGACCACCGCTACAGCTTTTCCGTGGCGCGTGATGACGCTGGGGTAACCCGCTAAGGCCTCAGCCGCGATGTGCGGCAGTTGGGCTCTGGCCTGCTCCAGGCCGTACTGCGTCGCGCTTGACATAAGACCTCCGTCATTGAATATGTACAGACTGTACGGAATTTTACGGGCGCGTCAAGTGCTAAATCAAGAGGAGACCTGCTCCCGGCAGCCCACCTAAGCAAGCACCGCGCGCTCGATCAGCCTGTCGTCGCCCAGCACGATGAGTGAAAACAGCAACTCATCCAGGCTTTTAGCCTGAGCAGTCTTGCGCGCCAGCAAAGGCGTCGCTTGCGGGTTGATCACTACAAAGTCAGCCTCGCAACCGGGCTGCAAATTGCCCACCACGCCGTCCAGCCCCAGGGCCGCCGCCGCGCCGGCCGTGTGCTGCCACCAAAGCTGCTGCGGCTTGAGCGAAAGGCCAGGCTTGGTCTGCCCTTCTCGCCCCACGTAGTAGGCCGCGAGCATGGTGTGAAAAGGCGAAAAGCTGGTGCCGCCGCCCACGTCGCTGGCCAGACCATAGGCGTAGCCCACGCGGTCCGCGCCTTCATAGTCAAAAAATCCGCTGCCCAAAAAGAGGTTGCTGGTCGGGCTGATGGCCGCCGCCGCGCCGCAGTCACGCATGAGCGCGCGGTCTGCGTCGTCAAAGTGAATGCAGTGCGCATAAACGCTGCGCTGGCGCAAAAGGCCGAACTGCTCGTACACGGACAAATAGCTGCGCGCGGCCGGATAAAGCGATTTGACCCAAGCGATCTCTTCGCGGTTTTCGGCCACGTGCGACTGCACCCACACGCTGGGGTGCTTGGCCGCCAGCTCACCTGCACCGCGCAGCTGCGCATCACTGCAGCTGGGCACAAAGCGCGGCGTAATCGCGTAACCCAGTCGGTCCACGCCATGCCAGCGCTGGATCAAGGCTTCGGTGTCGATCAGGCTTTGTTCGGTCTGGTCGCGCACCCCGTCGGGGGAATGGCGGTCCATCAGGCACTTGCCGGTGATCAGGCGCAGGCTGCGGTGCTGCGCCTCACTAAAGAGTGCATTGACTGAAGCGGGATGCGAAGTGCAAAACGTCAGCGCCGTAGTCACGCCATTGCGCAGCAATTCGTCGACAAAGAAGCGGGCGACTTCTGCCGCATGCGCCGGATCAGCAAAGCGGCTTTCTTGCGGAAAGGTGTAATTCTCCAGCCAGGGCAAAAGGCCCTCGGCCGGTGAGCCGATCACATCGACCTGCGGGTAATGCACGTGCAGGTCCACAAAGCCGGGGGCCAACAGGCGGCCAGGCAAGTGCTCGACCACAACTCTCGGATGCGTGGCGGCGAAATCCGCCTGCAGGGCCTGCCAGGCGCCAGCCTGCAGCACGCGCTGGGTGCCAGACGCGTCAGGGCCGACCACCAGCAAACCATCGGATTCATACAGTGCGCTGCGGTCGGGCGCAAAACGTAGCAAGGCGGCTCGATAGGCTTTGACGGTCATGGCGGCAAGGTTAGCGCACAACAGTCCAGGCCAAAGCGTCCAAACCATATGACGGACATAAACGAGCCGAGGTGTTGCCAGTTGCCCTAGGGGGGCCGACGTCCTACAGGCTTCGCCGCCAAACGACGAAACCAGGCTTGCCGGTAAGTTTTTCAAATGGACTTTTCCCATGAAAGGCCCCCATGTCCTTGAACCTACTCAACACCCGCGGCTGCGCCATCGACAAGCAGCGCTTCACCTGGAAAGACTTGGTGCAAAAACCCATCAGCAAGCTGGACGACGACGCTTTCACACGGCTGCGCGTAATTTTGATGAACGGCGTGGAAACCGATGCCATACGGCTCAAGCAAATGATCTTGCGCATGCACCGTGAAGCCCGCGTGCCTGTAGCGCAACTCATGCGCATCGAGCAGCACCAGGCCACCATGATCAACTGGCTGCTGGGGGCTGACCATTCACCGCTGGAGACGACGATTGCCTACGAGCAGGCGGCTATCGAGATCACCGCCTCGGTCGCGCAGAACGAGCCCGACCCTTATCTGGCCCAGGGCTACCGCTTTGGCCTCTTGGAAGACTTTGACCACCTGTACCGTTACTCGGCGCTGCTGGACCGCCTTGAGGGCAAAGACGCCAACAACATCTTGCAGGGCTACACCGACATCGTGCCGGCACGCCCGACCATCGTGCATCATCGTGCGCCGGAGAACGATCTGCTCAACCCCTATGAGCGCGACGCAGAACTCGCCACCAAGCTGCACGCCATCACGCTCACCGGCGCTGAATACCAGACGCACGACTACTACATGAACATCGGCCCGGTGTTTGCCGATCCGCTGGCCCGGCAGCTCTATGCCGAGATCGCGTCCGTCGAGGCCCAGCACATCACGCACTACGGCTCCATGCTCAACCCCGAAGAAACGCCGCTGGAAAAGCTGGTGCTGCATGAAGCTGCCGAGGTCTACAACTACCAAGCCTGTGTGGACCAGGAAACGAATCCGCGCTTGCGTGCCATCTGGGAGCAGTTCCTGGACTATGAGCTGGGCCACTTTCAGGTGGTGTGCGGCTTGCTCAAGGGCCTTGAAGGCACAGACCCGGCTGAAATCTTGGGCGACGGGAACTTGCCCAGGCAGATCCAGTTCAAGAGCCAGCGCGACTTTGTGCGCAAAGTCATTGCCGCTGAAGTGCCCATGCGCAAAGCGGGCACCGAGTTTGTGGGCGAAGGCCAGGAGGCACGCTCCTCGCTCGAATACCGCAACACACTGAACGCCGAGGGCTCACCATCGCAAAGCGTGGCTGGCGGCTATGTGTGGTCGCCCGGCACGGAGTTGAACCGTGAGCCAAACCCGGCAGCCGCCTAGAACATCACTTAGAAAATCAAAGAGGACCACAGACATGGACAAATCGACACCTTCCGCCAAGATGGGCATGAACCGCACCGGCATGCAAATGGCGCCGCTGCACGGCAGCTCCATGGTGGACTACGCCACCGACATGGGCAGTGAAACTCCGCGTGACCGCGGGGAGTTTGAACAGGTGCATCGGACCTACGTTGAGGAAGCCGACACCGTGGGCTCAGTCCCGGTGCCGGGCACCTTCAGCGGCATGGTGCAAACCGGCAGTGCCAAGCTGATGGGCATGCGCCCGGAATCGCTGGTGGACAAGCTGGGCGAGCGCCTGGCTTTTGAGCGCGGCGGCACGCGCCTGTACGACGCGATGATCATGAAGGTCATGACGCTGCAAGGCCAAGGCGAGGGCACCGGGAACGGCAGCATGCAAAGTACGGGCAGCAAGGCCAACAAAGCTAGCAAGGGCGCCAAAGCGAAGGGCAGCACGCTCGCCAGCCGCGACAACCCCGACACCGACGCCTACGAGGCCTTGGACCAGGAAAGCAGCCTTCAAGCCAGCGGTAGCCGCGTGGACCTGGCCAGCCTGCAGCGCATACGCATGGAAGAGCAAGCCCACATGAATCTGGTCAAGCAAGCGCTGGAAGAACTGGGCGCCGACCCCACCGCCATGACGCCTTGCGCCGACGTGGTGGGTGTGACGTCCATGGGCATCATCCAGACCATCAGTGACCCGCGCACCACGGTGGCGCAAAGCCTGAACGCTCTGCTCAGCGCCGAGCTCACCGATCACGCGGGCTGGGAGTTGTTGATGGAAGTGGCGGAAGAGTTAGGCCATGACGAGATGGCCGTGCGCTTCAGCGTGGCGGCCACCACCGAGGCCGAGCACATGATGCTGGTCAAGGAATGGCTGCGCTCCGAGTTGATGAACGAGGCGCGGTGAACTCAGGAGGCTCGCACGCGGCCGTGCGCGTGCCTTCAGCTTGTTACTTAGGCAAGCTGCCCTGCACGCCTTGCACCAGGTAGTTCATGCCCAGGATTTGTGCGTCGCTCAGTTGCGTCCGGGCCGGGATGGCCACGGCGCCGGTGCTGGTCATCACGGCTGACTTGCCCGCGGCAAAGGGCTGCAATTTCCCGGCGCCGATATCTTTTTGACGGGCCAGCACTTCAGTCTGAACAGCACTAGGCACGCGTGGGCCAAAGTCGCCCACGCGCACCATGCCTTCTTTGACGCCGCCCCAGAGGCTGGTCGGCTTCCAGGTGCCGGCCAGGACCTCTTTGGCGCGGCGCGTGTAGTAGTCGCCCCACTGGTGCGTGACCGCAATGATCTGCGCATTCGGTCCGGCCTTGCGCATGTCGGAGTGGTAGGCCACGGCCATCTTGCCGCGCTCCTGGGCGGCGCGCATCACGGCGTCCGAGCCCGTGTGAAAAGCCACGACGTCCACGTTTTGGTTGAAGAGCGTCATGGCCGCGTCGCGCTCGCGCGTGGGGTCAAACCAGGCGTTAAGCCAGATCACCTTGACCTCAGCCGCCGGGTTAACTGAGCGCATGCCCAGCGTAAAAGCATTGATGCCCTGCAGCACCTCGGGAATGGGGAAGCCCGCAACGTAGCCCGCCAAGTTGCTCTGCGTCATGCGGCCGGCGGCAATACCGGCCAGGTAGCGGCCTTCGTAATAGCGCGCATTGGCCGTGGCCACATTGGCCGCGGTCTTGTAGCCGGTAACCGACTCGAAGCGAACGTTTGGAAATTCCTGCGCCACCTTGAGCGTCGGTTCCATATAGCCAAAGCTGGGCGTGAAGATGAGTTGATTTCCCTGCTGTGCCAAATCGCGGATCACACGCTCGGCGTCCGGGCCTTCAGCCACGTTTTCAACAAAGGTGGTCTTGACGCTGTTGCCCAAAGCGGCCTGCACGGCCTGCCGCGCGTCTTCATGTTGGCGCACCCAGCCGGCTTCGGTGATGGGCGCGACGTAGACGAAGCCGACTTTCAAGGGCTCTTTGGTCGTCTCTTTGGTCGGCTTGGCGGGTGCCAATCCAGCGGTTTGCGCGCTGGAAAAAGCGGGAAATAGAAAACAGGCGGCCACGAGCGTGGCAGCGAGGTTTTTGTACATGGTAGTCCTCTACATGGCCCCGGGAAACATGAAAAAGCCTTCGCGCCGGGACGCCGCGAAGGCAAGGCCTGAATTCTAACGGGCGGGCTGCTGCGGGGTCGTGGGCGTACTGGCCTGAGCCGCTGTGGCCGGCCACGGATAAGCGCGCGTCATCCACGCATACAAGGCGGCACCCAGCACGAGCGAGGCCACAGCCACCTCCAACGCCACACGAAAAACGGCCGCTGGATCAGCCGGCACAGCGCCCACGCTGCCGCGCAAGAGCACGGCCACCAGCCACGGCCCTGCCACCTGGCCCATGCCGTAGGTGGCGGTCAAAAGCGCCATGTAGCTGGCCGCTGTTTCGGGCTTGAGGCGGCGCACCTCTTGCATGGCAAAGAAAGTCAGCGCAGTAAAAGGCAGGCCCAAAAGCAAGCTGCCCAGGGCAAAACCGGTCAGGCTGGGGCTGAGCAGCGGAATGCCCACACCCAGGGCTTGCACCAGATAGCAGCCTGTGAGCAACCAGCGCAAATCCCGACCGGCCCGCACATGCGTCGCCATCCAGGCGCCCAGCATGAGTCCGCTGCCAAACACCGGCCAGAACAAATCCAGCCAGGCTGAACTAGGCAAAGCTGCGCGCGCGATCACCGGTAAAAAAGTGGCGGTGATGATGTAGCCGAATCCCGCAAGGCCATAGGCCACCGTGAGCAGCGGCATCTGGGCGCGATGACTGCCGCGCGTGCTTGGACTCGCGGTCTTGTCGTTCCCGGCTGGGCTGTGCGTCCTGTTCTGCTCAGGCCGTGGTGCCAAGGCCTTGAGCCTGTCATCACCGCCCTGCAAAAGGCCGAACACGAGCGCCGCCAATCCAAAGGCCAGCAGACCAAACACCAGCCACGCACTGGCCGCTGCCCAGTGGGCCGCCACCATGGCGCTGGCCAGCAGGCCGCTGAGCACGATGCCCGCGCCGGGGCCCATGAAGATCAAGCCCGCCAGCGCAGGCTTGCCCAGCTTGGCCAGTCGGGACAAGCACCAACCCGCGGTGAAAACAAAAACCATCGCGCTGGTGACGCCCGCCACAAAGCGCAGAACCGGCCAAGCCTGCGCAGGTGCCCAGGCCATGGCCAGCGTGAGCACGCCCGTCATCACCAGACCTGCGCGAACCAAGGTGACAAAGGCCGGCGTGGGCAAGGCTCGGCCACTGATGCGTGCGCCCACGGCCCACAGCCAGGGCTGCAAAGCGCACAGCACCGCGCCCAGCAGATAGCCCAGGTAATTGGAAGTGGCGAGCCAGCTCGCAGTGGGTAGATCCAACACGTGGTCGCTCAGCATCATGGGCATGATGGGGGTGAAGGCAAAGCGGCCAATGCCCAAGGCCACGGCCAGCGCGACCAGGCCGGCCAGCGCGACGGTCCAGGGCTTGACCTCTTTCCTCAGAGGTGTCGTTGCGCTTATCAAACGAAAGACTCGAAGCAGTCGTCGAGCTGGCGGATGAACCTAGCCTTGGCCGATGCATCGATGAAGCTGGCGACAAAGCTGTTGCGCGCCAAGGTATAGGCCTGGGCCGAACTCAGTTGCAAAGCCGCAAAAGCCTGCGTGAAGTTCTCGTTCATGTAGCCGCCAAAGTAGGCCGGGTCGTCGGAGTTGATGGTGGCGGCAATGCCGGCGTCCATCAGTTGGCGCAGCGTGTGGCTGGCCAAATCAGGAAACACGCAGAGCTTCAAATTGGACAGCGGGCAGACGGTGAGCGCAATGCGGTCTTGTGTGAGGCGCTGCATCAACGCAGCGTCGCGCGTGGCTTGCACGCCGTGGTCTATGCGTTCGACCTTCAGTTCGTCCAGCGCCGTCCAGATATAAGCCGGTGGCCCTTCTTCGCCCGCATGCGCCACCAATCGAAAACCCAGTTGCCTGCAGCGCGCAAACACACGCGCAAACTTTTCTGGCGGATTGCCGACCTCGCCAGAGTCCAGCCCAATGCCGACGATCTTGTCCCTGAAAGGCAGCGCCTCTTCCAGTGTGGCAAAGGCGTCCTCTTCGCTCAGGTGGCGCAAGAAGCACATGATGAGCAGCGCACTCACGCCCAACTCGCGTTCAGCGTCCACGCAGGCGCGGTGCAGGCCGTTGATGACCGTGGCCATGCTCACGCCGCGCGAAGTGTGCGTTTGCGGATCAAAAAATAGCTCGGCGTGCACGACGTTGTCAGCAGCGGCGCGCACAAAGTAGGCGCGTGCCATGTCGTAAAAATCCTGTTCGGTGAGCAGTACGCTGGCACCAGCGTAGTAAATGTCCAGGAAGCTCTGTAAGTTGCTAAAGGCATAAGCGCTGCGCAGCGCCTCGACATTGGCGTACGGCAGGGCAACGCCGTTGCGCGCGGCCAAGGCAAAGATCAGTTCAGGCTCCAGCGAGCCTTCGATGTGGATATGCAACTCCGCCTTGGGCATGCGCCGCAAGAGCTCGGGCAGGCGATCGGCGGCGACAACAGGGAGAGCGAGGGTCATGCCTTGATTCTGCCAGCCCCCAAATAAAAACAGCCACCCGAAGGTGGCTGTTGAGGCAAAAGCCAGCAAGCTGGCCTTCAAGGTGCAGGGGCAGATCAGCCGCCTGGCACTTTGCCTTCCACGCCCTTGACGTAAGACTTCAGGCCACCCAGGAACTTGTCGTCCGCGACCACGTCCTTGCCGATCAATTCCTTGCCGGTGTTGTCCATGATCGGGCCTTTCCAGATACTGAAGCTGCCGTCCTTCAGGCCGGCCTTGACTTCTTCAATGCGCTTTTTCGTGTCTTCTGGCACGTCAGCAGCGATGGACACCATGTCGATCGCGCCTTCTTTCACGCCCCACCAAGCCTGGCCCGTGGCCCACTTGCCTTCAAGCGCTTCACGCACGGCCTTGATGTAGTAAGGACCCCAGTTGATCACGGCCGAACCGAGGTGGGCCTTGGGGCCGTAGGCGGTCATGTCCGAATCCCAACCGAAGGCGCGCTTGCCCATTTTCTCGGCGGTCTGCAGCACGGCGCTGGAGTCGGTGTTCTGGAACAGCACGTCAGCACCGCCGTTGATCAGGGCCGTCGCAGCTTCGGTTTCTTTAGGTGGGTTGAACCACTCGTTGACCCACACGACTTTGGTCTTGACCTTGGGGTTGACCGACTGCGCACCCAGCGTGAAGCTGTTGATATTGCGCACGACTTCAGGGATAGGCACCGAGCCCACCACGCCCAACGTGCCGGTCTTGCTCATCTTGCCGGCGATCACGCCCGCCATGTATGCGCCTTCGTAGGTGCGGCTGTCGTAAGTGCGCAGGTTGTCAGCGGTTTTGTAGCCGGTAGCGTGCTCGAACTTGATGTCCTTGAAGTCAGCGGCGACTTTGAGCATGGGCTCCATGTAGCCGAAGGTCGTGCCGAAGATCAGCTTGTTGCCTTGGGTAGCCATGTCGCGCAGCACGCGCTCAGCGTCAGCCGACTCAGGGACTTTTTCAACAAAGCTGGTGACGATCTTGTCGCCGAATTCTTTTTCCAGGGCTTTGCGGCCGTTGTCATGCGCGAAAGTCCAGCCGCCGTCGCCCACAGGGCCCACGTAGGCAAAGGCGATCTTCAAGGGCTCAGCCTTGGCCGGTGCGGCAGCCACGGGGGCAGCAGCAGGCGCTTCTTCTTTTTTGCCGCAGCCCACAAGGGCAGCCGCTGCCACTGCGGACACCGCAGCAAGCTTGAGCAAGGAACGTTTTTGCAGGTCAGTCATGTCGTCTCCAAAAAGGGGGCGGGGTTAGGAAAAGTAACTCACTATTATGAGTCGGAAAAACAAGCTCAACAGGCTCAAGCCCCCGGATGGAAAGGCTTGCCGATGGATGAGGGCATGTTCACGCGGATCCAGGCCGGGTTACGCGAGATCAGGACCAGCACCACAATCGTGGCCAGGTAGGGCAGCATGGTCAAAAATTGGCTGGGGATATCCACCCCCAGGCCTTGAAGATGGAACTGCAGCATGGTCACACCGCCAAACAGATAAGCACCAAGCAATACCCGTGCCGGGCGCCACGTGGCGAAGGTGGTGAGTGCCAGCGCGATCCAGCCCTTGCCGGCGATCATGCCCTCGACCCACAGCGGTGTGTAGACGACCGAGACATAAGCGCCGGCCAAGCCGCATAGCGCGCCGCCGGCCATCACCGCTGCAAGGCGTATGCGCCGCACCGGGTAACCCAGGGCATGTGCTGATTCGGGGCTCTCGCCCACCGAGCGCAATACCAAGCCAGCACGCGTGCGGTACAAAAACCAGATCAGGCCAGCGGTGAGCGCCATGCCCAGATAAACCATGGGGTGCTGGCGGAACAGCGCGGGGCCGACAAAAGGCAGATCGGCCAGAAAAGGAATCGGGAACTGGCTTTGCTCGGGCAACTTTTCTTGCACATAGCGCGTGCCGGCAAAGGCTGAAAAGCCCGCGCCGAAAAGACTGAGCGCCAAACCCGTGGCGTATTGGTTGGTGTTGAGCCAGATGACCAGCACGCCAAACAGGCCCGCCAGCACAGCGCCTGACGCCATGCCAGCGGCAAAGCCCAGCCAGGTGTTGCCGGTGTGCACCACCGTGACAAAACCAGCCAGCGCGGCGCACAGCATCATGCCTTCGGCGCCGAGGTTGACGATGCCGGCTTTCTCGTTGATGAGCAGGCCCAGCGCGGCAATCGCCAGCACGGTGCCGGCCGACAAAGTAGCTGCAAGCAGCAAGGCACTTGAGTCCATCAGCGCGGCTCCTGCTTGAGTTTGATTCGGTAGGCGATCAGCGTGTCGCAGGCCAGCAGGCAAAACAGCAGCAGGCCCTGAAACACGCCAGTCAAAGACTTCGGCAAGCCCAGGCGCGATTGCGCCAATTCCCCGCCTATATAAAACATGCTCATGAGAATGGCAGAAAAAACAATGCCGACCGGGTGCAGCCGCCCAACAAAGGCCACGATGATGGCCGCAAAGCCGTAGCCCGCTGGCACATAGGGCGACAACTGGCCGATAGGGCCAGCGACTTCCAGCGCGCCAGCCACGCCTGCCGTGCCGCCCGAAATCAAGAGTGCGACCCACAAAGCCCGGCGCGACGAAAAGCCCGCGTAGCGTGCAGCCGCTGGCGCCAAGCCGCCGACCTGCTGCGCAAAGCCCGCGTAAGTGCGGAACAAATAAAGCCACAGGCCCGCCACGCCAGCCAGCGCCAGCAAGATGCCCATGTTCATGCGGGAGCCGTCCATGAGGCGCGGAATACGCGTCACGGCTTCAAAGGTTTTAGTCTGCGGAAAGTTGTAACCCGCCGGATCCTTCCAGGGGCCGTAGACCAGGTAGCTGAGCACCATGTCGGCCACGTACACCAGCATCAGGCTGACCAGGATTTCGTTGGCATTGAAACGGTCGCGCAGCAGCGCCGTGATGCCGGCCCAGAGCATGCCGCCCAAGGCGCCAGCCAACACGATGGCCGGGATGATCCAGGCGCCTGTGGTCTTGTCCGCCAGCAAGGCCACACCACCGGCTGTGACTGCGCCAATGATGAACTGCCCCTCGGCGCCAATGTTCCACACATTGGAACGAAAGCACACCGCCAGCCCCAGCGCGATGATGAGCAGCGGCGTGGCCTTGACCATCAACTCACCCAGCGCATAAGGCGTGCGGATCGGCTCCCAAAAAAAGACTTGCAAGCCTTTGACCGGGTCTTTGCCTAATGCCACAAACAGCAGAACGCCGATGACCACGGTGAGCACCAGCGCCAGGATGGGCGAGGCAAAGCTCCAGGCGCGTGAGGCCTGCGGCCGCGGCTCGAGTTGCAAGCGGGTGCGCATGCGCACTGACGAGTTAGCCGCTGGCACGGGGTTTGGCGCTTTCAAGACTTCAGCCATTCAAAGCTCCTTCTTCAGCCATCTTTTGCGCGGCCATAGCCTCGGGCACATCCCACAGCCCGCTCATCCACAAGCCCACTTTTTCAACCGAGGCTTCTGCACGTGGCAGCGATGGCGAGGCTTGACCTTTGGCCATCACATACAGGCGATCACAAATCTCGAACAATTCTTCCAGTTCCTCGCTGACCACCAGCACCGCGCAACCCGCGTCGCGCAGCTTCAATATCTCGCCGCGAATCTGCGCGGCCGCGCCCACATCCACACCCCAGGTTGGTTGGGAGACGATGAGCAGTTGCGGGCCGGCTTCGATCTCACGGCCCACGATGAACTTTTGCAGATTGCCGCCCGAAAGCGAACGCGCTGCGGCATCCGGCCCGCCGGCCTTGACCTTGTAGCGAGCAATGATGTCAGCGGCCTGCGCCTGCAGTTCGCCCAACTTGAGCCAGCCGCCCTGCCCTACGGCGTTAAGTCGCGTCAGCAGCAGGTTTTGCGCCAGACTCAGCGAGGGCACGGCACCGCGGCCCAAGCGCTCCTCGGGCACAAAGTAAAGGCCCTGAGCACGACGGGCCATCGGGTCTTGTTTGCCCACGGACTGGCCTTTGACCTGAATTGATCCCGCGTCAGCGCGGGTGTCCTCACCTGAGAGCGCGTAAAGCAGTTCTTTCTGGCCATTGCCCGACACACCGGCAATGCCCACCACCTCGCCGGCGCGCACCTCCAGGCTGATGGCGTTCAGGTCCACGCCAAACTGGTCTTCACGGGCCAGGCTCAAGCCCTTGACTTGCAGCACCACGGCGCCCGTCTTGACCTCGCGGTGTTCGAGGGCTGGCGGCTCGGCACCGATCATCAGGCGGCTGAGCGAGGCGTTGGACTCCTGGCGCGGATCGCACACGCCCGTGACCTTGCCGCCGCGCAGCACCGTGCAGGCATTGCACAGCGCGCGGATCTCATGGAGCTTGTGGCTGATGTAAAGAATGCTGCATCCGCGATCGGCCAACAGCCGCAGCGTGATGAACAGCTTTTCGACGGCCTGCGGGGTGAGCACTGAAGTTGGCTCGTCCAGGATCAACAGCTTGGGATGCGTGAGCAGCGCCCGCACGATTTCGACTCGCTGGCGCTCGCCGACGCTGAGGGTGTGCACCGGACGCGTCGGGTCCAGCTGCAGGCCGTATTCCTCGGTGGTGGCCAATATCTGAGCCGATACCTGAGCCAGGCTGAGTTGCTTGTCCAGCCCCAGCCACACGTTCTCGGCCACGGTCAGGGTTTCAAATAAATTGAAATGCTGGAACACCATGCTGATGCCCAGCGCCCGCGCTTCTTGCGGATTGCGGATATGGACCGCCTGACCATCGACCAGCATGCTGCCAGCATCGGGTTTGACCGAGCCGTAAATGATCTTCATCAGCGTGGACTTGCCTGCGCCGTTTTCCCCCAGCACCGCATGGATCTCGCCGGGCTGCACCGTCAAAGACACCTCGCTGTTGGCCACCACCGCCGGGTAGCGCTTGGTGATGCCAGACAGCGTCAGGCGTGGGGCACCCGTCACCAAACGGTTGGAAATATCAGGGTCGGTCATGGCGACTTTCTGGATTCGAGGGATTCAGAGAAATGAGCCGGTTCACGGCGTGTCCTTGCGCAAGGCGGTGGCCACCGCCCGCACCCGTTCGCGCAGCCACTTGGCTGAATTTGACGCATGCGAGCGCTCGTGCCAGAGCTGGTAATACATCATGCGCGGAAATTCGATGGGGCAGGGCAGCACTTTGAGCGGCAGCACATCGGTAAAACGCTCGGAGTATTGGCGACCCGTGGTGAGCACCAGTCGGCTGGACGCCACCATGGATGGGATCAAGCCGAAATGCGGGCAACGCACCATGATGTTGCGCTGCAAGCCCAATGTGTCCAGGTGATCGTCGATCACCCCTTTGGCGCCAGGATGAGTCGGCGTAGGGGCGATGTGCTCGGAAGCCAGCCACGCCTCGGCGTCCCAGCCCCGGCGAACGGCCGGGTGGTCCGCGGCCACGAGGCAAACCACCTCGTCGCCAAACAGCTTGCCCATGTGCAAGTCGTCCGGCGGCGCGGCCCAGTTGCCAATCACGATGTCTATGTCACCTTGCGCCAGATGGGCGCGGTAATCCGATTCAGCCGAAAGAGCGCGCATGTCGAGGCGGCATTTCGGCGCTTGCGCCTTGATTTGCGCCACCAGCTGCGGCAAAAACAGCGGGTCCAAATAGTCGCTGGCGGCCAGACTGAAGACGGTGGTGGCGGTGGCTGGATCAAAGCCGCGCGCATCGCTGAAAAGCACTTCGGCCGCGCGCAAAATGCTGGCCGAAGGCTCGATCATCCGCAGGCCGGCGTCGGTGGGCACCATGCCACCGCCCGAGCGCACCAGCAGCGGGTCACCCGCAAGGTCACGCAAGCGGCGCAGCGCAGTGCTGACAGCCGGTTGGTACATTCCGAGGCGGATGGCAGCGCGCGAGACACTGCGTTCTGTAAGCACGGTATTCAAGACCCTGATGAGATGGAGGTCTATCTTGTCGAAAAGCGACTGATCTTTCATACCTTTTAGTACATGCGTTTGATATGCCTGGCGGTATGCAGACAGTGGCGCTATTGTTTACCCTGAGATGAATATGTCCAAAACCTCTTCGAATTCGTCCACCCACACCCTGCAGTTCATCCGGCGCGGGGAACTTGTAACGCTGAGCAATGTACCACCCACCCGCACGCTCCTGGAGCTGCTGCGCGAGGACTTGGGATGCACCGGCACCAAAGAGGGCTGCGGCGAAGGCGACTGCGGCGCCTGCACCGTGGTGACCGCTGAAAACCAGGATGGAACACTCGCTTTCAAGGCCGTCAACAGCTGCATCCGCTTGGCGCATTCGGTGCATGGGCTGGCGCTGTGGACGGTAGAAGATATCGCTGCTGATCCGCTGCTCCAGGCGGCCTCATTCCCTGAAAAAGCTCCGGTTCTGCATCCAGCGCAGGAAGCCATGGTGCAGTGCCATGGCTCGCAATGCGGTTTTTGCACGCCGGGCTTCGTGATGAGCCTGTTTGGCATGTACCAAAACCATGTGCTGCAAGGCCAAACGATCAGCCGCGAGCTGGCCCAGGCTGAGCTGTCGGGCAACCTGTGCCGCTGCACTGGTTACCGACCGATTCTGGATGCCGCGCAGCAAATGGACCGCTTCCCCAAGGTTCAGCTGGACGAAGTCGCGCTGAAAAAAGCGCTGGCGCAAATCGAAGCCCCCATGCCCGTTGACGGCGCGAGCTACAGCCTGCCCACCGCCCTGCCCGCCTTGCTGGCCGCGCGGGCCCAGCAGCCAGACGCTCAACTGGTCGCAGGCTGCACCGACGTAGGCCTGTGGGTCAACAAGCTGCACAAGGACTTTGCGGCAGTGATTGACGTCACGCGCGTGGCTGAGCTGCGCCGGATCGACATCGCACAGGAGCGTTTGCGCATTGGCGCTGCCGCCACACTGAACGAAGCCTTTGCCGCCCTCACCGCCCAGTGGCCGCAACTCAAAAGCTTCGCCGCCCGCTTCGCCGGCTTGCCCGTGCGCAACTCCGGCACGCTGGGCGGCAATGTGGCCAACGGCTCGCCGATCGGCGACTCCATGCCGCTTTTGATTGCGCTGGGCAGTCGCATCGTGCTGGCAAGCCAGCGCGGTGAGCGCAGCATGCCGCTGGAAGATTTTTATACGGGCTACCGCAAGAACCTGCTGGCCGCAGACGAAGTCGTGGCCTTTATTGATGTGCCTGTGCCGGAAGTCAGCAAGACAGGCTTGAAGGCCTACAAGATTTCCAAGCGCTATGACGATGACATCTCGGCCGTGTGCCTAGCGCTGAACCTCCACATCGAAAACGGCATCGTCCAATTCGCCTCAATAGGCGCTGGCGGCGTGGCCGCTACCCCCGTGCGCGCCAAACAAACCGAAGCAGCGCTGCAAGACCAGCCCTGGACGCTGGCCACGGTGCAGGCGGCCATGGCCGTGCTGCGCGCGGAGTTCTCGCCCATCTCGGACATGCGGGCCACCGCAGGCTACCGCAGTGAGGTGCTGGGCAATTTGCTGCAGCGCTACTGGCTGGAGAGCCAGGGTGTGCAGCAAATCAACCTCGAATCCTTCAACCTGGAGGCCTTGACATGAACGCCCCGGACAAAGATGTTTTGCAAGCGCTGACCGCCGGCGCCGACCTGCAGACCCAAGGTGCAGCAGGCAAGTCCAAGTTCCATGAAAGCGCCCGCGCCCAGGTGGCCGGCGCCGTGCATTACGTGGACGATATTCCCGAGGTCAAAGGCACGCTGTTCGCGGCGCCCATCCTTTCGACCGTCGCGCACGGCCTGCTGCGCGGTGTGGACGGCAGCGCGGCCCTGGCCATGCTAGGTGTGCGCGGCCTGGTGCTGGCGGCCGACGTACCCGGCGACCCGCTGCTGGCCACCTTCATGCATGACGAGCCCATCTTTGCGCTGGACAAAGTCGAACACGTGGGTCAGGTGATTGGCCTGGTGCTGGCTGACAGCGTGATGCAAGCGCGGCGCGCCGCGCGCAAGGTCCAACTCGACATTGAAGTCCTGCCCGCCGTGCTGACCGTGGCCGATGCGCTGGCAGCTAAAAGCTTCGTGCTGCCGCCCGTGAGCGTGAAACGCGGCAGCGCAGAGGCCGCGCTGGCACGCGCGCCGAACCGCCTGCAAGGCCGCTTCGAAGTCGGCGGCCAAGAGCACTTTTACCTGGAAGGCCAGGTGGCTTACGTGCTGCCGCAAGAGCAAGGCCAATGGGTCGTTTACTCCAGCACACAACACCCTGGCGAGGCGCAGCACTGGGTGGCACACGCACTGGGCATTGACAACAACGCGGTGCGCGTGGAATGCAGGCGCATGGGCGGCGGCTTTGGCGGCAAGGAAACGCAGAGCGGCCACATGGCGGTGTGGGCGGCGCTGGCGGCACGCAAGTTCGGCAAGCCCGTCAAGCTGCGACTGGACCGGGACGATGACTTCATCATCACCGGCAAGCGCCACCCTTTCGTTTATGAATACGACGCCGGCTTTGACGAATCAGGCCGCCTGTGCGGCCTGAAGCTGATGATGGCCGCCAACTGCGGCTTCAGCGCGGACCTGAGCGGGCCTGTAGCCGACCGCGCAATTTTTCACGCCGACAACGCTTACTTTCTGGAAGACGTGGACATCACGTCTTACCGCTGCAAGACCAACTTGCAGAGCAACACCGCCTTCCGTGGTTTCGGCGGCCCGCAAGGGATGATCGTGACCGAGGCTTTGCTGGGCGACATTGCGCGGCACCTGGGCCTGGACGCACTCGACGTGCGCCTGGCCAACCTCTACAGCGACGAGCCTTGCCACGCAGCAGCGAGCACACCGAGTGGCCGGCGCGACACCACGCACTACGGCATGCAGGTCGAAGACAACATCCTCGCGCCACTGGTCAAAGCGCTGGCTGAAACGTCGGACTACAAGCAACGCCGCGACCACATCGCCGCCTGGAACGCGCAAAGCCCGGTGCTGCGCCGCGGCATCGCGCTCACGCCGGTCAAGTTCGGCATTTCGTTCACGGCCACGCTGTTCAACCAGGCCGGCGCGCTGGTGCATGTGTACACCGACGGCAGCGTGCAGGCCAACCACGGCGGCACCGAAATGGGCCAGGGCCTGAACACCAAGGTCGGGCAGATCGTGGCCGACGAATTGGGCGTACTGTTTGAAGACGTGCGCGTGACCGCGAGCGACACCAGCAAGATCCCGAACGCCTCGGCCACCGCGGCATCGGCCGGCACCGACCTGAACGCACGCGCTGCCCAATACGCCGCGCGCAATGTGCGCGACAACCTCGCGCAGTTTGTGGCGGGCCTGGACCATTGCGGCGCCGGTGCTGTGCGCTTTGTTGAAGGCGAAGTGATTTCGCCTAAGCAGACGCGGCCCTTTAAAGACGTGGTGCGCCTGGCCTACGCCAACCGCATCCAGCTCTGGAGCGACGGTTTTTACCGCACGCCCAAGATTCATTACGACAAGACCACGCTCACGGGCCGGCCGTTTTATTACTTTGCCTATGGCGCAGCCTGCACCGAAGTCATCATCGACACGCTCACCGGAGAGAGCCGCGTGATCAAGGTGGACATCCTGCATGACGTGGGCACCAGCATCAACCCCGCCATTGACGTCGGGCAAATTGAAGGCGGCTTCATTCAAGGCATGGGCTGGCTGACCACCGAGCAACTGGTCTGGAACGACAAGGGCCACCTGAGCACGCACGCGCCCAGCACGTACAAGATTCCGGCCACAGGGGACGTGCCTGAACACTTCAAGGTCGCGCTGTGGCCCGAGCCCAACCGCGAAGACAACGTCTACGGCAGCAAAGCCGTGGGCGAGCCACCGTTCATGTTGGCCATCAGCGTTTTTGAAGCGCTGCGGGATGCGGTTGCACAGGCGCGTGGGCCAGCAGGGCCCCTGGCCATGAATGCACCGGTCACAGCCGAAGAAGTGCTGCGCGCCCTCAAGGCGCCCAATGCCTCGAACGCGGGTTGACCTTTACCGCGCTGGCCACAAATCCCACAGCATCATGAGCACAGCCACGCTCATGATGAGCACACCGACCCAACCGAACCAGCGCGTCTTGGTGCCTGAAACAAAAGGCCCCATGACCGACTTCTTGCTGGCCAGCAGCATCAGCCCGGCCATGATGGGCGCGGCCACCACACCGTTGATGATGGCGCTCCAGTAGAGCGCCTGCATCGGGTCGATGGACGTGAAGTCCAGCGCTGTTCCGACCAGCGTGGCAAAAATAATGATCCCGTAAAAGCGCTTGGCTTCATACCAACGGCGCTCCAGCCCCTCGGGCCAGCCAAAGGCCTCGGCCACGGCATAAGCCGCTGACGAGGCCAGCACCGGCACGGCCAACAAGCCCGTACCGATGACCCCGCCAGCAAACAAGGCAAACGCAAAATCACCGGCCAGTGGCTTGAGTGCGAGGGCGGCTTGCGCGGCCGAAGAAACGTCCCGAACGCCTGCAGCGTAAAGGACCACGGCCCCCATCAGCATGATGAAAAAGGCCACCGCGTTTGAAAACACCATACCCACGATGGTGTCGCGCTTGACGCGAAAGAGGTCGCGCCGGATGGTAGAGCGGCTGCCTTGCCCGCGTCCCTTGAGCTTGATCTCCTCGACTTCTTGCGAGGCTTGCCAGAAAAAGAGGTAGGGTGAAATGGTAGTGCCCAAGAGCGCAACCAGCATCATCCAGTAGGCTGAGGTCCATTGGAGCTGGGGCACGATCAGGTCGTGCAGCACCTGCGCCCATGGCACGTGCACCATGAACACGGCCAGAACGTATGCAAACAAAAACAATGTCAGCCATTTCAGAATGGGGGCCAGTTGCCGGTAGGGCACAAAGATTTGCAGCACGACCGTGAGCACGCCAAACATCAGCGAGTGCACATGGCTGGCGCCCCCCACCACCAGTTGCAGGGCTTCGCCCATGGCGGCAATGTCAGCCGCGATGTTGATGGTGTTGGCCACAGTGAGCAGCGCCACCACAGCAAACAAGAAAGTACGCGGTGTGTGGTCGCGCAAATTGGCCGCTAATCCCTTGCCCGTCACTCGCCCAATGCGTGCGCTCACGAGTTGAATGGCGATCATGAAGGGCAGCGACAAAAACACTGTCCACAGCAAGCCGGTGCCAAACTGCGCACCGGCCTGGGTGTAGGTGGCGATGCCGGACGGGTCGTCGTCGGCTGCGCCCGTGATGACGCCGGGGCCGACGTGGCGCAAAAATGAGGGGATGCGCTGAGTCATCTCAAAGGATCAACAAAGCTCGGAAGTCGTTCACATTCGTGTGCGTCGGGCCGCTGATGACCAAATCACCCAGCGGCTCAAAAAAGCCGTAGGCGTCATTGCGGTCCAGGTAGCGGTCCAGCTTCATGCCCTTGCTTTGCGCACGGGCCAGGGTGTCGGGTGCCACGTAAGCGCCCGCGTTGTCTTCCACGCCGTCAATGCCGTCGGTGTCAGCGGCCAGCGCGTACACGCCGGCTTGCCCTTGCAGCGCCAGCGCCAGGCCCATGCAGAACTCACCGGCGCGTCCACCGCGCCCGCGATCTTTTTTGTCTTGACCCGCAGGTTGCGGGCGAATCGTCACCGTGGTTTCGCCTCCGCTCAAAATCACGCAGGGCGTTTTAAAGGGCTGGCCTTCACGCCCAGCCTGATGCGCAGCGGTGCGCGCCAGCGCGGCGTGCACCTTGCCCACTTCGCGTGACTCGCCCTCAAGTTCGTCGCTCAAGATGTAGGCGTTCAAACCCGCTTTACGCGCCACGGCGGCAGCCGCCTCCAGGCTTTGCTGGGGCGTCGCAATCATCTGCACCGTGTGGCCGGCAAAGCCTGTGTGGCCGGGCTTCGGCGTCTCAAGTGCACCGCTTTCAAGCTGGGCGCGCACAGCCTCCGGCAAATCGATGCCGTAGCGCTGCAAGATGGCCAGCGCATCAGAACAGGTGCTTGCGTCGGGTACGGTCGGGCCACTGGCAATGATGGATGGATCGTCGCCCGGCACATCGCTGATGGTGAGTGTGACTACACGGGCCGGCGCGCAAGCCGCTGCCAATCGCCCGCCCTTGATGCGCGAAAGATGCTTGCGCACGCAATTCATTTCGGCAATGTTGGCGCCACTGGCGAGCAAGGCTTTGTTGATGCCCTGCTTGTCCCCCAGGCTCAAACCCTCGGCGGGCAGCGTCAAGAGCGCCGAGCCGCCGCCTGAAATCAGGCACAGCACCAGATCGTCAGCCGTCAAGCCCTGGACCATAGCCAGGATGCGTTCAGCTGCGGCGAGGCCCGCTGCGTCGGGCACCGGGTGCGCGGCCTCAACGACTTCAATGCGCACGGGCAAGCCTTCAGGCCGGGGGGGAATGTGGGCGTAACGCGTCACCACCAAACCCTCAAGAGGCGCGTCCGCAGGCCACAGCGCTTCAACGGCTTGCGCCATCGAGCCGCCGGCCTTGCCCGCGCCAATGACTACCGTGCGGCCCTTGGGTGGTGGCGGCAAGAAGGCGGCGGTGTTGTGCAGGGGCAGTGCACGCAGAACGGCGGCTCCAAACAAGTGCTGCAAGAATTCGCGCGGCTGCCGGGAAGGGTTGGGGCAAGGAACTGAAGACATGGTCATTGAAGGATTGTGCCTTTTGCGGGTGACTAAAACAGGGGCATAGGGTGCCTTGGCGCAGCGCATTCGCCCGGCGGCTTCGCTACCATTCGGTCATGCGCACCCTCTTGATAAAAAACGCCCAATGCGTCGCCACGCTGGACGCCGCCGGCCGCGAGCTGAAAGACGCCTCGATCTTCATTCGCGGCTCTGTGGTTGAAGCCATAGGCCAGTCCCATGACTTGCCAGCCGAGGCCGATGAGGTCATCGACGCGCGCGGTCACCTCGTCACGCCGGGCTTGGTGAACACGCACCACCACATGTACCAAAGCCTCACGCGGGCGATTCCGGCGGTGCAAAACGCTGAGCTTTTTGGCTGGCTGCGCGGGCTTTACCCCATCTGGGCGGGCCTGACGCCTGAGATGGTGCGGGTGTCCACGCAGGTGGCCATGGCCGAACTCTTGCTGAGCGGCTGCACCACCAGCAGCGACCATCTCTACATCTACCCCAACAGCCGCGAGGGTCGGGTACGGCTGGACGACAGCATTGAAGCCGCGCAGGCGATCGGC
The DNA here is from genome assembly GCA_040400945.1 of Polaromonas sp. Lineage (GTDB taxonomy): Bacteria > Pseudomonadota > Gammaproteobacteria > Burkholderiales > Burkholderiaceae_C > Polaromonas. The sequence continues at coordinate 298,578 of JBBAPG010000001.1, read as the reverse complement.
ATGCGCTTTGTGGCCACGCGCGGCAGCATGAGCGTTGGCCAGAGCCAGGGCGGCTTGCCACCCGACAGCCTGGTCGAACGCGAAGACTTCATCTTGCAAGACACGCAGCGCCTGATTGAAACCTGGCACGACAGCGGGCACGGCGCCATGACGCAAGTGGCCGTGGCGCCCTGCTCGCCTTTCAGTGTGAGCCGCGACTTGATGCGCGAGTCGGCCAGACTGGCGCGCAGCTTTGCCGGGCAAAACGTGCGCCTGCATACCCACCTGGCGGAAAACGACCACGACGTCGCTTACTCGCGCGAAAAGTTCAACTGCACGCCGGCCGAATATGCGCAAGAACTGGGCTGGCTGGGGGCCGATGTGTGGCATGCCCACTGCGTCAAATTGGATGACGAAGGCATCAGCCTGTTTGCGGCCACGCGCACGGGCGTGGCGCACTGCCCCTGCAGCAACATGCGCCTGGCCAGCGGCATCGCGCCCGTGCGCCGCATGCTGGACGCCGGCGTGCCCGTGGGTTTGGGCGTGGACGGCAGCGCCAGCAACGACGCTGCGCAGATGGTGAACGAAGCCCGGCAAGCGCTCTTGCTGGCGCGCTTGCGCAAGTCGCTGGAAGCACCGAGCACGGGCGCTGACGGCCGGCCGGTGTTTGGCTGCGACACCGCGCCCCTGGAGATGACCGCGCGCGATGCCTTGCGTCTGGCCACACGGGGCGGCGCGGAGGTGCTGGGCCGCAAGGACATTGGGCATTTAAGCGTGGGCATGTGCGCGGATCTCGCGCTGTTTGACTTGCAGACCACCAGCTTTGCCGGCGGCGCAGTGCACGACCCCGTGGCCAGCTTGCTGCTCTGCGCCAGCCCCCAGGCGGCCTATACCGTGGTCAACGGCCGCGTGGTGGTGCGCCAGGGGCAACTGGCCACGCTGGACTTGCCGCCGCTTCTGGAAAAGCACAACAAGTTGGCCGTGCAATTGGCTGAGGCTGCGCGCACACCTTAAGCGTCGCGACTTCACGGCTCTTTAGTTCGCTGCCGTATTTGCACCCGACTCAAACCAACGACCAATCAAGGCGCGCTCGTCGTCCGTGATCTGCGTGGCGTTGTTCATGGGCATGATCTTGCTGACCACGGCCTGCTGGTAAATCGCTTGCGCATGGCGCTTGACTTCTTCGGGCGAGTCAAGCCGCACGTTTTTCATTTGCACCTGCTCGCCGTGGCACATGTAGCAGCGGGCGGTCAGCACGGGCTTGAGTTCAGCATAGCTCACGGGTGCGGCCGTTGCGGCCGGGACGTTGGCCACCGCAGCGGGCCGAGGCGCCGGCTTGAGCCAAATGATGGTGCCGATGATGACGGCCACGCCGACCAGCGCGTAAGGCAGCGGATGCGGATTGCGACCGAGCTTGTAGCCGTGGCGCAGCACAAAAAACTGGCGAATCGCCGCGCCGGCGAACATCATCAAGATGAGGATCAGCCAGTTTTGCGGGTGATTCCAGGTAAAGCTGTAGTGGTTGCTCAGCATGGCAAACAGCACGGGCAGCGTGAAGTAGGTGTTGTGCACGCTGCGCTGCTTGCCGCGTTTGCCGTGGATCGGGTCCACAGGTCGGCCGGCCTTGATGTCCGCCACCACCGTGCGTTGGCCGGGGATGATCCAGAAAAACACATTGGCGCTCATGGCCGTGGCGATCATGGCGCCCACCAGCAAGAAGGCTGCGCGGCCAGCGAACCAATGGCAAGCCAGCCAGGAGGCCACGCACACCAGCACCAACACGCCCAGACCCACCAAGGCATCGCCGTTCTTGCGCTGGCCCAGCGTGCGGCAAATCGCGTCGTAGGCCAGCCAGAAGACAACCAGGAAGGACAGCGCGGCCACCACCGCCATGGCAGGCGACCAGTTCATCAGCGATTTATCAATCAGGTAGGTGCCGGCCTGCCAGAGGTAAGACACTGTGAACAGCGCGAAGCCCGAAAGCCAGGTGCTGTAGCTTTCCCAATAAAACCAATGCAGGTGCGCCGGCATGGCAGGCGGCTTGACGGCAAATTTGACCGGGTGGTAGAAACCGCCGCCGTGCACGGCCCAGAGCTCGCCGCTCACGCCCTGCTTTTTCAGGTCCTCATCGACAGGCGGCGTCAGGCTTGAATCGAGAAAGACGAAATAAAATGAAGAACCGACCCAGGCAATGGCGGTGATGACGTGAACCCAGCGCAAAAGCAGGTTCGCCCAGTCGAGAAGATAAGTTTCCATGCGAGAGTCCTAGCAAAGCATGTGCCTTGTCAGCGCTGGTGGCTGAATTTACAAAGCACGGCTGTCGGACTGCTCACCACTGCGGGCGCTGTAAGCAGCAAGGACCGCGACACTGGAAAAAGCTTCCGGCTCCGCTGCGGTCTGCGGCCGAAGTGTATACAAAATCGGCTGCCCAAAAAGCAAGGGTTTTGCCGGAGAGACAGCGCTGCCCGGCTGGCATGCATAATGGGGGTGTGTTTGGTGCGAAGGCACTGGCACAAGTTAGGTGATCGGTCAGTTTCGCGCGCTACGGCGGTACTTCTCAAGTTTGTTGTGCTTTCGGGACCCCATCGCTCTTGTTTTATGTATTTTTGAGGAATCCCCATGGGCAATAAACTTTACGTCGGCAACCTGCCGTACTCCGTTCGCGACGAAGATCTGCAACAGTCTTTCGGCCAGTTCGGTTCGATCACCAGCGCAAAAGTCATGATGGAACGCGACACCGGCCGCTCCAAAGGCTTCGGCTTTGTGGAAATGGGCAGCGATGCCGAAGCACAAGCAGCCATCACCGGCATGAACGGCCAGTCCCTCGGCGGCCGCAGCATCACTGTGAACGAAGCTCGTCCAATGGAAGCACGTCCTCCACGTAGCGGCGGCTTCGGCGGCGGCGGTGGCGGTTACGGCGGTGGTGACCGTTCCGGCGGTGGCGGCGGCTACGGTGGTGGCGGCGATCGCGGCGGCTACGGCGGTGGCGGCGGCGGCGGTCGCGGCGGCTACTAAGCCCTGCAGTTCCCACTAGTTGACTCAGCCTTGCGCTGAGTACAAGCTCAAAAGGCTTCAAGACTTCGGTTTTGAAGCCTTTTTGCTTTTTAGCTTCAGCTGAGCGAGAGCTGTCAGCGACTCTGGAGCAACTGCGCCGCCACGGCGACCGCAATCACTTCGGGCTCTTTGCCTTCGACACCGGGCACGCCGATGGGACAGGTCACGTGGGCAAGTTCTTCGGCACTGAAGCCGCGAGCCTCAAGCCGGTGCCTGAACGTGGCCCATTTGGTCTTGCTGCCAATCAGACCGATGTAAGGCAAGTCACGCTGGGCGCGCTGACGCAGCAGACACTGCGCCAGGATGTCCAGGTCCTCCGCGTGGCTGAAACTCATGATCAAGACGCGGGCGCCGGCTGCCAGGTCCTTGACGGCGTCTTGCACTGGCTCGGAGTGTTCGCATCTCGCATTGAGCGCCAGATGCTCAGGGAATATGCCATCCCGGCTGTCTATCCAGTGCAGACTCACAGGTAGCCTGGCCAGCACCTCCGCCAAGGCATGGCCGACGTGGCCGCCGCCAAAAAGCGCCACCGGCATGTAGCCCGTGCTCAAACGCTGCTGCAGGGCAGGACTGTCCGCAGCGCTGACCCCCTCGAATTGAAGGTGCACGACTCCACCGCAGCATTGACCAAGCGTTGGGCCCAGCGCCATACGCTGCTGCTCGACTTGCTTGGAAAAACCCGCAACCAGCAGCTGCCGCGCACGCTCAATGGCCTGGAACTCCAGATGCCCGCCGCCGATGGTGGCGATCACCTCGTCATTGAACACCGCCATCCAGGTGCCGGCGTCACGCGGGGCCGAGCCTTGCGTGCCCTGGACCTGCACCAGCACGGCCCGCTCGTCAGGCAGGCGGGCCAGACGCTGGCGTAATCTTTCGAGGTCAGTGGGCATGGCGCAACCGCCCTGGCCCTTACTGAGCCGCCGGGCTGAGCTGCGTCAGGCCGCCCATATAAGACTGCAACACGGCCGGAATGGCCACGCTGCCGTCTTCGCGCTGGTAGTTCTCAAGCACCGCCACCAGGGTGCGGCCCACGGCCAGACCCGAGCCGTTGAGCGTGTGCACAAATTCGTTTTTTCCTTGCGCATTTTTAAAACGCGCCTGCAGGCGCCGCGCTTGGAATGCTTCGCAATTGCTGACCGAAGAGATCTCGCGATAGGTATTTTGCGCAGGCAGCCAGACTTCAAGGTCATAGGTCTTGGCCGCGCCAAAGCCCATGTCGCCGGTACACAGCAGCATGACGCGGTAGGGCAGGCCCAGGGCCTGCAACACGGCCTCGGCATGGCCGGTCATTTCATCCAGCGCGGCATCGCTTTGGTCTGGATGCACGATCTGCACCATCTCGACCTTGTCGAACTGGTGCTGGCGGATCATGCCGCGCGTGTCGCGCCCGTAGCTGCCGGCCTCCGACCTGAAGCAGGGGGTGTGGGCGGTGAGCTTCATGGGCAAAGCTGACTCGGCCAGCACTTCATCGCGCACCAGGTTGGTCAGCGGCACTTCAGAAGTCGGGATCAGGTACAGCGCAGCGTTCTCAGCCTCCCCTTCTTGCCCACCTTTTTTGGCCGCGAACAAGTCCTCTTCAAACTTGGGCAACTGGCCCGTCCCGCGCAGCGAATCCGCATTGACGATGTAAGGCACATAGCATTCGGTGTAGCCGTGCTGCGTGGTCTGCAAGTCCAGCATGAACTGCGACAGCGCACGGTGCAGGCGGGCCAACGGGCCTTGCATCACGGTAAAGCGCGAGCCTGTGAGCTTGGTGCCGGCCTCAAAATCCAGCCCCAGTGGCTGGCCCAGGTCCACATGGTCCTTGGCCGCAAAACCAAGCGCCGCTGGTGCAGCCCCCTGCCCGCCCAATGGGCTCCACTGCCGCACCTGCACATTGCCGGCTTCGCCCACGCCTTCAGGCACGCTGGGGTGCGGCAAATTGGGCACGGCCAAGAGCAGCGCCTGCATCTCGGCCTGAATGGCATCGAGCCGTTGCGCGGTGCTTTCGAGTTCGGTCTTGGAGGCGCTGACCTGCGCCATCACGGCGCTGGCGTCTTCGCCCTTGGCCTTGAGCTGGCCGATCTGCTTGGACAGGTTGTTGCGCTGACTCTGCAGTTCCTCGGTACGGATCTGGCAGGTCTTGCGCTCGGCTTCCAGCGTCTGGAAGGCCTCGACGTTCAGGAAGGCTTGCGGGCGCTTGCGCGATTCAAGGCGGGCGATGGCCGAAGGCAGGTCTTTGCGAAGGAGATTGATGTCAAGCATCGAGCGATTTTAAGGGTCGATGCGCAGGCCCTTGGGTAAGGGAAACTTGACGGTCTCCTCAATGCCGTCCATCTTGCGCACCGACACCGCGCCCAAGGCGCGAATGCGGTCAATCACTTGCTTGACGAGGATCTCGGGCGCTGACGCGCCAGCAGTCAGACCCACACGGCTGCGACCTTCCAGCCAAGCTTCCTGCAGCTCGCTGGCGTCGTCCACCATGTAGGCCGGCGTGCCCAGCTTGGCGGCAAGTTCACGCAGGCGGTTGCTGTTCGAACTCGTCGGGCTGCCGACCACGATCAGCACATCGACCTGCGGGCTCATGACCTTGACCGCGTCCTGCCGGTTTTGCGTGGCGTAGCAAATGTCTTGCTGCTTGGGCTCGCGCACCAAGGGGAAGCGGGCTTTGACCGCGGCAGAAATTTCGGCTGCATCGTCCACGCTCAGCGTGGTCTGCGTGACGACCGCCAGGCGTTCCGTCTGCCCGGGTCGAATGCGCGCCACGTCTGCCACCTCTTCGACCAGATGAATGCCGCTGTCGAGCTGGCCCATGGTGCCCTCGACCTCCGGGTGGCCTTTATGGCCGATCATGATGAACTCGTAGCCTTCCTTGTGCAGCTTGGCCACTTCCACATGCACTTTGGTGACCAAGGGGCAGGTAGCGTCAAAGATCTGAAAGCCCCGGCGCTGGGCTTCCTTTTGCACCGCGCGGCTCACGCCATGCGCACTGAAAACCAGTGTGGCCCCTGGCGGCACATCGCTCAATTCTTCAATGAAGATCGCGCCTCTCTCCTTGAGGTCGTTGACCACATAGGTGTTGTGCACGATTTCGTGGCGCACGTAGATCGGCCGACCGAACTTGGTGAGGGCGCGCTCGACGATTTCAATCGCGCGGTCCACGCCCGCGCAAAAGCCGCGCGGCTCGGCCAGCAAGATTTCCTGTGGCGTAACGCCCGGTGCGGCGGCGCTCACAGCACACCAATCACATGAACTTCAAACACCACCGGCTGGCCCGCCAGCGGATGGTTGAAGTCAAATTGCACGGCATCGCCGTCTGCCTTGACCTGCTGCACAGCACCTGCGTACTGGCCCATGCCGTCGGGCGTGGGGAACTGCACCACGTCGCCCACGCGGTATTGCTCGTCCGGGTCGCCCAGTTCATTGAGCAGCTTGCGCGCCACCCACTGCAGCAGATCGGGGTTGCGGTCGCCAAAAGCCTCGCCGGCCGGGACTTCAAACGTGGCGCGCGTGCCTTCAGCCAAGCCCAGCAGGCGCTGCTCCAGCGCGGGCGCCAGCTCACCCGTGCCCAGGCTGAGCGTGGCGGGCTTGTCCTTGAAGGTGTTGATGATGTCCGCGCCGGGCACGCCGTTAACCGTGGGCGCGGCCATGCGGTAGTGCAGCGTCAAAAAGGAATGCGGGCCGACCAAGGGCAAGGGGGCAGCAGTGGCGGCGGCAGCGGTGGCGAGGGAGGACGGATCAGACATCAACAGGGCTTTCGGGCGCGGCCAAGCGGCGCCAATGCCCCATTGTAGAAAGGCGGAGCCCGGCCTTGGGCGCGGCTGAACAAACAGCCCTGCCCGCCCGTAGGACGCCACTTAAGCTGAACCCATGCTGCTCAAAGACCTGCCCGAAGACGCCCGCCCCCGAGAAAAACTGCTGGCCCGCGGCGCCGGCGCGCTGAGCGACGCCGAGCTGCTGGCCTTGCTGCTCAGAAGCGGCATCCAGGGCAAAAACGTACTGGTGCTGGCGCAGGAGCTGGTGGATCGTTTCGGCGGCGTGGCCGGACTGCTGCACACCTCCGCGGCTGAGCTGGAGTCCATCAAGGGCCTGGGGCCGGCCAAGCGCGCTGAACTGGTGGCGGTGCTGGAACTGTCGCGCCGCGCCCTGGCGCAGCGTCTGGTTGAAAAGCCGCTGATCGCGTCCCCGCAGGCGGTGCGCGACTATTTGCAGTTGCAGCTGGGCAGCCGGCCGCATGAAATTTTTGCGGTGATGTTTCTCGACAGCCAGCACCGACTGATCGCCCTGGAAGAAATGTTCAGGGGCACGCTGACGCAGACCAGCGTGTACCCGCGCGAAGTGGTGCAGCGAGCCCTGACGCTGAAAGCGTCGAGCGTGGTGCTGGCGCACAACCACCCCAGCGGCAGCGCCAAGCCTTCGCGTGCCGACGAGGCCCTGACGCAGACCTTGAAAGCGGCCCTCGCGCTGGTGGATGTGCGGGTGCTCGACCATTTTGTGGTGACGGCATCTGAAGCGGTTTCGATGGCGGAGCTCGGTTTGGTTTAGTTTGGTCTACAGTCCGGGCATGAAAACGCCAGCCGCCAAAACCCAGGCCCGTCCCAAGGCTGCCGTCCAGGCGCCTGCGGTGGTCAGGATCCAGGCCCCTGCGGTGCTCAAGGATCTGCGTGGCCTCAAGGCTTTGAAGCTGGAAATTGAAGCTCAAGCCAAGCTGGCCGCCGAGCGCGAAGCTGCCCGCCTGGCCGCCGCCCGCAAGCGGCAGGCCGAGAAGAACCTCTTTGTGCACAGCATCGGCCCCGTCAAGGCCCTGCCCTTGCGCCACAGCCAGGTCAAGCCCATCCTGGTCGAGCCACCTGCCCCCGTGCCCGTGCAGCAGCAACTCGACGAGCTGGCTGTGATGCGCGAAGCGCTTTCTGACGAATTTGACGCCGACACCTTGCTGGACACCGACGAAGCGCTGAGCTTTCGCCGCCCCGGCATGGGGCCGGACGTCGTGCGCAAGCTGCGCCGCGGTGGCTGGAGCATCCAAGGCCAATTGGACTTGCACGGCCTGCGCCGCGACGACGCGCGTGAGGCGCTGGGCGAGTTTTTGCGGGATGCGACCAAGGTCGGCTGGCGCTGCGTGCGCGTGGTGCACGGCAAGGGCTTGGGATCACCCGGCAAAACGCCGGTACTCAAAGGCCGCGTGCAGAGCTGGCTGGTGCAGAAAAAAGAAGTGCTGGCTTTTGCGCAGGCCATGCCCGCGCAAGGCGGTGCGGGTGCACTGGTGGTGCTGCTGGCGCAGAGCTAGAGCCAAGGCGCTGAAGCCGCAGAGCGGCTAAAGCTTCTCGGCAAAAAACGCCACGCCCGCCTCGGCCGCTTTCACACTGATCTTGTGCGTGGCCTGCGGCTCAGGAATGAAGCGCAGGTTCTGCGTCAAGCCACGCGCGCCCAGCTCGCTCACCAGGCGTTCGCTTTCCGCATAAGGCACACGCTCGTCCTGCCCGCCGTGCCACAGCATCAGCGGCCGGTCAGCGAGTTTTTCAAGCTGCGCGGAAGGCTCGTAGGCGGCCAAGACCTGCATGCAGCGCGCATGCTCGGCTGCGTTGCCTGCGTCCACATGGCCCAGCGGCGGGTACAGGTGATGCGAGGAATCCTGAAAATAAGCCGAGCCCATGTACGAGCACACCGCCCCCAACCACGGGTAGCGCGCCATGCAGCCCAGCGCGGTGTAGCCACCCATGGAGGCGCCCATCACGCCCACCCGGCCGTCAGCCACGAGCCCCTGCGCCGCGTAATGCGCGTGCAATTGCGGCAGCTCGTCGATGCTGGCTTTGAGGATGTCCCAGAACTTTCGCGTGCGGCCGGCTTCGTCGCCATCAAACCGGCTGCCATGGTGCAGCGCCTCAGGCGCGACGACCCTGAAACCCGCTTGCGCCAGCATGAAGGCCAGGTAGCTGTAAAGCTCTTTGGACGAGCTAAAGCCGTGATACAGAAACACGGTGGGCAGCGGCAAGTGCGCCAGCGCCTGGGGCGCGGCATGCAAGACCGGCAAGCCGCCGACCAGCTCAGCGTCCAGGCTAACGCGGTGTTTCAAGGGCGTATCCAGAGGCACTTTTAAGGGCACTTGCCCCACGCTGGCCGCGCTCAAAACGGCCCCTGTTTCACAAAGCCGCCGCCTTGATAAATGCGGGCCGGGTCTCCCGCGTCCAGCGCGGGCGTTTGCTCCCGCGCAGCGCGGAAAGGCTCGGCGCTGTCTTGCGGCACAAAGCCCAGGTGCGCCGCACCCGCGTTGCTCCACCACGGGTCGCGGTTGTCAGACACACCGAAAGCCACCGTGAAATCCAGGCGTGGCGCTTGCAGGCAGCAGCGCACGAGCTCCGTCAAGTCGCGGTAGCTCAGCCAGGTGTGCAGCATGCGGCGATCCAATGGCTCGGGAAAGGCCGAGCCGATGCGCAGGCAGGCGCTTTGCACGCCGTAGCGGTCAAAGTAAAAGCGCGCCACATCCTCGCCAAACGATTTGGACAAGCCGTAGTTTCCGTCGGGCCGGCGCTCGCAATCCGTCTCGAGCAAATCGCCTTGCTGGTGAAAACCGACCACATGGTTGGAGCTGGCGAAAATCACGCGCTCCACGCCGTGGCTGCGCGCCGCTTCATAGACGTGCATCACGCCCTTGATGTTGGCTTCCAGGATTCTTTCAAAGGGTTGCTCATTCGGAATGCCGCCCATGTGCACGATGGCCTGGCAGCCAGCGGCAAGAGCATTAACCGCGGCTTTGTCGGCTAGGTCGCAAGGCACGACTTCTTCGTTCGCTCCGGCGGGCGCCATGGGCAAGATGTCCGACAGCCGCATACGGGCCACGTAAGGCTTGAGGCTGCTGCGCAAGTGGCCGCCCAGGCGGCCGGCGGCGCCGGTGATGAGAAGGCGATCTAGCATGCGTTTACTTTCAGTTCTGAGGGCTTTAGCTGCCAAACATCCGCAGTCGCGTCTGCGTCAAATGCGCGTGCATGGCCGCTTCTGCAGCTGCCGCGTCGCGCTGTTCAATGGCCTGCATCACGTCACCGTGCTCACCCTGCACGCGGTTCAGGCGCTCGCTGCTTTTGCTCAGCGACAAATTGCGCATCAGGTTCATGCCGAACTCCATGTGCGGCTCGATGGAAGCCAGCACGGAGACGAAAAACTGGTTCTTGCTGGCGTGCGCAATCGCCATGTGAAAGTCGAAGTCTTCCTTCACGCCCAGCGCGTTGTCGGCCACCGCATCTTCCAGGCGCTTCAAAGCCTCGCGCAGTCGGATCAGGTCGTCTTCGTCGGCCATCACGGCGGCCAGCGCCGCAGCGCCGGATTCAACAATCGCGCGAAACTCCAGGCAGCGCCGCACGTCTGACAAGGACTCCAGCGGCATGAAGCGCGTGATCTCCGGGTCAGGCCGGCGCGTCACAAAGGTGCCTGCGCCCTGCCGGCTGGCAATCACGCCATCGGCGCGCAGGCGCGACAGCGCTTCACGCACCGTGGGGCGTGAGGTCTTGAATTCTTCGGCCAGCATCTGCTCAGTCGACAGCTTGTCGCCCTCTTTGAGGTCGCCATGAACAATGCGCTCCAGCAAGGCGCGGTACACCAGATCGGCCAGGCCTTTGCCTGGCTCCCTCACAGATGCTTTTTCAACTCGTATGCTTGTCATGGCGAGATTCTTGCCGAAGTTGGCAACCGGTTTGCCGGGCTCTCTTCAGCGCTGAGCGTTCAGGGCGAGCAAGGCCTTGGCCGCGGCCTCCACCGCCGGCCGCATGGCGGCAGGCGTAGGGCTGAGCAAGGGCAGCTGCGCGCCCATGTCGGCCAGGCCGCTCCAGCTCACGGCGTCATGCAGCACGCGAATCAGGGACACGTTGTCACGCAGGGTTTCCAGCGGCATGAAAGCGTCGTACAGGGGCTGGGCCTTGGCGCTGTCACCGGCCTTGATCGCGTGCAGCAAGTCCGTGCACAGGCGCGGCGCCAGGCAACCCGAACCGGTGGTAAATGAAGCCAGGCCCCACTGGCCCAGGTGCGACAGCACCGGCCGCTCGCCCATGCCACTGACGATGCGTGCCGTGGAAATGCGCTCGATCAGGCCTTTGAGGTAAGGGTCTTCGTTGGTGTCAGTGCGCACGATGGCGTACTTCACGCACAGCACCTGCCCGCCTTCGACCAAGCGCTGCAAGCGGTCCAGGTCCAGGTACTGCTCGGACTTGAGGTACAGCGTCACGGGCATGCCGGCGGTTTGCACAAAACGTTCGATGCCGTCGGCCACGCCCTCGGGCGTCGTAAAGCCCTGCATGGGCAAGACCATGGCGGTCTGAAAACCCGTGCCGCGGAGCAGGCGTGCTTGCTCGATCAGTTTGCCGTAGTCCGGGCCGATGGCCGGGATCACGCGGGTTTGCGGGCCGGCAGCGGCGGCCACCATTTCAAGAAACGCCGCGTACTCCCCCACGGGCATGTGATACAGGTTGGCGTTGCCGCCATACAGCAAGGTGCGGATGCCGCCGGATTCGATATGGCGGATGAGCGTCTGGTTGGCGGCCACGTCCATGGACAGGTCGGGCCGACGGGCCAGCGGCGGCACTGCGAGCACGGATTGGGCAAATTCTTCGATCGTTGCGGGGGATATCTTCATATCTTGTTCTTGATGAGGTTGACGGCAGGCGAAAGCTGGGCGAGGTAAGTTGCCAAGCCATTTGGCCATAGGTCTTACAACTTTGTCTACTTCAAACCCGTCTTTTAGGCCAAATCTCGGGTTTATCCTGATTTATAGGGGTTTATATGGATGACTCTTGGCTTGACAGCGCACTTGTTGTCAAACAAAGTTGCTTACCCGCCGGACTCAGCAAAGAAATGCATGGGCGGTAGAGCGGGCCGGCGTTTGCAGTCGGCCCATCAAAACAACTTAATGCCGGAGACAACATGAAGCCATCCCCTTCCGCGAGTACGACTGCTCGCCACCCAGACCGCAGGCAGGTTCTGCAAGGATTTGCCGGCGCGGCCGCCCTGGCCAGCCTGGGCGGCGCAGGCACAGCCTGGGCCCAGGCGGGCAAAGAAGCCCCTGCACTGAGCAAACTGGTCAGCGAAGGCAAACTGGCGGCACTGGCGCAGCGCCTGCCCGCCAACCCCTTGGTGATCCAGGCAGAAAAAGTGGGCACCTATGGCGGCGCGATTCGCCGCGGCCTGCGCGGAAGTGCTGACCACAACGGCATCTTGCGCATGGTCGGCAACCAGGGCCTCGTGCGCTGGAACCTGGCTTTCACCGCCGTGCTGCCCAACGTGGCACACAAATGGGACGTCAACGCCAACTCGACCGAGTTCACCTTCCATTTGCGCAAAGGCATGAAATGGTCGGACGGAAAGCCTTTCACGGCCGACGACATCGTGTTTTCGATTGAAGACTGCGCCAAGAACTCCGAGCTTTACAAGACCGTGCCGTCGACGCTGGTGATTGCCAACAAGCCGTGCGTCGTGACCAAGATCGACGAGGTCACCGTCAAGTTCGCGTTTGCCTCGCCGTACGCACTCTTCCTGGAGCAACTGGCAACGCCGCTGGGTCAGTACCCCACGATGTTCCCCAAGCACTATTGCAGCCAGTTCCACCCCAAGTACAACCCCAAAGCAGCCGACGACGCCAAAGCCGCCAACATGTCGGACTGGGGTCAACTGTTCCGCGCCAAGTGCGGCGACATCGAAATCCCATCGCGCTGGGGCAATACTGAAAAGCCAACGATTGATCCCTGGGTCATCACCGAAGCCTACACCGGCGGCACCACCCGCGTGGTCATGCAGCGCAACCCCTACTTCTGGCAAGTCGACCAGCAGGGCCAGCAACTGCCCTACATCGACGCGCTGAACTTCAGCATTGCGCAAGACGTGGAGTCTTTGATGCTGGCGGCACTGTCGGGCAATCTGGACATCCAGGAACGCCACATCGACTCGCTGCAAAACAAGCCCACGCTGTCGCAGAACATGCAAAAAGGCGGCTACCGCCTGATCGAGCTGATTGCGTCAGGTGCGCAGCAGGTTCAGATCTACCTGAACATCACGCACAAGGACCCGGAAAAGCGCAAGATGTTTGCCAACAAGGACTTCCGCAAGGCTTTGTCTCTGGGCATCAACCGCAAGGAAGTTATCGACCTGGTGTATCTCGGCCAGTCGCAGCCCTACCAAACAGGCCCGCGCCCCGGCCACCCCTGGTACCACCAAAAGCTGGCCACGCAGTTCACCGAGCACGACCCCAAGCAGGCCAACGCCATCCTTGACAAGCTGGGCTATGACAAGCGTGATGCGCAGAAGTTCCGTCTGCGCCCGGACGGCCAGCGCGTGTTTTTCTCCATCGACGTGATCCCCACGCTGTACCCGGACGCCGTGGATTCGCTTGAGTTGATCAAGCGCCACTGGGCTGAGATCGGTGTGGACATCAAGGTCAACACCATTGAACGCGCGCTGTACTACACCCGCGGCGACAGCAACGACCATGACGCCGCCACCTGGCCAGGCCCCGGCGGTCTGGACCCGATGCTGGACGCACGCGACTACTTTGCGCAGCATCCCCAAGGCTCGCGCTACGCGATCCCTTGGACGCAGTGGTATGTGTCGGGCGGCAAGGACGGCCAGGAGCCACCAGAAAGCCAGAAGCGCCGCATGAAGCTGTTCGACGACGCGCGCGCCACCGCCGACTTGAAAAAGCGCGGCGAGCTGATGAAGGGCGTGTTCGACCTGACGGCCGACGCGTTCGAGACCATCGGCGTGTGTCTGGCGGTCAATGCCTTCGGTATTGCCAAGACCAACTTGCAGAACGTGCCCAAGGCCTACCCGAACGCCTGGTCCTGGCCGAACCCCGGCCCTGCCCTGCCGCAGCAGTTCTTCTTTAGCAAGAGCTAAAACGAAACCGGCGGTCCATGCCGCCGATCCGACAGCCGAGTGCTTGTGCAACGACCAGCCCCACAAGAGCTGGCCGGAGGCAGAAGCCTCGGCTTATTGACAGCCTTTCCTCGCTTTTTGCTCACCTATTTCATGCCCTCAAGCCTTCGAACCGCGGACTTCCGACATGCTTAAATTCATCCTCACGCGCATGCTCTGGATGCTGCCGTTCCTGATTGCCATCAGCTTCATTTCTTTCGTGCTCATCCAGTTGCCGCCCGGCGACTACGTGACCACCTACATTGCCACGCTGGCCGCTTCCAACGAAGTCGTCGACCAGAACACCGCAGCCGACCTGCGCAACCGCTTCGGGCTGGACCAGCCCATGATCGTCCAGTACTGGAAGTGGATCAGCAACATCCTCTTTCACGGCGACTTTGGCCTCAGCTTTGAATGGCAGCAACCCGTGTCAGAGTTGATCTGGGAGCGCATGGCGCTGACCTTGATCCTGACCTTTTCAACGCTGCTGCTTACCTGGGGCATCGCCCTGCCCATCGGCGTGTTCTCGGCGGTCAAGAAGTATTCGATCGGCGACTACGCAGTGACTTTCTTTTCCTTCCTGGGCCTGGCTGTGCCCAGCTTCTTGCTGGCGCTGGTGCTGATGTACATCGCGGCTGTGGAGTTTGGCCAGAGCGTGGGTGGCCTGTTTTCAGACCAGTACCAGAACGCGCCCTGGAGCTGGGACAAGTTCACCGACTTCTTGCAGCACCTGTGGATTCCCGTGATCATCCTGGCCGTCTCTGGCACCGCCAGCCTGATTCGCGTGATGCGCGCCAACATGCTGGACGAATTGCATCGCCCTTACGTGACGACAGCTCGCGCAAAAGGTCTGTCTGAATTTGCCTTGCTGGTGAAGTACCCCATGCGCCTGGCGCTGAACCCCTTCATCTCCACCATCGCCTGGTTGCTGCCCAACCTGGTGTCGGGCTCCATCATCGTGGCCATCGTGCTCAGCTTGCCGACCGCCGGGCCGCTGCTGCTGCAGTCGCTCATGAGCCAGGACATGTACCTGGCTGGCGCCTTCATCCTCTTGATCTGCGTGCTCACCGTCGTCGGCTCCCTCATCAGCGACATCCTGCTGGCGCTGGTCGATCCCCGTATTCGCCTTGAATAAACCGCTCCTCACATGACTACCCTCACTTCTGCCCCCCAGCTTGACGACGGCGCCAGCGCCGCCAGCCGCCTGGCCGTGGCTTCTCAATGGCAACTGGTCTGGTGGGCTTTCAAAAAGCACCGCTTGGCCATGGTCTGCCTGGGCATCACGATTGCCCTGTACATCATCGCCCTGGTACCCGGCTTTTTTGCCGTGAACGACCCGGAGCAGCAAAACCGCCGCGCGGTGTTTTACCCACCGCAAGCGATCCACTTCTTCGGCACTGCTGACGACGGCAGTTGGTCCGTCAAGCCTTACATCCACCCGGTGGCATTGACGCGTGACCCGGTCACGCTGGCTGCGGTGTACGCGCCTGACACCAGCCGCAAGATCTACCTGAACATGTTCAGTGAAGGCTATGAATACACGGTGCTGGGCCTGTTCACCAGCCGCATCCACCTGTTCGCCTCCACCGACGCCAGCCAACCGGTGTTCTTCTTTGGAGCCGACCGGCTGGGCCGCTGTGTCTACAGCCGCATCATGCAGGGCTCGCAAATCTCGCTGTCCGTCGGTCTCTTGGGCGTGTTCCTGTCGCTCTTTCTGGGCATCGTGCTGGGCGGCATCTCGGGCTATTACGGCGGGAAGATCGACTTCGTGATCCAGCGCGTGATCGAGTTGGTGCTGTCGCTGCCGACCATCCCCATCTGGCTGGCACTGGCAGCGGCCCTGCCGCAAGACTGGCCGGCCATCATGAACTACTTGATGATCACGGTCATCTTGTCGCTGACGGGCTGGGCTCAGTTGGCACGCGTGGTTCGCGGGCGTTTCCTGAGCTTGCGCACCGAAGAATTCGTGACGGCTGCGCGGCTGGACGGTGTGTCTGAAAAGCGCATCATCTTCCGCCACATGCTGCCCAGCTTTTCAAGCCACATCATTGCCTCGGTCACGCTGGCCGTGCCCGCGATGATTCTGGCCGAGACCTCGCTGAGCTTTCTGGGCCTGGGCCTGCAGCCGCCAACCATCTCCTGGGGCGTGCTGCTGCGCGAAGCGCAAAACATCCGCTCCATTGCCACCGCCCCCTGGCTGTTTGCCCCCGGCGCCGCCGTGGTGCTGGCCGTGATTGCCATGAACTTTTTGGGCGACGGCTTGCGCGACGCCTCTGACCCGTACAACAAATGACCCAACTCAATCCCAACCCCGGCGCAGTGCCCAAGGTCCTGCTTTCGGTGCGCAACCTGAGCACGCACTTTGCCGTGCGCAATGGCAGCGTCAAAGCCGTGGACGATGTGTCCTTCGACGTGGAATACGGCCAGACCCTGTGCGTGGTCGGCGAAAGCGGCAGCGGCAAGAGCGTGACTGCCCGCTCGATTCTGCAAATCGTGGACGAGCCCGGCCGCATCGTCGGCGGCTCCATGGTGCTCAGCCTGCCCAATGCCGAACCCGTGGACCTGGCCAAGCTGGACCCGCGCAGCAAGGCCATTCGCGCGGTGCGCGGCTCGGCCATTGCCATGATTTTTCAAGAACCCATGTCCTCGCTGTCGCCGGTGCACACCGTGGGCAACCAGATCACCGAGGTGCTGACCCTGCACCTGAAGATGAACAAGGCCGAGGCCCGCGCGCGCTGCATTGAACTGCTCAAGCAGGTGGAAATCCCCAACCCCGAGCGCGCGATCGACCGCTATACCTTCGAGTTCTCAGGCGGCATGCGCCAGCGCGTGATGATCGCCATGTCGCTGGCCTGCAACCCGGCGCTCTTGATTGCCGACGAGCCGACCACCGCGCTGGATGTGACCACGCAGGCCGAAATCCTGGACTTGATCCGCCGCCTGCAAAAGTCGCACGGCATGGCCGTCATGTTCATCACGCACGACATGGGTGTGGTGGCCGAGATTGCTGACCGCGTGATCGTGATGAACCACGGCAAGGTGGTTGAAAACGGGCCGGTGGACCAGATTTTTCACAACCCGCAAGACGACTACACCCGCATGCTGATCGGCTCGGTGCTCAAGCTGGGCAAGAAGGCTGACTTGCGTGTGCAGCGCGACGCCATCAAGGCCGACGCGTTGCCGATCCTGGAAGTGCGTGACCTGGCCATGCATTTCAAGCAAGGCAAGAACCTGACCAAAGCTGTGGACGGGGTGTCGCTGTCGCTCATGCCCGGCGAGTCGCTGGGCATCGTGGGTGAATCGGGCTCGGGCAAGACCACCATGGGCCGCTGCCTGCTGCGGGTGTATGAACCCACAGGCGGGCAGATCAATTACCGCCAGGCTGATGGCTCGGTGATTGACTTGATGCAGGTGAACGCTGCCAAGCTCAAGGAATGCCGGCGCGACATCCGCATGATTTTCCAGGACCCGGTGAGCTCGCTGAACCCGCGCATGACCGTCGCACAAATCATTGGCGAGCCGCTGCTGGTCAACGGGCTGGCCAAAGGCAATGACCTCGACGACCGCGTGGCCGGGCTGATGGAGCAAGTAGGTCTGGAGCCAGCCTGGCGCGAACGCTATCCGCATGCGTTTTCAGGCGGGCAACGTCAGCGCATCGGCATTGCCCGCGCGATTGCTTTGAACCCGCGTTTGGTGATTGCTGACGAAGCCACCTCGGCGCTGGACGTGTCGCTGCGCTCGCAAATGCTGGACTTGCTGCTCAAGCTGCAAGACGAGCTGGGCTTGTCCTTTATCTTCATCAGCCACGACATCGCGGTGATTCGCTACTTCTGTGACCGAGTGGCCGTGATGCACCGCGGCAAGGTGGTCGAGACTGGCTTGACCGAGCAGATTTGCGACGCACCCACGCACCCCTACACGCAAGCGCTGCTCTCGGCCATTCCACGGCCTGACCCGCGCGCGCGCAGCATTCACAACCGCTTCCGTTACGACGAGGCCGCACACGCAGCGTCGCTCCTGAGCGCAAAGTCATGAAGATCACCGCCATCAAGACTTTCTTGATGCATGCCGGCGCGCCCAGCCCGAAAAGCTGGGCGGCTGACGGC
This sequence comes from Polaromonas sp., assembly GCA_040400945.1. Taxonomy (GTDB): domain Bacteria; phylum Pseudomonadota; class Gammaproteobacteria; order Burkholderiales; family Burkholderiaceae_C; genus Polaromonas. The sequence goes on along the minus strand of JBBAPG010000001.1, from coordinate 280,570 downwards.
AGCTTCGGCACGCAAAAGTTTTCCGGCAACCTCACGGGCACGCGCAACTGGCTGTTCGTCAAGGTCTATACCGACGATGGCGTGGTCGGCATTGGCGAATGCTCGGGCTGGCCGCGCGTGATTGAAACGGCGGTGCAAGACCTCAAGACCCTGTTGATTGGCGAGGACCCGCAGCACATCGAGCGCCTGTGGCAAAAAATGCAGATCGCCATCATGGGCCACGGCATGACGGGCACGGTGGGCGCTGGCGCCATGACCGGCATCGACATGGCGCTGTGGGACATCAAAGGCAAGGTGCTGGGCGTGCCGGTTTGGAGCCTTCTGGGTGGCCAAGTGCGCAGCCAGGTGCGCATGTACGCGCATGCCAACACGCCCGAGGCGGCCAAGGCCCTCGTGTCACGCGGCGTCACGGCGCTCAAATGCGGCGGCGTGTCAGACCCGGTGCGCAAGGTCGCCGATTTGCGTGAAGCGGTGGGCGACGACATCGACTTGATGATCGACCTGCACGGCCCACCCTGGCTCACGCCTTCTGATGCGGCCACGCTGGCGCGGCAGCTGGAACCCTACAAGCTGCTCTTCATGGAAGACCCGGTGGCGCCTGACAATCTGGAGGGTTACCAGCGCATCCGCGATGCGTCAGACATTCCGCTGGCAGCTGGCGAGCGCATGGCCACGATTTTTGGCTTGCGTGAATTGATAGAGCGCGAACTGGTGGACGTGGTGCAGCCCGACACGGGCCGCGCCGGCGGCATCACGCAGATGAAGAAGATTGCCGCCATGGCCGAGGCGCACCACATCATGATGGCGCCCCACTCGGGCTCGCTCGGGCCGGTGGCTGAATACGCGGCGCTGCACTTGCTGGCAGCGATTCCGAACACGCTTTTTCTGGAGCGCATTGAAGACGACTGGGATGGCCGGGCGCAGACCGCCTTTCCCGCGCTGCACCAGGAAAACGGCTTTTTGAAAGTGCCCAACACCCCCGGCCTGGGCGTGGACATCGACGAAGACTTTGTGGCCCGCTTTCCGAGCCAGGGCAATGTCTCCGTGCCCATCGGCAAGAACACGACGTCTTATGCCGAAGGCACTTTTGAAGAACATGTCTATGTGCAGTCGCGCCTGAAGCGCGCCAGCTACTTCCCGAACAAAACCCCCAACAAGAACTGAGAATTGCATGAAGATTGACCGTTTGCGCGTATTCATGTCGCGCGACAAGGACCGCCCCCGCGTGGTGGTGGCCATGGACACAGACGAAGGCATCACCGGCTGGGGCGAGTGCTACAACCACGGCCCTGATTTGGCGCTGCTGCCGCTGCTCGAGTACCTGATGACCTTTGTCAAAGGCCAGGACCCGACGCGCGTCACGCACATCACGAATTACCTGATGAAGCAGACGCGCTTTCCGCCCGGCGCACTGGGCCTGGCCGCCATCTCGGTGATTGACCACTGCCTGTGGGACATCTCGGCCAAGGCACTGGGTGTGCCGGTCTACCAATTGCTGGGTGGCCGCGTGCGCGACAAGGTCGAGGTCTATGCGGGCATGTACACCGCGCACGACGCCTCGCGCGCGCGCGACGAGATGGATGCGCTCAATGAGCAGTGGGGCTTGAAAGCATTCAAGCTCAGCCCCTACCGGGTAGACATGCACAAGCACCGCTGGGGCGAAGTGGTGCGCACCTCGGCCGAGTACTTCAGGCAATTGCGCGAGACTGTCAAGCCCGAGTACGAGCTGGCCTTTGATGCGCACGCCAAGATTTTCGAGCCCTCGCAAGCCATGCAACTGGGCAATGCGCTGGCGCCTTACGACCCGCTGTTTTTTGAAGAACCCATACGCCCCGAAAACTTCGAGGCTTGGGGCGAGCTCAAGCGCGGCCTCAATTGCACGCTGGCCACGGGCGAGTCGCTGTACAGCCGCTTTGAATTTTTGCGACTCCTGCAAGTGCGCGGCTGCGACATCATCCAGCCCGATATCTGCGTGGTCGGCGGCATCACCGAGATGCTGCAGATCAATGCGCTGGCGCAAGCCCACATGGTCAGCATCGCGCCGCACAACCCCATGGGTCCGCTGGCCACCGCCATCAACCTGCACTTTTGCGCCAGCCAGCCGAACTTCCGCATCCTGGAATACCGCTTGCCCGCCGGCCCGGGTTACGCCTTTGGCACAGACTCGACGGTCACCGCGAAAATTGACAGCGCAGGCGCCTGGTACGTGCAAGACCCCTACATGCCCAAGGACGGCTACCTGGAGCTGCGGCCCGACCGGCCGGGCTGGGGCGTCGAGATGGATGAAAAACTGCTGGGCACCGAGGCTTACATCCATTGGGAACGCAAGGTGCCGACCAAGCCGGACGGCTCGAACGCTTACGCATGAGCGCAGCGCTGCCGCCTGATCTGTCGCGCGCGGATGTGTTGCCGGGCGATGTGGTTTTGCAAGCCGGCGCGGCCCGCGCCGTGCTGCGGCCAGCCGCTGGCGGGCGCATCTGCAGCCTTGAACTTGCCCGCGCCGGCGGCGACCCTGTGGCCGTGCTGCACCCCTACACCGCTGCGGGCGTGGATGCGCTGCGCTGGTCCAAGGGCGGCATCTACCCGCTGGTGCCCTACTCCAACCGCATTGAAGGCAGCCTGCTGCAAACCCTGGACGGCCCGGTGCCGCTGCTGCCGCACCCTGACGCCGCGCCGCACACCTTGCACGGCCATGCGCACGGCTTGCCTTGGCTTGTCACAGCGCATACGCCCAGCAGCGCCACCTTGACGCTGGACAGCCCGCCTTGCGCCGCCTGGCCCTGGCATCTGCGCGCTGAAATGCAAGTGCAACTCACGCCGACTGCGCTGACGCTGAAACTGCAAGTGCACAACCTCAGTTCACGCACCATGCCAGCCGGCATGGGTTGGCACCCCTACTTCAGGCACCTGCCCAGCGCGCGCTTGCGTTACACCGCCAGCGAGCTGTGGCCCGCGACCGACGAGTATTTGGCCGAGCCGCCACGCGCCCTGACGGCAGTCGAGGATTTCAGCCAGCCCCGTGCACTGCCGGGCGGCACCATGACCGACTACCTGGGCGGCTGCACAGGCGCGCTGGACATGGAGTTGCCCGAAGGCGATGTGCTCTCCATCACCCAGCAAGGTTTGCCGCACCTGGTGGTGCATCGCCCCGCGCAACCGGTTTACCTGTGCCTGGAGCCCGTGAGCCATGTAGCCAACGGCTTTAACCTGGCGGCTCGTGGACAGGCCGGTACAGGCACCATGCAACTGGCCCAAGGCCAAAGCATGCACAGCGAACTGACCATGGCGCTCAAGCCGGGGTTTTGACACCAACCGACTTGGCGCTTCTTACTTTATTTTGAACAAGGCCCGCCCATGACTGACCGCATCGTCGCCGTCCGCGTCACCCCGATTGCCTTTCGCGATCCACCTTTGCTCAACGTGGCTGGCGTGCATCAGCCCTGGGCCTTGCGCAGCATCATCGAAGTCGAGACTGAAAGCGGCCGCGTGGGCCTGGGCGAAAGCTATGGCGAAGCCGACACGCTGGTCAACCTGAACAAGATAGCGCCCACGCTGGTCGGCCTGGACCCTTTTCATTTGAATGCGCTGACGCAAAAGGTGTACGCCCAAGTCGGCGGCGACACCGACATTGGCGCGCCCTTCCCGCCCAAGGGCGACAAGGCACGCGCCAGCGCGCTGGGCGCGTTTGAAGTCGCCTTCTGGGACTTGCAAGGGCAGATCACCGGCCGGCCGCTTCATGACTTGCTGGGCGGCGCGGTGCGCTCGCATGTGGCCTACAGCGCCTACCTGTTTTACAAATACGCCAAGCACCACAGCGACCCTGGCTATCCCACCGACAGCTGGGGCCAGGCGATCACGCCTGACGAGTTGGTGGCGCAAGCGCGCCGCATGATCGACGAGTACGGCTTTGGCTCCATCAAGCTCAAGGCCGGTGTGTTTGCGCCTGAGGTGGAAATTGAAGGCCTGCGCGCGCTGCGCAAAGCCTTTCCCAAGCATCCGCTGCGCATTGACCCGAACGGCGGCTGGTCGGTCGAGACCACGCGGCGCTTGATGCCGGCGCTGTCCGAGCCCGGCTTGCTCGAATACCTGGAAGACCCGGTCGGCACGCAAGAAGAAATGGCCGAAGTCACGCGTTTTGCCACGATGCCCCTGGCCACCAACATGGTCACGATTGCCTTTGGCCACATGCCCAAGTCGATTGCGCTGAACGCGGTGCAAGTCATCTTGTCAGACCACCATTACTGGGGCGGCCTGCGCGCCACGCAGCAGCTCGCCGCCATGAGCCGGGTGTTCGGCATCGGCATCTCCATGCATTCGAACTCGCACATGGGCATCAGCCTGGCCGCGATGACGCATGTGGGCGTGACCCTGCCCAACCTGAACTACGCCTGCGACACGCACTACCCGTGGCAAGAAGACGAAGTGATTGAAGGCGGCAAGCTGCAGATCAAGGACGGTCAGCTCGCGCCGCCACCCGGCCCTGGCCTGGGCGTCAAGCTGGACCGCGCAGCGCTGGCCAAGCTGCACCAGAACTTCATAGACTGCGGCATCCGCACGCGCGACGATGCCAGCGAAATGCGCAAGCACCAGCCGGACTTCAATCCGACCCGACCCCGCTTTTAAAGGCGCTGAAGCTCAGCGCTCAAGCTGCCGCGCCGCGGTTGCGCATCCAGTCGGCGGTGTTCATGAAAGACGCTTTGAGCCGCTCGCGCAGCGCCTCGTCCACGCCGGTCTCAAGCATGGCTTGGTCCATGCATGCCACCCATTGATCGCGCTCGGCAATGCCAATGGAAAACGGCATGTGCCGCATGCGCAGGCGCGGGTGGCCAAAGCGCTCGGTGTAGTGCTGCGGCCCGCCCATCCAGCCGCATAAAAACATGTTCAGGCGTTCACGCGCGTTGACCAGCTCGCTGCCATGCGCGGCGCGCAGTTCGGCATAGCCCGGCTCTAAATCCATCAGGTCGTAAAAGCGATCCACCATTTCGCGGATGCGCGCTTCGCCGCCTATCCATTCGAACGGCGTCTCAAAAGGTGGATTTCCCGGCGGTTTCTCTTCAATTTGCATGAGTGACATTGTCCTTGCCTTTCATCGACCCCGAGTTATTGAGCCTGCCGCAGCGTCTCTACCACCGGTGTGTTGAGCACCGAGCGCAGGCCCCACCAGCCCGCCGCCAGCGCCAGCGCAGCACCGGCCAAGCTGCCAAACACGGGCACCATCCACGAGGCCGTCCAGGCGAAATTAAACACATAGCGGGCCAGCGCCCAGCCCACGGCCACCGCCACCACAGAGGCCAGGAATCCGGCCAGCAAACCGACGCCGGCCAGTTCGGCGCGTTGCACCTGGCGCAGCAGTGAGGCGCGCGCGCCCACCGCCCGCATGATGGCTAACTCGCGCGCACGCTCCTCGCGCGTGGCCGTGACAGCTGCAAAAAGTACCACCAGCCCAGCGGCCAAGGTAAAGCCAAACAAGAACTCCACGGCGCGAATGACCTGGTCCAGCACGCGCTGCACCTGGGCCAGCGTGGCGGTCATGTCGATGTTGGTGATGTTGGGAAAGGCACGCACCAACTCGTTGTCAAAGTTGCCCGGCCGGGGCGTGCGCAGCGCGGCGGCTTGGGCCGGGCCCACAAATGGCTTGACCGCCGCTTCGGGCGCCCGGAAAGCGCTGATGAAGCTCACGGGCAAGTCCGGCATGGCGCTGACAGGGTAGATGACAAAGAAGTTCACACGCATCGAACCCCAGTCCACCTTGCGTGTGCTGGTGATGCGTGCCTCGCTGAGCTGCCCGCCGATGTCAAAGCGCAGGCTGTCGCCCAGCTTGAGACCCAGCGTCTGCATCAGTCCATCTTCCACGCTCAGCCCGTCTTTTTCCTCGGGCGTCCAACGTCCGCCCACGATGCGGTTGTGTGGCGGCGGTGTGGCGGTGTGTGAGAGATTGAATTCGCGGTCTACCAGGCGCTGGGCGCGGTCATCCGCGTAGTCCTCGGGCACGACGGCCTTGCCGTTCACCGCCACCAGGCGACCGCGAATCATGGGGTACCAGTCGTAGCGCGCCACACCGGCTTGCTTGAGGGCGTCTTGAAAGGCCTCGCCCTGCTCGGGCTGCACATTGATGACGAAGCGGTTGGGTGCGTCCACCGGCGTGGCCTGACGCCAGCTGCTGATGAGATCCGTGCGCAGCAGCACCAACAGCATGAGAGCCAGCAGACCCACAGCCAGCGCACTGACCTGCACCACGGCGTAAACCGGCCGCGCTGCCAGTTGCCGGGTGGCGAGCACCAGCCAACGGGGTGCCGTGGCTTCATTCACGCTGGCGCGCAGCAGCTTGACGGCAATAAAGCTGGCGAGCGCAAACAGCAGCACCGCGCCGGAAAAACCACCAACCGCGATCAAACCGAGCTTGAGGTCACTGCTGGCGGCCAGCAAGAGCGCCGCAAAGCCCGCCACGCCCACCAGCAAGACCGAGATGGAGGCAGGCCTGAGGTTGCCCACGTCGCGGCGAATGACGCGCAGCGGCGGCACCTGTGCCAGTTGCAGCACGGGCGGCAAGCCAAAGGCCAGCAGCAGCGTCAAGCCCATGCCCATGCCAAAGGCGGCGGGCCAAATGGTGGCGGCAGGCAATGCGGCCTCAACTAAACCGGCCAACAGCAAAACGAAAACATAGTGCACGGCAAAACCCAGCGCCACACCCAGCGCGCTGGCCATGAGGCCGACCAGCACAAATTCAAAGGTATAGGCCAGTGCAATATTGCGTTGCGGCTGGCCCAGCACCCGCAGCATGGCGCATTGGTCCAGGTGCTTGGCGGCAAAGCCGCGCGCCACGATGGCGACTGCCACCGCGCTCAGCAAGGCCGCCAGCAAGCTGACGAGGTTGAGAAACTTTTCAGCGCGGTCCAGGGTCTGGCGCATTTCCGGCCGGCCACTGTCCAGGGCCTCCATGCGCAGCCCGTGCCCTTCGCCGGTCTTGATCTGCGCGTCCGCCCAGTCCACAAAGACCTTCACCTTGGGGTCTTCGCCCGCCACCAGGAGCCGGTAGTTGATGCGGCTGGCTGGCTGGATCAGGCCCGTGGCGGCCACGTCGGCCATATTGAGCATGACACGGGGGGAAAAGCTCATGAAACCACCACCACGGTCGGGCTCATTGATGATGACCTTGGTCACGGTAAAGCGCGCGTCTCCCAGCAAGAGTGGCTGGCCTGTGGTCAGGCCCAGCGCATCAAGCAACTGAGACTCGACCCACGCGGTGCCTGGCGCTGGAATGTCGCGTGTCAGCCCGGCAGGCGCACCGGGGGCGTCCGCCACTTGCAGGTTGCCGCGCAAGGGATAGCCCGGCGTCACCGCTTTGAGTGACACCAGCTTGCTGGCGCCGCCCTCCTCGTCGCGGGCACGCGCCATGGTGGGAAAGGCCACGATGCTGGCCGTGCTTAAACCCAGCGCCCGGGCACGGCTGGCAAACGCTTGTGGCGCTGGCTGGTCACTGCGAAGGATGGCGTCGCCGCCCAGCAGTTGCCGCGCATCACGCTCGAGCCCGCCCTTGAGCCGATCTGCGAAAAATCCTACGGCGGTGAGCGAGGCGACCGCCAGGGTCACTGCCACGATCAACAGGCGCAACTCGCCCGCACGCAGGTCCCGCCAAGTGAACTGCCAGCCGAGCTTCAAGAAAATCAGGTTCATCATTGAACCTTAACGCATAACGATTAACCGTGGCACGAGGCCGGCTGCGTTCAAGGGGTTCCGAGATCCTGCGCGCGCGGATCCCGCAAGGCCAGCCCTGGCTCCAGCTGCAGCCGCTCGGGGTGGGCGTAGCAGACAAAGCGCTTGTTGGTAGCCCGGCCAATGGCACACACACCCACCATCTGCGCAATCTCGTGGCCCATCTGCGTGATGCCGCTGCGCGAGACCACGATGGGCACGCCCATCTGCGCGGACTTGATGACCATTTCGCTGGTGAGTCGCCCGGTGGTGTAGAACACCAACTGCCGGGCAGCGCCGCCTTGCATCAGCAACCAGCCGGCAATCGTGTCAATCGCGTTATGCCGACCCACGTCTTCCACGAAGAGCAGCATCTGCGGCTCCGCTGTGTCGCCAGGGATTTCAAACACGGCGCAGGCATGAACCGAGCCAGCGGACTTGTAGGTGCTCTCTTCCAGTCGGATGGTGTTGACGAGGCTGTAGAGCTGGCGCTGGGTGATGCGAGCCTCAGCAGGCAACTTGAGCTGATCCACCTCGTCCATCAGCCCACCAAACACACTGCCCTGCCCGCAGCCGGTGGTGACCACGCGGCGCTCGGTCTTGGCGGCCAGGTCTTCAATGCCGCCGTGCGTCTTGACCGCGGCGGCGCCCACCTCCCAGTCCACCGTGATGGATTCGACCTGCGCCGCGTTGGCAATCAAGCGCTGGTTGTGCAGGTAACCCAGTACCAAGAGCTCGGGGTGCGCCCCCAGCGTCATCAAGGTGACCAACTCCCGCTTGTCCACGTAGACGGTGAGCGGACGCTCTGCCGGAATCGCCATGCGCAGCTGCTCACCGAATTCATTGACCACCTCGACCTCGCAGGTCAGGGGTGCCAGGGCGCGTGTGAGAAGGGGTAAGGGCATGACAGGAAAAGTGAGGACCCAAAAAACAAGCCGGCCCTTGAAAGGGCCGGCTCGGAACTCAAGTGGCTACAAGCCGCTTCAGGATTTCTTGGCGGGGGCGGCAGCCGGCGCTGGTGCCACTGCGGCAGCAGGTGCCTTGGTGCTGGGGGGCGCCACTGCCGTCGTCGCAGGCGAGTGGGCGCCAGACGCTTCCAGCGGCTTGGCGGCCTCTGGCGGGGTGTAGACGAAGGCGCCGGGGTCGGCGCAAGGCGGCGTTGCGACCGGCTTGCCGGCCTTGCCAGACTTCGCGGTCTTGGCTGCTACGGCATCTTGCGACTTGCACAGCTTGTAGCCGTCGACCTTGCCAGACCAGGCCGTCTTGGCAGCGGCTTCAGCGGCCTTGGCCTTGGCTTCGTCGCTGGGTGCTGGCAACTTGGCCAGCACGATGGCCGAGGCGCTGAGCGCCAGGGCTGCAATCAACAATTTTTTCATGTTCGTTCTCGCTTCAATCTAAAGGCTTAAATCTGGACCGTCTGGCTGGGCGCCAAAGCAGGGGAAGGCTGAGTGCGCTGGGCAGGGATCTTGCCCGCCTGAATGTCGTCGTACCAGTACTCGTGATGCTCACGCGCCCAGGTCTCGTCAACATAACCCGTCTTCATGCCCTCATAGGCGCCTTGCATGCCGATGGTGCCGATGTAGATGTGACCGATGAACATGGCCATCATCAAGACGGTCGCCACGGCATGGATCATGTGGGCGATCTGCATGGTGTCGCGCTCGTAGATCAGGCCCGGCACGATCTTGTCGAGCACAAAGCCTGAGGAGACGACCACGATGCCCAGGAAGAACACGCCGCCCCAGAACACCAGTTTTTCACCCGCATTGAAACGGTGCGACGGAACTTCCTTGCCCGACAGCAAACCGCCACCCTTGAGCAACCACACGAGGTCGCCACGGCGGGGCAGGTTGTCGCGCACAAAGGTCACGAAGATGATGACCAGCGACACGGCAAACACCGGGCCGGCAAAGTTGTGCAGATTTTTCAGCGCGTAGGTCAGCCAGCCAAACAGCGTCAGACCCATGACCGGCAGCAAGAAGAACTTGCCGAAGGCCATGACGACACCCGAGATGCCGAGGATCACAAACGCGATCGCGTTGGCCCAGTGCGCCGAACGCTCGAACGGCGTGAACCGCTCGATCTTTCGGCCGGTGTCTGCCCCGTGCTGCTTGATGGCACCCTTGCTCACATAGAACAGCGCAATGGCGCCGAGCACGATGAGCAGCAAAGCGCCGCCGTAAGGGATCAGCCAGTTGTTGCGCACCTGGCGCCAGGCTTCACCGGCATTCGTCAGGCGTGAACCCGGGTACTGCACGAACTCCTGGATCAGGTTGCCGGCCTCAGGAGCCTGGCTCAACGGCAGGCTGCTGAAGCCCGTGACACCTGCGCCCACCTGGCGCCACATGGGCGCGTTGTTACCCGGCTGGACTTTGGCGCGCTCGCCATTGGTCTGGTCGGCATAGCCAGGTTGCTCGCTGGCTTCAGGCTTGACTTGAAAAATATTGGCGCTCTGCACGCCAGCCGTGCCCGCCACGGGGGCGGTGGCAGCGGGCGTGGCAGGCACCGCCGCAGCGGGCGCTGCCACTGCGGCCTGGGCCCAGGTGCTGGACGCACCGGCAGCGCAGACGGCAAGCAGCAGGGCTCGCAAGACGCGTGATGGATGTTGCATCAAGAACTCCGCCCTTAATTGGTGATGCGGTTGTATTCGTTTTGCCCGTTCTGGGCGCGCGACTTGAGCTGCTGCTCCCAAGCTGTCTTGTCGCCAGCTTTCCAGCCAGGCGCGTTGTACGGGTTGGTGGTGCCTTGGTACGCAGGCACATCGCGCCGGGTGCCTGAAGAAGTCTGCGGTTTTTCACCGCAGGCAGCCAAGGCCATCACAGCACAAAGAGTCAGGACGGCGCGCATCATGACTTGGCTCCGGCTGCTTGCTTGCCCGCTTGCTGCGAGCCGTAAGCCGTACCCCATCCCCACACCTCAGCACCCTTGCCGCGCTGCACCACGCGGTTGCGGAAAATATCCGCCACCACGTCACCGTCGCCGGCGATCAAGGCCTTGGTCGAGCATTGCTCGGCGCAAGCGGGGAGCTTGCCTTCGGCCAAGCGGTTGCGTCCGTATTTTTCAAACTCGGCCTGGCTGTCATTGGCTTCAGGGCCACCAGCGCAGAAGGTGCACTTGTCCATCTTGCCGCGCAGGCCAAAGGCGCCGTTGCTTGGGAATTGCGGTGCACCAAACGGGCAGGCGTAAGAGCAGTAGCCGCAGCCAATGCAAATGTCCTTGTCGTGCAGCACCACACCCTCGTCGGTCCGGTAAAAGCAATTGACAGGGCACACAGCCATGCAAGGTGCGTCGCTGCAGTGCATGCAGGCCACCGAGATCGACTTTTCGCCGGGTACACCGTCGTTGAGCGTCACCACGCGGCGGCGGTTCACGCCCCAAGGTACCTCGTGTTCGTTCTTGCAGGCGGTCACGCAACCGTTGCACTCAATGCAACGCTCAGCGTCGCAGACAAATTTCATCCGTGCCATTTTTTATCCTTATGCTTTTTCGACGTTGCAGACCGTCGTCTTGGTCTCTTGCATCATCGTCACGCTGTCGTAACCGTAGGTCGTCGCGGTGTTGATGGCCTCGCCGCGCACAATCGGCGCCGCACCCGCAGGGTAATGAGCCAGCATGTCGGCGCCTTGCCAGCGACCGGAGAAGTGAAAGGGCATGAACACGGTGTCCGGACCCACGCGCGGTGTGACCATGGCTTGCACATTCAAGCGAGCGCCGGTTGGCGTGCTGACCCAGGCGCGGTCGCCATTGCGAATGCCTTTGTCGGCAGCCACTTTCGGGTTGATCTCGATGAACATCTCTTGCTGCAACTCGGCCAGCCAGGGGTTGGAACGGGTTTCCTCGCCGCCGCCTTCGTACTCGACCAGGCGACCCGAAGTCATGATCAGCGGGAACTTCTCATGCACCTTGTCGGCGATGTTCTTGTCCTGCACCGACTTGTACAGCGTGGGCAGACGCCAGAAAGCTTTCTTGTCGTCGTGCGTCGGGTACTTGGCCATGAGGTCAGGACGCGTGCCATACAGCGGCTCGCGGTGCTGCGGAATCGCGTCAGGGAAGTTCCAGACGACGGCCCGGGCCTTGGCGTTGCCAAACGGATGGCAGCCATGGTTTTGCATGAACACGCGGATCATGCCGCCCGACGAGTCGGTCTTCCAGTTCTTGCCTTCGGCGGCCGTCTTTTCGGTCTCTGACAGCTCGTCCCACCAGCCCAGCTTTTTCAGCAGGATGTGGTCGAGTTCAGGGTAGCCGGTCGTTATGTCCGCGCCTTTGGAGTGCGAGCCGTCTTCAGCCAGCAAGCTCTTGCCTTCGCGCTCGACGCCGAAGTTGGCGCGGAAGTTACCGCCGCCGTCCATGACGTGCTTGGAGGTGTCATACAGGTTGGGCGAGCCGGGGTGCTTGAGCTCTGCGGTACCCCAGCAAGGCCAAGGCAAGCCGAAATAGTCGCCCGCCAGGTCGTAGCCGGTCTCCTTGTCCTTGCCGCCGCGTGACTTGAGCGTCTTCACGTCGAAGACGTGCATGTTCTTCATGTGCGCCTTCAGACGCTCAGGGGTCTGGCCGGTGTAGCCAATGGTCCACATGGACTTGTTGATCTCGCGCAAGATGTCCTCGGGCACGGGCTCGTCCATGCCCTTGACCTTTTGCATCTTGAAGTTCTTGGACAGCTCTTTGGCAAAGCCAAACTTCTCGGCCAGCTGATGCATGATCATGTGATCAGAGCGGCTCTCCCACAGCGGCTCGATGACTTTTTCGCGCCACTGGATCGAGCGGTTGGAGGCAGTCACGGAACCGGTGGTTTCAAACTGGGTCGCGGCCGGCAGCAGGTACACCGCGCGGTTCGGGTTCAGGTCTTCCGGCTTGCCGGGCATGGCGGCCATGGCGGCGGTGGCCGATGGGTACGGGTCAATCACGACCAGCAAGTCCAGCTTGTCCATGGCGCGTTTCATTTCCAGACCGCGGGTCTGCGAGTTGGGCGCGTGGCCCCAGAACACGCAAGCCTTGAGGTTGGAATCCTGGTCGATCAGCTCGTTCTTCTCGAGCACGCCGTCAATCCAGCGCGACACGGTAATGCCGGGCTTGCCCATCATGGCCGGGCTCGCATAACAACCCTTGATCCATTCGAAGTCCACACCCCATGCCTTGGCAAAGTGCTTCCACGAGCCTTCGACCAGGCCGTAGTAGCCGGGAAGCGAATCAGGGTTCGGGCCGACGTCGGTCGCGCCCTGCACGTTGTCGTGGCCACGGAAAATGTTGGTGCCGCCGCCGGATACGCCCACGTTGCCCAGCGCCAACTGCAAGATGCACGAAGCGCGCACGATGGCGTTGCCAATGGTGTGCTGGGTCTGGCCCATGCACCAGACGATCGTCGATGGCCGGTTCTTGGCCATCATCTCAGCGGCCATGAAGACTTGCGCTTCAGGCACGCCGCAAGCTTCTTCCACCTTGTCCGGTGTCCACTTGGCCATGACCTCTTCTTTGATCTTGTCCATGCCGTACACCCGGTCATTGATGTACTTGGTGTCTTCCCAGCCGTTCTTGAAGATGTGGTGCAGCATGCCAAAGAGGAAGGCAATGTCTGAACCGGAACGGATGCGAATGTGGTGGTCAGCCTTGGCTGCAGTGCGCGTAAAGCGTGGGTCCACCACGATCATCTTGCAGCCGGTTTCCTTGGCGTGCAGCATGTGCAGCATGGACACAGGGTGAGCTTCAGCGGCGTTAGAGCCGATGTACAGCGCTGCCTTGCTGTTTTGCATGTCGTTGTACGAATTGGTCATGGCGCCGTAGCCCCATGTGTTCGCAACGCCGGCCACGGTGGTGGAGTGGCAGATACGCGCCTGGTGGTCGCAGTTGTTGGTGCCCCAGAAGCTCACGAACTTGCGCAGCAAATAAGCCTGCTCGTTGTTGTGCTTGGAAGAGCCGATCCAGTAAACCGAATCAGGGCCGCTTTCCTTGCGCAAGGCCAGCATGCGCTCGCTGATTTCGTTCAGCGCCACGTCCCAGCTGATGCGCTGGTATTTGCCGTTGACCAGCTTCATGGGGTAGCGCAGGCGGAACTCGCCGTGGCCGTGCTCGCGCAGGGCCGCGCCCTTGGCGCAATGCGCACCCAGGTTGATGGGGGAATCAAACACCGGCTCCTGGCGCACCCAAATGCCGTTTTCCACCACGGCGTCCACCGCGCAGCCCACTGAGCAGTGTGTGCAGACGGTGCGCTTGACTTCGATCTTGCCGCTGCCGTCACCGGCTGTGCCGCCTGAGGCCTGGGCCTTTTTGACGAGCGTGAGTTGCGTGGCAGCCAGGCCGACGCCGACGCCCAGACCGGAGCGGCGCAGGAAGGCACGGCGGTCCATGGTGGGCAGGGCATTGCTCAGGCCGCGGGACAGGCTTTGCACAAAGCGTGCAGAGCCCGCGCTGTGAGCGGTGCCGCGTTGAACATCGTGTGATTTTTTCGTGAGCAGCATGAAGCTCTCCGTGAATATTTTTTAAAGGAAAAACTACCGGGCTGAAAAGCGGAGCCGCTTACAGCAAAGTCGTCTTGTAGTAACGCTTGACGTGGGCCGACAGGCTGTAGCCGCCGCCCTTTTCGGGGGCGGGTCGGGCTTCAACCGGGGCCGCTTCGGGCAGCACGGCACCGGGCATGGCCACCACGGCGGCTGCGGCTGCGCCCGTGGCGGCGGCGCCCATGAAGAAACCCCGACGCGAAGGCTTGTTGACTTGGCTGTCCTGCATGTATGACTCCAGGGAAAAGGGAAAATCGCTCGAAAACGTTTGATACGGCTTACAACTGTCTGATGCTAAGCGAGCCCGGTGCCACCGGCAACGCCTTACGCACTCTCAAGGTGCGTCGCTAGGGAAAACGATAGCGCGCACCTATTACTAAAGCTCTCGAGTCTAAAGGTCGGTACTCGTCAATATGAGATTGAACATCAGGTCTGACGGCAAGGCCACTCAAGCCAGCATGTCAAAGCCTTGGGACTCGACGCTGATGAAGGTTTGTGTGAACCCCGCCAACGCCGCATAAAAGCGGGCCTTGGGATGTGCGCTGATGGCCTCGCACATGCGTTGCGCCCACGGCTGCAAGTGGCGCGCAAAAAACTCGCGCTGACGCGTCAGGTTGGCCACCGCCACGTCGTCTCCGGCGATCAGGTAACGCATGACTTCGCACAGATAAGCCACATGATCTTCGGTTTCGGACATCGCGTCACCGCGGGCTAGCCCCAGCTCAGCCAGTTCCCCGCGCAGCGCCGCCAGGGGCTTTTCATTCAGGAACCCGCTGAGGTAGTGCGAGCCGAAGAGATACACCTCGGGCTTGCCGACGCCGCCAAACAGGGCGTCATATTCCTCAGCCAGTTGCGCTGCAGAAAACTCGCGCGCGGACCCAACCAGTTCGCTCCAGCTGGCTTCCAGCAAGGCCCCGGCAGCCGGCGCCTCGGTGGCGGCCACGCGCAGGTTTTCCAATAGTTCAGCCGATGGGGCTGCGTAATAAAGCGCGGCCAGCAGGCCATAGACCTCGGCGCGGGCGGTTTCTTCGTCCAGAGTGGACGGCACAAGAATGGCAGGCTGCATGGGTTGTTCTTTTAGCGGATGTCGGTGATCTTGACTTCGTTGTCAGCCGAATAAATGTCGATGACACGGCAGTCGCTGCACATCTTCAGCCGGTCGGCTGCGGGGCCCTGGAACATGGCATGGCCGGCCAGCTTGCCGAGCATGGATTCGATGCCCTTGAGCGTGCCAAAGGGCTTGGCGCAGCGGATGCAGGCAAAGGGCTGGGCTTCGTTGAGCACGCGGGCTTCCTTGCGCTCGGGCGTGAGCAAGAGGCGCGGCTGCAAGGTGATGGCGTCTTCCGGGCAGGTGGCGGCGCACAGGCCGCACTGCACGCAGTTCTTCTCGATGAACTTGAGCTGCGGCCGCTCCGGGTTGTCCTGCAGGGCGCTGGCCGGGCAGGCACTCACGCAGCTCAGGCACAGGGTGCAAGTGTCTTTGTTGACGATCAAGCTGCCAAAAGGCGAGCCAGCGGCGGGCAAGGCAATGGCTTCTGGCAAGGCGGGCTGAGCTTTGCTTTGAACCAGCGCCTGGGCTTGCGTGATGAGGTGGTCCAGCGCCATGTCCAGCGTGCTGCGCTTTTCTTGCGCCACGGCAAAGCGGGCCGGTACCGCCGGGCCTGCTGCCTTGGCCTTGGCAATCATTTGCAACTGCGCGTCGAACGTGGCGAGGCCTGCGGCGTCCAATGCCGGGGCTTGCACCAAGTGCAAGTGCACGCCCGCGTAGCCCAAGCCATTGAGCAAGGTTTGCGCAACCTGCATTTGCTGCTTCAAGCCGGTCAGGTAGTCGGGTGCTTCTTCATCCGTCACAAGCACGGCGACCTGCTTGGCACCCAGCGCGATCGCGCTCAGCCACAGGTCAATGCCGACACTGGCCGTGTGCCACAGCGCCTGCGGAATCACGTTGGCCGGCACACCGTGTAAGCCGCTCTTGCCTTGATTGATCTGCGCTGCGCGACCCAAGGCTTCGATGGCTTTTTGGCCGGCGCCCTGGCTGTGCAGCAGCAAGGCGGCGTCTTTACCGCCGGCCTTGGCATAGGTGCTGAGCAAGGTTTTGAAGCGCACACCCTGCTCACTGGCTCGCGGGTAAGCGTAGGTCAGTGCGCCCGTGGGGCAAACCGTGGTGCAGGCACCGCAGCCCACGCACAGGTTCGGGTTGACCTTGATCTGCTGGCGGCTTTTTTCACTGCTGATGGCGCCAGCCGAGCAGATGTCCACGCAGGCGTTGCAACCCACGGTCTCGTTGCGGCTGTGCGCGCAAATCTTCTGCTTGTAGGCGAAGAACTTGGGCTTTTCAAACTCACCCACCAAGTCCCGCAGCTTGACCACCGTGGCCAGCAAGCCGGGCGTCGCCAAGCCCTGAAAACCCGGCAAGGCAAAGTAACCCTGAGGCGGCGCGTGCAGCGTGATGAGCGGCGTCTTGCCCAGGTCCAGCACCACATCAAAAGCTTCAGTCAAGGCTTGCGGCGTGCGCGAAAAATCAATGGCCCCGGCCACCTTGCACACGGCCACGCAGTCGCGGTGCGAGCCGCACTTGGCCGCATCCACTTGATAGCTCAGATCAATCGCGCCTTCAGGGCAGGCGGCCACGCAGGCGTTGCAGCGGGTGCACAAGTCCAGGTCGATGGCGTTGTCTTGCGTCCAGCCCGCCTCAAAAGCGCCCAGCCAGCCCTTGAGCTGCAAGGCTTTGCCGCTAATGACCGGGTACAGCCGCTCCTGCGCTGGCGATCCGCTTAGGCCAGACACGCCCTGCGCAAAAATCGTCACGCTCATGGTGTCTGCTACCAGCGCGGCGACTTGCTCGGCCTGGTCCAGCGGGCCAACGATGAGGAGACGCCCCTCGCTTTTGTAAGTGACCGTGGTCACCGGTTCGGCGTCAGGCAGGTGCGCGGCAGCCAGCAACGCGGCGATCTTCGGACTGGCGCTGGCCGCGTCGCGGCTCCAGCCCCCGGTTTCGCGAATGTTGACGAATTTGACGGGCGACACCGCGCCCTGCGTTTGCTGGCCGAGCTCGGCAAACAAGCGCTTTTCCTGGGTGCAGGCCACCACCACGTCGTCGCCGGATTGCACGGCTTTTTGAAAGGCGCCAGCTTCGCGGCGGCACAGCGCGGAATGCAGCGTCAGGTCTTCATGCAGCGCTTCGCCCAGGGTCTGGGCTTTCAGCGGCATGGTCTGGTTGCAGTCGCAGATCAGAGTGGGCATGGTTGTCTTGGTGAGAATCAGCTTCGGCAAGGGTGCCGGGGGGAGGCTGCGGATTGTCGTCGCTCGGCGGATGGGCCGCGGTCACGGGCGTTGAAGAAGACGTTGGAAGCACGGGAGCGTCACTGGCTTGGGCAGCCTCGTCCGTGACTTCGTCATCAAAGAGCTTGAGAAACTTGGCGCTGGCCATCTGGCGCAGCATGGCTGCCGGGATAGGGTCAGGCTGGCTGTAGTCGTCGACGTAAACGTCCATGCGATCCATCACATTGAAGTGCGGATCGGCAAAGAGCTTTTTCATGGCGGCGTTACGCACATCTGGCTCCACGGCCTTGTTCATGAAGGGCTTGAAGTCAGAGTCTTTGGTCAGGCCCTGCACGTCGTCGAGGGTGAGCGGCGCTGGCGGCTCGACAGCGGGCTCTTGAGTGGAACTCACGGGGGGGCCAGCCTGAATCAGTGCATCCGGTGCTGCCGCGTCAGATGCAAAAGCCGAAATGTCGCCCTTGGCCGGCGCAGTGACGGGCGCGGCAAACGTCCGCGCAGGCGCTGGCTCATCCAGCGGCTTGCCTTGCAGCGCATCGTTCTTGCGCTTGGCCCAGCGGCCCAAAAAACCATCAGCCACGGCGCGGCCCCGTATCTTTGTCGGTGCTCACGCGCGCCGGATTGCCAAAGCGGTCTTGCAGGGACTTGAAGCTTTCAGGGCGCTTGCGGCGCTTGACCTCGGACACCAGATGCTGGTCGACAAAAGCTTGCGCCCAGAGCAAGACCTCAAGCGGCGCTTGCACCTGCTCCACGTTTTCCTGCGCGTCCAGCCAGCGGCCGGCGTCGTGGTAACTCAGCGTCACGGTTTGCGGAATGGCCACGCATTCATCGCTCAAGCCAGGTTCCTCTTCCATGCGCCAGACCACCCAGAAGCAAGGCCGCTCGGTCGTCAGGTTCAGGTGATAACCCTCGGCGTCATCGGTAAAAAGCTCGACCAGAAAGCCGGGGTGCAACCAGCGCTCTTCGGCCTCGTTCTTGAACAAGAGGCGCGGCGCTTGTCCAAAGCTTTCTTCATTCGGCACGATTTCATGCAGGCCCCAGCGCCAAGGCTGCCAGCGGTTGTCGATGCGCTCGCGCCGCATGACCACGGCCACGCGCACGCTAGGCCGGGTAGCGCGAGACGCGGGAACATTGAAGACAAATTCGGTCATGGCGGCAGTTGGCTAAAAAACCAAATCAGGTGTTCTTGCTGATCGTGATGGTCGGGAACTTGGACGAAAAATCCTTGTTCTTGGCCGCAATCGACACCGCAACCTTGCGCGCGACAGCCTTGTAAATGGCAGCCACGTCGCCGTCCGGATCAGCCACCACCGTCGGGCGGCCGTTGTCGGCTTGCAGGCGGATCTGCATGTCCAGCGGCAGCGCGCCCAGGTAGTCCATCTTGTAATCAGCGGCCATTTTCTTGCCGCCTTCAGCGCCAAAAATATGCTCGCTGTGACCGCACTGGCTGCATATATGCACGGCCATGTTTTCAACAATGCCCAAGATGGGCACGCCGACTTTTTCAAACATCTTGATGCCCTTTTTGGCGTCAAGCAAGGCGATGTCTTGCGGCGTGGTGACGATGACGGCACCCGTCATGGGCACGCGCTGGCTGAGCGTCAACTGAATGTCGCCAGTGCCGGGCGGCATGTCGACGATCAAATAGTCCAGGTCTTTCCAGTTGGTCTGGCGCAGCAACTGCTCCAGCGCCTGCGTGGCCATGGGGCCGCGCCAGATCATGGCTTCGTCCTGCGCCACCAAAAAACCAATCGACATGACCTGCACGCCGTAGTTTTCCATCGGCTCCATGTTCTTGCCGTCAATGCTTTCGGGCCGGCCCTCGATGCCCATCATCATGGGCTGGCTGGGGCCGTAAATGTCGGCGTCAAGCAAGCCGACGCTGGCGCCTTCGGCGGCCAAGGCCAAGGCCAGGTTCACGGCGGTGGTGCTCTTGCCCACGCCGCCCTTGCCCGACGCCACAGCCACAATGTTCTTCACATTGGGCAGCAGTTGCACACCGCGCTGCACGCTGTGGCTGGCGATCTTGACGCTCAGGTTGGCAGAGACGTTTTGCACGCCCGCCACAGCCTTGGCCGCTGTGATGAGCAATTTGCGCAAGGCAGGCATCTGACTCTTGGCTGGGTAGCCCAACTCCACATCAAACGCCACATCACCGCCACTGACTTGCAGGTTCTTGATGGATTTGGTGGACACGAAATCGCGTCCGGTATTGGGATCGACCACACCCTTGAGTGCGTCCATCAACATCTGCTCTGTCACGGCCATTAGGAAACTCCTTGAAGGGCGATAGTCTAGCGACGCAAGGCTGGCCTACATGGCCTGGGGCTATGCAGCCGTGCCACGGCCTCGCCCAAATGAGTCCCCAATGCCTCGAATGAGTCACGTCAGCGCCAGAGACAGCGCCA
This sequence comes from Polaromonas sp., assembly GCA_040400945.1. GTDB lineage: Bacteria > Pseudomonadota > Gammaproteobacteria > Burkholderiales > Burkholderiaceae_C > Polaromonas. The sequence goes on along the minus strand of JBBAPG010000001.1, from coordinate 260,700 downwards.
CAAGCGCTACCAGTTCGCTGAATTGCCCGCCAAAGCTGAGCCGATAATTGTTGCCATGGCCCACCCATCCATGCCGCAGCCGCAGCCCCAGTCGCCTTCGACGCAGCTCACCGGCTTGCTGCTGACCGGCGGCGGCGCGCGCGCGGCCTACCAGGTGGGTGTGCTGCAGGCCATAGCGGAGCTGCGGCGCGCCGCCGGCCATGGGTCGGATGCCAACCCTTTTCCCATCATCACAGGCACCTCGGCCGGCGCCATCAATGCGGCGGCCCTGGCCTGTGGCGCGGACGACTTTGAAGCCAGCGTGGCGCGCATGGCCCAAGTGTGGGAGAGCATGCACGCTGGGCAGGTTTACCGCGCTGACTCACTCAGCCTCTTGCGCTCGGGCACACGCTGGATGACGCTGCTGTCGCTGGGTTGGCTGGTGGCCAAGTGGCGGCGCATGAAGCCGCGCTCGCTGCTGGACAACAGCCCCTTGCATGAATTGCTGCGCGCGCTGGTGCCGCTGGAGCGTTTGCCAGCGCTGATACGCCGGGGCCACATGCAGGCCCTGGCCGTGACGGCTTCAAGCTACAGCACGGGCGAACACCTGACTTTTTTCCAGGGCGGGCGCTCGCTCAAGCCCTGGGCGCGATCTCAACGCCGCGCCGTGCGCGCGCGCATCACACACCAACATTTACTGGCCTCTTCAGCCATCCCCTTCATCTTTCCAGCCACCGAGCTGGCGGTCGAAGGGCAAGCGGGCTACTTCGGCGACGGCTCCATGCGGCAGTCCGCGCCGCTGGCGGCAGCCATTCACCTGGGTGCGACGCGCCTGGTGGTCGTCGGCGCCGGCCGCATGACCGAACCCGGCGAAACGCCCCGCAGCCAAGGCCCGCACGCTTATCCATCGCTGGCGCAAATTGCGGGCCACACCTTGTCGAACATCTTTCTGGACGCGCTGGGCGTGGACGTGGAGCGTGCGCGCCGCATCAACCAGACGCTGGCCCTCATCCCGCCCGAGTTACGCCAGGCCAGCAGCCTCAAGCCGATTGACTTGCTGGTGATCGCGCCCTCAGAGCGACTGGACGCGATGGCTGCACGGCATATTGGCCACTTGCCGCCGGCCATGCGCACTTTGCTGGCGGGCCTGGGCGTGTCCACGCAGGCGGCCGATATCAAGGGCGCGGCGCTCGCCAGTTACCTGCTGTTTGAAAGCAGCTACACCCAGGAATTGATGGCCCTGGGCAGAGCCGATGCACTGCGCCAGCAAGGCGAGATTCGCCGCTTTTTTAGCTGGGAAACCGCGGGTACGCACGACGTAGGCACAAGCTTGCAAGACACCCTCGGGGAACTTGCGGCCGTTTGAAATCAGGCGCACCGATAAAATCGCGGCTTCGCTTCACAAAGTCCGCCATGTCCCAGCCACGCCGCCTGTTCATCACCACCGCCCTGCCGTATGCCAATGGCAACTTTCACATCGGCCACATCATGGAGTACATCCAGGCCGACATCTGGGTGCGCTTTCAACGCATGCAGGGCCATGAGGTGAACTTTGTGGGCGCCGACGACGCCCACGGCGCGCCCATCATGATTGCCGCCGAAAAAGCCGGCAAGACGCCCCAGCAGTTCGTGGCCGACATTGCCGCCGGGCGCAAGCCCTACCTGGACGGCTTTCACATCAGCTTTGACAACTGGCACAGCACCGACGCGCCTGAAAACCACGAACTGGCCCGCCAGATCTACCGAGATTTGCGCGACAACGCCAGCGGCTCGCTGATCGAAACCAAAACCATTGAACAGTTCTTTGACCCGGAAAAGAACATGTTCCTGCCGGACCGCTTCATCAAAGGCGAATGCCCCAAGTGCCATGCCGAAGAGCAGTACGGCGACAACTGCGAGGTCTGCGGCGCGGTGTACGCGCCCACCGACCTGATCAATCCGTACTCGGCGCTCTCAGGCGCCAAGCCGGTGCTCAAAAGCTCGGAACATTTTTTCTTCAAGCTTTCTGACCCGCGCTGCGTGGAGTTTTTGCAGCGCTGGACGCAGGACGGCAAGCTGCAGCCCGAGGTGGCCAACAAGGTCAAGGAATGGTTTTCCGTGCGCACCAACCCGGACGGCACACAGAGCGAAGGCCTGGGCGACTGGGACATTTCCCGCGACGCGCCTTACTTCGGCATTGAAATTCCCGACGCCCCGGGCAAGTACTTTTACGTCTGGCTGGACGCGCCCGTGGGCTATTTGGCCTCGCTCAAAAACCTGCTGGACAAGCGCGGCCAGGACTACGCTGCCTACATGGCCGACCCCAAGCTGGAGCAGTACCACTTCATCGGCAAAGACATCGTGACCTTTCACACGCTGTTCTGGCCGGCGATGCTTCATTTTTCAGGCCGCAAGACGCCGGACAACGTCTTTGTGCACGGCTTTTTGACCGTGAACAACGGCGAAAAAATGAGCAAGAGCCGCGGCACGGGCCTGGACCCGCTCAAGTACCTGAGCCTGGGCATGAACCCCGAATGGCTGCGCTACTACCTGGCCGCCAAGCTCAACGCCCGCAATGAAGACATTGACTTCAACGCCGACGACTTCATGGCCCGCGTCAACTCGGATTTGATCGGCAAGTTCGTCAACATCGCCAGCCGCGCCGCGGGCTTTTTGACCAAGCGTTTTGGCGGGCAGCTGACCGGCTCGTTTGGCGATGCGGGCGCGGCCTTGCTGGGCGAGATTCGCAGCGCCAGCCCCGAGTTGGCCCAGCTGTACGAAGCCCGCGAATACGGCAAAGCCACCCGCGAAATCATGCTGCTGGCCGACAAGGTCAACGCCTACGTGGACCAGAACAAGCCCTGGGACCTGGCCAAGGACGAAGCCAACAACCAGGCCCTGCACGAGGTCTGCTCGGTGCTGATCAACGCCTTTACGCTGCTGTGCCGCTACCTGGCGCCCGTGTTGCCAGCGTTGGCCGCCGAGGCTGAAAAACTGACCGGCGCCAGCATGAGCCAGTGGGCCGCCACGGCCGATGTGCAGGCCATCACGCCCTACCAGCACCTGATGCAGCGCGTGGACGTCAAGCAGCTCGACGCCTTGTTCGAGCCGCCCGCCGTGGTCGAAGAAAAGCTGGTCCCCGGCGGCGAAGACATTGCGCCGGTGATCTCCATCGACGACTTCGCCAAGGTCGATCTGCGCATTGTCAAGATCGTCAACTGCGAGCCGGTCGAAGGCTCGGTCAAGCTGCTGCGCCTGACGCTGGACGTGGGCGAAGGCCGAATGCGCAATGTCTTCAGCGGCATTGCCAGCGTCTACCAACCCGAAGACTTGATCGGCAAGCACACCGTGATGGTGGCCAACCTGGCACCGCGCAAGATGAAGTTTGGCGTGAGCGAAGGCATGGTGCTGGCCGCCAGCCACGCCGACGAAAAAGCCCAGCCCGGCATCCACGTGCTGACGCCCTGGCCTGGTGCCGTGCCCGGCATGCGGATTCATTGACTTTACCCATCCACCCTCGAGTTTTCATGAACCCATTCAAACGCTCCTTCATGGCGATGCCTTTCTCGTCAGCGCGCCTGCGCCTTGCGCTCCTGGCTGTGCTGGCACCAGCCCTGCTTTCAGGCTGTGCAGTGATTGCGGTGGTGGACACCGCCGCGTCCCTGGCCGTGGGCACGGTCGGGCTGGTGGGCGATGCCGCCATTGGCACGGCGCGTATCGCCGGCAAGGCAGTAGGCGCCGCAGCCGATGCGGTGATGCCTGGAACCAAGCCCTAGCCCTACGGTTTCCCGTGGCGCTGGCCTGAACCCCGAAGGCGCGCCCGTACCCGCTACGGCCGCGTCACTCGGGCGCAAGCCAGCAGGTGTTTAATCAGGTCTTTCCCACTTGAGTCACCGCCCCATGTCCACCAAGCCGACCCGCGCCCTGGCAAATTTCCGGCCGCGATTGCTGGACGCGCTCAAGGGCTACAACCAGGCCCGGTTTATCAAGGATGCGGGCGCGGGCCTCACGGTCGGCATCGTCGCGCTGCCCCTGGCCATGGCCTTTGCCATAGCCTCCGGGCTCAAGCCTGAAGCCGGTATCTGGACGGCCATCATTGCCGGCACCATCGTCGCCGCGCTGGGCGGCTCTTCGGTGCAGATCGCCGGGCCGGCGGGCGCCTTCATCGTCATCGTCTACGGCATCCTCGAACGCTATGGCCTGGCCAACCTGCTGATCTCCACGGCTTGCGCGGGCGTGCTGCTGGGCTTGATGGGCCTCTTCAAGCTGGGCACCCTGGTGCGCTATGTGCCGGTGAGCATCGTGGTGGGTTTTACGAACGGCATCGCCGTGCTGGTGGCGCTCTCGCAGATCAAGGATCTGCTGGGTTTGCAGGTGGCCAAGATGCCGGCGGACTTCTTTTCCCAAGTGGCCACCATCGGCAGGCAGCTGGACACCCTGAACTTGCATGCCCTGGCGCTGGGTGCGGCTTGCGTGCTCGGGCTTTTTGTCTGGCCACGGCTCTTTGTCCAGCATTCGCCCGAGGCCGATGGCTTTGCCGCCAAACTGCGGCGCGCGCTGCAAGCAGAAGGACTCGGGCTGGGCCTGACCAACCGCCTGGCCGCTCGCCTGCCCGGCCCCATCGTCGCCCTGGTCACGCTCAGCGGCCTGGCCTATGGCCTGCAGCTGCCGGTGGAAACCATAGGCTCACGCTTTGGGTCGATTGCGCAGGGGCTGCCTCAATTTGCGCTGCCTGATTTTTCCTGGGACACCGTGCGCCTTTTATTCACGCCGACGCTCACGATTGCCGCGCTGGGCGCCGTGGAGTCCCTTTTGTGTGCGCGCGTGGCCGACCAGATGTCCGGCTTGCCGCGCCATGACCCGAACCAGGAACTCATGGCCCAGGGCCTGGCGAACTTCGTGGTGCCGTTTTTTGGCGGCATGCCGGCCACAGGCACCATCGCCCGCACCTTGACCAATGTGCGCTCTGGCGCGACCTCACCCATTTCCGGGCTGGTGCATGCCGCCACTTTGCTGGCCATCGTGCTGGTGGCCGCGCCCCTGGCCGCGCATGTGCCGCTGGCGGTGCTGGCCGGCATCTTGTTGTTTGTGGCCTGGAACATGGGCGAATGGCATGAGTTTTTGCGCCTGCGGCACTTTGGCAGCCATTCCACGCTGCTCATGCTGGGCACGTTTTTCCTCACGGTGGTGCTGGACCTGACGGTGGCACTGCAGGTCGGTCTGATTTTGGCCTGCGTGCTTTTTGTGCGCCGCATGAGTTCGCTTTTCAGTGTGGTCGAGACCTCGCGCGATGCCAACTCAGCCCATTTCCAGCTTTATGGTTCGCTCTTTTTTGGCGCCGTGGCCAAGATCGACCCCATCCTGTCGGCGGTTGAAAACGCGCCGCAGGGCCTGCGCGTCAGGCTGGACGTTCAGTCCTTGCAATCGCTGGATCGCTCGGGCCTGGACGTGCTGGAGCAATTGCATAAAGCGGTGGTGGCGCGTGGCGGCAGCCTGGAATTCGCAGGCCTGAATGCGCAGCCGCGCGACTTCATGGCCCAGACCGGGTTTTTGCAGAAAGTGTCCATCGCCTAAAATGGCGGGCTAAAGGTACCCCATGTCCATCTTCCGCCGCCCTGACTACACCTCCGATATGACCAACTTCCTGGCCGACCTGAAAGCCAGGAAGCCTTCGCTCGAAGCCGAGCAGCGCGAAGGCCGCGCCATCTGGTGGGACAAAAAGCTCGATCGCAGCGCCGAAGCGGACTACCAGGACGCCCGCGTCGCGCAGCAAGCCTACGTGTACCAGACCGGCCAACATTCCAACGGCAAGTAAGGGCCAGGTGGTGCGCAGCGCGTCTCCATCCGGTATGGGGGCAGACACGCTTTCAGCCAGCCTTGTCCCTGTCACCAGCATCCCCGGCATGCCGGATGTGATTGATCAGGTTGCGCTGGCGCGGCTTTATGGCGAGCCGCTTTTTGCCATGCCGCAGGATTTGTACATCCCGCCGGACGCACTGACCGTTTTCTTGGAGGCCTTTGAAGGCCCGCTGGACTTGCTGCTCTACCTGATCCGCAAGCAGAACTTCAACATCCTGGACATCCCCATGGCCGCGGTCACGCGGCAGTACCTGGCGTATGTGGACGAAATCCGCTCGACCAACCTCGAGCTGGCCGCTGAATATTTGCTGATGGCGGCCATGCTGATCGAGATCAAGTCGCGCATGCTGCTGCCGCCCAAAAAGGTGGCCGAAGGCCAGGAAGCCGAAGACCCGCGCGCCGAACTCGTGCGCCGCCTGCTCGAATACGAACAGATCAAGTTGGCAGCGCAGCAACTCAATGAAGTGCCGCAATTTGGCCGGGACTTTTTGCGCGCGCAGGTGCATGTCGAGCAAGCCTTGCAGCCGCGCTTTCCTGACGTGACCCTGGTAGACCTGCAAGGCGCCTGGCAAGACATCGTCAAGCGGGCGCGTCTGGTGCAGCATCACGTCATCAGCCGCGAGGAGCTCAGCGTGCGTGAGCACATGAGCATCGTGCTGCGGCGCCTGCAGGCCAGCCGCTTCGTTGAATTCGAAGATCTTTTTGACACCAGCCGCGGCATGCCCGTGCTGGTGGTGACCTTCATCGCCATGCTCGAGTTGTGCAAGGAAGGCCTGGTCGATGTGACGCAGGCTGAAGCCTTCGCCCCCATCTACGTGCGGCTGGCCTACACCCCTGCCTGAGCTTGCCAAGGCCTTACTGCCGGGGCGGCAAAACTGGGCAGAAGCTGTTTAGACTCTGCGTCAAACAAAAGGACACATTTCCATGAGTTCAGATACCAGCAGCACTTCCAACGCCTCCAACGCGAGCAGCCTGACGTCGGCCTACGGCACCTTGCCGCCGGCGTCCACCCCGTCGCAGCGCAAACCCGTCAGCCTGCCGCGCCTGCGCGAGATGCACGGCCAAGGCGAAAAGATCACCATGCTGACCGCGTATGACGCGACCTTTGGCGCCGTGGCCGACGCAGCCGGCGTGGAATGCATCCTGGTGGGCGACTCGCTGGGCATGGTCTGCCAGGGACTGAGCAGTACGGTCGGCGTGTCGCTGGAGACCATGCGCCACCACACCGAATGCGTGGCCACGGGCTTGCGCCGTTCGCATGGCGTGGCCTGGCTGATCGGCGACCTGCCCTTTGGCAGCTACCAGGAGTCGCGCGAGCAGGCCTTGCGCAGCGCCAGCGTGCTGATGCAGGCGGGCGCCCACATGGTCAAACTTGAAGGCGGTGGCTGGACGACAGAGACCGTGCGCTTTTTGGTCGAACGCGGCATTCCGGTCTGCGCGCACCTGGGCCTGACGCCGCAAACCGTGCATGCCCTGGGTGGCTACCGGGTGCAAGGCAAGTCCGGCGAAGCCGCGGCAGTGCTGCGCCAGCAGGCGCTTGAACTGCAAGACGCGGGCGCGTCCATGCTGGTGCTTGAAATGGTGCCTGCCGCCGTGGCCACCGCGCTGACGCAAGAACTCACGCAGTGCGCGACCATCGGCATAGGCGCCGGCAAGGACACCGCCGGTCAGGTGCTGGTGCTGCACGACATGCTGGGCATCAACCTGGGCAAGATGCCGCGCTTTGTGCGCAACTTCATGGAAGGCCAAGGCAGCGGCGCCAGCGTGCGCGGCGCCATCGAGCTCTATGTACGCTCCGTCAAGGACGGCAGCTTCCCCGTCAATGCCCAGCACGCCTGGTAATCCGGCCATCCAGTCATTCGCAGATTTCAGACAATGCACATCGTTCACACCATTGACGAGCTCCGCCAGCACCTCAGTGCCTTCAAGCGCCCCGCCTTCGTGCCCACCATGGGCAACCTGCATGACGGGCATATTGCCCTGGTCAAGCAGGCCAAGACGCTGGGCGATGTCACGGTCTCCAGCATTTTTGTGAACCGCCTTCAGTTTGCGCCGCACGAAGACTTTGACAGCTACCCGCGCACCTTGGACGCCGACGCCCAGCGGCTGGAAGCCGCTGGCTGCAATGTACTTTTTGCGCCGCGTGAAAAAGAGCTCTACCCCGAGCCGCAGACCTACAAGATGCATCCGTCGTCCGAGCTGGCCGACATCCTGGAAGGCCACTTTCGCCCTGGCTTCTTCATCGGCGTGAGCACCGTGGTCTTGAAGCTTTTTTCTTGCGTATTTGCCGGCAAGCCCTCGGGCGTGGCGGCCTTTGGCAAAAAGGACTACCAGCAGGTGATGGTGGTGCGGCGCATGGTGCAGCAGTTTGCGCTGCCGATCGAAATCGTGGCCGGCGAAACGCAGCGCGCCGCCGACGGCTTGGCGCTGTCTTCGCGCAATGGTTACCTCAGCCCCGCCGAAAGGCAGGAAGCGGTGGCGCTGTCGCAAGCGCTCCAGGCCTTGGGCCGGGCCGCCCGCGCGGCACGCGCTGCCGATTTGCCAGCCCTGGAAGCCGAGGCCATGCAAGCGCTGGCGCGGCGCGGCTGGAAGCCCGACTACCTGACGGTGCGCCGCCGCGCCGACCTGCAGCCACCGCAAAACGATCTGGACGCGCAGCCGCTGGTGGTGCTGGGCGCCGCCAAGCTGGGCATGACCCGCCTGATCGACAACTTCGAGATTTAAGAGACCGCTTCGATCCGGGCCTCACGGCCCATCAGGGACGCGACGACTTGCGCTGGCGTGAGCTGACCGTCCAGCAGCGCCACAACGGCGCTGGAAATCGGCATCTCGACGCCCAAAGCCTTGGCCCGCTGAACTACCGTCCGCGCGCAGTACACGCCTTCGGCCACGTGCCCCAATGATTCAACCGCCTGCGCCAGGCTGCGGCCCTGCGCCAGCAGCAAGCCGACCTGCCGGTTGCGGCTCAAGTCGCCAGTGGCCGTCAGCACCAGATCACCCAGACCCGACAAGCCGGTGAAGGTGTCGGCGCGAGCCCCGAGCGCCAGGCCCAGGCGCGTCATTTCAGCCAGGCCGCGCGTGATCAGCGCGGCACGCGCATTGAGGCCCAGATTCAGTCCGTCGCAAAAGCCGGTGGCAATGGCCAGCACGTTTTTTACTGCGCCGCCGACCTCCACGCCCACCAGATCATCGTTGGCATACACGCGCAAGGCAGGGCCGTGAAAGGCGGCCACCAGGGCCTCGCGCACTGCGGCTGAGTCACTGGCCGCCACGAGTGCGGTGGGTTGGCCCAGTGCCACTTCCCGCGCAAAGCTGGGGCCGCTCAGTGCGCCGGCCAGAAGCTCAGGGGCCACCTGGGCGCGCACTTCGTGAACCATCAGCCCTTGCCCGGCGACGGGCGCTTCAAAGCCTTTACTCAGCCAGGCCACGGGCACGCGCAGTTGCGCTTGCTGCAGGCGCGTCAGCACACTGCGCACGCCGGCAATCGGCGTGCCGATCACCACCAGGTCCTGCCCCTCTACGGCGCGCTCCAGCCAATCGTCGCCGCCGCCCTTGATTTGCAAGGCTTCAGGCAGGGCAATGCCGGGCAGGTAGCGTGCGTTTTCACGCGCCGCCTGCATGGCGCTGACCAGGGAAGCGTCACGCGCCCATAGCGACACCTGGTGTGCCGCCTGCCCGGCCGGCCGACTCTGCTGGCTGGCCGAGACCGCCAGGGCCGTGCCCCAGGCGCCGGCGCCAACCACGCAGATCTTCATGTCTTAGACGACGATTTGCGGTGCAGCCGCTGCTGCGGCCTGCGCTTCTTCTTGCTGCTGCTGGTACATGGCCTGGAAATTGATCTCGGCCAAATGCACGGGCGGAAAGCCGCCGCGCTGGATCACGTCGGCCACGTTGCCACGCAGGTAGGGGTAGACGATTTGCGGGCAGGCAATGCCGAGGATGGAACCCATCTGGCTGGCTTCAAGGTTGCGCACCTCAAAAATACCGGCCTGCTTGGCCTCGACCAGAAACACGGTACGGTCATTGATCTTGGTGTGCACGGTGGCGGTCACGCAGACTTCAAAGATGCCGTCGGTCACGGGCGTGCTTTCAACGCCGAGTTGAATGTCCACCGAAGGCTGCTCTTGCTCGAGCAAGATCTCAGGCGAATTGGGCTGCTCCAGCGACATGTCCTTGAGGTAGACGCGCTGAATCTGGAACACGGGATCAAGGTTGGCTTCGGCCATGAGGTTTCTTTCGAAGAAGGGCAAAAAAAGAGCAGAGAAACAATTAAATCAAGCGGCGTTGAGCAGGGGCTCAAGGCCACCGCTGGCGTCCAGGGCCATCAGGTCGTCACAGCCGCCCACATGGGTCTGTCCAATGAAGATCTGCGGCACCGTGCGACGGCCCGACAGCGCCATCATCTGCTCACGCTCGGCCGGCTGCAGGTCCACGCGGACTTCATCGAGCTGCTGCACGCCGCGCTCAGCCAGCAAGGCCTTGGCACGAATGCAATAAGGGCAAGTGCCGGTGGTGTAAATCTTGACGTGTTGCATGCGGTTTTCCCGGTCAGACTTTGCTGAGCGTTTCGAGTTTTTCGACGGGCAGGCTGGCTTCGCGCCAAGCCTTGAGGCCACCACCCAGGCTCTGGGCCTGCTCGTAGCCCAGCTTTTTGGCCACGGCGGTAGCGCGCGTGGAGCGAGCGCCAGCCGGGCAAACCAGGATCAGCGGCAAGGATTTGTTTTTGACGGCGGCGGGCAGTTTTTCTTCCAGCTGGGCCAGCGGAATGTTGCGCGCACCGCCCACGTGGCCGGCTGCGAATTCTTCTGGGTCGCCCACGTCGATGACCACGGCTTTTTCGCGATTGATGAGCTGCACGGCGGCAGCGGGGCTGAGCGTGCCGGCGCCGGGGCCAGACAACACAGGCCACAGCAACAAGCCGCCTGAGCTCAGCGCCACGGCGATCAGCATCCAGTTATCGAGCAGAAATTTCACATTGAACCTTTTGAGTGAGTGCCATTGGGCAGTGGTGCCGTTGAGCAGTAAGCCCCTGATTTTAGAATGCAGACCGAAGCATCCGCTTTCCGCCATCAATTACTCATCACTCAGCAACGCCTCAAGGGGCTCTCCCATGTACAAACTCGTGCTCATCCGCCATGGCGAATCCACCTGGAACCTTGAAAACCGCTTCACCGGCTGGACCGATGTGGACCTGACGGCCACCGGCATCGCCCAGGCCAAGTCGGCCGGCGCCTTGCTCAAGGCTGAAAACTTCGACTTTGACCTGGCCTATACCAGCGTGCTCAAGCGCGCCACGCGCACGCTCTGGCACGTGCTCGACGAGATGGACCGCACCTGGCTGCCGGTGGTGCACAGCTGGCGCCTGAACGAGCGCCATTACGGTGCGCTGCAAGGCCTGAACAAGGCGGAAACGGCCAAGCAATACGGCGATGCGCAAGTGCTGGCCTGGCGCCGTAGCTATGACACCCCGCCACCGGCGCTGAGCCCGGATGACGAACGCTACGAAGGCAAAGACCGTCGCTACGCCAAGCTGCGGCCCGAAGAGATTCCGCTGACCGAATGCCTCAAAGACACGGTAGCCCGCGTGCTGCCTTTTTGGAACGAATCCATGGCGCCAGCCATCAAGGCCGGCAAGCGGGTGGTGATGGCCGCGCACGGCAACTCGATCCGCGCGCTCATCAAATACCTGGACGGCGTGTCTGACGAGGCCATCGTCGAGCTGAACATTCCCAACGGTATTCCGCTGGTCTATGAACTCGACGCCGATCTCAAACCCATCCGCCACTATTACCTGGGCGACAGCGATACGATTGCCCGCGCAGCAGCAGCGGTTGCAGCGCAGGGCAAAGGATGAGCTGAATCATGACCGTTTGACAGAGTCGCACAAGCATCCCCAAAGGGCTTTGCCCTGGGTGTATATTGCTCCACATTCTTGCCCCGGGCCCCTGCGTAACATGCGCTTTGCGACCTCGGAGACAAGGCCACTGAAAGTGTTCGTATGGGTCAAAAACTCAAGATAAGCGGCTGGATTGCATTAGGTGCCATGGCTGGCGCCCTGACCACGGTGCAGGTGCAAGCCGTCGCGCGCGGCGGCATGGCCCCCTTGCCGCTGGAGGAGTTGCAGCAACTGGCTGCCGTTTTCGGCATGGTCAAGAGCGACTACGTGGAGCCGGTGGACGAGAAAAAACTCATCACCGACGCGATCTCCGGCATGGTCGCGAGCCTGGACCCGCACTCGGTCTACTTCGACAAGAAATCCTTCAAGGAATTTCGTGAAGGTACCAGCGGACGCTTTGTGGGTGTGGGCATCGAGATCAGCCAGGAAGACGGCTTGGTCAAGGTGGTTTCCCCCATCGAGGGCTCGCCCGCAGACCGCGCTGGCCTCAAGCCCAACGACCTGATCACCAAGATTGACGACACCTTCGTCAAAGGCTTGTCGCTCAACGACGCCGTCAAAAAAATGCGCGGCGAGCCGCAGACCAAGGTGCTGCTCACCATCTTCCGCAAGGACGAAAACCGGACCTTCCCCGTCACCATCACGCGCGAAGAAATCCGCACGCAGTCGGTGCGCAGCAAGGTCGTCGAGCCTGGTTATGCCTGGATCCGCCTGAGCCAGTTCCAGGAACGCACGGTGGACGATTTCGCCGCCAAGATCGAGCAGATCTACAAGCAGGAACCCAATTTGAAGGGCCTGGTGCTGGACCTGCGCAATGACCCGGGCGGCCTGCTGGACGCAGCCGTGGCGGTGTCTGCGGCCTTCTTGCCGGAGAACGTCACGGTGGTGTCCACCAACGGGCAACTGGCCGAGAGCAAGTTCGTCTACAAGGCTTCGCCCGAGTTCTATTCGCGCCGCGGTGCGGACCCGCTCAAGCGCCTGCCCGCCGCCATCAAAAACGTGCCTTTGGTGGTGCTGGTCAACGAAGGCTCAGCCTCGGCCAGCGAGATCGTGGCCGGCGCGCTGCAAGACTACAAGCGCGCCGTGATCATGGGCAACCAGACCTTTGGCAAGGGCTCGGTGCAGACGGTGCGTCCGCTCGGCCCCGACACCGGCTTGAAGCTCACCACCGCCCGTTACTTCACGCCCAGTGGCAAGTCCATCCAGGCCAAAGGCATCGTGCCTGACGTGATGGTGGACGAGACGCTGGAAGGCAGCCCCTTTGCCGCTCTGCGCACCCGTGAAGCCGACCTGGAAAAGCACCTGGCCAGTGGCCAAGGCGCCGAGGTCAAAGACCCGGCCCGCGAAAAAGCCCGCGAAGCCGCCATGAAGCGCCTCGAAGAAGAGTCACGCAAGACGCCCGAGCAACGCCGTCCGCCCGAGTTCGGCAGCGACAAGGACTTCCAGCTGGCCCAAGCCATCAACCAGCTCAAAGGCCGGCCGGTCATGGTCAGCAAGACCATGGTTGAGCGCAAGGACGAGAAAAAAGAAAATTGAACGATGCCCAGTTGCTGCGCTACTCCCGGCACATCCTGCTGGACGAGATCGGCGTTGAAGGCCAGGCGCGGCTGCTGGCATCCCATGCGCTGATCATCGGCGCTGGTGGATTGGGATCGCCCGCCGCCTTGTACCTGGGCAGTGCGGGCGTCGGCCGCATCACGGTGGTCGATCATGACCAGGTGGACGCGACCAATTTGCAGCGTCAGATCGCCCACACCGAAGCGCGTGTGGGGCAAGACAAGGCGCACTCGATTGCCATTGCGATTGCCCAGATCAACCCTGAAGTAATTGTTAACGCCGTGACCGAGCGCGCGGATACCACCCTGCTCGACAACTGGGTGCAAAGCGCCGACGTGGTGCTGGACTGCACCGACAACTTTCAGACCCGGCACGCCATCAACCGCGCTTGCGTGCGCCACGCCAAGCCTTTGGTGTCGGGTGCCGCCTTGCGGCTGGACGGGCAGGTGACCGTGTTCGATACGCGCCAGTCAGACGCCCCTTGCTACGCCTGTCTGTTCCCCGAAGCCGTCGCGCCCGAAGACACACACTGCGCCACCATGGGGGTGTTTGCGCCGCTGGTGGGCATCGTGGGCAGCATGCAGGCGGCCGAAGCACTCAAGCTGCTCTGCGGCCTGGGTGAGTCCCTGGCGGGCAGGTTGCTGATGCTGGATGCACGCAGCATGCGCTGGACTGAGATGGGCGCGCGTCGGCAAGCTAGCTGCACGGTCTGCAGCCACTGAAAAACTTCAAACAAGCAAGTGTTTAACGCGGGCCGCCAGACTGCGCGCCCGCGCCAGATTTGCGCGCCGTCTCCAGCGCCTGGGCGCAGTTAGCGTCCACGCCAGGCCCCGTCTCCACGGTAGCGGCCAGGGCCAGCAGCGGATTGATCGCCGCCAGCGCAATGGCCAGGCCCGCCCGTCCCGCGAGCGCGCCTTTGTCGGGCCCCGCCTGGGGCGCGCCCAGCGTGCCACTGATGCGGATCGGCGAGCGCACGCTGAAGATGCTGGGGTCTTTGGGTTCGGGCGACAGCACCAGGTCCAGGGTCTCGTCGGCCAGATTGATGCGGCCCTGGCCGCGCACCACGGTGTCTACCGTGTCCAGCAAGATCACGCGGCTGCTCATTACGCCGCGCTCCATGCCAAAAGCCAGGGCCGAACAGCGCAACCGGATGTTCTGGTCACCGCGCACCAAGAACTTGATGATTTCGCCACCGTCCAGGCCCAGGAACTCCAGCAAGAGGTTGCTGATCTGCCCTTGTCCCATCAAAAAGCCAAGCTCTCCGCTGGCCGAACCCAACCACTGGGCCACGCTGTTGCCACGGCCCTTCAAGTCCACGGAACCGCTGACTTTGCCCAGGCTGCTGCGGGTCGATTCGATGGTGGGGAACAGGCGGTTGAGTTGCAGGCCGCGCGCGTCCAGCCGCACAGCCACCTGGGCGGCCTGGCCCTGACCACTCAAGGCCAGTTGTCCCGTCATTTCACCACCGGCCACGCCCAGCACCAGGGGCTCCAGCCGCAATGCGCCCTGGTCCAGCCGCACCCCGGCCCGCAAACGGTCCAGCGGCAGGCCGCGGGCATTGCGCACCTCGGCAGCGCTGAAGTTCACATCCGCGTTCATGCGCGTCAAACGCCCAAAGTCCAGCGGCGTGCTGGGCAGCACCTTGCCCGGCCGGGGAGGTCGGGGCGCTTGACCGGGCAAGGCCGACTTCCTGCTGACCCTAGCGCCCGCAGGCGAGGCACCGATCAAAGGTCCCAGGTCGTCAAAGTCAAGCCTGCGAGATTGCAGTTGGCCTTGCAGCAAGGGCTTGTCACCCGAGCGGTCAAACACCAGAGAGCCTGCCAGGTCAGACCCGCCCAAAACGCCCTGCAGGGCTTCCATGCGCCAGACATCGCCGTCTTTGCGCAGATGGCCTTGCAGGCGGTAAGCACGTGTGGCGGGCAGCACCGCGTCCACCAGGCGGTCCAGCTCGTGCAGGCTCGGCCCTTGCAACTCAAGCTTCAGGTCCAGCGCTTGCAACGCGGCCAGTTGCGTCACCGTTCCTGCCGCCTTCAGCCGCGTCTGTCCTGCCGCAGCTTGCAATTCAAGCGGAAATGGACCGCGCAGGTTTTCGTGCAATTGCAAGACACCGCCACTGCGTCCTTGCGCCGCAAAAGGCAGACCGCGATATCGGCCCTGGGCTGTGAAACTCAAGGGCAAGGCGTCTGACGCCTCTGCGCGCAAAGCGAAGGCAGCCTTGAGGTCCATGCCATCGCTTGGCGCGAAGTAGCCGAGCCGGCCACGGTCCACCAGCAGCTCGCCGATGGCGGGCTCCTTTGCGCCCTGCTTGTCTGAACCGAAAGCCCAGCTGCGCCTGCCGTCTGCATGGCGCTCCAGCGCCAGCACCGGCTGCTTCAGGCTCAGGCGCGGCATGTCGATGCGCCCGGTCAGCAAAGGCCACCAGCGTAGTTCCAGCTCGGTAGCGTCGGCCTCCAGCAAATGCGGTTCACGCGCCCAAGCCGGGTTGCCCAGCACCACGCCTTCAGCCCGGACCTTCACTCGGCGGCCCAGTCGCACGTCCAGGTGACGGGTGATTTCAAAAGGCCGGTCAATGCGCGCCGAGATAGCCCGGCTCACCGGCCCTCGCAACAGATCCCACGGAAAAAAAACCAGCCCCAGCCCCAGCACCAGCAAAAACGCCAGGCCCGACAGCCAGAGCCGGCCAGCCCGCCCGGCCGGCCAGGACAGTGTGGGTCGAGCCGATACGGGGAACTTCATGGCCGCAGTGTGGTGGCGAGCACCCACCGCGCTTGTCGGCTGCCAGGTCCAGGCCGCGTGAGCGGACGACAGCTCGGCTGTAGGAAATGCCTTACATCCGCTTGATCAGGCAACTGTCAGAATGATGAATTGCTCTCGATCGACCTGGCTCGTCGCTGTGCGCCAGCGCCGTTCTCGTTTTTTGGATCCACTGTGAGATTGAAGACTTACATCGTCGAAGACAACGCGACCATTCGCGAGAACCTGATCGGTACGCTCGAAGAGCTCACCTGCATTCAAGCCGTCGGCGCAGCAGAAACCGAACTCGAAGCTTGCACTTGGCTTGCCGCCAACAAAAGTGACTGGGACCTGATCATTCTGGACCTGTTCTTGCGCCAAGGCACGGGGCTGGGCATCCTCGCCGTCTGCAAAGCCCGGCAGCCATGGCAAAAGGTCATTGTGCTGAGTAATTACGCCACCGCTGATATTCGCCAACGTTGCAAAGAACTCGGTGTTGACGAAGTTTTTGATAAGTCCAACGAAATTGATGGGCTTATTAATTACTGCCTGACGCATTGCGCGCCAGGGTCGTCGTAAGGCTTTTTAATCGATGAGCTTATTTTTAAGCGCGTAATAAGTCAGGTCGCTATTAGAGGCCAGGCTCATCTTTTCCATGACCCGTGTGCGATATGTACTTACAGTTTTTACACTCAGCGACAAAGCTTTGGCAATATCTCCGGCAGTTTCACCTTTTGCAAGCTTGAGAAAGACCTGAAATTCACGTTCAGAAAGCTGCTCATGCGATGCAATGTCATGCGGACGGTTGAGTTGCTGGGCCAGCAATTCGGCCACGCCGGGAGTGATGTAACGCTTGCCCAACGAGATGACGCGAATGGCGTTGACGATCTCGGACGGGTCGCATTCCTTGTTGAGGTATCCACTCGCCCCCTGCCTGATGAGGTTCACGGCGTAATGCTCTTCCGGGTAACCGCTGAGGATCAAGATACCCACGTCGGGCGCCTTGGCGCGGATCATGGCCAGAGCGTCGATTCCGCTCTGTCCGGGCATGGAAAGGTCCATCACCAGGATATCGAGTTCGACGTTTCGAACCAGGTCGATGGCTTCACGACCGCTGGCCGCCTCGCCCACGACACGCAAATCAACCTGATCCGAAAAAAACTGCTTAAGCCCGGACCGCACTATCGCGTGGTCATCAACAATTCCGATCTTTATCATTTCATCGTCTTTCAAGAAAATCCGCCGTCGATAGCGGCACAATGCATTACAAGTGATCAGTTAAAGCAATCGATTTGCCAACAAGGTCCATTATTGACGATGTTGAACCCCTGGCCCGATGGGAGTTTGCGTTGAAGCGGTTTTCAATTCCCAAGATGGCAATTAGCCTGCCCTTCGCGATTTTCGCGGCAGCTATCCTGATCTCGATCAATGAAGCCAGCTACCACGAGTCGTCCCGAGCGGCGGGCAAGATCAAGGAGGCCGAGCAGACCAGGCACTCCATCAGCCACCTGATGCAGGTCATGCTGGACTCCGAAACGGGCCAGCGCGGCTACCTTCTGACTGGCAACCCAAGCTATCTCCAACCCTACGAATCGGCCAGCGTGCAACTTGACAAGGCCCTTCAGGACTTGCGCGCGTTGCTGGCCAATTCACCCGCCGAACTCGCAGAATTCGACGTCATGGAGCGGCATATCAACCGCAAGCAGGCTGAAGTGGAATTGAGCGTGGAAATGCGCAAAAAGGGCAATCACGAAGCCTGGATGTTCATGGTCAACACGGATGTGGGCCGGGAGCAGATGGAGGCGATCCGCCGCGGTGCCGACCACTTGGCCGCCTCAGCGCTGGTCAAGATGGAAGCCGCGCATGACAAGGTGGAACATTCGCTGCTGCTTTCACGCATCGGTATCGCTGCAATGGGGCTGGGTGCTTTGCTGGCCTTTTACATGTACCTGCTCCAGACACGGGCGCTTCTGGCCGCCGGTCAACGCGAACAATCCACGCTCCAAAAGGAACGAGACCGGCTCGAAGCGCAGGTGCGCGACCGCACGGCCAGCCTGGCCGAATTGGCGACTCACTTGCAGGAAGTGCGGGAAGACGAGCGTGGCCATCTCGCCCGCGAACTGCATGATGAACTGGGTGCACTACTGACCGCCGCCAAACTGGATGTGGCGCGCATTCGCTCCCGCCTGGGCAGCCATCTACCGGAAGCGTCCGAGCGTCTGGAGCACCTGACGACCACACTTAACAGTGGCATTGCCTTGAAGCGGCGCATCGTCGAAGACCTGCGCCCCTCATCACTCTCGCATCTGGGACTGGTGGCCTCGCTGGACATCCTTGCGCGCGAGTTTGCCGACCGCTCGGGCTTGAAGATCACGACGCGCCTGGACTCTGTGGATCTCGCGGGCTCCGTCCAACTCACGGTCTATCGTCTGGTTCAGGAATCGCTCACGAACATGGGCAAGTACGCGCAGGCCAGCCATGCTGACATCCGGATGCTGGACGAGCCAGGCCAGGTCGTGATCGAAGTCGAGGACGACGGCGTCGGATTCGACACCCTGCACATTGGCGCAGGTAGCCACGGCTTGGCAGGTATGCGCCATCGGGTTGAAGCGGCGGGAGGCAAGTTGCTCATTCAATCGGCGACCAGCAAAGGCACACGCATCCGTGCGATCCTGCCCAAAAGCGCAACCACACCGGCGGTTTCGAAGCTGACGACAAACAGGCCGCACCACCCCGCCTGACCTTGCGCGTACAGCGCCTGCAATACGTTCGTCCTACAGCCGATAGACGTCGCCACCGACAGGGCGAACGGCGACAGGCCGATGACGTCGTATGCACGAGCTCATAGACTGAAGGTTCCAGTTTCTACAAACTTTCCCCAAGGAATCTCCATGAACTCGACACCGTCTGCATCGGGCACCTCTTCCAGCATGCGCAACAGCCGCGAAGAAGCTGCATACGCCGCCGCCGACGCCAGCGAACGCACCCGCGGCTATGCCCACGAGGCCCTGGACAAGGCTGAAGAAAAAATCAGGGAAATGCGCCAAACCGTAGACCCGATGGTGGACATGGTGAGCACGAAGGCACAAAAGCTGGCTCGCCAGAGCATGGACATCGCAGCCGACGCAAAGCAAAAAGCACAGGACTCGCTGAACCGCTATGCCGACGTGACCAGCCGCTATGTCGCCGAGCAGCCCGTGCGCTCTGTCCTGATCGCAGCAGCCGTGGGCGCCGCGGTGGCCCTGCTGGTTTCTTCAGCCCGCCGCCGTGATTGACGGATCGATCGTGATTAAAGCGATAAAGGTCAGCGCCTGGCTTTTCTGACATGCTGCATCCTGTCTTTACCACCCTCATCAAACGCCCAGACCTGGTGGCGGACCACGTCACGGCCTATGTCGAACTGGTCCAGCACGAGGCTTCGGGTCTGGGGGCCGAATGGATCAAGCGCGGCGTTGCCTGGGCCCTCACGGCCTTGGGGGCTTTGCTGTTTTTAGTCCTGCTCGGCGTGGCCCTGATGCTGGGCGCCGTGCACCCGTTTCACTGGATGCTGGTGGCTGTGCCCGGTGCAGTACTGCTGCTGACCCTGCTGGCACTGGCCCGTGCGCGCACGCCGCAGCGTGAAACGCGCTTCGCGGAGCTCAAGGCCCAATTGCAAAGCGATGCGCAAGCCTTGAGGGAGGCGGCCGATCATGGTGCATGACCCTTCCATCGACAGCGCACGGCGCCGCCTTGAAGACAGCCGACGGGCACTGATGCGAAACATGATGCGCCACCGCACATCGGCCCAAAGCGAGAACGACGAGCCAGCGCATGAAGGCTCTGCGCCGTCGGGCGCTTACGCATCGTCCGACCAGGCGGCAGCCGCTGCTGGCGCGTCTTCTGAAGGGCTCAAGGGCCTGTGGCGCACGCTGCGCCGCACCGCCAGAGCGTGGTGGCGCTCGCATCCTGCGCATCTGGCGCTTGAAGTGGGCGAGCCGCTGCTGGGCAAATATGCAGCAGCCAATCCGAAGAAACTGCTGGCGATTTCGGCGGCCATCGGTGGCGCCGTGGTGCTGGCCAAGCCCTGGCGCTTGATCTCGGTGACCGGCTTGCTGATCGCGGCTTTGCGCTCGACCCAGATGTCAGGGCTGCTGGCATCCCTTATTTCGTCTGAGCCCAGCGACACCGGCCGAGCGGCCCGCCGCTGACCTGGATTTTTTGACATTGATTTTTTATCACCTAAAGGAACCTCATGAAACACGCTCGCGCACTTGCATTTGCCGTCTTGACCGGCTTGACTCTCGTCGGCACAGGCTGCTCCGTGATCCGCGGACAGGAAACCGCTGGCTCCTACGTAGACGACTCGGCCACTACCACCGCCATCAAGGCCAAGTTCGTGGAAGACAAAGTCGTCTCTGCCAGCTCCATCAATGTGGAGACACTCAACGGCGTCGTTCAGTTGTCGGGCTTTGCCCGCTCGACCGCTGAAAAAGCGCAAGCCGAGCAAATTGCACGCAACAGCCGCAACGTACGCTCGGTGCGCAACGACATCATCGTGCGGCCTTGAGCATTGATCCTTGATCGCAAAATGGGCAAGGGGCTCTAGAAAAAAGGCAGCCCTTGAGGCTGCCTTTTTCCTTTGATGAGGCTGACGCCTCAGCCGGGTCAGAGCTTGTCGATCTGATCCTTGGTCTCGTCCTTGACGTCCTCACGGGTGTCGCCCCAGGTGCTCTGCACCTTGCCTTTGGCCTGGGCTGCCTGGCCTTCGGCCTTCATCCGCTCATTGCCCACCAGCTTGCCAGCGCCCTCCTTGATCTTGCCTTTGGCCTGATCCATGCGCCCTTCGGTTTGGTCCTTGTTCATGATGCTGTCCTTTCGGTTGAAGTCGTAGCCCTGGAGTGGCTACACCCGCAACTTAAGACAGGCCCAGCAGCGGGGAGGTCAGCCGTGACCTGAACCTTTGTAGGAAAGCTCCTGTCGCGCTTCAGCAGACCCATGCCAGCCGCTCAGCGTGAAGGTCGCGCGCTGCCCCATTGGCAAGGGCCGTGCTCCCGCCGGAACTTGCCGGGGTACTGTGCGGCCGCGTCAGCAAAGAGCCCGCGCCGCGCCTGCCGGGCCTGCGTTTCCTGCTCGGCATAAGGGCCTGGGTCTTGCTTGAAGCGGTAAGACCAGGCGTGGCCGGCCATGACCAATTGCTGGCCAATGTCGTCGGCACCGAGGCGCAGCACCGCCAGGTCACGGCCATAGTCGTCTTGCTGTGTGGTGGCGACCCACACCGTGCGCCCCAAGGCCATCGCTTTCAATGCCTGGGTAGCCTCTCGTCCGTAGGACTGGCAACTCTCAGGCGCATCGATGCCCAAGATGCGCACGCTGCGCGCCTCTGCATTCGGCGTGGCGCGCACATGCACCGTGTCACCGTCCACCACATGCGTCACCACGCCAGACCATTGCACTGGCTCGGCCAACGCGTGGGTAGAAGCCACCAGCGCACCTACTGCCACCAGCCAAAGCACAACAACCAGCAGCACGCCAGCCAGTTGCTTGGGCAAGCGGCCCTTGAACTGATCGGCTTTGTCCAGCATCTGCTGCCAAAGCGCGCGTGGCGTCAGGCGCACGGCCAAGGCCACACCCAGCGGCAGCAAAATCAAATCGTCCAGCAGGCCCAGCACCGGGATGAAGTCCGGGATCAAGTCGATGGGGCTCAAGGCATAGGCGAGCACCAGCAAGGCCACCAGCTTGGGCGGGCGCGGCGCCAGCGGATCGCGCACCATGAACCACAGCGCCGTCAATTGCCTGAAGAGCTGCGCTTTATTGAAAAAAGCCAGCCACCGTTTCGAAAGCTGACGCCAGGCCATGTGAAAACCTCTCTGTCCATCAGGAAGTGATGATCCAGCCTTCGAGCGGATCCACGCCTTCAGGCAGACCATAACGCGCATGGCCTGCGCCGTGTTGCTGGCCGGCCCAGGCGGCCTGCATGAGGCAGAGCACGGCGTCCAGCGAGTCACCCGTGGCGTCGTCCACGAGACGGTCGCGCTGCGCGTGGGTCAGCTTCAGGCGCAGGCCCAGCCGGCTCTGGCCATTCTCCAGCCCGGTCAGCATGTCCTTGCGGGCAATCAGGCGTTCAGGTGTCTGCAGTGCCTTGGCGTCGTTCTTGTAGCTGCGCACACGGCGACCGGAATCAGGGCTGCGGTCGCTGAGTGCGAGCAGCTCACGCGCCAGGAGGCCCGGGTAGCCCTCAAGCGCGATGCGCGTGGGCGCTGCGCCGGCGGGTGGACTTGAAGCATCACCCAAAGCGGGCGTATGAACACCCGCCGCCAACAGACGCGGCACACCGGCGTGCAGCATGTAGGCCACGGGCGGGTTCACCCATTTCATGGAACTGCTGGAGCCCGCAGGCAGGTCTGTGGCACGGTGCGCAAACTTGCCGCCCACGGGCCGGGCATCACAAAAAGCGGCAAAAGTCGTGCGGATTTGTTCCCGGCTCAGGCTGGCGTAATGCTGCATGCAAGCCCGCCACTCCAGTGGCCAGCCGAGGGTGGCGACCAGCTCGCGCGGCAGGCCAAAAGGAAAGTCAAAAGCGCCTATCCAGGCGCGGTCCTGGCCCAGCCAGTCTGAAAAACCGGCCAGCGATTCAATGGATTCGAGCTGGGCCAAGTGAACCTGGCCGCGCTGCAGGCGCCCGGTGGCAAAGACGATGGGCTTGCGCCGGCTCGGGCTGCTCGAAAAATCGCAGCCGGCGTACAAAACATCCATGGCCGAGAAATCGTCAGGAACGCCCGACGATGGAAGCTGTCGCCATCAACTCTTCAAGCAGCGCCATGGACACATGGCCCGAAACACCGTACGGGTCCAGCTCGGGCTTTTCAGAGTATTTGAGCAAGATCGAGGTGTTGAGCTTGGCAATGTTCACGACGCCCATGGTCCAGCCGCCAAAGCTGCGCTCGCTGATTTCTTCATAGCTCAGCAAGACCACGTCTTTGTGACGTGGGTCCTTGAGGATGTGGGCATACAGCTCGTTGACGGCCAATCGGCCCCCTTCCAGGGCTTGCAAAAAGATGCCGCCGCCATAGCAAAGAATGCCGGTGATGCCGCAGCTTGGGTTGTGACTGCGCGATTGGGCCAGGATGGCGTCGGTGGCCGAAGCGTCGGCTGGATCGGCGGCGCGGCTGGCGTAAAGAAGGCGAACCAACATGGTGAAAATCCTAAAGGCTTGGCAAAGTTTGAAGAAGTGAGGCGGGCTGGGTCAAGCCCTGCAGCTTGAAGAGAGCGCAAAGGGAGCGCAGGCCTCAGTTATTGCTCTTTTTAGGAATGAGCGAGAGGAATTCGCGGCGCAGATTCGGGTCTTTCAAGAAGACGCCGCGCATCACTGAATTGATCATCTTGCTGTCCAGGTCTTTGACGCCGCGCCAGCCCATGCAGTAATGCGACGCTTCCATCACGATGGCCAGGCCGTCGGGTTGTGTCTTGTCTTGAATCAGGTCGGCCAGTTGCACCACGGCTTCTTCCTGGATCTGCGGGCGACCCATGACCCATTCGGCCAGGCGTGCGTATTTCGACAGGCCAATCACATTGGTGTGTTCGTTCGGCAGCACGCCGATCCAGACCTGACCGATGACCGGGCAAAAGTGGTGCGAGCAAGCGCTGCGCACGGTGATCGGGCCGACGATCATCAGCTCGTTCAAATGCTCGGCGTTCGGAAACTCGGTGATGGCCGGCGCTTGCAGGTAGCGGCCCTTGAACACTTCGTTCAAGTACATCTTGGCCACACGACGAGCGGTGTCGTTGGTGTTGTGGTCGTTTTCGGTGTCGATGACCAGGCTTTCCAGCACGCCCTTCATCTTGCTTTCAACTTCGTCGAGCAGCTTTTCCAGCTCACCCGGCTCTATGAATTCGGCGATGTTGTCGTTGGCGTGAAAGCGTTTCTTGGACAGCGCAATGCGCTCCCGGATCTTGACGGAAACCGGCGTTCCCTCGTCGTCCGACGGGGAGGCTCCAGGCGCTGAAGGCGAGTTGGATTTCATGAGCATTTTCGAATGGTAACAGCCCATCTGCCGGGGCAAAGTCATAGGGAATTAATGCAGGAAAAGGCAAATCCCATGGGCAGTTTGCGCCAGCTTCATTCCATGTTGAGCAGCAAACGAAGGTCCTCCAAACTGCCCGCTTCATGCAGTGGTTTGTCATGCCTTGGGCGCAACATGCGCGGAAAGCGCACTGCAATGCCGCTCTTGTGCCGGGCACTCCGGTTGATGCCTTCGAAGCCGAGTTCGAACACCAGCGTGGGCCGCACGCTGCGCACGGGCCCAAATTTCTCCAGCGTGTTCTTGCGAATCACTGCATCCACGGCCTTGAACTCGGCGTCGCTCAAGCCTGAATAGGCCTTGGCAAAAGCGATCAGTTGCAAAGGTTGCTCGCCAGAATGCTCAGGCGCTGTGGATTCAGCCGGCTCTTGGCGCGCCATGGCTTCGACCACGGCCTGGGCTTCTGCGGCGCTGGCGGGCGGCCGGTTCCAGACAGCGAAGGTGTAGTCGGTGTACAGCGAGGCGCGGCGGCCGTGCCCAGCCTGCGCGTAAATCAGCACGCAGTCCACGCTCATGGGCTCGATCTTCCACTTCCACCACAGGCCCTCCGCCTTGCTGCGGCCGGTGCCATAAGCGGCGGCGCGATGCTTGAGCATGAAGCCTTCCACGCCGCGCTCGCGCGAGGATTGCCGCAGCTGTGCATAGTCTTGCCAGCTGGCTAGCTGCTCCACGGGCGAGACCGCAAAGACGCCGCCATCGAGCGCGCTTTCAAGCAAGGCGCGGCGTTCTGATTGAGGCGCCTTTCGCAGGTCTTGCCCTTGCCACTCCAGCAGGTCATAAGCCATGAAAACCACGGGCGCATCGGCCAGCACTTTCTTGCTCAGCGTCTTGCGCCCTATGCGTTGCTGCAGCAGGGCAAAGGGCGCAGGTGCGTCGCCCGTCCAGGCCATGATCTCGCCGTCCAGCACCGTGCCGTCGGGCAGCTTCAAACCCAAAGCCGCAATTTCAGGAAAGCGCTCAGTCACCAGTTCTTCGCCGCGCGACCACAGCCAGACCTGCCCTGCCCGCTTGACCAATTGGCCGCGAATGCCGTCGTACTTCCACTCCACTTGCCAGTCGGCAGGCGGGCCGAGTCGCGTGTTCATCTGGGCCAGCCAGGTCAATGATTCGTCTGTATCGAGGGCGCCGGCAGGAGGCTCAGGCATGTCCAGCGGATGCGCCAGGAAAAACGGGTAAGGCTGGCCGCTGCGTTCACGCGGCGCTCCTTCAGGCCCGTCAGGTCCATCCACGGCCACCAAGGCTGCGAAGGCCTGGGCCGTGGGCAAATGACGGCCGTCGGTGTAGCCCATCATGCGCTGCGCCACCAGCTTGGCGTCAATGCCCGCCTGCGCGGCCAGCGCGCGTTGCACCAGCAAGCGGCTCACCCCCACGCGAAAACCACCGCCCACCAGCTTGGTCAGCAAAAAACGGCCTTGCGGGTCCAGCTCATCCCAATAACTTTTGACGCGGTGCACGACTTCAGGCTCGGGCAAGCCGCGCAGCGCCAGCAAGCGTTCTTCCACCCACTCGGCCAAGCCCAGCCCGGAGGTCTGGCTTGCTGCAGGCAGCACATGCGCAATCGTCTCAGCCAGGTCGCCCACGGCCTGGTAGCACTCTTCAAACAGCCACTCCGGCAAATCCGCCACGCTCAACGCTGCGCGGCGCAAGGTGGCAGTCTTGACCACTTGGCGTGGCTTGCCGCCCGAGAGAAAGTAAACCGCCCAAGCGGCGTCTTGCGCGGGAGCTTGGGCGAAATACCGAGTCAACGCCTGCACCTTGGCAGTCGTCGATGTGGTGCTGTCTAACTCGGTGAAGAGCGCGGAAAAGTGCTTCATGGCGCAGGCTCCTGAGCATCAGCAGCAGAGTCGGGCGCATCAGCGTCGTCGGATTCATCGCCGTAGCGCGTCTCAAAAGCTTCAGCCTGCAGGCCTTGCTCCTGCAAATGCCGCACCATCACGGCAATGCTGCCGTGCGTGACGATGACACGCCCGGCCCCGGTGCCCGCGATGGCCTGCATGAGGCCCGGCCAGTCAGCATGGTCGCTGAGCACAAAGCCTCGGTCATGCCCGCCGCGCCGGCGCGCACCACGCAGCTGCATCCAACCGCTGGCAAAAGCATGGCTGGCCTCGCCGAAGTTCTTGATCCACGAGCCTGATGCAGCCGAAGGCGGACACAAGACCAAGGCCCGCTGAAAGTCTGATTTGTCTGAAACCTGCGTCACCGTTTGCGTGAGTGGCAAGGCCACGCCCGCTGCGCGGTAGGCCGCATTCAATGGTTCCACCGCGCTGTGCACCACGACCGGGCCGATGCTGGCGTCAATGCCGCTCAGGATGCGCTGCGCCTTGCCAAAGCTGTAGCACTGCAACACGCTGGCCCGGCCCAGCGCAGCGTTCGCCGCCCACCAGGCATTGATGCCCGCGAAGATTTCGGCATCTGGCCGCCAGCGATAAATCGGCAGGCCGAAGGTGGACTCGGTGATGAACACATCGCAGCTCACGGGCTCAAAGGCGTCGCAAGTTTTGTCAGGCGCGACCTTGTAGTCGCCACTGGCCACCCACACTTGCCCGCCATGCGCCAGGCGCACCTGGGCTGATCCCAGCACATGGCCGGCTGGATGCAGCGACAACTCAACGCCATGGTGCGTGATGCGCTGGCCGTACGCCAGGGTCTGCAAGTTGATGCCGCCCAGCCGGGCGCGCAACACGCCTTCAGCTGGCGCTGCGGCCAGGTAATGCGCGTGACCGCCGCGTGCATGGTCGGCATGCGCGTGCGTGATCACCGCGCGGTCCACGGCCCGCCAGGGATCGATGTAGAAATCGCCCGCTGGGCAGTACAAGCCCTCGGGCCTTTGCACGATGAGATCCATCGTCCTTGCCCGCTCAGTAGCGCTGCCGCGTGATCAGCAAGGCCAGCCGCATCAGCGCGTAAGCCAGTTGGTCCAGCAGCCGCTGTCGCCACGGCCGCCGGGCAAAAGCGCCCTCGTCCATGCGGCGGCCATGGCCTTCGATCGCCTCGCACAGGCGTTTGCGAAGCGCCGTGGCAAAGGCTGGATCGTCGATCACAACGTTGGCCTCGCGGGCCAGCAACAGACTGAGCGGGTCCAGATTGGACGAACCCACCGTGGCCCAGTGGCCGTCGACCACGGCCACCTTGGCATGCAGGAAACTGGCTTCGTATTCATGGATTTCCACACCCGCCTTGAGCAGCGCGCCATACACCGGCCGGGCCGCGTGGTACTGCATGAAGTATTCATACTTGCCCTGCAAAAGCAGCGTCACCTTGACGCCTCGCCGCGCCGCCTTGATGAGCGCGCGGCGCAGGCGGCCCCCCGGCAAAAAGTAGGCGTTGGCGATCAGGATTTCTTGGCGCGCCTGCCCGATGGCGCGGCGGTAAGCGCGCTCGATGCTGTTGCGGTTGAGCAGGTTGTCGCGCAGCAGCAAGATGGCTGCAGCGCGCGGTGAGCCCGTAGCCCGTGCGGCACGCGCGACTCGGGCAGAGGCAGCTTGCAAGCCGCGCAAGCGGCCGCCAAAGCCCGCCGCCTTGAAGGCCTCCCAGGCTTCGGTCAGGTGTCGCTGCTGCGCGCTGTAGCCGGCTTGCACACGCCACCAGAGCAAGGCCATGGCCTCAGACGCCACGGCCGCTGCCGTACCGTGCGCCAGCACTGTGAAGTCAAATCGCGGCGCGCTCAATGGGCCGTGGTTCGGATCATGAAAGTCGTCCAGGATGTTGACGCCACCGCAAAACACCTGCTGCTGATCAATCACGCAGAGCTTGCGATGCAAGCGCCGCCATTGGTCAGGATGCAAAATGCCCAGCGCCGGCCAGCGGCCGGTCAGGGGCGAGTAGCGCTGCCATTGCACGCCCGCAGCTTGCAGACGAGCTGGGCGGTCCCGTTCAGCATCGCTCGCCAGATGGGCCGAACCAATGCCGTCCACCAGCACCTGGACCGTGACACCGCGCTGAGCGGCGCGCATCAGCGCCTCGGCTACGTCAGCGCCTCGGCCATGGAAGTCGAAGATGTAGGTCTCCAGCTGCACCCAGTCACGGGCCGCATCCACGGCGGCCACCAGAGCCGGGAAAAAGCCCTCACCACCCTCCAGCAATTGCGGCTGAGGTGCAGGGAGGGTGGCTGAAGCTGTTGAGGCGGAAGGCATGCAGAAAGAATGGGACCAGAAAGCCGGGCTGCACGCAAGCAACTCTCAAGCACCCGTCTGCATGAATTCTGGCAGCTGAAGGATTGCCTCGGCATTCGAAGGTGAAAAGCACAGGTCGGCTGCAGCGCGCCAGTCCAGCCATCGCCAGGCGGTGTGCTCAGCAGGGCTCAGGCTGACCGGCAGCGCGGCTGGCATGCACAGGCCAAACACATGCTCGGTGTTGCGCGTCACACCGGGCGCATAGCGGTGACGCCAGGCCGGGTAAATGTCGTAATGATTGACGAGGCCCCAGTCCTGCAACGCTTGAGGCTCCACAGCAATGCCGGTTTCCTCGGCCACTTCGCGGGCTGCCGTATGCGCCAGGCTCGTGTCCTCCGGGTCCATCGACCCGGTCACGCTTTGCCAGAACTCGGCATGGTCAGCCCTGCGAATCAACAGCACTTCGCGGGCTGGGGTGTAAATCACCACCAGCACGGAGAGCGGCAGCTTGAAGGGCTTCATAGCTGAGCCCGACCGGGTTCAGGCCTGGGTTTAAACCGGCTGCGGGTTGCGCAAGCGAATGTGCAACTCGCGCAACTGCTTTTCGTCGACCGGACTAGGCGCGTGCGTGAGCAAGCACTGGGCGCGCTGGGTCTTGGGGAAAGCAATCACGTCGCGGATCGACTCAGCGCCAGTCATCATGGTGACGATGCGGTCCAGGCCGAAGGCGAGACCCCCGTGCGGTGGCGCGCCGTACTGCAGCGCGTCCAGCAGGAAGCCAAACTTTTCCTGCGCTTCTTCAGGGCCTATCTTGAGGGCGCTGAAGACCTTGCTCTGCACTTCGGCGCGGTGAATACGCACCGAGCCGCCGCCAAGTTCCCAGCCGTTGAGCACCATGTCGTAAGCCTTGGCGATGCAGCGGCCCGGGTCGGTGTCCATCCAGTCTTCGTGGCCGTCTTTCGGGGCGGTGAAGGGGTGGTGCACAGCGCTCCAGCGGTTGTTTTCTTCGTCGTGTTCGAACATCGGGAAGTCCACCACCCACAGAGGCTTCCAGCCCTTGGTGAAGAGGCCGGTCTTTTTGCCGAACTCGCTGTGGCCGACTTTCAGGCGCAGCGCGCCAATGCTGTCGTTGACAACCTTGGCCTTGTCAGCGCCAAAGAAAATCAGGTCACCGTTTTGCGCGCCGCAGCGCTTGAGGATTTCAGCAATCGACGCATCGTGCAGGTTCTTGACGATCGGGCTTTGCAGGCCGTCGCGGCCTTTGCTGACGTCATTGACCTTGATCCAGGCCAGGCCCTTGGCGCCGTAGATCTTGACGAACTCGGTGTAACCATCGATCTCGCCGCGGCTCATTTCCGAGCCGCCCGGCACACGCAGGCCGACCACGCGACCACCGGGGGTGGTGGCGGGGGTGCTGAAGACCTTGAAGTCCACGGTGGCCATCACGTCAGTGAGTTCGGTGAATTCCAGGTTCACGCGCAAGTCGGGTTTGTCAGAGCCAAAGCGGTGCATGGCTTCCTGGTAGGCCATGACCGGGAATTCGCCCAGGTCGGTGTCCAGCACGGTCTTGAAGATGTTGCTGATCATGCCCTGGAACATGTCGCGAATGTCCTGCTCGCCCATGAACGAGGTTTCAATATCGATCTGGGTGAATTCGGGCTGGCGGTCGGCGCGCAGGTCTTCGTCACGGAAGCACTTGGTGATCTGGTAATAGCGGTCAAAACCAGCGACCATCAAGAGCTGCTTGAACAGCTGCGGGCTTTGCGGCAAGGCAAAGAACTGGCCTTCGTTCACACGGCTGGGCACCAGGTAGTCGCGCGCGCCTTCGGGCGTGCTCTTGGTAAGCATGGGGGTTTCAATGTCGATGAAGCCGTTGGCGTCCAGGAACTTGCGGGTTTCCATGGCCACGCGGTAGCGCAGCATCAGGTTGTTTTGCATGTACGGGCGGCGCAGGTCCAGCACGCGGTGCGTGAGGCGCGTCGTCTCGGACAGGTTGTCGTCGTCCAGCTGGAACGGCGGCGTGACGCTGGGGTTGAGCACCACCAGTTCGTGGCACAGGATTTCGATCTTGCCGCTTTTGAGGTTGTCGTTGACCGTGCCTTCGGGGCGCGCGCGCACCAGGCCTTTGATCTGCACACAAAACTCGTTGCGCACGCCTTCGGCGATCTTGAACATCTCGGCGCGGTCCGGGTCACACACCACCTGCACATAGCCTTCGCGGTCACGCAGGTCGATGAAGATGACGCCGCCGTGGTCACGCCGGCGGTTGACCCAGCCGCACAGGCTGACCTGCTGGCCCAGCAGGGCTTCGGTGACCAGGCCGCAGTAATGGGAACGCATTTGCGAGGCGATGGAAAGGGCTGGGGTGCTGGAGGTGGTGGACATAGGTGCAAATTCAAAAAGTTTGGCGGCAGCCCGAAAAAAGGGCAACAGAGCGGGAGCGGGTTGGGCGACTCGAGAAATCGGATTTACTTGGGTTTGAAAGTAGCTGGGCCACCGGGAACCACAACGCCCATGGAAATCACATAGGTCAGCGCTTCGTCCACGCTCATCTTCAGCTCGATGCAGTCGGACTTCTTGAGCATGACGAAATAGCCACCGGTCGGGTTGGGCGTGGTGGGCACATAGACGCTCAGGTACTCGCCATTCAGGTGATTGAGCACGTCGCCGCCGGGTGTCCCGGTCTGAAAGGCGATGGTCCAGACGCCTTCACGCGGCCACTGAACCAAAAGCGCCTGCCGAAAGGCATTGCCGTTTTCAGCAAACAGCGTGTCCGAAACCTGCTTGACGCTGGAATAAATGGAGCGAACGATAGGGATGCGGCCCAGCAGCGCATCCCACCAGCCGACCAGTTTGCGCCCCAAAAAATTGCTGGCCACAGCGCCAATGATCAACACGATGGCCAGCGCCAGCAACACGCCAAAGCCCGGCACATGGCGGCCCAGCAACTGGTCGGGATGCCAGCTGAAAGGCAGGATCTGCAAGGTCTGGTCCAGCGTGCCGACAATCCAGTTCAACACCCAGAAGGTAATGGCAAGCGGCACCAGAACCAGCAGGCCGGCCAAAAGCCATCGGCGTATGGCGGCCATCAGGAGCCCTTGGCCGGTGCAGCAGGCGCAGCAGCGGGTGCAGATGACGTACTGGCGGCTGGAGCCGAAGCGGCAGCGGCTGGTGCGGCACTGGCGGCGCCGCCTTCAGAAGCAGACGAAGTCGCAGCAGGGGCTGCGGTCGATCCCGAGGACTCAGACGAGGCGGAGGCTGGCGCAACGGCGGCGGTGTTGCCACCCCGGAAATCCGTGACGTACCAGCCCGAACCTTTGAGCTGAAAACCCGCAGCGGTGACTTGTTTTTTGAATGCGGGGGCGCCGCACTGAGGGCAATCGCTCAGGGGAGCGTCTGACATTTTTTGCAAAACGTCCTTGGCATGCCCGCAGGATTCGCATTTGTAGGCGTAGATTGGCATAGTTCCAGAGGTTTGAGCAAGATGCAAACCTTCAATTATAAAGGCGCACCTCGGCGGCGAGTGCCCACTGACCCCTGCCCTCGCAGGGCAGACAGGGCGCACAAGGCGCGCTGAAAAGGCCTAGAAAGAAGGAGCGATGCTCAAAAACTGCATGAGCACGATGCCCAAGGCAAAGCCCAGCGCGCCATAGACCAGACCTTGCAGCAGCTTGTTGGTGCGCTTTTGCTCGGCCAGCAGTTCCCTGAGTTCGCGATGCTGCACGGAAGGCCCTGCTGACTGCGCCTTGAGAAACTGTTGCAAAAGGCGCGGTAAGCCGGGCAAAAGCTTGGCATAGGCAGGCGCTTCGGCTTTAAGTTCGGCCCAAAGCTTTTCGGGGCCGACTTGCCCCATCATCCATTTTTCGAGGAAGGGCTTGGCTGTGCTCCACAAGTCCAGGTTCGGGTCCAGTTCCCGGCCCAGGCCTTCAATATTGAGCAGGGTTTTTTGCAGCAGCACCAGCTGTGGCTGGATCTCGACGTCAAAACGGCGCGAGGTCTGGAACAGGCGCATCAGCACCAAGCCCAGCGAAATTTCCTTGAGCGGCCTGTCAAAGTAAGGCTCGCAGCAAGCGCGAATGGCGGACTCGAGTTCATCGACCCGGGTCTTGGCCGGCACCCAGCCCGATTCCAGATGCAGCTCGGCCACGCGCTTGTAGTCGCGCCTGAAAAAGGCGCTGAAGTTCTGCGCCAGGTATTCCTTGTCCACTTCCGTCAGCGTTCCCACGATGCCGAAATCCAGCGAAATGTAACGGCCGAAAGTGGCCGGTTCGATGCTGACCTGGATGTTGCCCGGATGCATGTCGGCATGGAAAAAGCCGTCGCGAAACACCTGCGTGAAGAAGATGGTCACGCCGTCGCGCGCCAGCTTGGGGATGTCCACGCCAGCGTCCTTGAGGCGCTGCACTTGGCTGATGGGCACGCCCTTCATGCGCTCCATCACCATCACGTCGGGCATGCAGAAGTCCCAGACCATTTCCGGGATCATCACCAGATCCAGGCCTTGCATGTTGCGGCGCAGCTGCGCGGCGTTGGCCGCTTCACGCAGCAGGTCCAGCTCGTCGTGCAGGTACTTGTCAAACTCGCCGACCACCTCCCGCGGCTTGAGGCGTTTGCCATCGGCCGACAGGCTTTCGACCCAGCCGGCCATCATGTGCATGAGGGCCAGGTCTTTTTCAATGGCCGGCAGCATATTGGGCCGCAGCACCTTGACCGCGACTTCGCGGCCGTCGGGCAGCACCGCAAAGTGCACTTGCGCAATCGAGGCGCTGGCAATCGGCGTGCGGTCAAAGCTGGCAAAAATGTCACCGATAGGCCGGCCGAAGGCGCGCTCGATGATGGCGACAGAAACGGCCGAGGGAAAAGGCGGAACGCGGTCTTGCAGGTGGGCCAATTCGTCCGCAATGTCGGGCGGCAAGAGGTCGCGCCGGGTGGACATCACCTGGCCAAATTTGACGAAGATGGGGCCCAGCTGCTCCAGGGCTTGGCGCAGGCGTTCACCGCGCGGTGCCTTCAGATTGCGGCCCACCGAAACCATGCGGGTCAGCGCACGAACCCAGGGCTTTTCGAAGCTGGACAGCACCAACTCGTCCAAGCCGAAGCGCAGGACCGTCCAGACAATAAAAAAGCCGCGAAAGATGCGGCTCATGATGCGCTGCCCGCAGCACTTCCGGCTGCAGCGAACGGCCGTGGCGCCTTGGCAATGAACTCGCGCAGCGCAGCCACCACGCGCTGACCAGCCTCGACCATCGCATGCGCAGGCACGTCGCCGACGATGCGCGACAAGTCTTCTTCAATGTCCCAACGCAGGTTGTCGGCCAGCCATCCCACCTCGGCAGCCAACTGCACATCACCTTCGATCTTCACGGGCGGCGCTTTGCCTTCAAGCAGCGACTGCGCCAGTTCCCATGGCGCTTGCAGGGCCACGGTCAAGGTCAAGTCCGGCGTAAGGCCCGCAGGCGCCCGGTCGGTCAGGCCGGCAGGTGTGAGCAGAATGTCCAGCGCAAAAGCGCCCCAGCGCAAATGAATCACGCTGCCTTTTTTGCGAGCCAGACGGCTCATTGCCTCCTTTTCCTGCATCAGTATGTGATTGAGCAGAAGCACCAGACGCTGCTGGCCTTCTTGCACCAGCCACTCAGGCGGCTTCAACTGGCCAACAAGGGATTGCAGAAACGAAAAAGGGGACGTGTTATTCATACGTCCCCGATTTTGACGGATAAATCAGGGCAAGCCCTGCAGCCTGCCTGATCGGCCGCGTGCGGCCAGTGGGATTCAAATCACTGCAAGGCTTGAACACCCGCCACCAGCCACCCGCCCGATCCATTGCGCGGCTTGGTCATGTTCCACACTTCGCGGAAAGGGCTAGGGCCGGCAGAAATATCTTCGCGGATCATGCCGGAGAACTCCACACTGGCCATGTAGGCGTCCTGAAGTTCTTCTATACCCAGCAACTGCGCATCAAGGCGCAGCACGTCGGTTTTGTTGGTCACGCCACCCGTATGGGACTCGCGCTCAGCCAATTGCGTCTTGATCTGGTCCAGCATGTCGTCGGTCATCATGACGCGCAAGGCGGGAATGTCAGTGCGGTCCCAGGCGTCTTGCAGTGTCACGAAGTTGGTTCGGCAGGCCTTGAGGAAACCGTCCGCATCAAAACCCGCGGGTACACCCCAAGCTTGCGAGCCAGCCAGGGCCGAGCCGATCATCGATTCGCCAGACTGTCCGCCAGACGACACGGGGGTGATGGAGTCAAAGGCCGTACCCGTGCGCTCCCAAGGACGGGCCGAGGCGTCGTTACCCACATTGGCAGGGCTGTAGTCGCGCGCGGTCGAGGCGCCAGCGCCCTGAAAGGCGAAGGGAGAAGAAGAGGATGCGGACTCAGAGCCAGCCTGCCCGGCCTTGAACTTGCGCACGATGAAACCCACCGCGACCATAGCCACCAGCGCGATCAATGCAAAGGTCATGAATTGAGCCAAGCCTGCGCCCAGCCCCAGCGAATGCGCCAACCAGGCAAGACCCAATCCAGCAGCCAAGCCACCAAGCATGGCGCCCCATGGCTTGCGAGGTGCGGCTGGCGCGGCGGCTGGCGCAGCCGGCTTGGCGGCCTGCTGCGTCGCATTTTGAGCGGGTGCGCCGGAGGCCGGTGGCGTGGCGTTGCGCTGTGTCACGTTGGACGACTGCTTGCCGAAGGAGCCGCCGCCGCCCAGGCGCTTGGCCTCGACGTCCATGCTGCTCAGCGCCAGGGAACTGGTGAACACGATCGCTGCAATTGCAGACCAGAACTTCATTGTCTTTTCCTTCTTTTGCCTGATTCAAATCTGACCTGAAAAACTGTCAGCGGAAATGTCTTAAACCCAACGCCATTAGATCAAAACACTCAACACTTGATGCCCACGTGCAGGGCGACCATACCGCCGGTGAGGTTGTGATAGTCCACATGGCCAAAGCCGGCTTGGTGCATCAGGGCTTTCAGGGCGTCCTGGTCCGGGTGCATGCGGATGGACTCAGCCAGGTAACGGTAGCTCGCGTCGTCGTTGGCCACCAGCTTGCCCAGGCGGGGTAAGACCTTGAAGGAATACCAGTCATAGACCTTTTCAAGCGGCTTGGCGACCTTGGAAAACTCCAGCACCAAAAGCTTACCCATGGGCTTGAGCACACGCAGCATTTCTTTCAAGGCCACGTCCTTGTGCGTCATGTTGCGCAGGCCAAAGGCCACCGTGACCAGGTCAAAGCTGGCATCAGGAAAAGGCAGTTTTTCAGCGTCGCACACGAAAGTGGGCAGCGCAACGCCGGCGTCCAGCAGGCGGTTGCGGCCCTCGCTGAGCATGGCTTGATTGATGTCGGTGTGCACCACCCGCCCCGTGGGGCCAACCAGGGGCGCAAAGGCCAGTGCCAGGTCGCCCGTGCCGCCCGCAATATCCAGCACCGCCTGACCTTCGCGCACATTGGCCACGGTCACGGTGTATTTCTTCCAGACGCGATGCAGGCCTGCAGACATGAGGTCGTTCATCACGTCGTACTTGGACGCGACGGAGTCAAAGACACCCCGAACGCGGCGGGCTTTTTCTTTTTCGTCTACCGACTCAAAACCGAAATGGGTGTTGCTCATGGGCGTATCTTGAATAGGGGGCTCAAAGGTCTCAGTCGCGGTCAGTGACTCGCGCAGGCCGACCCGCCTTTGGCGGCCATGGGCGCGTCGCGCGACACACCGGCCGAGCTCAAGCGGGCTTCGTAGTCGGCCCACAGGCGATCCTGCTCACGGCCTAAAAAGTACAAGTAGTCCCAGGAAAAAATGCCGCTGTCGTGGCCATCCGTAAACACCGGCTTGACGGCGTAATTGCCTATGGGCTCCAGGTCCAGCAGCGCCACTTCGCGCTTGCCCGTTTGCAACACCTCTTGCCCGGGACCATGGCCCTGCACTTCGGCTGAAGGTGAATAAACCCGCATCAATTCAAAAGGGATACGGAAATCCGCGCCATCCGAAAACACCACCTGCAGCTGCCGTGACTGGCTGTGCACTGTGATGTCGGACGGCGTCGGTGCGCCTTGCTGAAGACCTGCCATGAAAGTGACTTTCGAAGAAATAAAGGTCGGTCAGAAAGGCCGGTCAGACCAGCACGCGCTCGATGCCGCCCTGGTTGGCCGCAGCGACATAGGTGGGCAACCAGTCCTTGCCCAGAATCTGGTTGGCCATCTCGACCACGATGTAGTCGGCTTCGAGCAAGCCGTTGTTCAGGTCGTTGCCGAAGCGTGTCAGACCCTGCAGGCAGCTCGGGCAGCTGGTGAGGATCTTCACATTGCCTTGTTCTGCCACCGCGCCCGAAGCGCGCAATTGCGCTTCACCTTTTTGCAGCTCTTCTTCCTTGCGAAAGCGAATCTGCGTCGAAATGTCAGGCCGCGTCACACCCAGCGTGCCGGACTCCCCGCAGCAACGCTCGTTCTTGAGCACGTTGTCGCCCAGCAGGGCTTTGACGGTCTTCATCGGCTCCTGCAGTTTCATGGGGCTGTGGCAAGGGTCGTGGTACAGGTAGCCTTGGCCCGGCGCGTCGGTGCGCAGTGTGATGTTTTTCTCGAGCAAATACTCGTGAATGTCGATGATTCGGCAACCTGGGAAGATCTTGTCGAATTCATAGCTCTGCAACTGGTCGTAGCAGGTGCCGCAGCTCACCACCACGGTCTTGATGTCCAGGTAGTTGAGCGTGTTGGCCACGCGGTGAAACAGCACGCGGTTGTCCGTGATGATCTTGTCGGCTTTGTCGAATTGGCCACTGCCTTTTTGCGGATAACCGCAGCACAGATACCCAGGCGGCAACACGGTCTGCACGCCCGCATGCCAGAGCATGGCCTGCGTGGCCAGGCCGACCTGCGAGAACAAACGCTCCGAGCCGCAGCCGGGGAAATAAAACACCGCTTCGGTTTCAGCCGTCGTGGCCTTCGGGTCGCGAATGATCGGGACGTAATCCTGATCTTCAATATCCAGCAGCGCACGCGCCGTCTTCTTGGGCAGCCCACCCGGCATCTTCTTGTTGATGAAGTGAATCACCTGCTGCTTGATCGGCGCCTTGCCCACGCTGGCGGGCGGCTTAGCCGTCTGCTTCTTGGCAAAGCTGCGCAGCACGTCGTTGGCCAGGCGCTGGGCTTTGAAGCCCACATCCACCATCGCGCTGCGCATGAATTTGATCGTCTCGGGGTTGGTCGCGTTCAAAAAGAACATGGCCGCCGC
The DNA here is from genome assembly GCA_040400945.1 of Polaromonas sp. Classification (GTDB taxonomy): domain Bacteria; phylum Pseudomonadota; class Gammaproteobacteria; order Burkholderiales; family Burkholderiaceae_C; genus Polaromonas. The sequence continues at coordinate 223,311 of JBBAPG010000001.1, read as the reverse complement.
ATTGCCGGGGCGGAAGGACTTTTTGCCCATCTTGCGCAACAAGTTGCGCATATTCATGGACACATCGCCAAAGTCGATGTTGACCGGGCATGGCGTCAGGCACTTGTGGCAGACCGTGCAGTGGTCGGCCACGTCTTCAAACTCTTCCCAATGCTTGATGGAAATGCCCCGCCGCGTTTGCTCTTCATACAAGAAGGCTTCGATCAGCAGCGAGGTCGCCAAAATCTTGTTGCGCGGGCTGTACAGCAGGTTGGCGCGCGGCACGTGCGTGGCGCACACCGGCTTGCATTTGCCGCAGCGCAGGCAGTCCTTGATGCTGCCGGCAATGGCGCCAATGTCCGACTGCTGCATGATCAGCGACTCGTGGCCCATGAGGCCAAAGCTCGGCGTGTAAGCGTTGGTCAGGTCAGCAGGGAAGGCCGCGTCGCGCAGCAGCTTGCCCTTGTTGAAACGGCCTTCCGGATCGACGCGCTTTTTGTAGTCGGTGAAGGGCTGCAACTCGGCTTCGGTCAAGAAGTCCAGCTTGGTGATGCCGATGCCGTGCTCACCCGAGATCACGCCGTCCAGCGAACGGGCCAAGACCATGATGCGAGCTACGGCCTTGTGCGCCGTTTGCAGCATGTCGTAGTCGTCACTGTTGACGGGCAAGTTGGTGTGCACATTGCCGTCACCGGCGTGCATGTGCAGCGCCGCCCACACGCGGCCCTTGAGCACGCGCTTGTGAATCGCAGTGCATTCATCCAGGATAGGCTGGAAAGCCGCGCCAGTGAAGATCGCTTGCAAGGGCTGGCGCAGCTGTGTCTTCCAGCTGGCGCGCAGCGAATGGTCCTGCAACTGCGGGAACAAATTGGCCACGCCGTCCAGCCAGCCTTGCCAAAGCGTGCGCACGTCGCGCACCTGGGCCAGGGCTTGCGCCACACGGTCTTCAAGCAACTCGGCTGAAGGAATGTCATTGGCGTCGTCGGACTTACCCAGAGGGAGTTGGCCCTTGGTGAAAAAGGTTTCCAGCTCGTCACACAGCTTGATCTTGTTGGCCAGGCTGAGCTCGATGTTGATGCGCTCAATGCCGTCGGTGTACTCGGCCATGCGCGGCAGCGGAATCACCACGTCTTCATTGATCTTGAAGGCATTGGTGTGGCGCGAAATCGCAGCTGTGCGTTTGCGGTCCAGCCAGAACTTCTTGCGGGCATCGGCGCTGATGGCAATGAAGCCTTCACCCGAGCGTGAATTGGCAATGCGTACGACCTCCGAGGTCGCGCGCGCGACCACGTCAGCATCGTCACCGGCGATGTCACCGATCAGCACCATCTTGGGCAAGCCGCCGCGCTTGGACTTGGTCGCGTAGCCAACCGCCTTCAGATAACGATCGTCCAGGTGTTCAAGACCCGCCAAAATGGCGCCGCCGCGCTTTTGTTCGGCGAACATGAAGTCCTTGATCTCGACGATGCTGGGCACCGCGTCCTTGGCGTTGCCAAAGAACTCCAGGCAGACCGTGCGCGTGTGCGCTGGCATCTTGTGCACGATCCAGCGGGCGCTGGTGATCAGGCCGTCGCAGCCTTCTTTTTGAATGCCCGGCAGGCCGCTCAGGAACTTGTCCGTGACGTCCTTGCCCAGGCCTTCCTTGCGAAAGCTGGGGCCGGGAATGTCCAGGCGCTCGGTGCGGATCGGCGTCTTGCCATCGGCCTCAAAGTAATTCAGATCAAAGCTCGCCATGGCGGCATCGTGAATCTTGCCGAGGTTGTGGTTCACACGAACAACTTCCAGCCACTGGGCGTCGGGCGTGACCATGCGCCAGGAGGCCAGGTTGTCCAGCGCCGTGCCCCAGAGCACGGCTTTTTTGCCGCCGGCGTTCATGGCGATGTTGCCGCCGATGCAGGAGGCCTCGGCTGAGGTGGGATCGACGGCAAAAACAAAACCGGCACGGTCGGCCGCGTCAGCCACGCGCTGTGTCACCACGCCGGCTTCCGTCCAGACCGTAGCCACAGGCGCCGAGAGGCCGGGCAGCGCCACGTGCTCGACCTCGGTCATGGCTTCGAGCTTTTCGGTGTTGATAACAGCCGACTTCCAGGTCAGCGGGATCGCCCCGCCGGTATAACCCGTGCCGCCGCCCCGCGGCACGATGGTCAGGCCCAGGTCGATACAGCCTTTGACCAGGCCCGCCATTTCCACTTCCGTGTCAGGCGTGAGCACGACGAAGGGATATTCAACGCGCCAGTCTGTGGCGTCCGTCACATGCGACACGCGCGACAGACCGTCGAACTTGATGTTGTCCTTTTGCGTGAACTTGCCCAGCTTGCGCTCAGTTTGCCGGCGTAAAGCAGCCATCGCCTCAAACGATGCCGAAAAACGCTCCACAGCGCCGCCAGCCAAGACCAGCAACTCGCCCACGATCTCGTCACGCCCAGCGTCAGCGCCGGGCGTGCGGCGCTTTTGCACCTCACCCAGGCGGTGCTGCAGAGCTTCAACCAGCAGCTTGCGACGCTTGGGGTTGTCCAGCAAATCGTCTTGCAGATAAGGGTTGCGCTGCACCACCCACACGTCACCCAACACTTCGTACAGCATGCGCGCCGAGCGGCCCGTGCGGCGCTCGTCGCGCAGTCGGTTGAGCAAATCCCAGGCACGCACGCCCAGCAAACGGATCACGACTTCGCGATCAGAAAACGAGGTGTAGTTGTAGGGAATCTCCCGGATGCGGGCATGCTCGCCGGCCTCCGCGGGCGCGTGGCGGTCAGAATCGCCAACGATGGCCTGGAATTCGTCGAGGGTGGTGAGTGCGTTCATCGTGGGAAAAATTGCAGCCAAAGGGGAGGCCTCCCCTGAAAGGTGATGTTACCGCAGCGCACCCAAGGCCCTGCTTGCACACGGCCTTGCCCTCATGGAAATCCCGGTTGATCTAACTGGGTTGTGCGGATTAAATGAAACGGTCACATACGGCGCCTAGACTGCAGACAGTTTTCATCCAAACGTTTACGGGAGATTCCATGAAAGTTCGCTTTTCCACCCTGGCGCTGGCCGCCCTCGCGCTAACCGCACCGCTGGCCAGCCAGGCCCAGACCGAAATTCAATGGTGGCATTCGATGACCGCCGTCAACGGCGAATGGGTCAATGACCTGGCGCGCGACTTCAATGCCAAACAAAAGGATTACAAAATTGTCCCGACCTTCAAGGGCACCTATGACGAGTCCATGACGGCGGCCGTCGCGGCCTTCCGCGCTGGCAACGCGCCGACCATCCTGCAGGTGTTTGAAGTGGGCACCGCCACCATGATGGCCAGCAAAAACGCGATTGTTCCCGTCGCCCAGGTCATGAAGGACGCTGGCCAGAAGTTTGACCCGTCCAGCTACATCTCGGCCGTGGCCGGTTACTACACGGCGCCTAACGGCCAGATGCTGAGCTTTCCCTTCAACAGCTCGACCACCGTTTTCTATTACAACAAAGACGCTTTCAAGGCTGCCGGTCTGGACACCGAAAAGGCGCCAAGCACCTGGCCTGAAGTGGCCCTGGCCGCAGCCAAGCTCAAGGCCAGCGGCCACAAATGCCCGCTGACCATCGCCTGGCAAGGCTGGACGCAGCTGGAAAGCTTTTCGGCTTGGCACAACGTGGAGTTCGCCACCAAGCAAAACGGCCTGGCCGGCATGGACGCCCGCATGAAGGTCAACTCGCCGCTGCATCAGCGCCACATCGAAAACCTGGGCAACATGGCCAAGCAAGGCCTGTTTATCTACAAGGGTCGGGGCAATGTGCCCGAAGCCAGCTTCGTGTCCGGCGAATGCGCCATGACCACGACTTCCTCAGGTTTTTACGGCAACGTGAAGAAGAACGCCAAGTTCGCCTTTGGCATGGGCGCACTGCCCTACTACCCTGACGTACCAGGCGCACCACAAAACACCGTCATTGGCGGCGCCAGCCTGTGGGTGATGTCGGGCAAGAAGCCTGCCGAATACAAGGGCGTGGCCGAGTTCTTCTCCTACTTGTCCAGCCCTGAAGTGCAGGCCGCAAGCCACAAGCGCACGGGCTACCTGCCCATCACCACGGCAGCTTTTCAGTTGACCGACAAGTCCGGCTTCTACAAGGAAAACCCAGGCACGGACATCGCGCCTAGCCAGATGGTGCGCAAAGTAACCGACAAGAGCCGCGGCATTCGCTTGGGCAACTATGTGCAGGTGCGCAACATTGAAGACGAGGAACTCGAGCAGGTCTGGAGCGGCAAGAAATCTGCCAAGGAAGCACTGGACTCCATCGTGGTGCGCGGCAACGAGCAACTTGAGCGCTTCGAAAAAGCCAACAAGAAGTAACTACTATTGAGCTCAGCGTAGCCACTGGCCTGAACGGGCCACGTGGCTCCTGACCCGCCGCAGGTTGGCAGAACCGGGCGGGATTTTCTTCTTGAGAGCTTATGGAAAAACGTGTGATCTTTAGATCGGCCTGGTTGCCGTGGGTGCTTTTGGCCCCGCAACTGCTGATCGTGTCGGTGTTCTTTTTTTGGCCGGCCAGTCAAGCCCTGGTTCAGTCTTTTCAGTTGCAAGACGCCTTTGGCACATCCACCGAGTGGGTGGGCCTGGATAATTTCAAGCGACTTTTCAACGACCCGCTGTACCTCGCGTCTTTCAAGACGACGGCGTTTTTCTCCTTGATGGTGGCCAGCACGGGCATTGCACTGTCGCTGCTGCTGGCGGTCTTTGCGGACCGCATCATCAAGGGCGCCATGCTCTACAAGACCATGCTGATCCTGCCGTACGCCGTGGCACCGGCTGTGGCGGCGGTGCTTTGGGTGTTCATGTTTTCACCTTCGCTGGGCGTAGTCTCGTATTTTCTGGGTCACTTCGGCTACGACTGGAACCACCTGCTCAACTCCGGCCAAGCCATGGGTCTGATCATCATGGCCGCGGTGTGGAAACAGATTTCCTACAACTTCCTGTTTTTTCTGGCGGGATTGCAGTCGATTCCCAAGTCCCTCATTGAAGCGGCCGCCATTGACGGCGCCCGCCCCTGGCGGCGTTTTTGGACCATCCAGTTTCCACTGCTGTCACCCACGACCTTCTTCCTGCTGGTGATCAATATCGTTTACGCGTTTTTTGACACCTTCGCCATCGTCGACGCCGCCACGCAGGGTGGGCCGGGGCGCGACACGTCGATCCTCGTTTACAAGGTCTATTACGACGGTTTCAAGGCCATGGACATGGGTGGCTCGGCCGCTCAGTCGGTGGTGCTGATGGTCATCGTCGTGCTGTTGACGGTCGTGCAATTTCGCTACGTTGAAAAGAAAGTTCAGTACTGATGGTAGAGGGTCGCCCCCTTCTGGCCTGGCTGGCCCATGCGGTGATGATCCTCGGCATGCTGCTGGTGGCTTTCCCGCTGTACCTGGCCTTTGTCGCCTCCACCCACACGGCCCAGGCCATTGTGCAAACGCCCATGCCGCTCCTGCCGGGCCTCAACATGTGGGAAACCTACAAGACCGCCCTGCTCGGCCAGGACGTGAGCGCCGGATCTGGTGCGCCTGTGGCCCGCATGATGTGGGTGAGCCTGGTCACAGCCTTGGTCATTACTTTCGGCAAGATTTCGATCTCCTTGCTGTCGGCTTTTGCCATCGTCTACTTTCGCTTTCCACTCAAGCAGTTTTTCTTCTGGATGATTTTCATCACGCTGATGCTGCCGGTCGAAGTGCGTATTGGCCCGACCTACCAAGTGGTGTCTGACCTGGGAATGCTCAACACTTATGCTGGCCTCACAGTGCCGCTGATCGCCTCGGCCACAGCAACGTTCCTGTTCAGGCAGTTTTTTCTCACCATGCCCGACGAGTTGGTGGAAGCCGCGCGCATGGACGGTGCAGGCCCCATGCGCTTTTTCTGGGACATCTTGCTGCCCCTGTCCAAGACGTCCATGGCGGCGCTCTTCGTGATTCAGTTCATCTACGGCTGGAACCAGTACCTCTGGCCGCTGCTGGCCACCACCAGCGAAGACATGTACCCCGTGGTGATCGGCATCAAACGCATGATTGCCGGCGGCGACGCGGCCAATGAATGGAACGTGGTGATGGCCACGGCGCTTTTGGCCATGCTCCCGCCCGCCATCGTCGTGGTACTGATGCAAAAATGGTTCGTCAAGGGCCTGGTTGATACCGAAAAATAAACAAAGTAGACAAGCGCAACATGGCATCCATCTCTTTAGATAACGTCACCAAGACGTACGGCGCGGGCAAGCAGGCCGTACAAGTCCTGCATGGGGTCAATGCCACCATTGCCGACCGTGAATTCATCGTCATCGTCGGGCCTTCGGGCTGCGGCAAGTCGACCCTGCTGCGCATGGTCGCAGGGCTCGAAGAAATCAGTGGCGGCACCATTTCCATTGGCGGGCGCGTGGTTAATGACCTCGAGCCGTCCGAGCGCGACATCGCCATGGTGTTCCAAAACTACGCGCTGTATCCGCACATGAGCGTGTTCGACAACATGGCTTACGGCCTGAAGATCGCCAAGGTGCCGGTTGCTGAAATCAAGCTGCGCGTGGACAAGGCCGCCAAGATTCTGGAGCTGGGCCACTTGCTGGACCGCAAGCCGCGCGCCTTGTCAGGCGGGCAGCGCCAGCGCGTGGCCATGGGCCGCGCCATCGTGCGCCAGCCGCAGGTTTTCTTGTTTGACGAACCTTTGTCAAACCTGGACGCGAAACTGCGCGTGCAGACCCGGCTTGAAATTCAAAAGCTGCACCGCGAGCTGGGCATCACGTCCCTTTTCGTGACGCACGACCAGGTCGAGGCCATGACGCTGGCTCAGCGCATGATCGTGATGAACGCTGGCCGCATGGAACAGTTCGGCACACCCGAGGAGGTCTATAACCGGCCGGCTTCGACCTTTGTGGCGAGCTTCATGGGCTCACCGCCCATGAACCTGCTCAAGCGCGCCAATAACGCTGCGCTGGGTGGCCCTGCTGGCGCCACACTGGGCATTCGGCCCGAGCATCTGCAAATTGGCGACAGCGGCTGGGCGGTGCAAGTAGACACGATCGAAATGCTGGGCGCCGAGCGCCTCGTGTACTGCCAGATGGATGGAGAGTTTCTGATCGTCCGCATGGATGAAAGCCAGCCGTCCCCGCAACTTGGCCAGACTTTGCGTGTGCAGCCACGGCCAGACCGCCTGCACTGGTTTGACAGCGCCACCGGACTTCGGCTGTGAAGGCGGCCACACCCTTCGAGGCCTTGTTCGCAGATGGCGCAACGTGGCCTTACCCGCGCTGGGTCGCCCACCGCGGGGCCGGCAAGCTGGCGCCTGAAAACACCTTGGCGGCCTTTCGCCTGGGCGCTGCCCACGGCTACCGCATGTTTGAATGCGACGCCAAGCTGAGCGCTGACGGCGTGCCCTTCTTGCTGCATGACGCGACGCTGGACCGCACCACGAGCGGCCACGGCGACGCCGGCGACTTGACCTGGGCAGAGCTGTCCCGACTGGACGCTGGCGGCTGGCATTCGCGTGCCTTTGCCGGTGAGCCCTTAGCCAGCCTGGAGGCCGTGGCGCGCTATTGCGTGGCCAACGCGCTGGCGCTGAACATCGAGATCAAGCCCAGCCCGGGCGCGGAGGCGAAAACCGGTGCCGCCGTGGCCGATGCCGCCGCGCGCTTGTGGGCAGACGCAGGTGAGCAACTGCCCCCCTTCTTGTCGTCTTTTTCTGTCGAGGCTCTGGAGGCCGCGCGCTATGCCCAGCCGCAATTACCGCGCGGCTTGCTGCTCGATGTCCTTCAAACCGGCTGGCTTGAAAATGCCTTGCGCCTGGGTTGCGTGGCCGTGGTCATGAACCACGCGCTATGGGACGACTCGACGGTGCTGCAAGCCAAAAGCGCCGGCCTGAAGCTGCTGAGCTACACCGTCAACGACGAGTGGGCGGCCGCGCGGCTTCAGACTCTTGAAACGGACGCCATCATCACAGACCGGGTGGATTTGTTTGCGCCGGACTGAGGAAGGACGCTCAGGCCTTCCAGCCGCGCAGGAGCACCCACTGGGTGCAGGCCGCAGCCGCCGTCATGGCGGCGTAGCCCATCAGTTTTCCGTCCTGGCACAAAACCAGAAAAACCGCGGTGCTGACCGCCAGGTTCACGCCAAGCACCACCCCCAACTGCAGACGCCAACCGGGCGCATCTGCCCTGCGGCCCATGGGCAGCAGGCGCGAGGCCAGCACCAGCCCCAACGCGAGGAAGAGCGCAGGGGCCAAAAAGTTCAGCAAATGATTGGTCAGCAAATAAGCGGTCATGATGCGGCCAGCCCAAAGCAGCTGACGAGGTTACAGTGCAGTTTAAGGGGCCGGCTGCCTTGTCTGCATTTAGCCAACCCTTGCCAAAGCGCTTCCTTCGTAAATTTATAATCACAGCATGTCAGTCTGGGCACTCGGCCTCAACCATCACACAGCGCCGCTGGACTTGCGGGGTCGCTTTGCCTTTGCAATCGACCAAGTGGCCCCCACGCTGACGGGCTTGCGGGCTTCGCTGCCGCGCCAGCCAGAAGCCACGCTGCTGTCAACTTGCAACCGCACTGAAATTTATTGCGCTGGCGAGCATGCCGACCTGGAGCACACGATTGACTGGCTGGCCCGCAACGGCGGTGTTTCCAGCGAAGTGCTCCGATCCCACGCCTACACCCTGCAAGGGGGCGATGCAGCGCGGCATGCCTTCCGGGTGGCCAGCGGTCTGGACTCCATGGTGCTGGGCGAACCGCAAATCCTGGGCCAGATGAAAGACGCCGTGCGCGCCGCCGAAGACGCGGGCGCCATGGGCACCACCTTGCACCAGCTTTTCCAGCGCTCCTTTGCCGTGGCCAAGGAAGTACGAAGCAACACCGAAGTCGGTGCGCACAGCATCAGCATGGCAGCCGCCGCCGTCAGGCTGGCCAGCCAGCTGTTCGAAAACCTCGGCGAGATCAAGGTGCTGTTTGTCGGCGCCGGTGAAATGATTGAGTTGGCCGCCACGCACTTTGCCGCCAAGAATCCCAAGTCCATGGCGATTGCCAATCGAACGCTGGAGCGTGGCGAAAAGCTGGCTGGGCGTTTTGGCGCCGAAGTGATGCGCCTGGCTGACCTGCCACTCCGCTTGCATGAATTTGACGCCGTGATCAGCTGCACGGCCAGCACCTTGCCCATCATCGGCCTGGGCGCGGTCGAGCGCGCCATCAAGCTGCGCAAGCGCCGGCCCATGTTCATGGTCGACCTGGCTGTGCCGCGTGATATCGAGCCTGAAGTCCAGGCGCTGGAAGACGTGTACCTGTACACCGTAGACGACCTGGCCAAGGTCGTGCAAACGGGCAAGGACAACCGACAAGCCGCCGTGGCGCAAGCCGAGGTCATCATTGATGCTGGCGTGCAGAACTTCATGCACTGGCTCAATCAACGCGGGACGGTCCCACTGATCCAGCAACTGAATGCGCAAGCCGATGAATGGCGCGTGGCTGAAATCAACCGCGCCCGCAAACTGCTGGCCAAGGGCGAATCGGTCGAGGCCGTGATGGAAGCGCTGTCGCGTGGTCTCACCCAGAAGATGCTGCACGGCGCCATGGCCGAGCTGCATGCCAGCGACGAGCACAACCGCGACAGCACGGCGCAAACGGTGTCGCGCCTGTTTTTGCGTGGCAGCCTGCCCAAAGGCAATGGGCACGGCGGGAACAGCGACCATTAGCGTTGCTCGCCAGTGCTGACCGGCTTCAGCCGCTCAGCTCCAGTCCAGCCCCTTGTTTCCTGCCGCAGCGCCAGCCCCACTTAAGTCATGAAGCCCTTCCTCCGTCAAACTCTGGAGCGCCAAATTCTCCGCCTGCAAGAGATGGACGCCCTCCTTTCCGCGCCTGATGTGGTGAGCGACATGGCGCGCTTTCGCAAGCTCACGCGCGAGCATGCCGAAGCCAGTGTGATCGTGACGCAGTACCAACGCCTGACGAGGCGCGAAGCTGATCTCGCAGACGCTCAGACCCTGTTGACCGAGGCAGGGAACGACGCCGAAATGAGCGCCATGGCCGAAGAAGAAATCACCCAGGCGCAAGCCGACCTGGCTGAGCTTGACGAGGCCTTGCAGCTCATGCTGATCCCCAAAGACCCGGACGATATGCGGCCCGCCTTTGTGGAAATTCGCGCTGGCACCGGTGGCGATGAATCAGCCTTGTTCGCGGGGGATCTGTGCCGCATGTACCTGCGCTTTGCCGAGCAAAGCGGCTGGCGCAGCGAAGTTATCAGCGAATCGCCCTCCGAGCTGGGCGGCTACAAGGAAGTGGTGCTGCGCATGGAGGGCGAGCCTGACGCCCTGGGCGTGGGCGTGTACGGCAAACTGCGCTTTGAGTCCGGCGGGCACCGCGTGCAACGCGTGCCGGCCACCGAAACGCAGGGCCGCATCCACACCAGCGCCTGCACCGTCGCGGTGATGCCAGAGCCTGACGAGGCTGTGGCCATCCAGATCAACCCGGCGGACCTGCGCATTGACACCTACCGGGCCAGCGGCGCCGGCGGCCAGCACATCAACAAAACTGACTCGGCCGTGCGCATCACCCATCTGCCGACGGGCATCGTGGCCGAATGCCAGGACGGCCGCAGCCAGCACAGCAACAAAGCCCAGGCGCTCAAGGTGCTGACCGCGCGCATCCATGAAAAAGACCGAGCCGAGCGCGCCGCCAAGGACGCCGCCACCCGCAAGGGTCTGGTGGGCAGCGGCGACCGCAGCGATCGCATCCGCACCTACAACTTCCCCCAGGGCCGGCTCACGGACCACCGCATCAACCTCACGCTCTACAAGCTCGGCAGCATCATGGAAGGCGACATGGGCGATGTAGTCAAAGCCCTTCAGGTCGCGCGCGGCGCCGAGTTGCTGGCCGAGCTGGAGTCTGACGGTGTCTGAGTCTGCCCTGCTCTCGGTGGGTCATGCGCTGGCGCAAGCGCTTCGACAGGGCATGCACCGGCTGGACGCGCAACGGTTGGTGTTGCATGCGCTAGGCCGGCCTGGCATTGACCGCGCCTGGCTATTGACGCATGAGCACATGGCACTGCCCGCGCCGGCCCTGGCAGCCTTCGAAGAACTGGCAGCTCGCCATGCAAGCGGCGAGCCGATGGCCTACCTTCTGGGCGAGCAGGAGTTTTTTTCGCTGCCTCTTCAGGTCGATGCCCGCGTGCTCATTCCAAGGCCGGACACCGAAACGCTGGTGAGCTGGGCTCTGGCCCAACTCGCCGAACCCGGCATGCCTGCTTGCGCGCGCGTGCTGGACTTGGGCACAGGCAGCGGCGCGATTGCGCTGTCGCTCAAACACCAACAGCCTGCGCTGGCGGTCACTGCCATTGACGCCAGCCCGGACGCCGTCGCCGTGGCACGCAGCAACGCAGCGCGCCTGGGCCTGGAGGTTCGCGTCGAGCTGAGCAGCTGGTTTGACGGCGTGCGGGGTGAGTTTGAACTGATCGTGAGCAACCCGCCTTACATACGCGATGGCGACCCTCATCTGGCTGCGCTGGGCCATGAGCCCTTGCAGGCCTTGACGGCGGGGCCGGAAGGCATGGCGGACCTGCGCCGCATCATTGAAGCGGCACCTCAGCACTTGGTGCGAGGCGGCCACTTGCTGCTCGAACATGGCCATGACCAGGCCGAAGCCGTGCGCGCCTTGCTCAGGGAGCGCGGCTTTAAGGCCGTTGGCAGTCGGCGTGATTTGGCAGGCATTGAACGCTGCTCGGGCGGTCAATGGCCTGAGGGATTGAACGACCTTCAAAGCCCGCGATAATCTCCGGAAAAGGACCCCGGAAAACGCTCGCTTGCGAAGCCGGGAATCAGACCGAAGTCCGGGCAGTCAATGACTGCCCCATTCCAGGAGCAATCAATGAGCGACACCCAGCAACGCATCGATGACATAGTGAAATCCAGCGACGTGGTTCTGTTCATGAAAGGAACGGCCCAGTTCCCCATGTGCGGCTTTTCAGGCCGTGCGATTCAAGTGCTCAAAGCTTGCGGTGTGAACAAGCCTGCCACAGTCAACGTGCTGGAAGACGAAGAAATTCGCCACGGCATCAAGGAATACAGCAACTGGCCCACGATTCCTCAGCTTTACGTCAAGGGCGAATTCATCGGCGGCTCTGACATCATGATGGAGATGTACCAAAACGGTGAGTTGCAGCAGGTGCTGGGTACTCCCTCGGCCTGATCAGATCAATTCAAAGTCCTTGGCTCTGCTGCCAAGGGCTTGATCTGCAGGGGCAAGCACAACTGGTAGCCGATTCCGCGCACTGATTTGATGACGTTGTTGTCCGCCGTGTAAGGCGCGAGTTTGGCGCGCAGCCTGCTGATCAACAATTCGAGCCGCGCCTTGGCAGTCAGTGCGATGTCCTTGTCCGCAACGATCGCAGCCATCAAAACTTCCCGCGCCACATGCCCCGCGTTCACCGCCAATATCTGGAGCACCTGAACTTCAACGTAGGTCAGCGCGATGGACCGGGACTCTCCGAACGTCAGGATCAACTTCTTGACGTCCAGCAGCCAGCAAGGCTCCGCTCTGGACTGCGACAGCCGCGCCCACAAATTGTGGATGACCGCGCTCAGCTCGGCTGAACGGGTGGGCTTGGTCAAATACACATCGGCACCGCCTTGATAACCCAGCGTTCTGTCGGCGCCATTGACCCGAGCGGTCAACATCACGATGCCGATCTGAGGCATCGAAGAGCGCAAGCGCTTGGCGATACTCACGCCATCCTCTTCTGGCATGTTCAGGTCAAGAATGACCATGTCCACTCGGCGAGTCAGCAAAATTTCATTCAAGGCAGAGCCACTTTCCGCACCGTACGCATCAAAGCCCTCATCCAGCAAAAAGCTGAGTAACTCTTCGCGCAACTGCTGATGGTCTTCGACGATGACCAACGTGGGACGCTCATGCGCGGCATTCAAAGCTGGGTCTCCAGTGCAAAGCTAAAGCTGACCACATCGCCCGAGATGTGCCAACTCAACTGCGACCCCAGTCGGGTCGCCATGGTCTTAGCCAGCCATAAACCGAGACCTGCCCCGCTTTGCTTTTTGGCACCCTCGGATCGGTAGTACCGCGTGAAGATTTTGTCCACGTCGGGCAATCCTGCGGTGCCTGCCGTGTTGGAAATGGTGCAGCGCAGGCTGGCCAATGAACTGGCCGGATCGGGCTGAACCTTCAAATGCACGGTGCTGCCGGGCGCTGAGTACTTGAGGGCGTTGCTCAGCAGATTGACCATGATGAGCCTGGCATATTGGTAGTCAGTGACCACCCACGCCTGGGCAGGCTGCATCACTTTGACTCGCTCTGCCCCCTCCATGCCCATCACATCCGCCAGCAGGGTCTTCAGAGAAATGCGAACTCTTCGGGCGGGTATGTCCAGCTGTTCCAGTTGGTCAGCTTCAGCGCAACGCTCCAAAATAAAATTCACATCATCCACAGAGCGCTCAATGCGGTTGAAGCGCAGGTGATCCACGTTTTGCCCTGCTTGGCGGGCCAATGAGGCCACGGCAAGTTGAATCACATAAAGGGGCGACTTCAGTTCATGCATCAGCATGCCCATGAATTGAGCCTGCGTTTCCAGGCGATGGCGGTGCGCTTTTGCCAACGTATCCGACGCGATGGCACGCTCGCGTGCGCTGACCAGACGCTGCGTTTGTCGGTCATCGGTGAACAACAAAAAAGCGCCTGCACTGACCATCGTGAGCATGGTCCGAAGATCCAGACTCACCAGTGCGCCCATGTCCGGCTCGAGCCAGCCCATCAGCTGCAACAGGCCACGGGTCATCACAAAGGCATAGCCTCCAGCGAGCAAGCACATGAAGCCGGCGAAGGCCGAACGCATCGGCACCGTTCTAAGGTTGAGAAACAACACATACGCGATACAGACGACCGAGCCCACAACGGTCAAGCCTCCGAGCGCCACGCCGAACTGCACCATCCTTGAGTCATCAAATACCGAATACGCCAGTATCACCATGGCATAAATCGTCAAAAAATACCTAGCCCAACGTTGGCTGGCATACCAGCCGTGATGGCTCAAAAGGGACTGCGCAAAGACTCCCAAACTGAAAAAATTACACAGAGCCACTAACCTGTACGCGTGGTGACTGGCTAACCATGACCCGTCTAAAAAATCGGAGAACACACTAAATACCAGTCCATGAAGCAAGAGGCATGTCCCCAGATGGACTGCGAGAAAACCATAGGTCAGCCGTCGCTTCGACCGGGCCAAGACCAAGGTGACCACGATCAGCAGGGCATAAATTGCCATGACTGCGCCACTGGCCAAATCACGTTGACGTTCGACCCGTCGTGCTTCGTCTCTTGAAAGAAGCTGCACATGGGTGGGCATGATGCCAACCGATTGCATACGGAGAAAAACCTGTGATTGGCCAGACGGCAATGAAAGCGTGGTGTGGATTTGCTTTGACCGCAGGCCAATATCAGCATGCTCGTAGGTGTCATCGGGCGTTCGGCCAGTCCGCCAAAACAGCTCCAGCTTGTCCAAGTTCGCTGGCGTCACGAACATCACGAACTCATTGGCGCTCGAGGCAGTGCCCGAGTTGTCCGACTGCACGTCCAGCCGGAGCCAGAAAACCGAGTCACTTTTTCCGAGTCTGAATATCTGGGGGGTCGGTACGAACTGCGCTTCCCGTTCCAATATCTGCTTAAAACTCAGTGACTTGCTCGCGTCTTCCAGCATGGCTCGCGTCGTGACATGCCCTTGCACCGCAGACACGTTTCCACAAGCAAACCACAGCCACAGTATTGCAAATTGGAATAGTCGAAAACCGCCCAGCATGGCGCGAGGATACCGCAGCCATTTGCTAGCTTTTGACAGAAAACTGACCCTCAAAATGCTGAAATCTGCCCGGAAAAGTTATCTTTCTCAACGGATTTACGCGGGGAAGTCATTTGATTCAAGTGCGAAAAATATCTTGTGCAAGCTCTGAGTGGGCATTGCCGCCGTACGCGTCAGCTCTGGTTTTGGGAGGTGCCCTGCTGTATACGGCCCCGGCTTGGGCAGAAGAAAATTGCGAGGCGCTTGAAGCTGGCGACAAGCAAGTCACTTGTTTAGCCCGGCGGATGAGCGATATTGCCAAATGCACTCAGCTCGACAACGCAAACAGTGTCAACCGGTGCAAAGCCATGGTCAGCATCAACTCATATGACTGCCAGAAAATCGACAGCCTCAGCATGCGGCTGAGTTGCATGAGCGCCGTCGTCGCACTGCAAAGGCAGCTAGTCTGGACGGCCAAGCCAGCGCGCTAGCGTTACTGCAGTTTGGCGTCGCCAAACACCTGATCGTCGGGCGGTGCCTCAGTGGGCAGACGAAAACTCTCGCTAGCCCAGGCACCGATGTCCAGATTTTTGCAGCGCTCGCTGCAAAAAGGCCGGAACGCATTGGTCGGGGCATAGACGCTTTGACCACCACAGGTCGGGCAAGTCACTATGCGCCGTGGTGTTGTTTCACTCATGATGGCAAAAACTCCGTCACCTTCAAGCGCACAAAGTAAGCTCGAACTCGGCATTTTCAGCCGAGGCGTGGACCCGGTCGTCGTCTTCGCGGCAAAGCATGCGAACAGACACCATCAGTCGGTTGGCGCTGATCTCGGGCACCAGGGCCGAGTTTCGGTCCAGCCTAAGGCGAAGGAGAAGAAACGTACGACCTTGGGGCAAGCTCTGCTGGTACAGGCCGCTCGAGGCAAGGACTTTTTGCGGAAGACCCGAATCACGCAAGAGCTTGAGCAAGATCTCGATGGAGCGTGCAAGGGGCACGAGCACAGTCGTCCAGCGCTCTATGTCAGCACGGCGGCGCGAAGCACTCAAATGCTGCCAAGCGAAGTAAGCAGGCAAGTCAAATTCGCAAGTGCCGCCCGGGATACCGACGCGGCTGCGGATGCCCATCAACCAATCGTTTTCGGTGAGTGACTGACCGACCTTGCCGGGCAACGCTGTGAGCGCCGAAAAACAAGCGTCCAGCTGAGCAATGATTTCGTCCAGCGCCGCTTCAGAGATGGCCGGATTTCCGCGATAGCCGTTGAGCACGTGCTTCTGCTTTTCGAGGTCCTTGAGTACCTCGGTCTTGAGATCGGCACGCCCGCCGACATCCATCACCTCAAAGATCGTGGTGATCGCATAGTGGTGATCCACTGGATCATCTCGCACCGCCAACTCACCCAGTCGAGTGAACAGATGTTCGAGGCGCAAGTAAGTACGAATGCGTTCGTTGAGCGGGTATTCGTAGAGGATCACAGCGGTTTTCTGGTCGACGTTGCGGCCAGATGGCCGATCAGGTGGAATCATAGCCCGAAGCGAGGAGCCAATTCCTTCACCTGGGCGGCCAACTCTTCAAGGCTCAGGGCGTCGTTATAAAGGCAGACATCCGCGGCGGCCAGGCGCTGCGCCCGGCTCGCCTGCGCCGACATGACGCGCCGTACAGCCTCCTCAGTCCAACCGCTGCGGTCTATTACGCGCTGAATCTGTCGGCTCTCGGAACAGTCGACGACGACCACCTGATGCATCAGCGGTCGCCAGCGTGAGGATTCGACCAGCAAAGGGATATCGAACAGCAAACAAGGTGAGCCTGCGGCCTCGGCGGCAGCGGTGACCCGGACTGTATGGTCGGCAATCAAGGGATGAATGATGGCCTCAAGCCGAGACTTAGCTTCTGGCTGGGCAAAGACCAGGTCGCGCATCAACGCGCGGTCCAGCGCACCATCGGCGGTGACAAAGTGCTCACCAAAAGCCTGAATGATGGGTTCAATGGCTGCGCCGCCCGTCGAGGTAAGTTGACGCGACACGGCATCGGCGTCCACCACGACAGCCCCGCAGGCGGCAAACAGGGCAGCAACGGTACTTTTCCCGCTGCCGATCCCGCCGGTCAAACCGATGTGACGTGGTCTTGGGCTGGGCTGGGCTAAGTCGGTCATAGCGCCAATCCCAAAGTACGCAAGATGACCTGTGGCCCCCAGAAGAGTGAGGTGAACCCGGCAGCCGCCAAGAAAGGGCCAAACGGGACATAAGCGCCCTCACGCAAGCCACCCTGCCATTTCAATAGTAAACCCGCGGCTGCGCCCAGTAGCGAAGCCATAAGCACAAGGGGGAGCAAGGCCGTCCAGCCAAACCAGGCGCCCAAAGCAGCCAGCAACTTGAAGTCACCATAGCCCATGCCCTCCTTGCCAGTGAGTCCTTTAAAGATCCAATAGACAAGCCAAAGCCCGCCATAACCCCACACCGAGCCCCATAACGCATCGGCAAGGTCGATGCCGGGGTTCCACTGCAATGCAGCCACGATCAAGCCTGACCAAAGGAGCGGCAGCGTGATGTCGTCGGGCAGCAAGGTGGTGTCCCAGTCAATCATGGCCAGGGCTAGCAAGGCGGCAGAAAATCCGCACCAGGCGAGCGTCGTTGCTGAAAAACCCCAACGCAGGGCGCAAAAATAAAACAGCGCGGCAGAGCTCACCTCCACAAGCGGATAGCGCAGACTGATGCGGGCCCGGCAAGCCGAGCACCGGCCCCGCAAAGCCAAATAGCTGAGAACCGGAATGTTGCGGTACCAGGCAATGGGCTGCTGACAATGCGGACATTGGGAGCCCGGCCACATGAGGTTAAAGGGAACCGAGTCTGGGCCGGTCGCTGACGGCTCGGCGGGTGTTGCTGAATTCGCCATAAATTCAGCGCACTCATCAATCCATTGCCGCTCCAGCATGATCGGCAGGCGATGGATCACGACATTCAAAAAGCTACCCACCACCAGACCGACAACGGCGAACGCAAGAGCCAGGGCCACAGGACCCGCCAAGCCAGAGGCCATTAGCTGACTGAGCATCAAACCACCTGCCCTAGTTGAAAGATCGGCAGGTACATGGCGACGACGATAGCGCCGATCAAGCCGCCCAGGAACACGATGATGAACGGCTCCAGCAGGCTGGACAGGTTGGCCACCTGAACTTCCACCTCGGCCTCGAGAAATTCGGCTGCACGGGCAAGCATCGCGTCAAGGGCACCAGACTCTTCGCCAATAGCACACAGCTGCAAGACCATGGCCGGAAATAAACCGGTGCCAGCCATAGCCATATTCAAGCTGGCGCCTTGAGACACTTGGATTTGAATGCTCTGAGTTGCGCCCAGGAAAACCCGGTTACCCGCTGCCCCGCCCACAGAATCCAGAGCTTCCACGAGCGGTACGCCAGCGGCCAGCAGGGTTGATAAAGTGCGCGTCCAGCGGGCCATGCAAGCCTTGTGCAGCATGCCGCCAAAGACGGGGGCTCGCAACGCCCAGTCGTCCACGGCTACTTGAAAGGCTGGGCTGCCACGCCACAGCTCGCGTGCAGCGAAAGATAAACCCAGGCCGAGCAGCAAATAGAGCCAGCCCCAAGTAACCACATGCGCGCTCAGAGCCATCACCAATAAAGTGGGGCCGGGCAGCTCAGCGCCAAAGGAGGCAAAGACGCTCTTAAAAGCGGGGATCACAAACACCATGATCAGGCTGAGCACGACCGCGGACACCGCCATCACTGCGGCTGGATACATCAGGGCTGAGCGGATCTTGGACCTCAAGGCCTCCGACTTTTCCATGTACTGGGCCAATCGCTCTAGCAAGCCGTCCAGAATGCCCGCCGCTTCGCCCGCGACGACCAGGTTGCAGTAGAGCGAACTGAATTGGGCAGGATGCTTGCGAAACGCCGTGCTGAGCGAGGTGCCCGTTTCAATGTCAGACCGAATGGCGAGCAACAGCTTGACCATGCGCGCGTTGACTTGACCACGCGCCACCACCTCGAAACACTGCAGCATGGGCACACCCGCGGCGAGCATGGTGGCCAATTGCCGGGTGAACAACGCAATATCGGCGGGCCGTATGGTGCGACCCCGCGCCGGCTTTTGAGGTTCAACCCGACTGAGTCGCACCCCCTGACGGCGCAGGGCGGCACGGACCTGATTTTCGCCTTGCGCTCGAATTTCACCACTCACGCTGGCGCCCTGCGCGTTGGTTCCCTCCCATTGAAAAAGGATGTCGCTCAATCTATTAGCCTTGGATGAACTGGGCATTTGAATTGTCGGGGCGCCGGGTTGATTGGTTAAGCAGCTCCACCGGCGTGAGCGGCCGGCGGCGAAGCGGCCCAACGGGCGTCATGGTCAAGCGCTTGTGCCGAGCAACACCTCTTCCAGCGACGTCAAGCCGAGTTTAACTTTCAACAAGCCCGACTGACGCAGGCTGCGGATGCCTTCGACCTGAGCCTGGGACGCGATTTCAAGATCGCTGCCGCCGCGCAGAATGATGCGCTGGATATCCTCAGAGACTGGCATGACTTGATGCACACCCAGGCGGCCCCTGTAGCCCTTGCGGCATAACTCGCAGCCGCGGGCTCGATACACCACCCAGTCTTCAGTCAGGTCGTCCGACTTGATGCCCGCCTCCAGTAAGGCCGCGCGATCGATCGCAACGGGATGCTTGCATTGATCACAAAGTCGCCTGAGCAGGCGCTGCGCAGTGATCAAGATCACACTCGCGGCGATGTTGTACGAGGGGATGCCCATGTTGCGCATACGCGTCAACGTGGTTGGCGCGTCATTGGTGTGCAGGGTGGACAGCACCAAATGGCCGGTTTGCGCTGCCTTGATCGCGATGTCAGCGGTTTCGAGGTCACGGATTTCACCGACCATCATGATGTCTGGATCTTGGCGCAAGAAGGACCGCAGCGCCACCGCAAAGGTCAAGCCAGCTTTATCGTTGACATTCACCTGATTGATGCCGGGCAAATTGATTTCGGACGGATCCTCCACAGTAGAAATATTGACCGTCGGCTGATTGAGCAAATTCAGGCAGGTATAGAGCGAGACTGTCTTGCCGGAGCCAGTCGGACCCGTGACCAGTACCATGCCGTGGGGCTGACGTAAGGCTTTAAGCAAACGGTTCTTATCGTCCGGCTCCAGCCCCAATGCATCCAGACCCATCTGCGCCGCAGTCGGGTCAAGAATGCGGATGACGATCTTTTCCCCAAAAAGCGTCGGCAAGGTGCTCACTCGAAAATCCATCGCTTGGCCCTGAGCCATGATGATTTTCATGCGGCCATCCTGTGGCACGCGTTTTTCTGAAATATCAAGACGGGAAACAATCTTGATGCGCGACGCCAGACGGTCCTTCAGATTCAAAGGTACGACACCCGCCTCATGAAGCTCGCCGTCAACCCTGAATCGAACGCGGTATTCGAACTCATAAGGCTCGAAATGGAGGTCCGAAGCGCGCAAACTGACGGCTTTCTGCAGCATGTCTTGCAAGAAAGTTACGGCAGGCGCATCGTCGCCTATCAGACCATCACGGCCAGGTGGCGATAAACGCACGTCAGAAATCGCCATAAGAAGATATCGTGCTCATGCATTCATCTTCGTTGAGACGCACAAAAAAGTAAATTAAAAGATTTACTTTATATAAATTTACGCGCTTTTTGTAAATTTATGTAAGCATTTTGCAAAAATCAAAGGAGCGCACCTTGCCACACGA
The DNA here is from genome assembly GCA_040400945.1 of Polaromonas sp. Taxonomy (GTDB): domain Bacteria; phylum Pseudomonadota; class Gammaproteobacteria; order Burkholderiales; family Burkholderiaceae_C; genus Polaromonas. The sequence continues at coordinate 202,855 of JBBAPG010000001.1, read as the reverse complement.
CAGTATGGCAAGGAGAAGCGAAAAAGCCCGCAGAAAGCGGGCTTTTTACCGAACGCTAGCTGTCCCGCAGGAACAGCCAGAGATTACTTGGTGATCAGATAATCGGCCTTGTTCTTCCCGGCCAGCCACTTGGGCGCCAAGCCACGACCGCTCCACTCATTGCCCGTGGCTGGGTCACGGTATTTGGCGGCGACCTTACCGGTTTTTTTCGATGCGGACTTGGCGCGGCCACGCGGAAACACGTCTTCTGCCGAGAGTTGATACTCCTCAATCAAGGAGCGAACCTTCGCGATAGCCTCGCCGACTTCACGTTGACGGACTTCAGCAACCTGCGCTTGAAGGGATGCGATTTGTGCGGTCAATTCCTTGAGTGAACTCATATGAGATTCCTTTTTATAAAATTGGAATTATAGAGATTAACTCGAAATTATCGCAAGCTTGATTGCTCATGCGTAAAACAAAATTCGAAATTTGGTAATCGATCTTAATTTGAAATTAGGATCACTACGAAGTGTGGTCGGGGTGAGAGGATTCGAACCTCCGGCCTCTACGTCCCGAACGTAGCGCTCTACCAGACTAAGCTACACCCCGCAGCAAAGGGGATGCGAGCAAGGGCAGAATCAAGCTCGACGTTCCAGCAATTGCGACGCCAATTTTAACAAAGCCACCCGATACTCGCTATCGGGAATGAAGGCCAAGGCATCCACAGCACGTTGGGCCTCACGGGCTGCTAGGCGACGAGTCTCTTCCAAGGCGCCAGTGCGCTGGACGATGCCCACTATTTCCGTCATTTTCTCAGCACCACCAGTCTCGATGGCCTCTCGGAGCATCTGGCGCTCAGCCTCTGTGCCCCGCTGCATGGCCACGATCAGCGGCAAAGTCACCTTGCCTTCACGAAGATCGTCGCCCAGGTTCTTGCCCATTTCCGCCACATCGCCGTCGTAGTCAAGGACGTCGTCGATGACTTGGAAGGCCGTTCCCAAGGCTTGGCCATATTCACAACAGCAGGCCTCGATCTCTGGCGATGCCAGTGACAGCAGGGCAGCGATGCGCGCACTGGCTTCAAACAGTTTGGCCGTCTTAGAGCGAATGACCTGCAAGTACTCAAGTTCAGACAAGCCGGCGTCATGCATGTTCATCAGTTGCTGAACTTCACCTTCGGCGATCACATTCGTCGCTTCGGCCAATGTACGCATGATGCGCATGTCGCCGGCGTCCACCATCATCTGAAAGGCCCGGGAATACAGAAAGTCACCGACGAGTACGCTGGCCGGGTTGCCAAATGATTCGTTCGCCGTCGCGCGGCCCCGGCGCAGGGTCGATCCATCGACCACGTCATCGTGCAAGAGCGTGGCCGTGTGGATGAATTCAACCACCGCCGCCAGGTTCAGGCGTTGCTCGCCGCGAAAGCCCAGGGCACCGCACATCAACAGCAGCAAAGCTGGCCGCAAGCGTTTGCCGCCCGCAGCAATGATGTAGCGCGACACCTGGCCGACCAAAGGCACGTCGGAGCTGAGACGATTTGCAATGACGCCATCCATGCCGCGCATGTCGTCAGCGATGAGGGCCAGCGCGGCCGCGGTGCTTGAAGAGTTGAGAGACAAGGAAGTCCAGACCTGAAGTTGCCCGGATTATAGGAAGCAGCTGAGCAGCATCTGGCTGGCGCCGCAGCCGTAGCCGCACGTCAAGGCAGCCAGAAGCCCTGGTTGACAGGGCGTTCAGCGCCCGCTCGACAAACCCGCCAGGGCGGGCTATACTCGCTGGCTCTGCGGAAATCCGTCTGCAGAACTCAATTAGACGAGGTCTTACATGTACGCGGTCATAAAAACCGGTGGCAAGCAATACAAAGTTGCTGCCGGTGAAAAAATTAAAGTAGAACAGATTGCTGCGGACGTAGGCCAAGAGATTGTTATCGACCAGGTATTGGCTGTCGGCACCGGCAGTGATATCAAGGTGGGTACGCCCTTGGTGTCCGGTGCAACAGTCACAGTCACGGTCCTGTCCCATGGTCGGGGCGACAAGGTCCGCATCTTCAAGATGCGCCGTCGCAAGCACTACCAAAAGCGCCAGGGTCACCGGCAAAATTTCACCGAGCTGCAAATCGGCGCCATCGCCGGTTAAGCCCCAGGAGTAACGGAAAATGGCACAGAAAAAAGGCGGCGGCTCTACGCGAAATGGCCGCGACTCGCAGCCAAAAATGTTGGGTGTCAAGAAGTTCGGCGGCGAAGTGATTAACGCAGGCAGCATTATCGTGCGCCAGCGTGGCACCAAGTTCCACCCGGGCGTCAATGTCGGCATCGGCAAAGACCACACGCTGTTCGCGTTGGTTGACGGCTCTGTTTCTTTCGCTGTCAAAGGCGCACTGAACAAGCACACGGTCAATGTGACGCCAGCTTAAAGCTGCTCACTTCGATCGCATCGAAGCCCCGCCTGCCGGGGCTTTTTCGTTTCTGAACGCGCCCGGGCGCGAAGAAGACGGATTTTTGTAAACTTGAGACCGAACTCGGCACCCTTGTGACGGGGAAACGACCATGAAATTTGTAGACGAAGCATATATAGACATCGCTGCTGGCGATGGCGGCAATGGCTGCGTTTCTTTTCGCCACGAGAAGTACAAAGAGTTCGGCGGCCCCAATGGCGGTGATGGCGGCCGAGGCGGTCACGTGTATGCCGTGGCTGATTCCAACCTCAACACACTGGTCGATTTCCGCTTTTCCCGCCGGCACGAAGCACGCGGCGGGGAGCACGGCAAGGGTTCGGACATGTTCGGCGCCAAAGGTGACGACGTGATGTTGAAGATGCCGGTCGGCACCATCTTGACCGACGCCGAAACCGGCGACATTCTGTTTGAATTGCTGGTGCCGGGCGAAGAAGTGATGATTGCCAAGGGCGGCGATGGCGGCTTTGGCAACCTGCGCTTCAAAAGTTCGACCAATCGCGCACCGCGCACCAAGACGCCCGGCTGGCCAGGTGAGCGCAAGAGCCTGAAGCTGGAGCTCAAGGTGCTGGCCGATGTGGGCCTGCTGGGCATGCCCAACGCGGGCAAGTCCACCTTCATCAGCGCCGTCTCCAACGCCAGACCGCGCATTGCTGACTACCCTTTCACCACGCTGCACCCCAATCTGGGCGTGGTTCGCGTCGGCCCCGAACAGAGTTTTGTGGTGGCCGACTTGCCAGGCTTGATCGAAGGCGCATCGGAAGGTGCAGGCCTGGGCCATCTTTTCCTGCGCCACCTTCAGCGCACACGCTTGCTGCTGCACGTGGTGGACTTGGCGCCGTTTGACGAAGGTGTGGACCCGGTCGCGCAAGCCAAGGCCATCGTGGGTGAGCTCAAGAAATACGACGAAGAGTTGTTCAACAAGCCACGCTGGCTGGTGCTCAACAAGCTGGACATGATCGACGCAGACAAGCGGGCGGCTGTGGTCAAGGATTTCGTCAAACGCTTCAAGTTCAAGGGCCCGGTGTTCGAAATTTCGGCACTCACCCGCGAAGGCTGCGAGCACTTGGTCAAGGCCATCTATCAGCACGTCAAATCAGTCCAGAAAAGCGAAATGCCGCCGGAGGAGATTGATCCCCGATTCCCCCTCGCTGACCAGCCTGCCGCCGACTGATCGCTCCCAAGCCTTGCGTACTTTGCCCCCTGCGGCTTAGCCTGAAATGTGTGCCCATGACCGAGACTTCACTGCCCGCTGACCCCAAAGCCACCGCGACATCTGAGGCGCTTAAAAACGCCAAACGTATCGTGGTCAAGGTCGGCTCCAGCCTGGTGACCAATGAAGGGCGAGGACTGGACGCAGATGCCATCGGCTTGTGGTGCGGCCAATTGGCAGCGCTCGTCAAGGACGGGCGGGAGGTCATCATGGTCAGCAGCGGCGCGATTGCCGAGGGCATGAAGCGACTGGGCTGGACCACGCGGCCCAAGGCCATTCACGAATTGCAAGCGGCGGCAGCGGTCGGGCAGATGGGTCTGGCGCAAGCCTACGAAAGCAAGCTGCGCGAGAACAACATAGGTAGCGCGCAAGTGCTGCTGACGCATGCCGACCTCGCAGACCGCGAGCGCTATCTCAACGCTCGCTCGACCTTGCTGACCCTGCTTCAATTGGGCGTGGTGCCCGTCATCAACGAAAACGACACAGTCGTCAACGACGAGATCAAGTTCGGCGACAACGACACGCTGGGCGCGCTGGTCGCCAACTTGGTGGAGGCGGACGCCCTCATCATCCTGACCGATCAAAAAGGGCTGTTCACGGCCGACCCGCGCAAGGAGCCCAACGCAAGCTTTGTGCACGAAGCCTTGGCAGGCGACCCCGCCCTGGAAGCCATGGCAGGCGGTGCTGGCTCCAGCATCGGCAAAGGCGGCATGCTCACCAAAATCCTGGCGGCCAAACGCGCGGCGGGCTCTGGCGCGTCCACCGTCATCGCCTGGGGGCGCGAGCCCAACGCGCTGCTGCGCTTGACGCAGGGCGAAGCCATCGGCACCTTGCTGGTAGCCCAGACAGCCAAGAACCAGGCGCGCAAGCAGTGGATGGCCGACCACCTGCAGATGCGCGGTGCCGTGTCAGTGGATGCGGGCGCGGTCAGCAAGGTGCGCGATGAAGGCAAGAGCCTGCTGCCTATCGGCATGACGGCCGTGCATGGCGAGTTTTCACGCGGCGACGTGATTGCTGTGCATGACCCGGCTGGTCAGGAGATCGCCCGGGGCCTGGCCAATTACTCGAGCTCGGAAGCCCGCCTGATCTGCCGCAAGAGTTCCAGTGAATTTGAGCGTCTGCTCGGCTACACCGGCGAGCCCGAAATGCTGCACCGGACCAACCTGGTGTTGAGCCGCTAGCAGCCTCTAAAAGCCGCTGCAAGCCTCTAGAAAATCCTCCAGAAGGACCTCTAGATTTCCTGCTTGTCTGGCGCGGCGGGGCGCAGCGCGGTTTGCGGGTCGGGGTCAAAGCTGGCGCCAGGCGGCAGCTCAAAATTGCCAAAACCGCCTGCGGTGAAATGCCCAAAGCCGTCCAGTGCCTGCCCACCGTCACGTTGGCGCAAGCCGCCGCGCAAGAAGCGGTTGCGGTGATCAGCACGCGGATCAGACCGCATGTCCAGACGCGGCACATAACGGGAAAGCTCCGTCAGCGCCATCTCATAGACGCCGCGTTTGAACTCCACCACGACATCGAGCGGCACCCAGTATTCGTTCCAGCGCCAAGCGTCGAACTCGGGGTGATCGGTCGCGCGCAGGTTCAGGTCCCAGTCGTGCCCCACCAGCTGGAGCAAGAACCAGATCTGCTTTTGGCCTTTGTAGTGGCCACGCGCATCGCGGCGAATGAAACGGTCAGGCACCTCGTAGCGCAACCAGTCACGCGTGCGGGCGAGCACCTGCACGTGTTGCGGCATGAGCCCCACTTCCTCGTGCAATTCCCGGAACATCGCCTGCTCGGGATTTTCACCGCGGTCAATGCCGCCTTGCGGAAATTGCCACGAGTGGGTGCGGATTCGCTTGCCCCAAAAAACCTGACTCTTCTGGTTGAGCAAGATGATCCCGACGTTGGGCCTGAAGCCGTCTCGGTCGAGCATAATCAAACCTCAAATTTTTTAAACTGAGCCCATTATGCACAGCGAAGGCGAGAGCGCCAAGCGTGTCAGCGGCGGCAGTCTTCCAACCCCAGAAAACACCCCGATGAAAGCCTCGCAGTTCTTCATTTCCACGCTCAAAGAAGCGCCTGCCGACGCTGAAGTGGTCAGCCATCAGCTCATGATGCGGGCGGGCATGATCAAGAAGCTGGGCGCCGGCATCTACAACTACATGCCCATGGGCCTGCGCGTGATTCGCAAGGTCGAGGCCATCGTGCGCGAAGAAATGAACCGCGCCGGGGCTGTGGAGATGGCCATGCCCGTGGTCCAGCCGGCCGAACTCTGGCATGAGACCGGCCGTTTTGAAAAAATGGGCCCTGAGTTGCTGCGGATTCAAGACCGCCATGGCCGAGACTTCGTGATCCAGCCGACCAGCGAAGAAGTCATCACCGACGTTGCGCGGCAAGACTTGCGCAGCTACAAGCAGTTGCCCAAGAACCTGTACCAGATCCAGACCAAGTTCCGCGATGAGCGCCGGCCGCGCTTTGGCTTGATGCGCGGGCGCGAATTCATCATGAAGGATGCCTACAGCTTTGACCGCGACGCGGACGCAGCCAAGGCCAGCTACCAAGTGATGGCTGCGGCCTACCGCCGCATCTTTGATCGCTTTGGCTTGCGCTACCGCGCTGTGGCCGCCGACAGCGGCGCCATTGGCGGCGACTTGAGCGAAGAGTTCCAAGTGATCGCCGCGACCGGCGAAGACGCGATTGTTTACTGCCCCGGCAGCGACTACGCGGCCAACATGGAAAAGGCCGAAGCGCTGGCGCCCACCGGCCCTCGCCAGAGCGCAACGAAAGCCTTGGCGAAAACACCGACGCCAAGCAAGAGTACCTGTGCCGACGTAGCCGAGTTGTTGAGCGTGCCGCTGAACACCACGGTGAAGTCCTTGGTGCTCGCCACAGATGTAACGACCGAAGATGGCAAGGTCAAAACCCAGGTCTGGCTCTTGCTGCTGCGCGGTGACCATGACATGAATGAGGTCAAAGTGGGCAAGGTCGAGGGCTTGGCGGGCTTTCGCTTTGCCACGCTGCCCGAGATCGATGACCACTTCGGCTGCAAGCCCGGCTACCTGGGCCCATTGAATCTGAAAAAGCCGGTGGCCTTGGTGGTGGACCGCGAAGTCGCCGTGATGCATGACTGGATCTGCGGCGCGAACGAAGCGGACTTCCACATGACGGGTGTGAACTGGGGCCGTGACCTGCCTGAGCCCACCATGGTGGCCGACTTGCGCAACGTTGTGGCGGGCGATGCCTCGCCCGACGGCAAAGGCGCGTTGGCGATTGAGCGGGGCATTGAAGTAGGTCATGTGTTTTTCCTTGGCAGCAAATACAGCCGGGCCATGAACGCGACCTTCCTGGGCGAGAACGGCAAGCCACAATTTTTCGAGATGGGTTGCTACGGCATCGGCATCACCCGCTTGCCTGCGGCGGCGATTGAGCAAAACCATGACGAGCGCGGCATCATCTGGCCCGACGCGATCGCGCCCTTCACGGTCGTGATCTGCCCCATCGGCAGCCACCGCAGCGCCGAAGTGCGCGAAGTCACGCAGAAGTTGCATGACGACCTGCAAGCCGCTGGCGTTGACGTGATGCTGGACGACCGCGACGAGCGGCCGGGCGCCATGTTTGCGGACTGGGAACTGATAGGCGTGCCGCACCGGGTGGTGATTTCTGAGCGCGGCTTGAAGGAAGGCCAGTTTGAATACCAGCACCGCCGTGACACCGAAGCGCGCAAGGTCGATGCCGGCGGCGTCTTCCAGTTCATCAAGGATCAACTCGCAACATGACGGAGCAACCGGGCGGTCTGCCAAGGCCCCTGGATCATTTCAAGCGCAAGACCCTGCAGCGTTTGACATTGGCAGGCTTGCTAGTCAGCGGCTTCAAAGCCGTTGCTGGAGGGCAACTTGAAGAGCCGCTTGCTGACTCTGTTCGCACAGCCCTGAGTGCGGCGGTTGCGGAACAAGCACCGCCGATGCCCGTGTTTTCTGATGCAGAGCGGCAAGCGAGCTACCAGCGCTGGCTTCAAGTGATCGATGCGCGGCTGCAGCGCCGACTGCCTGAGTCGCAAATTCGCCAGGAATTCTTGCAAACCCTTTGGTACGAAAGCACGCGAGCCCGGCTGGACCCGGCCTTGGTGCTGGGCCTGATTCAGGTCGAAAGCGCGTTTCGCAAATTTGCCATCAGCTCAGTCGGCGCACGCGGCTATATGCAGGTGATGCCCTTTTGGGCGCGGCTGATTGGTGATGGTGACCTGGGTCGGCTTTTTCAGGTGCAGACCAATTTGCGCTTTGGCTGCGTCATCTTGCGCCATTACCTGGACCTGGAACGCGGTGATTTGTTCATGGGACTGGGCCGCTACAACGGTTCGCGAGGCCAGCGGGCCTACCCTGACGCGGTACTGGCTGCTCAGCAAAACTGGATTTTCTGAGTCTCAGGTCTTCGGCGACTCAAGCCGGAATATGTGTCGCTGAATTAAATCCGCGTTCCTCGGCAAACCAAGCCAATACCGGCACCGTGCCGGGCAACACGGGTGCCACCGCCACCGGCAAGCCTTGCCATGCAAAAGCCTGGCCTTCATGCATGTGCAACTCGCCAGTCCACTCATGGACTTTGCAAAAATTCAGCTGCACCAAGGCATGCGGATAGTCCACCGTCTCAACGCGCCACGGCAACGCTTGCCCGATGGTGATGCCGATTTCCTCTTGCAGTTCGCGGCGCAAAGCTTGCTCCACCGTTTCGCCCGCCTCGAGCTTGCCGCCCGGGAATTCCCAATAGCCTTCGTAAACTTTGCCGGGCGGACGTGAGGTGAGCAGGAACTGGCCATCAGGCCGGATCAACACGCCCACGGCCACCTGCACCAAAGGCCTGCTGGCGCCGCCTTCACGCGGCAGAGCAGCATCGGCGACCAGGGTGGGCTGCGTCATTACGCGCTGTGCTGGCCTGCGTAGTCGCGGGCAAATTGATAGGCCACCCGGCCGCTGCGCGAACCCCGCTCCAGCGCCCACACCAGCGACGCGGGCTGCGCCGCCTTGATGGCCTCAGCGCCCACACCAAATGAGGTCAGCCACTGCGCAACGATGCTCAGGTACTCGTCCTGACTGAAAGGGTAAAAACTCACCCACAGGCCGAAGCGCTCTGACAAGGAAATCTTTTCTTCGACCACTTCACCGGGATGCACTTCGCCGTCAGCCGTGTGCGTGTACGTGAGGTTCTCGGCCATGTACTCAGGCAGCAAATGGCGGCGGTTGCTGGTCGCGTAAATCAGGACATTGGGCGACGCGGCCGCAACCGATCCGTCCAGAATGGACTTGAGCGCCTTGTAGCCCGACTCGCCTTCTTCAAAGCTCAGGTCGTCGCAGAAAATGATGAACTTCTCAGGACGGCCGAACACCAGATCCACGATATCAGGCAGGTCCACCAGATGGTCTTTGTCGACTTCAATCAAGCGCAAGCCCTGGTCCGCATATTCGGTGAGGCAAGCTTTGATCAAGGACGACTTGCCCGTGCCGCGTGAGCCGGTGAGCAGCACGTTGTTGGCCGGCGCACCACTGACGAACTGCGCCGTGTTGCGGCGGATCTTTTCTTTCTGGTCGTCGATTTCCTTGAGCGCATCCAGCGGCATGCGGCCCAAATGCATCACGGGCTCGAGCGCGCCGTGGCCCGAGCTGCGCTTACGGTAGCGAAAGGCGTGCGAGGCTTGCCAGTCGGGTGCGCCCAGCGGCTGCGGCAAAACAGATTCAATGCGGCTAATCAGGGAATCGACACGGCCGATCAAGCGTTCAAAGGCATCGGTCATCGTTGGCTCAGCTGCGGTAGTCGGCATTGATCTTGACGTAGTCGTAGGAGAAATCGCAGGTCCAGACGGTGTCGGCGGCATCACCACGGCCGAGCAATACGCGAACCAAAATTTCGCTTTGCTTCATGACGCGCTGGCCGTCGGCTTCCACATAAGCTGCGTGCCGGCCGCCGTCTTTGGCCACCAGCACGTCGTCCAAATACAAATCGATCTTGGTGGCGTCCAGGTCCTCAATGCCGGCATAACCCACCGCCGCCAAGATGCGTCCAAGGTTGGGGTCGCTGGCAAAGAACGCCGTCTTGACCAACGGTGAATGCGCGATGGCGTAGGCGACCTTGCGGCACTCGGCCTCAGTCTTGCCGCCCTCGACACGAATGGTCATGAACTTGGTCGCACCCTCGCCGTCCCGCACGATGGCTTGAGCGAGTTGGCAAGCGATGTCCAGCATCGCAGCCTTCAGCGCCTGGCCTTCTATGCTGTCAAAAGACGTGATGGGCGCATGCGCTGCCTTGTTGGTGGCCACCACCACGAAGGAGTCATTGGTTGAGGTGTCGCCGTCCACCGTCACGCGGTTGAACGATCCTTCAGCCAGCTCGAAAGCCAGCTGCGCGATGAGCGATTGCGAGAGGCAGGCGTCGGTCGCGAGATAGCCCAGCATGGTCGCCATGTTGGGGCGAATCATTCCGGCCCCCTTGCTGATGCCGGTGACAGTCACCGTCGCGCCGCCCAGCTGCAGCCGCGTTGAAAACGCCTTGGCCACCGTATCGGTGGTCATGATGGCTTGGGCAGCGCGGGCCCAGTTGTCGGTCTTGGCGTCAGCCAGAGCGGCGGGCAGGCCAGCCGCAATGCGTTCGTGCGGCAGCGGTTCCATGATCACGCCTGTGGAAAACGGCAGGATCTGCTCCGGTGCCAGATTCAAGGCTTGGGCCAATGCAATGCAAGTGGCGCGCGCGCGCATCAGGCCGTCCGCGCCGGTGCCGGCGTTGGCGTTACCGGTATTGATCAACATGGCACGGATGCCGAGGCTGGCGCCTTTGTCCAACGCCAGGTTGTCCCGGCAAATCTGAACGGGCGCCGCGCAGAAACGGTTCTGCGTGAACACGGCACCGACCGAGGCACCTTCGTCCAGCAGCATCACAGCCAAATCTTTGCGGCCGGGCTTTTTAATGCCGGCCTCAGCAATGCCCCAGCGCAGGCCAGGGACAGGAAACAGAGCCTCAGCAGGCGTGGCAGTCAGGTTCACAGGCATGGCAGGCTCCAGAGATCAGTTCAGCTTGCCGTGGCACTGCTTGAACTTTTTGCCTGAACCACAAGGGCAAAGGTCGTTGCGGCCTACGCGTGCAAATGCGTCGGCACCAAGGGCTCCGGCTACAGCGGCGCCCGTGCGGGCACCACGTGTTTCGTCCGGGAAACTCTCGGCTTCGCCCGTTTCAGTCGGCGCGGTGTAGGTGACGTTGCTGATGTTTTCAGCCCGGTTTTCCAGCGCTTCAGCGGCTTGGTCCAACTGCTCGCCAGACTGCACCTTCACAGTCATCAAGACACGTGTGACTTCGTTTTTGACGCTGTCCAGCAGCTGACCAAAGAGCTCGAAAGCTTCGCGCTTGTACTCCTGCTTGGGCTGCTTCTGGGCGTAGCCGCGCAAGTGAATGCCCTTGCGCAGATAGTCCAGCGCGCTCAGGTGTTCGCGCCAATGCGTGTCAATGCTCTGCAGCAGCACCATGCGCTCGAACTGCACGAAATTGGCCTCGCCAATCGCCTCGACCTTGGCGTCAAACCGCGCGTGCGCTGCCGCCAGAACCTTCTCAACGATGTCTTCATCCGTGATTGCGGTAGACGCCTCAACGTCTGCCTGTAAGGCGATATCGAGTTGCCACTCATCGCGCAGAACCGCCTCCAAACGTTGCAAGTCCCACTGTTCCTCCACGCTCTCGGCCGGCACATACTGCCGCACCAGGTCCGTGAAGCAACCTTCACGCAATGATCTGATCTGGCCTTGCAGACTGTCCGCGTCCATGATGTCATTGCGCTGCTGATAGATCACCTTGCGCTGGTCATTAGCCACATCGTCGTACTCAAGCAACTGCTTGCGAATGTCGAAGTTGCGCGCCTCGACCTTGCGCTGAGCCGACTCGATGCTGCGCGTGACCATGCCCGCTTCGATGGCTTCGCCATCTGGCATCTTCAGGCGCTCCATGATGGAGCGCACGCGTTCACCCGCGAAGATTCGCATCAGCGGATCGTCCAGGCTCAAATAAAAGCGCGAGGAACCTGGGTCACCCTGACGGCCTGAACGGCCGCGCAGCTGGTTGTCAATGCGGCGTGATTCATGGCGCTCGGTCGCGATGATGCGCAAGCCGCCCAGCCCTTTGACTCGCTCGTGCTCTGCAGTCCATTCACTGCGCAATCGGGCCACTTCAGCGGCCTTGGCTGCCTCGTCCAAGGCTTCATTCGACTCGACCGCCTCGATCAGCTTTTCAATGTTGCCGCCCAGCACGATGTCAGTGCCACGTCCGGCCATGTTGGTGGCAATCGTGATCATGCCGGGGCGACCGGCCTGGGCCACGATTTCGGCTTCGCGGGCATGCTGCTTGGCATTCAACACCTGGTGCGGCAGCTTTTCCTTTTCAAGCAACTGGTCGATGATTTCCGAGTTCTCGATCGAGGTCGTTCCCACCAGCACGGGCTGGCCGCGCTCGTAGCATTCACGAATGTCCTTGATTGCCGCTTCGTACTTTTCGCGGGTGGTCTTGTAGACCCGGTCAAGTTGGTCTTCACGCTGGCTGCGGCGGTTAGGCGGAATGACCGTGGTCTCTAGTCCGTAGATTTCCTGGAATTCATAGGCCTCGGTGTCGGCTGTGCCGGTCATTCCCGCCAACTTGTTGTACAGCCGGAAATAATTTTGGAAGGTGATGGACGCCAAGGTCTGGTTCTCAGCCTGGATGGCCACGCCTTCCTTCGCCTCGACAGCCTGGTGAAGGCCATCGCTCCAGCGGCGCCCAGTCATCAGGCGCCCGGTGAACTCGTCCACGATGACGATCTCGCCGTCTTGCACCACGTAATGCTGGTCGCGGTGATAGAGGTGGTTGGCGCGCAAGGCCGCGTACAGGTGATGCACGAGCGCAATGTTGGCCGGGTCATACAGCGTGGCGCCTTCAGGGATCAGGCCCATGCCGAACAGTACGCGCTCAGCGTTTTCGTGACCCTGCTCGGTCAGGAAAACCTGCTGGGTTTTTTCATCCAGGGTGAAGTCGCCTGGCGTGATGATTCCCTCACCGGTGCGCGGATCGGCTTCGCCTTCCTGGCGCTTCATGAGTGGCACGACCTGGTTCATCGCCACATACATGGCAGTGTGGTCTTCAGCCTGACCGCTGATGATCAAGGGCGTGCGCGCCTCGTCGATCAAGATGGAGTCCACCTCGTCAACGATGGCAAAGTTCAGGCCGCGCTGCACACGATCAGCCACCTCGTAGACCATGTTGTCACGCAGGTAATCAAAGCCGTACTCGTTGTTGGTGCCGTAGGTGATGTCAGAGTTGTAGGCGGCCTGCTTTTCCTCTCGGCTCATCTGCGGCAAGTTGATGCCAACGGAGAGACCCAAGAAGTTGTAGAGCTTGGCCATCCAGCGCGCGTCGCGATTGGCCAGGTAGTCGTTGACCGTGACGACGTGAACGCCTTTGCCGGACAGTGCATTGAGGTATACGGGCAGGGTCGCGGTCAAGGTCTTGCCTTCCCCCGTCCCCATCTCAGAGATCTTGCCGTTGTGCAGCGCCATGCCGCCCAGCATCTGCACATCGAAGTGCCGCATCTTCATGGCGCGCTTGCTGCCCTCGCGCACCACGGCAAACGCCTCTGGCAACAACTCGTCAAGTGTCTCGCCCGCCTGGAACCGATCCTTGAAAGATTGGGTCTTGGCGCGAAGCGCTTCATCGTCGAGTTTTTCGAGTGGGGCCTCGAGCGCATTGATGCGTTCAATCGTCTTGCGATAGGTTTTCAGCAGGCGGTCGTTACGGCTGCCGAAGAGTTTTGTCAGAAGATTGGAAGCCATAGATGCGAGGGCACCAGCCTGGGGTCAGCAGGGCCGGCGGCCGAAACCTTTATTGAGTACAACAGTAAAAAATGCCACGCGCCAATTTAAAGAAATTCCGGCGTGCAAACCCTTCATTTTAACTCCGCGGCATCCTCCGGGAACCATGGCCCGCAGAGCCAATGTGGGTCAGCGCGGCATAGCGTGGGCCGTCAAGGGCAAGGGTGGGGGAACAGGCGTTTGCCCCAGCTTCAGGAAAAGCTCGGGGTTTTGATAGGCGCCCTGAACCAGAACCTCAAAATGAAGATGGGCCCCCGTGGAGCGCCCGGTGGTGCCAACCTCAGCGATGGGTTGCCCGCGTCTGATCAGATCGCCTTTTTTCACGAGGTATCGGGACAAATGGGCGTACCGCGTGATGATGTCGTTGCCATGGTCAATTTCCAGCAGATTGCCATAAGCTGGATGAAAGTCCTGCGCCACCACGAGGCCACCTGCCGCCGCCACGATAGGGGTACCGATGTCAGCTGGAAAATCCAGCCCCGTATGCAGGGCCGACTGCCCCGTAAAAGGGTCCGGGCGCCAGCCAAACCGCGAGCCCAGACCATGGCCCACGATAGGCCATTGCGTGGGTTGCATCAACTTGCGCAATTTATCGCTCAGCAAGCGTGACTCCAGCACGGTCATGACGTCTTGCTGCTGATCGGTTCGCTGGCTCATCGCTGCCAAGGCACTGGTAAGAACGGATGGCTCAAGGGAATTCAGGCTGACCAAGGGTCCACCTCGTCCGCTTGCCTTTGCATCAGCCGGATTCAGGCCGGCCAGGCCTGAGACTCGGTCGGCCAAGGCTTCGACTTGGGCTAGCTTGGCCGACAATTCACCCATCTTTCGTGCCATCACCTCGAGGTTCTCCCGAATGACGCGCGCCTCTTGACCGCCAGAAGGCTCTGTGCCGACCGCTCGCCACTTTTTCGAACCTAAGTAAAGGAATCCAGCAAAGACAAGGCTCGAAATTAGGATGCAGAAGCCAACGCCCAAACCAAGTTTGGCACCGCTAAGGTAAAGCGTGCGTCCCTTCAAACACCAGCCGTCCGTGATAATTACCTGCATCTGTCTAACCCCGGGATTTTCATTGTTGTTGATCGCATGACGCCACGTCAGTCCAAGCCTGTCAGCTTCAGCCAAGCGATTGATGCGTCACCGTCGCTTGCGCGCTTGAGCAGCATGATTCGGGGGTCCACAGACATGCTGAAAAGCGTCGAGCGCCTGCTGCCTGTGACCTTGCGAAACCAAGTCAAGGCCGGCCCTTTCGAAAATGAAACTTGGTGCCTGCTTGTGACGGGCAATGCGGCGGCCGCCAAAGTCAGACAAATCGGGCCCGCCTTGCTAGCCCACCTTCAGTCGACCGGTATCAAGGTTACCTCAATTAGGATTAAAGTATTCATGCCGCCGCCCACTCGCTAGATATTCCGTGTTTTGGAATGTCTCTGGTGCTTACTGGCACAGTTCAAAGGTCATAAAAAAAACCCGCACTTCCAGTCGAGAAGGCGGGTTCAGTGCTGCAGGGCAGCTTGATGATGGTGCCGATTATCGGATTCGAACTGATGACCTACCGCTTACAAGGCGGTTGCTCTACCAACTGAGCTAAATCGGCGCACTGTGGATTTTACTTCACGCGCTTGAGGGTTGGTCGGGTCCCCTGCGGTGATTTTGGAGGTTGAGGCTCAGGAGGCTCGACCGGCGCATCCCGCCCTTCGTCATGACTTTGGAGACTTTCCGTGCCTTCGGGAAGGAGGTGTACCACCTTGCCTTCACTTGGCTCGGCTGCCGACCCCGGGAACGCAGGAGACACCGCTGGCGCCACACCACCCAGACTTGCCAAATCGCCGGACGGGCCCGCCGTAGAGGTCACAGGCGCAGGAAACGCCATTCCCTGACCGTTCTCACGCGCATAGATGGCTATGACGCGGCTAACCGGGACAATAATTTCCCGTGCACTGCCCGCAAAACGGGCCTTGAACTCGATGAAGTCATTGCCCAACTTCAGCGAGCTGGTGGCATCAAAACTGATGTTCAGGACGATCTCGTTATTCTTGACGTACTCGCGCGGCACTTGCACCGACTCGTCCACCAACACGGCCACATAAGGTGTCAGGCCGTTATCGGTGCACCACTCGTAGAGCGCCCTTATCAAATAAGGGCGTGTCGAAGTAGCGTCCAGCGCGTTCATGAACTCAGCCAACGGGCATTCCTGCGCTTATTTGCGCATGACCTTTTCAGAAGGTGTGAGCGCCTCAATGTAGGCTGGGCGCGAAAAAATGCGCTCTGCATATTTAAGTAGAGGTGCTGCATTCTTGGACAGGTCTATGCCGTAGTAGTCCAGACGCCACAGCAGCGGCGCAATAGCTACGTCCAGCATCGAAAAATTCTCGCCGAGCATGAATTTGTTCTTCAGGAACACGGGCGCCAGTTGCGTCAAGCGATCGCGAATGTGAGCCCGCGCTTTTTCGAGTGTTTTCTCGTTTCCTTTGGCAGCGCGCGACTCCAGCGTGCTGACGTGAACGAAAAGCTCCTTCTCGAAATTCAGCAGGAACAGGCGCACACGAGCACGGTCCACTGGATCGCCGGGCATCAGCTGGGGATGAGGAAAGCGCTCATCAATGTACTCATTGATGATGTTCGATTCGTACAAGATCAGGTCGCGCTCAACCAGGATAGGAACCTGGCCATACGGATTCATGACGTTGATATCTTCTGGCTTGTTGTAGAGATCGACGTCGCGAATTTCGAAGTCCATGCCTTTTTCAAACAGCACAAAGCGGCAGCGATGCGAAAAGGGACAGGTCGTGCCTGAATAAAGGACCATCATGGTGGGAACTCCTGGGATGCAAAGGAGTGGGAGACGTGAGGTCAAATTGACCGCGCCTGCCACTCCAGAAGTGCCGGGGCATTGCTGCCCGGCGAAAAATTATTTGACGTCTTTCCAGAACGCTGCGTTCAGGCGCCAAGCGACCAAGGTCAAGAGACCCAGAAACAACAGCACCCAAACGCCCACGCGTACACGTGTGTTTTGAGCAGGCTCAGCCATCCACTGCAGGTAGCCCACGAGGTCACCCATCGCTTGGTCATACTGCATCGGCGTCATAGTGCCCGGCGTAATCTGCTTCCAACCTTGGAAAACCTGGACATCGTGGCCGTGGCTGCTGTGCGTTTCAAAAATGGGTTCGCGCTTGCCCTGCAGTTCCCACAGAACGTGCGGCATGCCAACATTGGGAAAAGCGAGGTTATTCCAGCCGGTTGCCTTGGTGTCATCCGGATAGTAGGTGCGCAGGTAGGTATAGATGTAATCCGCGCCAGTTCCCTGAGCACCTGACCGCGAGCGAGCAATCACGGTCAAGTCAGGCGGGTTGCCACCGAACCAGGCCTTAGCTTGCTTCGGATCAATGGCTGCCTTCATGGTTTCGCCCACCTTGTCAGTGGCAAACAGAAGGTTGTCCTTGATTTGCTGCTCAGTCAGACCGATGTCGGTCAGACGGTTGTAGCGCATGAAGGCCGCCGAGTGGCAATTCAGGCAATAGTTGACGAAGAGCTTGGCGCCATTTTGCAGGGCACCAAGGTCAGTAGTCTTGCTAGGCGCCTTGTCCCAAGCGATGCCTTCTGAGGAAGCCTGCGCTGTGGTTACCAACACGAGGGACGCCATCAGGCCCAAGGCCAGTTGCTTGATTTTGTTCATGGTCAATAGTCTCCGGCTCAGTGGGCTGCAAAGATCACGCGGTCAGGCACGCGTTTGAAGCTGCCCAGACGGCTCCACCATGGCATCAACAGGAAGAAACCGAAGTAAAACAAGGTGCCGATCTGCGAGACGCGCTCATTGACGGGTGAGGGTGGCTTGATACCCAGATAGCCCAGCACGACGAAGTTAATGACGAACACGGCATAAAGGTACTTGTGCCAATCGGGGCGGTAGCGGATCGACTTGACTTCACTGTGGTCCAACCATGGCAGGAAGAACAAGATGATGACCGCGCCACCCATGGCCACGACACCCCAGAACTTGGCGTCAAACATCAGCATGGCAGCAATAGCGACCACAGCGATACCGGCGATAGCCAGCTTGAGCATGCTGCTGATGCGGCCTTTGAGGACAGTGAAGCCAGCAGCCAGCACGACGCAGGCCACCAGCACGTACATCATCTCGCCGGTGATGGCACGCAGCATTGAATAGAACGGTGTGAAGTACCAGACGGGTGCGATGTGCGCAGGCGTTTTCAGTGAGTCTGCCGGGATGAAGTTGTTGTACTCGAGGAAATAACCACCCGCTTCAGGTGCAAAGAAGATGATGGCCGTGAAGATCATCAGGAACACGCTGACCGCGAAGATGTCGTGCACCGTGTAGAAGGGGTGGAAGGGAATGCCATCCAGAGGGTGACCGGCTGCGTCTTTCGGCGCATTGGGCCCTTTGATCTCGACTCCGTCAGGATTGTTCGAACCAACTTCATGCAGCGCGATGATGTGCGCGACCACCAAGCCAAGCAGCACCAGGGGCACGGCAATCACGTGAAACGCGAAGAAGCGGTTCAGCGTGGCATCGCCCACCACATAGTCACCGCGAATCAGCAGGGCCAGGTCAGGACCGATGAAAGGAATGGCGGCGAACAGGTTCACGATCACCTGGGCGCCCCAGTAGCTCATCTGGCCCCATGGCAGCAGATAACCCATGAAGGCCTCAGCCATCAGGGCCAGGAAAATTGCGCAGCCAAAGAGCCAGATCAACTCACGGGGCTTGCGATAGCTGCCGTACATCAGGCCGCGGAACATGTGCAGGTACACCACCAAGAAAAACGCGCTCGCGCCAGTGGAGTGCATGTAACGAATCAGCCAGCCCCAAGGCACATCACGCATGATGTACTCGACGGAGCCGAAGGCCAGTGCAGCGTCTGGCTTGTAGTTCATGGTGAGGAAGATGCCAGTGACGATCTGGATAACCAAGACCAGCAAAGACAGTGCCCCGAAAACGTACCAGAAGTTGAGGTTCTTGGGTGCGTAATACTCACCCAAATGTTCTTTATAGAGCTTGCTGGCGGGGAAGCGGTTATCCACCCAGTTCAGCAACTTGGCACCCACAGGGGCGTCAGGGGAAATTTCTTTTAGTTCAGCCATAACAGTTCCTACTCAGTGAGGGACCGACCCGGCGAGGATGCGCCAGCAGGTCCTGACAAGCTTCAGGCTTTTTTATCTTCGCCAATCAGCAACCGGGTGTCCGTGAGGTACATGTGCGGAGGCACCTCCAAGTTATCCGGGGCAGGCTTGTTTTTATAGACGCGACCAGCCATGTCGAAAGTCGAGCCGTGGCAAGGGCACAAGAACCCGCCCTGCCAGTCGTCGGGCAATGAGGGCTGAGCGCCCATTGCGAACTTTTCCACCGGCGAGCAGCCCAGGTGAGAGCAAATGCCCACAGCCACCATAAATTCAGGCTTGATGCTGCGGTTGTCGTTGCGCGCGTAAGGAGGCGTGAGTTCATCAGGCTTGCGCGCCGAATGGGGATCAGCCAATTGGTTCTCGACCTTTTTCAAGGCTTCCAATTGCTCCGGCGTACGCTTGATGATCCAGACCGGCTTACCGCGCCATTCAACGGTGATTTTCTCGCCCGGCTTCATGGCCGAAATGTCCACCTCTACCGCAGCGCCAGCAGCTTTTGCGCGCTCGGACGGCTGAAATGTGCTTACAAAAGGCACAGCAACCGCAGCAACACCAGCACCACCAACGGCACACGTGGCTACGATCCAGGTTCTCTTTTGTTGGTCGACAGTTGCGCCATCTGAGGCAACAACGCTTGCATTAACGCTGGCTGGAGTCATGAAATTCCTTCAAGTACGCGCTTGAGAAAGACTTATTGGGGACAACCCGAGATTGTAGCGGAGCGCAGCAGCTGTTTTTGACGTGGTACTTATCGGCCTTCGCTTGGTGGGGTTTGAATACATAATAAAAAAGTGTTCATAAATTTAACCAATGAAGGGCCCTGCCAATGTTCAAGGAATTCAAGGAGTTCGCGCTCAAGGGGAATGTGATCGATCTTGCCGTTGGCGTCATCATCGGCGCTGCGTTCAGCAAAATCGTGGATTCGCTAGTGCGCGACATCATCATGCCGCTCGTGGGTGCCGTCTTCGGCAAGCTCGATTTTTCCAACCTGTACACAGTGCTGGGGAGCATCCCGCCAGGAACGCCCAACACCTTGGATGCCCTCCAAAAGGCGGGGGTGTCTGTGCTGGCTTACGGCAACTTCATCACGACCGCGGTCAATTTTGCAATTCTGGCCTTCATCATCTTCATGATGGTCACTCAGATCAACCGGCTCAAGCGCGCCAAGCCAGAACCAGTTGCTGCGCCAGCCGCGACGCCAGAGGACGTGGTCCTGTTGCGCGAGATCAGGGACAGCTTGGCGCGCAAACCCGCCGCGAGCTAAGCTGCCAGGGCCCGCGCCATTCGCAAGGCGCACAGGAGGCTCGCAGGATCTGCCCTGCCCGTGCCCGCCAAGTCAAAAGCGGTGCCATGGTCTGGGCTAGTGCGAAGCAGGGGCAGCCCGAGCGTGACATTCACACCGTCTGCCACGCCCAGGTACTTGACCGGGATCAAGCCCTGGTCGTGGTACATGGCCACCACCGCGTCAAATTCGCCGGGCTGGCCGTCATGCCCCCTGGCCCGCATGAACACCGTGTCCGGCGCGTAAGGCCCCAAGGCATTGATGCCTTGAGCCCGAGCAGCCGCAATGGCCGGCGCAATGGATTCAATCTCTTCGCGACCAAAGAGACCGCCTTCGCCGGCGTGAGGGTTCAAGCCGGCCACGCCCAGCTTGGGAGCGCGCCCTAGCAAGCGGGTCAAGGCCGCATGGGTGATCACCAGCGTCTCCAGCACCGTCTCATACCGCACTGCCTCGATGGCGTGGCGCAGAGACATGTGGATGCTCACCAGCACCGTCTTTAACTCCGGGTTGGCCAACATCATGCGTACAGGCAAGGCACTGATAGAACACCCGAGAAAATGGGCCGCCTGGGCCTGGAGCAACTCTGTGTGACCCGGGAAATTTGCCCATGGCTCGCCGGCCGCAGCCAAGGCCTCTTTGTGGATAGGGGCGGTGACCAGGCCCAAGGCCTTTTCTTGCAGAGTCCACTGCGCGGCCTTGCCTATGCACTGCGCTGCCGCAAGCCCTGCCGCAGCAGACACTTGGCCGAAAGTCGGTGGCGTGATTCGATCGCAGGCCTGCCAGACCGCGATGGAGTGCGGAGGTAAGAGATGCACATCTGCTGGATCTGTAACCTCCGCCAAGGCCAACGCTGCCGCGACCCCAACGCGCCCACTGTGCAGGGCAAGGGCCCGCCGCATCACGGCCATGTCGCCGGCGACCACAACACCCGCCAATTCCGCTGGTGCCTGC
Source organism: Polaromonas sp. (assembly GCA_040400945.1). GTDB lineage: Bacteria > Pseudomonadota > Gammaproteobacteria > Burkholderiales > Burkholderiaceae_C > Polaromonas. Next base: position 181,988 of record JBBAPG010000001.1, on the reverse strand, counting down.
GCGAAAGCCTGAACGATGATTTCAGGACCAATTCCCGCGGCATCACCCATGGTCAGGAGCAAAGGTTTACCAGAACCTGTGGATGAAAAAGTGGCTGCCATGGTGCCTCAAGCCGGGTTGTCGATGTCGATGAACTGATGTACCAGGCCTCTTTGCTCCGCCACGTGGGCTGCAACGGCAGGCGCACCGTAACGTTCGGACGCGTGATGCCCGCAAGCCAGATAGGCCACACCCATCTCGCGCGCGTAATGCGCTTGCGGCTCCGAAATCTCACCCGTGATGTAAGCCTGCGCGCCTGCCGCGATAGCGGCCTCAAAGTAGCCTTGTGCGCCGCCTGAACACCAGGCGATGCGCTGCACTGGCCCGGCTCGACCGCCAACCAGCACGGCCTGTCGACCCAGAGCTTGCGACACATGAGTGGCCAACGCTTCGGGGCTTGAAAAACACGTCTGTGCCCCTGCCTCTGTCGCCATGCGATGACCCAAAAAGCCCAGCCCAGCTTCGCCAAACCGCCCGGATTCGGCGTCGAACGCAGTCAGTCCAAGGCGTATGCCCAATTGAGCGTTATTGCCCAACACTGGGTGCGCATCCAGCGGAAGGTGGTAGGCGAACAGATTGATGTCGTTGGCCAGCAGCAGAGCCAGGCGCTGCTTCATCCAGCCGGTGACCCTGCCATCCTGACCACGCCAGAAGAGGCCGTGATGGACGAATATGGCGTCCGCCTGAGCAGCGACGGCAGCCTCGATCAGAGCCAAACTCGCCGTGACGCCAGACACGATGCGCCGTATGTGTGGTCGCCCCTCCACCTGAAGCCCGTTGGGCCCATAGTCCTTGAAACGCTCAGGCTGCAGCAAGCTGTCAAAGTCATGCAACAACTCGGCGCGCTCAACCCCGGGCGATAGAGAACTCAGTCCTGAAATCATCTGCTCAATTATGAGCGCGGCGGTACGCGGCAAAATACCGACGCGAAGGGCCCCACTGAATGTCCCGCTTTACCCTGGCTGCCTTTCGTTTTAACCTTCTCAAGACTAACTTCACTCATCAGACTCCTCTTTATGTCCATGCGAAGACTTTGGCTTTTGTTTTCCCAGACTGTCACGGTCTTGCTTGCCGCTTACTTTGTGGTTGCCAGCTTGAAGCCGCAGTGGTTACAGCGCGGTGCGCAAAGCGGCGGGCTGGCCGTGATTGAAGCACCGGCGGGAAGCAGCGCCAAGCTGGCCAGCCCGGCGCCGGGCAGCTTTCGCGCTGCAGCCAAGGCAGCGTCAGGCGCCGTAGTGAGCATCAGCGCCAGCAAGGCCGCAGCGCGAAACCCTAATGCGGATGATCCGTGGTTCAAATTCTTTTTCGGGGACCAAGGGCGCAGCGAACCCCAGGTGGGACTGGGCAGCGGCGTGATCGTCAGCCCCAACGGCTACATACTCACCAATAACCATGTGGTCGAAGGCGCGGACGAGATCGAAGTCAGCCTGAACGACGCGCGCAAGGCGCGCGCCAAGGTCATCGGCACTGATCCGGAAACCGATCTCGCCATCCTCAAGATCGACTTGGACAAATTGCCGGTCATCGTGCTGGGCAACGCGGAATCCATCGAGATCGGCGACCAGGTGCTGGCCATCGGCAATCCCTTCGGCGTGGGACAGACGGTCACCAGCGGCATCATCAGTGCCCTGGGTCGCAACCAGCTGGGCATCAATGTGTTCGAAAACTTCATCCAGACGGATGCAGCCATCAACCCAGGCAACTCCGGCGGCGCCCTGGTGGACACCCAGGGGCGGCTGCTCGGCATCAACACCGCCATTTACTCACGCTCGGGTGGCTCCATGGGCATTGGCTTTGCCATTCCGGTGTCCACCGCTCGGCAGGTGCTGGAGAGCATCGTCAAGGAGGGGCAAGTGACGCGCGGCTGGATCGGCGTGGAGCCACAAGAACTTAGCCCTGAGTTGGCTCAAACCTTCAATATCAAGGTCTCCAGCGGCGTGATCCTCACGGGCGTGCTCCAAAGCGGACCTGCTGCCGCTGCGGGCATTCGGCCTGGCGATGTGATCGTGGCCGTGGCCGGCACGCCGGTCCACAACGTGACCGAACTGCTGAGCGCGGTGGCCGCTTTAAAGCCCGGTGTGAGCGCGCCGCTGAAGGTGCAGCGCAAAGACGCGACGCTGGATGTCCAAGTCACGCCGGGCAAACGGCAACGGCCCGCTTTGCCGCGCTGAATTGATGTGAACCGGAAGGCGCTCAGGACTTGAGCGCGGCGTCCTCGGCATCCACCTCAGGGGCCTTGGTGTGCTTGACGAAAAGCTGGGCTGCAATGATGCCCACTTCATACAAGCTACCGACAACCGCCAGGAGCATGAGCATCGAGCCGGCATCAGGCGGCGTGACCAAAGCGGTCAACACCGCCGCGCCGACCCAGAAATAACCCCGGTACTCGCGCAATTGAGCCACTGACAAGATGCCCATGCGCACGAGCAAGATGACGGCAATCGGCACCTCAAAAGCCAGGCCAAAGGCCAGGAACATGCCCAGCACAAAATTCAGGTACTCCTCGATATCAGGTGCCGCCGTGATGGACTTGGGCGCAAAGCTCTGGATGAAGCTGAACACTTGGCCAAAGACGAAGTAGTAGCAAAACGCAACACCAAGGAAAAACAGCAGCGTACTGGACACCACGAGGGGCATGACCAGCTTTTTTTCATGGGAATACAAGCCCGGAGCGACAAAGGCCCAGACCTGGTAAAGCACCACGGGCAGCGCGATCATGAACGCGGCCATGAAAAGTATCTTGATGGGCACCACAAAGGGTGAGATCACATTGGTGGCAATGAGGGTTGCGCCCTTGGGAAGGCTGGCTACCAGAGGCGCGGCCATCAAATCGTAAAGCGCACCCGGCCCCGGAAAAACCGCCAGGACTGCGGCCACCACGCCAATGGCAATGACCGCCTTGATCATGCGGTCGCGCAACTCCATGAGGTGCTGCACAAAAGGCTGTTCGGTTCCCGCGAGTTCGTCGGGCTTGTCGGTTTGCGGATCGCTCATGAAAACTTCAGGTCGGTGCTTGCGCAGGGGTGTCAGGGTTCAGCAACAAGCGCTGGATGAGAAGGCCCGATGGCCCATCAAGCACATGCTTTCAGCCATGCCGGCCAGCACTGCTTTTAGGCCGGAATCGCGCGACGCGCGCTGCACCGGAAAGCGCCCGCGTGCGCACACCCGACCGCGCCTTGTACCACTGCGGCATGGCGCCTTGCTTGACGCGCCAGTGTTTGCCGGGGTGTTTGTATTCGGGGAAGCTGATCATGCCCGGCGCCTCTGAAGCGTCGCTCAGGCTGGCCGATGACGTGGTGTCTTCCCAGGATTTTTCAAAATCGCTGGCGCTGGTCTGGATGGAGTTCTCCACATCGCGGGCTGCGCCCTCGACGGTCTCTTTCATCTTCTTGAGCTCATCGAGCTCCATCGAGCGGTTGACCTCACTCTTGACATCGGCCACATAGCGCTGCGCCTTGCCCAGCAAGGTGCCCACGGTACGCGCCACGCGCGGTAACTTTTCAGGCCCGATCACGATCAGCGCCACAGCGCCGATCATGGCGAGTTTTGAAATTCCGAGATCAATCACGAGAGATCACACCGATCTGGCAGCAGGGCTGCCTGCACTGCGGGCAACAGGCTCAAGCCAGAATTGATCAAGACTTTTGACGTGCCTGCACGTCAATGGTGCCCTTGTCGGCAGCAGCCGTCTGAGCCGTCACCTGCGTAGGTGCAACCGCGTCTTCAGCCGGCGCCTGGCCGCCTTCTTTCATGCCGTCCTTGAAACCCTTCACGGCGCCGCCAAGGTCACCGCCTATGTTCTTGAGTTTCTTGGTGCCGAACACCATCACAACGATCAAAAGAACGATCAGCCAGTGCCAAATGGAAAACGAACCCATGTTTCTCTCCTAAGCTTTGAAGTGCCAGTGCCAACGCATATGGCGCCGAATGAGCATGATTCTAAGGTGCTTGGCAAGGCCCACCAAGGGAAGAGCGCAATGTCCATCCCGACAGTGATTGAACTTAGCCGCGCAGCCACGGGCGGGGCCCGCCCATGACATGAAGATGCAGATGATGCACTTCCTGGCCGCCCTCCGCGCCCGTGTTGGTCACGATCCGAAAGCCGCCCTCTGGGTAAGGCCTGCAGCCTTGCTCGAGTGCCAGGCTGGGGGCCAAGGCCATCATGCGGCCCAGCAAGGCCTCATGCTCAGGCCCAACCTGCGCCATCGAGGCGATGTGCTGCTTGGGAATCATCAAGAAGTGAACCGGTGCCCACGGGTTGATGTCATGAAAGGCCAGCATTTGCTCGTCTTCATACACCTTGCGACTGGGGATTTTTCCGGCGGCGATTTTGCAAAAAAGACAGTTTTCCATGCGGTGATTGTCGCCGGGCTGAACGCTATGTAGGCTTGCTGAACTCAAGCGGCGACCAGATCGCGCGCAGGCCGGCCCGCGTTAAAACGCATCCAGCCCTTGATGCAGCGGTACAGGTACCAAAGCCAGATCACCCCATAAGCGACCATGCCCGGGAAAATAAACAGCAACCACAACGGCGACAGCACGACCAGCCAGAGCAAAGTCCACCAAAAGGTCGCAATCATGAAGTCGTGATGCTCGACATACAGGACATTCGCCTCGTCAGCGCGACGCAGGTAATTGATGATGAGCGCCACCACGGCGAACACCCCGCCACTGAACCAGGCCAAGGTATGCAGCCCGTACAAGACCTGCATCACCAAGCGGTCGTTGCTGGTCTTATTGTCGTAGCTGTCCAATTCATGGGCATTCATGGCATTCCCTTTTCAGCGAAAAAAATCAAACACCAAGCTAAGCGACATTTTATTTTTCAGCGTCGGCGCGAAGCAAGGCCTTGCGCAAGGCTTTTTCCTCAATGCCGCTGGTGCCTTCCCGGCGCTCGAGCTCGGCAATCACATCGGCAGGCGTCAGGCCGTAGTGCGCCAGCGCGATCATGCTGTGAAACCACAGGTCCGCCACTTCGCCGACGAGCAAGGCCTGCAGCTCAGGCTTGTGGCCGAGGTGGTCCATGTCCTTGGCGGCCATCACGGCCTCGGTAGCTTCTTCGCCGATTTTTTTCAAAAAGGCGTCGGGGCCTTTGTGGAGCAAACGGGCGACATAGCTCTGGTTCGGATCACCGCCAGCGGAAACCTTGCGGCTTTCAATCACTTGAGCCAAGCGGGCGAGAGAGTCGTTGGATGTCATGGGCTTGAGCGTTTACTTGTAGATGCGTTCAGGGTCTTTGAGCACCGGCTCAACCGTCTGCCATTGCCCGGCAACGTGGCGCTGGTAAAAGCAACTGTGGCGGCCCGTGTGGCAGGCAATGCCGGGCTCATGGCCGAGCTGGGTGACCTTGAGCAAGATCACGTCGTTGTCGCAGTCAATGCGTATGTCATGCACCATTTGCACGTGACCGGATTCTTCGCCCTTGCGCCACAACCGGCCACGCGAGCGGCTGAAATAAACAGCCCGCCCCGTGTCCGCCGTTTCTTGCAGAGCTTCCCGGTTCATCCACGCGAACATGAGCACGTCGCCGCTGCCGGCTTCCTGCGCAATCACGGGAATGAGTCCGCGTTCATCCCAAAGTACGTCGTCTAACCAATTCATGGGCACTATTGTCGGCGATGCCGAGCAGCGCCGGTGACGCCCAGCCTCAGGTCCGAACGGGGATGCCGCGCTCGGCCATGCGCTGCTTGGCCTGGCCCACGGTGTATTCACCGTAATGAAAAATGCTGGCCGCCAAGACAGCGTCCGCACCGCCCAGCGTGATGCCGTCGGCAAGATCGTCCAGATTGCCCACACCGCCTGAGGCGATCACGGGCACGCTGACAGCATCGCTCACGGCACGGGTCAAGGCCAGGTCAAAGCCGGACTTGGTGCCGTCTCGGTCCATGCTGGTCAGCAAGATTTCACCGGCGCCGCGCTGTGCCATTTCGCTGGCCCAGGCCACGGCGTCCAGGCCGGTGTTCTTGCGCCCGCCGTGGCTGTAAACGTCCCAGCCCGGTCCACGCAATTGCGCGTCTTCAGCCGAGCGGCGCTTGGCATCAATCGCCACCACGATGCACTGCGCGCCGTAGCGGGCCGAGACTTCGGTGATGACTTCGGGCCTGGCCAATGCTGCGGAATTGAAACTGGTCTTGTCGGCGCCTGCGTTGAGCAAGCGGCGCACGTCGTCCACCGTTCGCACGCCACCGCCCACCGTGAGTGGGATGAAAACTTGTGAGGCGACCGCTTCAATGATGTGCAAGATCAGATCTCGCCCATCACTGGTGGCGGTGATATCCAGAAAGGTCAACTCGTCCGCGCCCTGCTCGTTGTATCGCGCTGCGATTTCGACCGGGTCACCCGCATCGCGGAGTTCCAGAAAGTTCACGCCCTTGACGACGCGCCCGCCTGTGACGTCCAGGCAGGGAATGATGCGTTTGGCGAGCATTCAGGTCTTTAATAGGTTCAACCGTTGAGCTCGTCAGCGCGGGCTTGCGCCGCTGCGAAATCCAGGTCGCCGCTGTAGATCGAACGCCCGCAAATCACACCCTCAACGCCCTCAGCTTCGACCGCGCAAAGCGCGTCGATGTCAGCCATGTTGGACAGCCCGCCGGAAGCAATCACTGGAATGCTGAGCGCTTGTGCCAACTTGACAGTTGCGTCGATATTGATGCCGCTGAGCATGCCGTCGCGGCCGATGTCGGTGTAGATGATGGACTCGACCCCGTAGTCCTCAAATTTTTTGGCCAGGTCCACGACTTCATGGCCCGTCAATTTGCTCCAGCCGTCTGTGGCAACTTTGCCGTCCTTGGCGTCCAGGCCCACGATGATGTGGCCGCCAAAAGCCGTGCATGCGTCTTGCAAAAAGCCCGGGTTTTTGACCGCGGCTGTGCCGATGATGACGTAGCGTAAGCCCGCGTCAAGGTAGCGCTCGATGGTGTCCAAGTCGCGAATGCCGCCACCGAGTTGCACGTCAATCTCGCTGCCCACCGTCTGCAAAATCTTGCGGATCGCCGCTTCGTTCTTGGGCTTGCCAGCGAAGGCGCCGTTCAGGTCCACCAAATGCAGGCGGCGTGCCCCTTTATCCACCCAACTGCGCGCGATCGCAGCAGGGTCCTCGCCAAACGTGGTGGACTGGTCCATGTCGCCTTGTTTGAGGCGAACGCAGTGGCCATCCTTGAGGTCGATTGCGGGGATAAGTAGCATGATGAGGCGGTGAAAAAAGCCAGAAGAACGGGTTAAAACGGAAAGGAGACTCAGGGCTTCCAGTGCAGGAAGTTTCGGTACAGCGCCAAGCCTTGCTCGGCGCTTTTTTCAGGGTGAAACTGGGCCGCAAAAATATTATCCCGTGCCAGCACGGCTGTGAAGCGCCCACCATAGTCGGCCTCGCCTGCACTGTGGCGCCCATCCGACGGCTTGGCGTAAAAACTGTGCACGAAGTAGAAATAGGCGCCGTCGTCAACACCGGCCCACAGGGCGTGAGGGACCGTTTGGAACACTTGGTTCCAGCCCATTTGCGGGACTTTGTAGCGACTGCCGTCTGGCTGCAAGAGGCCAGCCAGGTCGAATTTGCGCACGTCACCGGGGAACAGGCCCAAGCCGGGTGTACCCACGCCGGGTGGTCCTTCCTCGCTGCGGTCCAGCAGCATTTGCATGCCCACGCAGACACCGAACAAAGGTTTGTGAGCAGCTGCATGGAGCACCGCCTCGCGCAAACCCGACTCGGCCAACTCGCGCATGCAGTCCGGCATGGCGCCCTGCCCTGGCAAGACCACGCGGTCGGCGTCCAGCACGTCCTGGGCGCGGCTGGTCACCACCACCTCAAAACCAGTGCCAACAGCTACATGCGCCACGGCCTGTGAGACAGAGCGCAGATTGCCCATGCCGTAGTCCACCACGGCGACTTTTTTCAAGACAGTCATGCGCGCATCATCTGACAGACTTTGAAGAGAGCGATCAGAGCGAACCCTTGGTCGAAGGAATCACGCCGCTCATGCGCGGGTCATGCTCAATCGCCATACGCAGCGCCCGGGCGAAAGCCTTGAACACGGTTTCAGCCTGATGGTGCGCGTTCTGGCCACGCAGGTTGTCGATGTGCAAGGTTACGAAGGCGTGGTTCGCAAAGCCCTGAAAGAACTCATAAGTCAGCTGAGAGTCGAAGCTGCCGATCATTCCGCTGGTGAAAGGTACATGCATCACCAAGCCTGGACGGCCCGAGAAATCAATGACCACGCGGCTCAGCGCTTCGTCCAGCGGCACATAGGCATGGCCATAACGCCGCAGGCCTTTTTTGTCACCCACGGCCTTGGCCACGGCCTGGCCCAGCGTGATGCCCACGTCTTCAACGGTGTGATGGCCGTCAATGTGCAAGTCGCCCAGCGCCTGAATGTCCAGGTCGATCAGGCCATGGCGGGCGATCTGGTCGAGCATGTGGTCGAAAAAACCAATGCCCGTGGACAGGCGCGACTGGCCGGTGCCATCGAGGTTGATCTTGACGGTGATCTGCGTCTCGGCGGTGTTGCGCGTGACTTCGACTGTGCGCGGCGCGGGACTGATGTCTGGGGTGGTCATAGGGCTTTTTCCAGGGCGGCGAGCAGCTGCGTGTTCTCGCCTTCGGTGCCAACCGTCAGGCGCAGGCAGTTGGCCAGCAAAGGATGCATTTTAGAAATGTTTTTGATCAGCACGCCGCCGGCCTTCAGGCTGGCAAAAACGCGGGCTGCGGGGTCGGTATCTGAATCGTCGCTTGGTGCAACGCGCACGAGGATCATGTTGGCGTCGCTGTTGAAGGCCTTGAGCCTTGGCAGCTTAGGCAAAGCCGCCAGCAAACGCGTACGCTCGCGGCGCAAGTCGGCGGCCTGTTCAGCAAAAACCGACTGATGCGCCAAGGCAAACAGCGCGCACTCGCAATTGAGCACGCTGATGTTGTAAGGCGGGCGCACCTTGTCGATCTCGGCGATCAAGGCCTTGGGGCCCATCATGTAGCCTAGGCGCACGCCGGCCAGACCAAACTTGCTGAGTGTGCGCATCAAGAGCACATGGCTGTGGCACTTGATGCGGTCGATGTAACTCTTGCTAGAAAAAGGCTGATAAGCCTCGTCCATCACCACCAGCCCGCCTTCCGCGCCGACCGCCTCGATGATCCGCTCGATCACAGCATCGTCCCAGAGGTTGGCGGTCGGGTTGTTCGGGTAGGCGAGGTAAACAATGGACGGCTTTTTGCCGGCGATGGCGGCCAGCATGGCGGCTTCATCCAGCTCGAAGTCGGCGGTCAAAGGCACGCCTATGAATTCAAGGCCCTGCAGTTGCGCGCTCATGGCGTACATCACGAAGCCGGGTACCGGTGCCAAGACAGAGGCGCCTGGCACGTCGCAAGCCAGCGCCAGCAAGGAAATCAGTTCGTCCGAGCCGTTGCCCAGCATCAGGTCAAAGCCTTCAGGCAAGCCAGCGTAGGTGGCCAGCGCGTCACGCAAGTCATTCACGCGGCCATCCGGGTAGCGATTGAGCGCCAGCGCACCCAGGCGGTGGCCAAGTTCGGCTTGCAGGGCGGCGGGCAGGCGGTGCGGATTTTCCATCGCGTCCAGCTTGACCATGCCGGTGGCGTCTTGTACGGCGTAGGCGTGCATGGACTGCACGTCTTGGCGCAGGCGTTTTTGCAGCGCGGGGCTCAGTTTGGGGGTGGTGCTCATGCAGCACCTCGCATGGCCGGCACTGTGGTCAGTCGCAACTCTGCTGCGCGCGCGTGGGCTTGCAGGCCTTCGCCATAAGCCAACTCGGCAGCAATCGGGCCAAGCACTTGCGCACCCGCTTCGCTGACCTCAATGAGGCTGGAGCGTTTTTGAAAGTCGTAAACGCCCAACGGGCTGGAAAAGCGCGCGGTGCCGCTGGTGGGCAGTACGTGGTTGGGTCCAGCGCAATAGTCGCCCAGGCTTTCGCTGGTGAAAGCGCCCAAAAAAATGGCACCCGCGTGTTTCAAGAGTGGCTCCCACTGGTGCGGCGACTGGCTGGAGACTTCCAGGTGCTCAGGCGCAATACGGTTGCTGATGGCACAGGCCTCGGCCATGTCGCGCGTGAGGATCAAGGCGCCGCGGTCACTGAGCGACTTGGCAATGATGGCGGCGCGCGGCATGGTGGGCAGCAAGCGGTCGATGGCAGCTTGCACCGCGTCGATATAAGCCGCGTCCGGGCACAGCAAGATGCTTTGCGCCAGCTCGTCATGCTCGGCCTGGCTGAAGAGATCCATGGCCACCCAATCGGCTGGCGTGGTCCCGTCAGCCAGCACCAAAATTTCAGACGGGCCGGCAATCATGTCGATGCCGACCGTGCCGAACACGCGGCGCTTGGCAGCGGCCACATAGGCGTTGCCAGGGCCGGTAATTTTGTCGACCGCTGGCACCGTGGCCGTGCCATAAGCCAGCGCGGCCACTGCCTGCGCGCCACCGATGGTGAAGGCGCGGCTGACGCCCGCCACGTAGGCCGCGGCCAACACCAGCGGGTTCTTGTCGCCGCCGGGTGTTGGCACGACCATGATGATTTCTTGCACGCCGGCCACATGTGCAGGAATCGCGTTCATTAGCACGGACGAGGGGTAAGCCGCTTTACCGCCGGGCACGTAGATGCCGACACGATCCAGCGGCGTGACTTTCTGGCCCAACAAACTGCCGTCTGCATCGCGGTAGCTCCAGCTTTCACCACAGGCTTTCTTTTGCGCCTCGTGGTAGCTGCGCACACGGGCGGCGGCGGATTCGAGCGCCTTGCGTTGCGCGGAAGGCAAGCCTTCAAACGCGGCCTTCAATTCGGCTTGCGACAACTCCAACCCACTCAGGCTCGCAGCTTCCAGATGGTCAAAGCGCGCTGTGTATTCGAGCACCGCCGCGTCGCCTCGGGCGCGCACGTCTTGCAAGATGTCAGCCACACGCGTCTCGATGGCGCTGTCCGTCTCAGCCGACCAATGCAGACGTGCCTTGAAGTCCGCTTCAAAGGCGGCGTCAGTCGTGGACAGGCGCTGGGGTCGGGCTGAAAGATTCATGAGGAGACTGTTTTTGCAAGAACTGCTTTTCCGAGCGAATCAATGATGCGGCGAATCGGCGCCTGCTTGAGCTTGAGCGCGGCCTGGTTGACGACGAGGCGGGCGCTGATGTCCATGATGCGCTCGACTTCGACCAGATGGTTGGCCTTGAGGGTGCTGCCGGTGGACACCAAGTCCACGATGGCGTCGGCCAGGCCCGTCAAAGGCGCCAGCTCCATGCTGCCGTAGAGCTTGATCAGGTCCACGTGCACGCCCTTGGTGGCGAAAAAGTCGCGGGCAATGGCCACATATTTGGTCGCCACTTTCAGTCGCGCACCTTGGCGCACGGCGGCGGCATAGTCAAAACCGTCACGCACCGCCACGCTGATACGGCAAGGCGCGATCTTCAAATCCAAGGGCACGTACAGGCCGTGGCTGCCGGATTCGAGCAGCGTGTCTTTGCCCACCACGCCCAGATCGGCGCCACCGTATTGCACGTAAGTGGGCACATCCGTCGCGCGCACCAGCACGACGCGCAAGTCAGGCTGGTTGGTATCCAGAATCAATTTGCGTGATTTCTCCGGATCGTCCAGCACCTCAATGCCAGCTGAGCGCAGCAGGGGCAGCGTGTCGTCAAAAATCCGGCCCTTTGAGAGCGCAATCGTGATCATGCGGTGCTCCGTGCAGGGGAAATGCGCTCGATGTCGGCACCCAGGCCGCGCAGCTTGGCTTCCATCTGGTCGTAGCCGCGGTCCAGGTGATAGATGCGGTCCACCAGGGTTTCGCCTTCAGCCACCAGCCCAGCGATGACGAGGCTGGCCGAGGCGCGCAAGTCGGTGGCCATCACCGTGGCACCCGACAATTTTTCGACGCCTTCCATCACAGCCACTTTGCCGTCGATCTGAATCTTCGCGCCCAGTCGAACCATTTCATTGACGTGCATGAAACGGTTTTCAAAAATGGTCTCGGTGACTTTGCTGCTGCCGTGCGCCACAGCATTGAGTGCCATGAACTGCGCCTGCATGTCCGTCGGAAAGCCCGGGTATTCGGTTGTGCGGAAAGACTGTGCTTTGAGGCGACCCTGCGACTGGATGCGAATAAAGCCATCGCCCGGCGTGACCTTGGCGCCAGCTTCAATCAGTTTTTCAATGACTGCGTCCAAATGGTCATAGCGACCGTTCTTCAAAACAACATCGCCCCCAGCAGCGGCCACCGCGCACAAGAAAGTGCCGGCCTCGATGCGGTCAGCCACCACCTGATGGGTGCAGCCGTGCAGGCGTTCGACGCCCTGAATGCGGATGCGTCGGCTGCCGTGGCCTTCAATCTTGGCGCCCATCTTGATGAGCATTTCAGCCAGGTCGCCGATCTCTGGCTCCTGCGCCGCGTTCTCCAGAATGGTCTCGCCTTCCGCCAGGCTCGCAGCCATCATGAAGTTCTCGGTGCCCGTCACAGTCACCATGTCGGTGGTGATGCGCGCGCCTTGCAGGCGCGTGCGGCCGCCGCCCAGGCGCGCCACCATGTAGCCGTGCTCCACATCGATCTCGGCGCCCATGGACTGCAAACCCTTGATGTGCTGGTCCACCGGACGCGAGCCGATGGCGCAACCACCCGGCAACGACACCGTGGCGCGACCAAAACGGGCCAACAGCGGCCCAAGCGCCAGCACCGAGGCACGCATGGTCTTGACCAATTCATACGGAGCCTCGGGCTTGTCGAGGCGGCCAGCATCCAGCTTCACCGTGCTGGAGTCCGCCGTGCCCGCTGCGCCCTGCTCCGCCGTCACGCCCATGTTGCGAATCAGTTTGAGCATGGTTGACACGTCTTGCAGGCGCGGAACGTTGGTCAGCGTGACAGGCTCGGCACTCAGCAGGGCGGCGCAGAGTTCAGGCAAGGCGGCGTTCTTGGCGCCGGAGATGGTCACGGTGCCGGCGAGCGTCTTGCCGCCGCGGATGCGTAGTTGGTCCATGCGTATTGTTTTCAGTTCTTGGCTTGGGCTGCCCACTCGGCAGGCGTGAAGGTTTTCATCGACAGCGCGTGGACTTCATCGGTCTGCATGCGCCCGCCCAGCGTGGCATAGACGCGTTGGTGCCGCTGAATGAGGCGCTGGCCCTCGAAGGCGGCGGAGACGATGGTGGCGTACCAATGGCGGCCGTCGCCCGAAAGCTCGATGTGTTCGCAAGCCAGGCCCGCGCTGATGATGGCCTGGAGTTCGTCGCTGGTCATGATGTGAAGTGTGTGTTGCAAAGGAGCCCAGGCATTTCGCCCGGGCAGGCCTTCAGTGGCGAATTTTGTAGCCGATTTTCAGCAGGTGTACGGCCAAGGCGCTCACGCCCACCAGTGCACTGCCCACGATGGCCAGACTCAGCCAGGGCGACACATCGCTGACGCCGAAAAAGCCGTAGCGAAAGCCGTCGATCATGTAGAAAAACGGGTTGAGGTGGCTGACCGTTTGCCACACGCTGGGCAGTGAATGGATGGAGTAAAACACCCCGCTCAGGAAAGTCATGGGCATGATGACGAAGTTCTGGAAGACCGCCATCTGATCGAACTTTTCAGCCCAGAGTCCGGCAATCAAGCCCAGCGCACCCAGGAGCGCCGCGCCCAGAATGGCAAAAACAATGATCCAGATGGGCGCCACAAAACCAGGCTGGCCAAAAGCCACCGTGACCACGAAAACGCCCAGGCCCACGGCCAGTCCGCGAATGATGGACGAACCCACATAGGCTGCAAACCAGTGCCAGTGCGACAGCGGCGTGAGCAGCAAGAACACCAGGTTACCCATGATCTTGCTTTGAATGAGCGATGACGAGCTGTTCGCGAATGCGTTTTGCAGCACGCTCATCATCACCAGGCCCGGCACCAGGAAGGCGGTGTAGCTGACGCTGCCATACACCTTGACCTGGTCTTGCAGCACGTGACCAAAAATCAGCATGTACAGCACAGCCGTCAGGATGGGCGCGCCCACGGTCTGAAAGCCGACCTTCCAAAAGCGCAGAACTTCCTTGTAAAGCAGGGTTTGCCAGCCGGTCATGCCATCACCTCTTGCGCTACGGATTTGGCAATCGATTTGTCGGCCATCACTTCGAGGAACACGTCTTCCAGATCGGCTTTTCGAATTTCCACGTCTTCGGCCATCAGGCCAGCCTCGCGCACCGCAGCCAGGTAGCGTTCGATCTCCACCGCGTTATGCGCCGGAAATTGCACGATGCGGCCTGTGACACGGGCCTTGGCGGCCAAGCCAGGCGGCAACTCGCGATCGACCTTGAAGCGAAGAACATTCGACGATGCGCCCTTGAGCAAATCAGCTGTCGAAGCCAGCGCCACCATCTTGCCTTGCTTGAGCATGGCAATGCGGGTACAAAGCGCCTCAGCTTCTTCGAGGTAATGCGTAGTCAGCAGCACGGTGCTGCCTTGGCGGTTCAGTCGAGCAACGAAGGCCCAGAGCGTCTGGCGCAACTCCACATCCACGCCTGCCGTCGGCTCGTCGAGCACGATGACAGGCGGCTTGTGCACCAAGGCTTGGGCCACCAGCACGCGGCGCTTCATGCCGCCCGAGAGCTGGCGCATGTTCGATTGCGCCTTGTCCGTGAGCCCCAGACAAGCCAGCAACTCGTCAATCCAGTCGTCGTTGTGGCGAATGCCGAAATAGCCGGACTGGATGCGCAGCGCTTCACGGACAGTGAAGAAAGGGTCGAACACCAACTCCTGCGGCACCACGCCCAGCTTCCGGCGTGCCTGCGCGTAGTCGGTCAGCACGTCGCAGCCCATGACCTTCACGCGCCCTTGGGTCGCACGCGAGAGCCCGGCGAGGATGCTGATCAAGGTGGTTTTGCCCGCACCGTTGGGGCCGAGCAAGCCGAAAAACTCGCCCTGCTGGATATCGAAGCTCACGTCGGCCAGCGCCTGAACGACTGGATTGGAGGGACTTCGAGCGTTGGCGTACTGCTTGGAGACGTTTTGGAATGAGATTGCAGGCATTAGCCCTGCATTTTAGGGGCAGGCACTCCCCCAGCCTTCAAGGCGCGGTGACTAAGCCCTATCGCGCTTCAGACGGCGCCCGGCGCGGGAATCAAGTCGGCGATACCGTACAGGCCAGCCAGCTGGCGTAATCGCGGCGGCAAGCCCTGAACAGTCATGCCCTGGCCGCGGTCCAGCGCCATTCGGCGGCAGGCCAGCAACACAGCCAATGCTGAAGAGTCAAAGTGCACCAACAAGCTGGCATCCAGCACGGCCGACTGGCCAGGACCAGCGTCCGAGAGCGCCTGCGGCAAGGCACGGCGTAGATCGGCCACGCAGGCCTCGGCCTGGTCGTGCGTCAGTTGGGCTGGCAGCTTGAACACGGCTTAGCTACGGCGCTCGCTGCCATTTTTGTTGCGCAGGGCCAAAGTTGTGATCAGGCCATCAATGCCGCGCGCAGAAATTTCCTGGGCAAACTGGGTTCGGTAGGTTTCCACCAGCCAAATGCCCAGGATGTTCAGGTCATAGATCTTCCAGCCCGCAGGAGTTTTCTCCATGCGGTAGTCCAGCTGAACAGGGTCACCCCGGCCAGTGACTTCGGTGCGCACCAGAACCTCGGTGTCGCCAGGGGCGGCACGCAAAGGCTTGACGTTCACGCTCTGGTCACTGACCTGGCTGAGCGCACCGGCATAGGTGCGCACCAGCAAGGTCTTGAACTCGTCTTGCAAGCGCTTTTGCTGCTCAGGCGTGGCCTGACGCCAGTTGCGGCCCACAGCGGCAGCCGTCATGCGCGTGAAGTTCACGTTGGGCATGATCTTGCTGTCGACAAAACTGACGACCTTGCGAACGTCCCCGCTTTGCACATCCCTGTCAGCCTTGATGCTGTCAAGCACGTCGGTCGAAAGACGGCGGATCATGGCGTCAGGCGCTTCGTCAGCGGCCTGCGCGAATCCGGACAAGGCCGTCAACAAGGCGAAGGCGCTGAGAGCGGTGAAGATACGGCGTTGAATATTCATGACTTCCAATATGGTGACAAAGCAGTCTTCAGTCCTGCCGCGGCTGCTTAGACCCCGCAGGCGGTGGGGTCAAGTTAGGCTGGACCGGTCCTTCAGGTAGATCAAATCGCTCTTCCACGTCAGCTGGGCCGGGCTTGCCTTCCAAAGCCAGACCTCTGCGGCGCTGCAGAAAAGCATCGCGTGTGAAGCTGTACTTGTCCAGGGCGGCGGCGTCCAGCATGTTGCCCAGCTTCAGCAGGTCGGCGCGGGTGTCGACGACGCGCAAGGCGCGCAGGCTGTTGCGCAGTGGTACCTGGTTCAGGTTGCCGACTGGATCCACCTGCCAGTCCACCGGCATGGCCAGCGAGTCGCGCAAGGTGGACGGGCCTAGCAAGGGCAACACCAGGTACGGCCCGGTAGGCACGCCCCAGTAGCCTAGCGTCTGGCCAAAATCCTCACGGTGCCGCTCAAGGCGCAGCTCGGTGGCCACATCAATGATGCCGCCCAGCCCCATGGTGGTGTTCACACCCACGCGGAACAATGTCTCGACAGACTCCTTGGGCTTGGCCTGCAAGACATTGTTGACGAGCGACCAGACATCAGAAACGTTGGCAAAAAAGTTGCCTATGCCTTGGCGCACCAAGGGCGGCGTCAAGTGCTCATAGGCGGTTGCCGTGGGCTTGAGCACGGCCTTGTCGAAGCCTTCATTGAAATCGCTGACCTCGCGGTTGAAGGGTTCCCACGGGTCGCGGGGCAATGCGGACGGGGAGACGGCACAGCCACCCAGCATGGCTGTGCCCAGCAGCAAGGCACAAGCGAGACGCCGCGGCATGTGGCGGGGCAGCTGAAGTAAGTTGGACAATTCAAAGCTCATGGTTTGGACCCACCCGTCGCACTGGCAGGCGAAGATGGCGGCGAAGGCGCTGCGGGCGCACCAGGTTCAGCGGCCTTGCTGTAAAGAAACTGGCTGATCAAGGTCTCGAGCACCACCGCCGACTGGGTCTGGCGGATCACGTCGCCAGCTGCGAGATTTTTTTCTTCCGAACCGGCCTCGATCCCCACGTACTGCTCGCCCAGCAAGCCACTGGTGAGAATCTTCAGCGAACTGTCCTTGGGAAAAGCGTAACGCTGATCCATCGCCAGGTTGACGCTGGCTTGGTAAGCGCGGTCGTCAAAAACGATGGCTTCGACACGGCCAACCACCACGCCGGCACTCTTGACGGCTGCGCGCGGCTTGAGCCCGCCGATGTTGTCGAATTTTGCGACCACCGGGTAAGTGTTGTCGCGCCATTGCACGGTCAACAAATTTGCCGATTTCAATGCAAGGAACAGCAAGGCCAAGGCGCCCGCCAAAACGAAAAGACCTACCCAGACATCATTTCTGGAACGTTGCATGATTGACTTTCAGGAAGCTCAGCAGGAACCTGCCAGCGCTGCAAGTATTTTCTCATGGACGGACGCAGCGCTAAAGGTTGAGCTTGTAATTTCGGGCAACTAGGCAAAGCCTCGGCCTTGTCATTCACGCTCAGATGCTGAACATCAAGGCCGTGAGCAAAAAGTCAAGCCCCAGCACCAGGAGCGATGCGACGACCACCGTACGGGTGGTGGCTCGCGACACGCCCTCCGGCGTCGGTTGTGATTCAAAGCCTTGGTAAAGGGCCACGAAAGTGACGGTAAGCCCAAAGACCAGACTCTTGATGACGCCATTGCCCACGTCGCGCCAGACATCGACGCCGCCTTGCATCTGGCTCCAGAAGGAGCCTTCGTCGACGCCGATCATGACCACGCCGACCAGCCAGCCGCCGCCAATGCCAACGGCGCTGAAAACCGCCGCCAGCAAAGGCATCGCGATCAAACCGCCCCAAAGGCGCGGCGCCAGCACCCGCTTGACCGGGTCCACCGCCATCATTTCCATGGCTGACAACTGCTCGCCCGCTTTCATGAGACCGATCTCGGCCGTCAAGGCCGTACCGGCGCGGCCGGCGAACAAGAGCGCCGTGACCACAGGCCCGAGTTCACGCACCAGGCTGAGCGCCACCAGCAGGCCCAGCGCCTCGGCCGAGCCGTAACGCTGCAGCGTGTAGTAGCCCTGCAGCGCCAACACAAAGCCGACGAACAGACCTGACACCGCAATGATGGCCAGCGAGTAATTGCCGAGGAAAAAAATCTGGTCGCGCACCAGCCCAAAGCGGCGCAGCGTGGAAGGCGACAGCCAGAACAGACGGGCCAGCAGCCGCGCAGCCACGCCCACATCGCCGAGCTTGATGCGGCAGGCAAAGCCCACCTGCGCGGCGAACTCCAGCGGATGCCAGCGCGCGCTCATGATTGGTCTCCTCTACCGGCTCGTGGTCCGTAGTCTTGGGCGGCCGTTGGCGCCGGGTAATGAAACTGCACTGGCCCTTCGGCCAATGCGTTGACGAACTGATGCACCAGCGGGTCGGTGGAGTGCATCACCTCCTCGGGCGTGCCTTCAGCCGCGATGCCGCCGTTGGCCAGAATGATGACTTTGTCGGCAATCCGGAAGGTTTCTTCCAGGTCATGCGAAACCACGATGCTGGTGATGCCCAGCGTGTCGTTGAGCTGGCGAATCAGCTGCGCCGCAGTGCCCAGCGATATCGGGTCCAGGCCAGCGAAGGGCTCGTCGTACATGATCAATTCAGGGTCCAGCGCAATCGCACGGGCCAAGGCCACACGCCGCGCCATGCCGCCTGAAATTTGGGAGGGAAGGAGATCGCGCGCACCGCGCAAACCCACGGCGTCGAGCTTCATCAAGACGATGTCGCGGATCAGTGCTTCGCTGAGCGACGTGTGCTCGCGCAGCGGAAAAGCCACGTTGTCAAAGACACTCAAATCCGTGAACAACGCGCCGAACTGAAACAGCATGCCCATGCGCCTGCGCGCCGCGTACAAGGCATCCTGGCTGAAGCTACCGACGTCGTCGCCATCCATCAACACCTGGCCTTGGGTCGCACGCTGCTGGCCACCAATCAGGCGCAGCACGGTGGTTTTGCCACCGCCTGAAGCGCCCATCAAGGCTGTGACCTTGCCGCGCGGCACGGTCAGGTTGATGTTTTTGAGGATGACGCGCTCCGCCCCCGCTCCCGGGTAGGCGAAGCTGACGTTTTTAAATTCGACGAGGTCAGTGTTTTCAGTCATGCGACTGAGCAGCTTACCTCAGCGTGGCAGGTCGCTGAAGCCCATCAGGAATTCATCCACCGCGCGCGCGGCCTGGCGGCCTTCGCGGATGGCCCAGACCACCAGGCTTTGACCCCGGCGAATGTCGCCAGCGGCAAATACTTTGGGCACGTTGGTGGCGTAACCGCCAATGAAGTCGGTGCTGGCCTTGGCGTTGCCGCGGTTGTCGGCTTCCACACCAAATGCTTTGAGTACGGTGCTGACCGGCGCCACAAAACCCATGGCCAGCAACACCAGGTCAGCCTTGAGGATTTGCTCGGAGCCCGGCACTTCCTGCATCTTGCCGTCTTTCCATTCGACATGGACGGTTTTCAGACCTGTGACTTTGCCTTTGTCACCGATGAATTCTTTCGTCGAAATGGCGAACTCGCGCTTGCAACCTTCTTCGTGCGAAGAAGAAGTGCGCAGCTTGATCGGCCAGTAAGGCCAGGTCATGGGGCGGTTTTCCTCTTTCGGTGGCTCGGGCATCAACTCGAACTGGGTCACGCTGGCCGCGCCGTGGCGGTTGCTGGTGCCCACGCAGTCAGAACCCGTGTCGCCACCACCGATGACGATGACGTGCTTGCCTTCGGCGCGCAACTGGTCTTTGACCTTGTCGCCCGCATTGACCTTGTTTTGCTGCGGCAAAAATTCCATGGCGAAGTGAATACCGGCCAAGTCACGGCCCGGCACAGGCAAGTCACGCGACTGCTCAGAGCCGCCGGTCAGGACGACTGCATCAAAGTCTTTTTGCAGCTGAGCGGGGGAAATAGTCTCCTTGGCCCAGTTGGTGACCTTGCTGTCCTTGGGCATCTCGCCGACCAGCACGCCGCAGCGGAAGGTCACGCCTTCAGCTTGCATCTGCTCGACGCGGCGGTCGATGTGGATTTTCTCCATCTTGAAGTCAGGAATGCCGTAGCGCAGCAAACCGCCCACGCGGTCATTCTTTTCGAACAGCGTGACGTCATGACCGACACGCGCCAGCTGCTGAGCCGCCGCCATGCCTGCAGGGCCGGAGCCGACCACAGCCACTTTCTTGCCCGTCTTGTGCTTGGGCAACTGGGGTGTGACCCAGCCTTCAGACCAGCCGCGGTCAATGATGGCGTGCTCGATGGACTTGATGCCCACCGCGTCGTCGCTCACGTTGAGCGTGCAAGCCGCCTCGCAGGGTGCGGGGCAGATGCGGCCAGTGAACTCGGGGAAGTTGTTGGTGCTGTGCAGCGTCAGCAGCGCGTTCTTCCAGTCATTCCTGAACACCATGTCGTTGAAGTCCGGAATGATGTTGTTGACCGGGCAGCCGCTGTTGCAAAACGGTGTGCCGCAGTCCATGCAGCGCGCCGCTTGCGTGTTGGCCTGCTTGTCATCGAGGCCGATGACAAATTCCTTGTAGTGCTTCAGGCGCTCGGGCACGGGCTTGTAGCCCTCCTCGATGCGCTCGTATTCCATGAAGCCGGTGATTTTTCCCATGATGGCGTCCTGTCGATTCTTTGATGTACGTCTTCTAGCGTCTTGGCTGGCTTATTTGGCCAGCGCGGCGGCCTGATTCGTCGCCACTTGCGCTTTGGTGGTTTCGGTCGCGGCTTGCAACTGACGGTCCTTGCGTTCGGCCAGCGCGCGCTTGTACTCGTTCGGGAACACCTTCACGAACTTGGCGCGAGCCTCTGTCCAGTTGTCCAGCAACTCGCGTGCGCGCTTGCTGCCTGTCCAACGGTTGTGGTCTTGCAAGAGGCGCTTGAGCTGCTCTTCGTCGGTCTCGTCGCCGTGCCAGCCGGACTTGTCGTGCAAGTGCTGGTCAGCCGCTGGCACCACTTTGTCCATGGACACCATGGAGGTGTTGCAGCGCGAAGCGAACTGGCCGTCTTCGTCGTACACATAGGCCACGCCGCCGCTCATGCCAGCTGCAAAGTTGCGGCCGGTCTTGCCCAGCACGGCCACGGTGCCACCTGTCATGTATTCGCAGCCATGGTCGCCCGTGCCTTCAACAACCGCTGTCGCACCCGACAAACGCACAGCAAAGCGCTCGCCCGCCACGCCGCTAAAAAATGCTTCGCCAGTGGTCGCGCCGTAGAGCACGGTGTTGCCCACGATGGTGTTTTTGACCGCGTCGCCACGGAAGTCGATGCTCGGACGCACCACGATGCGACCGCCCGACAAGCCTTTGCCGGTGTAGTCGTTGGCGTCGCCAATCAGGTACATGGTGATGCCCTTGGCCAGGAAGGCGCCAAAGGACTGGCCGCCCGTGCCTTCGAGCTGAATGCGCAGTGTGTCGTCTGGCAGGCCTTGCGGATAGCGGCGGGTCAGCTCGCCCGAGAGCATGGCGCCCACGGTGCGGTTGACGTTGCGCGCCACCTCAATGAACTGGACCTTCTCACCTTTTTCCAGCGTGGCTTTTGACTTTTCAATCAGGCGCACGTCGAGTGCTTTTTCAAGGCCGTGCTCTTGCTCGGCCACATGCAGGCGCGGCACATCGGCCGGCACGTTGGGCTGGTAGAACAGGCGGCTAAAGTCCAGGCCGCCGGCCTTCCAGTGCGCTATGCCTTTTTGCGTGTCGAGCAAATCAGAACGACCAATCAGGTCGTCGAACTTGCGGATGCCGAGTTGCGCCATCAACTGGCGGGCTTCTTCGGCGACAAAGAAGAAGTAGTTGACGACATGCTCAGGCTTGCCAGTGAACTTCTTGCGCAGCACCGGGTCTTGCGTGGCCACGCCGACCGGGCAGGTGTTGAGGTGGCACTTGCGCATCATGATGCAGCCTTCGACCACCAGCGGTGCGGTGGCAAAGCCGAATTCGTCAGCGCCCAAGAGCGCGCCGATGACGACGTCGCGGCCGGTTTTCATCTGGCCGTCAGCCTGCACGCGGATGCGGCCGCGCAGGCGGTTCAGCACCAGAGTCTGCTGGGTTTCGGCAAGACCAATTTCCCACGGCGAGCCGGCGTGCTTGATGGACGACCACGGCGAAGCGCCCGTGCCGCCGTCATGGCCGGCAATGACCACGTGGTCGGACTTGGCCTTGGCCACACCCGCGGCAATGGTGCCGACGCCGACTTCAGACACCAGCTTGACGCTGATGCTGGCGCGCGGGTTCACGTTTTTCAAATCGTGAATCAGCTGAGCCAGGTCTTCAATCGAATAAATGTCGTGGTGCGGCGGTGGCGAGATCAAACCGACACCAGGCACGGAGTAACGCAGCGCGCCGATGTATTCGGTGACCTTGCCGCCTGGCAACTGGCCGCCCTCGCCCGGCTTGGCACCCTGGGCCATCTTGATCTGGATCTGGTCGGCCGACACGAGGTATTCAGCCGTCACGCCAAAGCGGCCCGAAGCCACTTGCTTGATTTTCGAGCGCAACGAGTCACCGTCTTGCAGCGGCAAGTCCACTTCGACTTGCTTGTCGCCAATCACAGATTTGAGCGTAGCGCCCTGCTTGATCGGGATGCCTTTGAGCTCTTGGCGGTAACGCGCCGGGTCTTCGCCGCCCTCGCCGGTATTGCTCTTGCCGCCGATGCGGTTCATGGCCACAGCCAAAGTGGCATGGGCTTCCGTGCTGATCGAACCCAGCGACATGGCGCCAGTGGCAAAGCGCTTGACGATTTCCTTGGCCGACTCGACCTCGTCAATCGGGATGGCTTTGGAAGGATCAATCTTGAACTCGAACAGACCGCGCAGCGTCATGTGGCGCTTGTTCTGGTCGTTGATCAGCTGAGCGTATTCCTTGTAGGTGCTCCAGTTGTTGGCACGGGTCGAGTGCTGCAACTTGGCAATCGCATCGGGCGACCACATGTGGTCTTCACCGCGTGCGCGCCAGGCGTATTCACCGCCCGCGTCCAGCATGGTGGCCAGTACCGGGTCGTCGCCAAAAGCAGCGCGGTGCATGCGCAAAGCTTCTTCAGCAATCTCGAACACGCCCATGCCTTCAACCTGGCTGGCGGTGCCGGTGAAGTACTTGGCAATGGTGGCGCGGTTCAGGCCGATGGCCTCGAACAGCTGCGCGCCGCAATAGCTCATGTACGTCGACACGCCCATCTTGGACATGATCTTCGACAGACCCTTGCCAATGGCCTTGGTGTAGTTGTAGACAGCTTTTTCAAAGCTCAGGTCGCCCTTGAGGCCAGCGGAAAGTTCAGCCAAAGTCTCGATGGCCAAGTACGGGTGAACGGCTTCTGCGCCGTAGCCAGCCAGCACCGCAAAGTGATGCACCTCACGGGCAGAGCCTGTCTCGACCACCAAGCCAGCCGTGGTGCGCAGGCCTTCTTTGACCAGATGCTGGTGCACGGCCGACAAAGCCAGCGCAGCGGGGATCGCCACTTGCGTGGCGTTCACGTTGCGGTCACTGACGATGATGATGTTCTTGCCGCTCTTGATGGCGTCCACGGCTTCTGCGCAAAGCGATGCCAGCTTGGCTTCCACGCCTTCGTGGCCCCAGGCCAACGGATAGGTGATGTCCAGCGTGTAGCTGCGGAACTTGCCTTGCGTGTAGGCCTCGATGTTGCGCAACTTTTGCATGTCCGCGCCGTTCAGCACCGGCTGGCTGACTTCCAGCCGCATCGGCGGGTTCACCTGGTTGATGTCCAGCAGGTTCGGCTTGGGGCCGATGAAGGACACCAGCGACATGACGATGGCTTCGCGGATCGGGTCGATCGGCGGGTTGGTCACCTGCGCGAACAACTGCTTGAAGTAGTTGTACAGCGGCTTGTTCTTGCTGGACAGCACAGCCAACGGGCTGTCGTTGCCCATGGAGCCGGTGGCTTCTTCGCCGTTCATGGCCATGGGGGACATCAGGAATTTGATGTCTTCTTGTGTGAAGCCGAAGGCTTGTTGGCGATCGAGCAATGACAGACCGCTGTCAGCAGGCCCAGCCACGGCGGGCGCTGCGGCAGCCTCAACGTCGTCCAGCTTGATGCGCAGGTTTTCAATCCACTGCTTGTAGGGCTTGCTGTGGGCGAGCGTGGCTTTGAGTTCCTCGTCGTCCACCATGCGGCCTTGTTCGAGGTCGATGAGGAACATCTTGCCGGGCTGCAGGCGCCACTTGCGCACGATCTTGTGCTCGGGCACGGGCAAAACGCCTGATTCAGAAGCCATGATCACCAGATCGTCGTCGGTCACGCAATAACGCGAAGGACGCAGGCCGTTGCGGTCCAGCGTCGCGCCGATCTGACGGCCGTCGGTGAACACAATAGAAGCCGGGCCGTCCCACGGCTCAAGCATCGCGGCGTGGTACTCATAGAAGGCCTTGCGGCGCTCGTCCATGGTGGTGTGCTGTTCCCAGGGCTCGGGAATCATCATCATCACAGCCTGGCTGATCGGGTAGCCGGCCATGGTGAGCAGCTCGAGGCAGTTGTCGAAGGTCGCGGTGTCGGACTGGTCGGCAAAGCTGATGGGGTAGAGCTTTTGCAAGTCAGGGCCGAGCACGGGCGAGGACATCACGCCTTCACGCGCCTTCATCCAGTTGTAGTTGCCCTTGACGGTGTTGATCTCGCCGTTGTGCGCGACATAGCGGTAAGGGTGAGCCAGCGGCCACTCGGGGAAGGTGTTGGTCGAAAAGCGCTGGTGCACCAAGCCCAGGGCCGAGACGCAGCGCTCGTCGGTCAAGTCATGGTAGTAAGTACCAACTTGATCCGCCAGCAGCAAGCCCTTGTAGACCACCGTGCGGCTGGACATGCTGGGCACGTAATATTCTTTGCTGTGCGTCAGCTGCAGGCTCTGGATAGCGGCGCTGGCGGTCTTGCGGATGACGTAGAGCTTGCGCTCCAGCGCGTCTTGCACGATGACGTCGTTGCCGCGGCCGATGAAGATCTGGCGCAGCAGCGGCTCTTTTTCGCGCACGGTCGGCGACATGGGCATGTCTTTGTTGACCGGCACATCGCGCCAGCCCAGCAGCACTTGGCCTTCAAGGCGAACGGCGCGCTCCAGCGCTTGCTCGCAAGCCAAGCGCGAAGCGTGTTCCTTAGGCAAAAAGACCATGCCCACGCCGTATTCACCAGGCGGCGGCAAGGTCACGCCCTGTGCGGCCATTTCTTCGCGGTACAGCGCATCAGGCAACTGAATCAAGATGCCAGCGCCGTCGCCCATCAGCTTGTCGGCACCGACCGCGCCCCGGTGATCCAGGTTCTCGAGGATCTTCAAACCCTGCTGCACGATGGCATGGCTCTTGTGACCCTTGATGTGGGCCACAAAGCCCACGCCGCAAGCGTCATGCTCGTTTTGGGCCGAATACAGGCCGTGTTGTTCAAAGTGCTTGATTTCAGCAGCCGTGGTCATGGCGGTTCCTCGTCAGTCAGTCGCAAAAAATTTCCCGAGCCGGGAGCATAGGGCACAGCAACAACAATGCCAAACACTTTAATCGGGGTCAGATACCGATTTACTCGAGCCATTTGAGGCTGAAAAATAATCGGGGACAGATTAGATTCAGCCGGCCGCTGGTTTTGCCGAGCGGGGTCGCCCTGCACGGCCGGGGGTCAAGCGCCGCCCGCTGCCCTCTTGCAGCGCCTGGACAAAACGCTCGGAGCCCAGCGCCCAGCCCGACAGCGTGGCCTGGGTGAGCGCTTTAGACTCGCCTCGCGCCAAACCGCCTTGCACGAGCTCGCGGTAAGCCGCCTCGCGCGCAAATGGTGTATTGCCCAAGCTCCAAAGCAGTGCATGCGGACTCACCAATTTGTCCACCACCTGCCCAATCGCGTGCCGATGGCTGGACCATGGGTATTCGGCCGGCTCGGCCACCATACTTGCACGCACCGGATTGAGGTCGATATAGACCATGCAAGCCAGCAGGTAGCGCTCGGTTTCCACCACGGTCGAGCGATAGCGCCCCTCCCACAAGGTGCCGCTGCGGCCGTACCGGTTGTTGAAGTAGCGCACATAGCTGCGGCCCACGGCCTGCATGAGTTGGGACAGACCTGTCTCGGTCTCAGGCGTGGCCAACAGATGAAAGTGGTTGTCCATCAGCACATAAGCGTGCACCGCGACCTGAAAGCGCCTGGCATGCTCGGCCAGCAGCGCCAGCAAATGCAGCCGGTCGGCATCGTCCCGGACGATGGCTTGCCGGTTATTGCCGCGCTGGATGATGTGGTGCGGATGACCGGGAACGGTCAGGCGGGGTTGGCGGGCCATGGGCTCTGGTCGAGGTCAAACACTTAGAGCAGGCGCCGCCCGGTCAAGCGCTCATGTTCCTTGGCGGCGAAGCGGTCGGTCATGCCGGCAATGTAGTCGGCGACAGCCCGGAAAGTGTCAGCCCGGGCCGCGAAATCGCTGGGCATTTCAGCGGGCTGGCTTGAATAGGCCTCGAACAGCTCTTGCACCACCACGCTGGCCTGGCTCATGGTCTGCATGACTTGAGGGTGCCGATAAAGCTGAGCAAACAGAAACTGCTTGAGCGCGGTGGATTGCGCATGCATGGCCGGACTGAAGCGCACCAGCGGCGGGCACAGGCGCGCGGCCTCGGCGTCCAAAGGCGCTGCCACCAGCAAACCCTGGCGCGTGGCGGCAATCACGTCATAGACCTGCGCGCTGAGCATGCGGCGAATGGTTTCGTAAAGCAGGCGACGCGCGCGTGCAGGCTCGGCCAAGCCAGGGTGCTCGCTCAGCGCGGCCAAGCGGTGGTCTTCAAACAGCGGCACATCCTGCAGCTGCGCCATGCTGATCAAGCCAGAACGCACGCCGTCGTCGATGTCGTGCGCGTTATAAGCAATTGCATCAGCCAAGTTGCAGAGCTGTGCTTCCAGGCTGGGCTGCGTGCGGTCGATGAAGCGCCTCGCCACGCCGCCAGGCTCAGCGGCTTCGATCAACTGCGCATTGCGGGCAGAGCAATGCTTGAGGATGCCTTCGCGTGTTTCAAAAGTCAGGTTCAGCCCGTCATAGGCCGGGTAACGCTCTTCCAAATGGTCGACCACGCGCAGGCTTTGCAGGTTGTGCTCGAAGCCACCGTGCGGCTGCATGCAGGCGTTCAGCGCGTCTTGCCCGGCATGGCCAAAAGGCGTGTGGCCCAGGTCGTGCGCCAGGGCCACGGCTTCCACCAGGTCTTCATTCAAGCCCAGCGGCCGAGCGATGGAACGACCCAGTTGCGCCACTTCAAGCGAATGCGTGAGCCGCGTGCGGAACAAGTCACCTTCGTGGTTCAGGAAGACCTGCGTCTTGTAGACCAGGCGCCTGAAAGCGGTCGAATGAACGATGCGGTCGCGGTCGCGTTGGAAGTCGGTGCGTGTGGGCGCGGCGTGTTCCGGATGACGCCGCCCGCGCGTGCGCGCCGGGTCCGAAGCAAAAGCCGCCAGCGTCATGCCGGCAGGCAGCAAGCGTCAATCACCTGACGCACCAGGTCGTCAGGCGCCGAGCGCACGGCAGCGCTGCCCGGCTTGTCGATGACGACAAATTTGATCTCGCCGCCCTCGGCTTTTTTGTCCACCCGCATGAACGAGAGGTAGCGGCCAGCGTTGTCTTTGGCGTCCAGCACCGGGCCGACCACGGGCAAGCCAGCGCGCTCAATGAGGCGGCGCAAACGCGCGACAAAAGCGGCATCCACCAGCCCCAGGCGATGCGACAACTCTGCGGCCATGACCATGCCGCAACCCACACCCTCGCCGTGCAGCCAGGCGCCGTAGCCCATGCCGGATTCGATGGCGTGACCGAAGGTATGGCCAAAATTAAGAATGGCGCGCAGGCCGGATTCACGCTCGTCCTGGCCCACGACTTCAGCCTTGATCTCGCAGCTGCGCTTGACGGCATGCGCCAGCGCGGCGGTGTCGCCCGCGCGCAAGGCATCGATTTGCGCCTCGATCCAGCCCAGGAAATCCATGTCCGCAATCGGCCCATATTTGATGATTTCAGCCAGGCCTGCGCTCAACTCACGTGCAGGCAGCGTCTTGAGCAGGCTCAGGTCACACAGCACGCGCTGCGGCTGATAAAAGGCGCCGATCATGTTTTTGCCCATCGGGTGGTTGATGGCGGTCTTGCCGCCCACCGACGAATCCACCTGCGCCAGCAAAGTCGTGGGCACCTGCACAAAAGGCACGCCGCGCATATAGCTGGCGGCGGCAAAACCAGTCATGTCGCCCACCACGCCACCGCCCAGGGCAAACAGCACGGTCTTGCGATCACATTCGTTTTCAAGCAGCACGTCAAAAATGCGCTGCAGCGTCGGCCAGTCCTTGTGCACTTCGCCGTCGGGCAATTCCAGAGTCAAGACCTGCGGATAGCGCGAAGCCAACGCAGCTTGCAACTGCGCTGCATACAGCGGAGCCACCGCGGTGTTGGAGACGATAAGCGCGGTGCGGGCCTTGGGCAAGTCGGCCCAACTCGCGGCCTGGCTGATCAGATCAGCGCCGATGTGAATGGCGTAGGAGCGCTCGCCCAAGGCGATTTGCACCTGAACGGGTGCAGTCAAGGAGGCGGGTGATGGTGAAGAAACGGCTGGCATGGCGTGCATGACGCCAAGTGTATCGGCGCACTGGTCGCCACCTCAGGCCCTCTTTTCCCGTCTTTTCAGACCTTGTTCTGTACCGCTGTCGCGTCCTGCACGTCGGCGGCCATTGCGGGCTCAAGCCCCAGCTGAGACATGACCGAGCCGACCAGGCTGGCCACCGAGGGGCGGCCGGTTTCGATCACCAGATGCGCCGTCTCGCGGTAGAGTGGATCGCGGGCGGCGTATAACTCCTTGAGCCGGGCCAGCGGGTCGCTGACCTGGAGCAGCGGCCGGTTCTGGTCATGCCGCAGTCGCCTGAAAACCTCATCAGGCGCCGAGTGCAAATAGACGACGGTGCTGCGACCGTGCAGGTGCTGACGGTTGGCTGGGCGCAGCACAGCACCACCGCCTGTAGACAGCACGCAGCCGCCACCTTGCGTCAACTCGTCGAGCACGGATTCTTCCAAGTCGCGAAATGCCGATTCACCCTCGCGCTCGAAGAACTCGCGGATTGAGCAGCCGATCCGGTGCTCGATCACATGGTCGGAATCCACAAACCGCCAGCCGATCCGACGCGCCAGATGCCGGCCGACCGTGGACTTGCCCGAACCAGGCAAACCCACGCAGGCAATCCGCCTGAGGGCCAGATGAGGTGATTGCGTGGTGCGCGGCAGATTCGAATTCAAGATACGGTCTTTAGTCGGGCGACGGGTCGGTGCCAATGTGGCGCCAACACGGGCCAAAACGCGTCGCAACACGCAGTGGCCAGCTGAAAGCCGAGAGCATAACCGGGGCCGCGCGTTCAAAAACGCCCTCAAGGCGGCGCTGAAGCCAGGTTGCCGATCACAAGCCGGGGAGTGATGAACACCAGCAACTCGGACTTGCTGGTGCTGCGCGTGCGGTTTTTGAAGAGGTAACCCACGCCCGGCAAATCACCCAGCAAGGGCACCTTGGTTTCGTCTTGGCGCTCCGTCTCTTCAAAGATGCCGCCGATAGCCACCGTACCGCCATTTTCGACCAGCACCTGGGTCTGCACGCGCTTGGTGTCAATTGCAAAGCCGGCTGGCGTAACCCGGCCCACGCTGTCCTTGTTGACCTCCAGCGTCAAGATGATGTTGCCCTCCGGCGTGATCTGCGGCGTGACTTCCAGCTTGAGAATGGCTTTGCGAAACTCGACCTTGGGCTCGACGGTGGCACTGCCGCGAGTCTGGTAAGGCAATTCAGTCCCCTGCTCGATCAGCGCCCGGACCTGGTCGGTCGTCACGATACGGGGACTCGAGACGATCTTGCCCTTGCCGTCGGCCTCCAGTGCCGATATTTCGAGGTTGAGCAGGCGGGTGCGCGCAGAGTTGAAAAGCGAGAGGGCAAAGGTGGCTGGAAGCAAGGCATTCGAGCCTGCAGCGGGCAGATTGAAGAAGTCTCCCGACGACGTGCCGAAATTCCCAAGGCTGGAGGGGGAGCCCGGCACCAACTCGGGCACAGTGTAGGTCCCGCCAAATTGCGTATTGGCTCCACCATTGAGCGTGATCGGCCGCCCGCCCAAGCGCACGCCCAGGGAGCGGCCAAAGGTATCCGACGCCTCGACGATGCGCGCTTCTATCAGTACTTGCTGCACAGGAATATCCAGCTTGCGAATGAGGGCCTGCACACGTGAGAGGGCCGAGGGAATATCTGTCACGAAGAGCTGGTTGGTACGCACCTCGGGCAAAACGCTACCGCGCGGCGACAATACCCGTGCTGATGTGCCCAAGGCGGTAGAGCCAGTAGAGCCAGTTGAGCTGGTGGCACCCATCAAGCTCGCTGCAATATCGGTAGCCTTGGCATAGTTCAACTTGAAATCCTGCGTGCGCACCGGCTCGATGCCATCGAGCACCTGCCGGGCTTGAGCCTCGCTTTTTTCCCTGGCGTCGATCTCCGCCTTGGGTGCGACCTCCATCACGTTCCCGGACTGACGCATACCCAAGCCGCGTGAACTGAGAATCACGCCCAGCGCTTGTTGCCAAGGTACATCCTTGAGGTTCAGGCTGACCGTGCCCGCAACGCTGTCAGCAATGATCATGTTCTGGCCAGTGAACTCGGCCATGAACTGCAGGAGTGAGCGCACGTCAATGCTCTTGAACACCAGCGTCATCTTGGAATCGACTTGGTTTGCTGTCCGTGGCGCTTCGGTCTGTGCACTGGCGAAGTTGCTGACACCGCCCCAGGTCAAACAGGTCGTCAAAAAAGTCCAGGCCAGACCCGTGAGCCAATGATCGTTCGAGAAGGTACGCGGCATGCAGGGGGCTTTCGATCAGCTGGTGTTGCTAGTCTTTTGAGAGGGTAAGGACGACAGCGCGCGCTGAGCCTTGTCCAGGCGTGCTGGGCTCACGTACCGTGAGTTGATCGGGACCAATTTCCATCACTTGGCCGTGGGCGCTGCCCAGAACATCGCCCACGCGCACGGCGTGTAGCGTGCCGTTGATCATGAGCAAGGCCGCCATCCGCTCAGCCTGGCGCACGCTGCCCACCATGCGCATGCTCGATAAGGGCGCGACCTGCAAGGCGCGAACCGACGCGGCTGCTGTATTGGAAGAAGGCAGCAAACCGGCCAAGCGCTGGCCTTCGAAGGGGTCTGCCGCGGCACTTTGCAAACCCTTTTGAACACTCAATTGCCCACCCTGACCATCGACCGCAGCATTCAAGGACGGCACGGCGCTGGGCACCAGGGCCGCCGGTATGGCGCGCTCAGGCGGGTGCAGGCACAAGAACACAGCCTCCAGAACCAGACTGCCGCCACCCCCCACACTTTGGCTGGCTTGACCGACTTGACCCACTTGACCTGTTTGGCCACCGCTCAATGAGTAACTTTCAATGGCCACCGAGCGATTGCCCTCAGCCAGCGTTCGCGTGAACCCAAGCAAATTTTGGAAGTTACCGCTCAAGCGAACGCTAGCGCGCTGCTCAGCGTAAGGCTGCTCTGACCCGACGGGCCCCGGTTTGAAGTTCTCCATGCGCAGGCCGTGCTGTTGACTAGCTTGGTGCACAGACGCCCAGGCGGCCTGCGCACCGGGGGTCTTTGCAAGCAAACCTTCCAGCTCGGCCAATTGCTCTTGCTCAGCACGGGCCTGGACCGCACCGCCTTCGCCACGGCGTGTCTCCACCAGGCGTTCGGCAATGCGCGCCTGCGCCAGTTCCTGCAATGGCCCCTGCTGCGACAGCGTCTGCTGCAGATCAAGCAAGAACAAGCACCAGCACAGGCCAATTTGGGCTGCGCCGAAGACCAGAATCAGGCCAAGGCGAATCCAGCCCGGTGCGACCGCCAGGTCAGCGACGAAGTCGCGCAGCCTTGGCCAAGCCTTCATGGTTGCTGGGCGCGCAGGGTGAACACCACGCGCTCGGCCAGACCGGCCGTGGTGGGGTCCGCTCCAAAGGATAAGTCCAGCAGCGCCGGCCGTGTGAAGTACCGGCTACTCCCCGCCATGCGCTCGATCAGCTCAAATACGTCCGCCGCAGACCGCGCCTGCCCCGAGACGATGGCGCTGCCGCCTTGCTCGCGGCGCAGGCTGGTCAAGTTCAGCCCTTCAGGCAGCAAGGCACTCAGTTCTTGCAGTGTGAGGGGCAGCTGTTGGCGCATCTGCGCAAAAGCCATCAGCTTGGCTGCATGAAGCTGCAGTCGCTTTGCGTCGGGCGCTGAGGCAGACACGCGTTTGAGTTCGAGCTCTAGCCGAGCGATTTCCTGGCTGAGTGCTGCCTGCGTAGCTTGTTCCGAGGCCAGTTGCGCCCAAAGCGACCAACGCACCACCCCCGTGGCCAGCAAAACGCTCACGGCGACGGCGCCAAGTTGACGCAAAAAAACCTCTTTCTGGCGCGCGCGGGCAGCTTGGCGATAGGGCAAGAAATTGAAGTTTTTCGTGCGGTTGGCGGCTCGCCTTGAACGGTCTGCTTGCGGGAGGGCCATCAAAGCCAAGCCACAAGCCACCAGCGCTTGTGCGCCTTTCGGCAGGCTGCTCCCTTCGATGGCCTCACTCAAGGCCATACCCTCAAAGACGTCGATCCTTTCGCAAGGCAGACCGGTACGCAGCTGCAAAGCGGCTGCCCAGGCGTCCGCCGCATCAGGTGGCCCGCAGAACCACACCTTCAGCGGACGTTCGCGCAAGACGGCGGCCACATCGCCGCCCACGCCAGTCTCGGGGGCCATGAGCGCCTGCACGAGCCCCTCGGGCAAAACAGGGTTGGAGTCTGGATGGGGGGATAAGGACTCGCCCAGCTTGAATCGTTTACTTTGCAAACTGCCGGTCTGCTCAAGGATGTCCAGACAAAACCAAGGCCCGTCCAGCAACTGCACCAACTGCACCAGCGCCCCGGCACCTTGCGCCAAGATCACTCGGCTCCCCGCGTGTACACCTGCCTCAAACGCCGAAGCCATCACAACCGGATGCAAAGGCAAGCCAGTACCTTCAACCAGAGCGATACGGTCTTCTACGGCCGCCCGTAGGACGCCGGCTGCGCGCCAGTCTGTCTGCCCGCTGCTACTGGCATCCGGCGCGGCACGCTCCCTGTGGAAGTCGACACACAAGTCCTCGTGCCGCAGTTGCAGTTGCTGTTCCTGGGCTATGTCGGCCTGAACCCGCTCGGCCAATTGGGTTTGAGACAAGTTGGCGGGATAGCGGGCGCGGTGAAAATTGACAAGCACGGCCGGAACGGCCAGCCCCAACGCCAACGTCCCTGGTTTGACGGCATCCAGGGTGGACGCACTGACCCGGCGCATCAAGCGTCGCAGGGCAGCCTCGACCTGACCGAAATCGGTAATCTCGCCATTGACCACCCAGCCCGGCGCCAAGGGCTCGAAAAGACAGCCTTGAAGTACCAGCCCGCGCCCCTTGCGCTGAGACAGCGCCACCCATGTCAGGCTGGAGTCGCTCAAGTCCAGTCCGGCGGCAGCGGCCGACGATGGGCGCAAGAGCCTGGATAATATTTGCATACTTAAGTACTATTTTCAGCAATTGAAGCATCGCGTCAATACGGGCATGCCTTAAGCAGCACCGCCCGCGCGGTTTGCACAAGCTGACACCTGCGTACGCATTCATTTTTATAATGCGACTCCCCCACGATTGCCTGCATGTCCACCAAAAACCAGCCTCACGACCCCGCCACCAACGCCACTTCTGCCAGCCTCACGTGGCGAACCGCGTTGATCCGATTACTGGTTTGGTCAGGTGGGCTGGCTGTAGCTGCGGGCGTAGCCTTGTTGCTGGTGATTGCGGTGGCCTTGTCTGTGGCCTACCCCAATCTCCCCGATATCTCGGCGTTGTCGAACTACCGGCCCAAGCTGCCAATGCGGGTGTTTTCTGCAGACGGCGCCTTGATCGGCGAGTTTGGTGAAGAGCGGCGCAGCCTCACGCCGATCAAGGAAATTCCGCAGGCCATGAAAGACGCGGTGCTGGCCATCGAGGACGCGCGCTTTTTTCAGCATGGCGGCGTCGATTACCTGGGCGTGGTGCGGGCGGGTCTGGCCAACGTGGGCCGGTCCAAGAGCCAGGGGGCATCGACCATCACCATGCAGGTGGCGCGCAATGTCTATCTGACGGCGGAAAAAAGCTACACACGCAAAATCTACGAAATCTTGCTGACCTTCAAGCTCGAGCACATGTTGACCAAGGACCAGATCCTTGAGATTTACATGAACCAGATCTTTCTGGGCAACCGGGCCTACGGTTTTGCGGCGGCGTCCGAAGCCTATTTCGGCAAGCCACTCAAGAACATCACGATCGCAGAAGCCGCCATGCTGGCCGGCCTGCCCAAGGCGCCCTCGGCCTACAACCCGATCAGCAACCCCCAGCGCGCCCGCTCGCGCCAGCTCTACATCATTGAGCGCATGGAGGAAAACGGCTTCATCACCGCCGAGCAGGCGGCAGCCGCCAAGAAAGAAGAACTCAAGATCCGATCCAGCAAGGACGGTGGCCGCGTGCACGCCGAGTACGTGGCTGAGACCGTTCGCCAGCTGGTGTTCAGCCAATATGGTGATGAGACCTACACCCGCGGCCTGAACGTCTACACCACGCTGTCTTCTACCGACCAGGAAGCGGCCTACAAGGCGCTGCGCAAGGGCATCATGGATTTCGAGCGCAGGCAGATCTACCGCGGCCCGGAAAAGTTTCTGGACTTGCCCAACACGCCGGCCGAACAGGAAGACGCAATTGACGATGCCCTGGCGGACAGTCCGGACAACGGCGACGTGATGTCGGCCGTGGTGCTGGAGGCCAGCCCCAAGAAGATCGTGGCCGTACGGCAGAACGGTGAAAAGCTGGAGATCACAGGCGATGGCCTCAAGCCCGCGCAATCGGGCCTGAGCGACAAGGCACCGCCCAATATCAGGCTGCGGCGTGGTGCGTTGATCCGCGTGGCCCACGTAGGTGCCAATGGCTGGGAAATCACACAGCTGCCGGAGGTCGAAGGCGCGTTTGTCGCGCTGGACCCACGCGACGGCGCGCTGCGCGCCCTGGTCGGCGGCTTTGACTTTGGCAAGAACAAGTTCAATCACGTGACGCAGGCCTGGCGCCAGCCGGGCTCGAGCTTCAAGCCTTTCATCTATTCGGCCGCGCTTGAAAAAGGCTTCACACCGGCCACCGTGATCAACGATGCACCGCTGTTCTTTGACGCAGGTTTCACTGGCGGCCAACCCTGGGAACCGAAAAACTACGACGGCACTTTCGAGGGTCCGATGAGCATGCGCACGGCACTCAAAAAGTCCAAGAACATGATTTCGATCCGCATCCTTCAAGCCATCGGAACACAAACAGCGCAGGAATGGGTAGGCCGCTTCGGCTTTGAAGCCGACAAGCACCCGGCCTATCTCACCATGGCCCTGGGCGCCGGCTCGGTCACGCCCATGCAAATGGCCACGGCGTACTCGGTGTTTGCCAACGGCGGCTATCGCGTGAGCCCGCACCTGGTCACCAAGATCACCGACCAGCAAGGCCACGTACTGGTGGACTCGCCTGCGCCTGCGCTAGCCGAGTCGGCACGCGCCATCGAGCCGCGTAACGCTTTCATCATGTCCAGCCTGCTGCAGGAAGTGACTCGTTCAGGCACGGCAGCCAAGGCCCAGGCCATGCTCAAACGCACAGACTTGTACGGCAAGACCGGCACCACCAACGACTCCATCGACACTTGGTTCGTGGGTTACCAGCCCACGCTGACTGCAGCCGTGTGGATGGGTTACGACAAACCACGCAAGTTGGGCGACCGTGAAACCGGCGGCGGCTTGAGCCTGCCGATCTGGATCAACTTCATGGAGACCGCCCTGAAGAACACCCCGCCCTCCGAGTTGCCCGTGCCGGCCGGCGTGGTCAATCTGGGCGGTGAGTGGTACTACGACGAATATGCGCGCGGCGCTGGCATCACCAGCATGGGCCTGGACGGCAAGTCAACAGAAGGTCAGGCCGGCGCGCCGATTCAGGTGCTGCCAGCGCCCGACGAGCGCCGCCGCATCCTGGACTTGTTCAAGAACTGAGGAACGTCAGCGGCTGACCCGCCTGCTCTGAGGCGTGCTGCGACAAGTCTGCAAAAAACTCGGTGCCGACCTTGGTGTCCAGCCAACGCGCGGGTAGAGCGCCCCCATCGCAGCGGTAGTGAAAGCCACCGGCCCGTGCCGCCAGCCAGATCTCTTGCAAAGGCTTTTGCAGATTGATGATGATCTGGCTGCGGTTGGCAAAGGTCAGCGTGATCATGCCGCCCGTGCGCTGGTTGTCCACGTCGGCATCCGACTCGTCATTGATCCGGTCGCAGGCCTGCTCAACCGCTTTGAGCACGGCCTCGGCACGGTCCAGATATTCCAGGTCGGTCATTACAATCCCATCATGTTTGCTTTCCTCAAAACGCCACCTGGAATTCTAGGCTGCAGGCACGTCGGCCCGGCGCCGCAAGGTCATGGACGGACTGCCTTGACCGTTGTGCTTGGCGCGCTGTTGAGTATGGGCCTGGGTGGCTGCGGTCAGAAGGGCCCTTTGTTTCTGCCGCCACCGCCCAAGGCCTTGACGGCACCAGTTACAGCTCAACCTCCCGCAGCCCCCATTCCCGCAACTGTCAGTCCAGCCGACCAGCCCGCCTCCGCCCCCCAATGAGCCAAAACCCCGCCCCGCAGCTTTCCGCAGCCCAGTTCCCTGGTCAACCCTTCATTGCGTACCGAGATGATGGCTTGCACGTCG
Organism: Polaromonas sp.; assembly: GCA_040400945.1. Taxonomy (GTDB): domain Bacteria; phylum Pseudomonadota; class Gammaproteobacteria; order Burkholderiales; family Burkholderiaceae_C; genus Polaromonas. The sequence continues at coordinate 145,262 of JBBAPG010000001.1, read as the reverse complement.
AGAGCGCATCCCTGAGCGCGCTGGCGGCCACGCATGGCACCCCCCTTTTCGTCTATTCAAAAGCTTCCATGCTCTCGGCATTGGCCGCTTACCAACGCGGCTTTGCGGGGCGCAACGCGCAGATTTGCTACGCCATGAAGGCCAACTCCTCGCTGGGCGTGCTGCAAGTGTTTGCCCAAGCTGGTTGCGGTTTTGACATCGTGTCTGGCGGCGAGCTGGCGCGTGTGCTGGCAGCCGGCGGGCCGCCGGACAAGATCATTTTTTCGGGCGTGGGCAAGTCCCGCGGCGAGATGCGCCAGGCTCTGGAGGCCGGCATCGGCTGCTTCAACGTCGAGAGCGAAGCTGAACTGGACGTTCTGTCGGATGTAGCCATATCCATGGGCTTGAAGGCGCCGGTCAGTATCCGCGTCAACCCGAACGTGGACCCGAAGACGCACCCGTATATTTCAACGGGCCTGAAAGACAACAAGTTTGGCGTGGCGCACGAAGACGCACTGCGCATCTACCAGCATGCGGCCAGCCTGCCCGGCCTGAAGGTGGTCGGCATCGACTGCCACATCGGCTCGCAGATCACAGACGCCACGCCCTACCTGGACGCAATGGACCGCGTGCTTGACCTGGTGGCGGCCATCGAAGCCAGCGGCATTGTGCTGGCGCACATCGACTTTGGCGGCGGCCTGGGCATCAACTACAACGGCGATACGCCGCCCGAAGCCGATGCGCTGTGGGCGCAACTGCTGCAAAAAATCGATGCACGTGGCTACGGCCACAAGAAGCTGATGATCGAGCCGGGCCGCTCGCTGGTAGGCAACGCCGGTGTGTGCGTGACCGAGGTGCTCTACACCAAGCCGGGCGAGCACAAGAACTTCTGCATCATCGACGCGGCCATGAACGACCTGCCCCGTCCGGCGATGTACCAGGCCTTTCACACCATCGTGCCGCTGAAGGCAGCCAAGACGCCGAGCCACGCGGTTCGCTACGACGTGGTGGGCCCAGTCTGCGAAAGCGGCGACTGGATAGGCCGCGACCGCGATCTGGCGGTGGTAGCTGGGGACCAGTTGGCCGTGCTGTCGGCAGGCGCCTATTGCATGAGCATGGCCAGCAACTACAACACGCGCGGCCGAGCCGCCGAGTTGCTGGTCGATGGTGCCAAAGTGCATGTGATCCGGGAGCGCGAGAGTGCGGCGGACCAGATGCGCCATGAGCGACTGGTCAGCGTCTAAGCGCCAAGCGCTTTTTAACCCACGCCTGCTGGAGGCGCCAGCCCAGCAGAACACCCAAGACAACACCATAGACCGCCACTTCGGCGAAGTTATTCTTGCCCGCACGCATCCAGAAAAAGTGCAACACACTCGTGCCTGCGACGACATAAACCAGCCGGTGCAGCTGCTGCCAGCGCTTGGCACCGAGCCGCTTGATCGCGGCGTTGAATGAGGTGGCCGCCAAGGGCGTGAGCAGCAAGAGCGACAAGCTGCCCACCAAAATGAAGGGCCGCTTGATGATGTCGGCAATGATCGCCGCCAAATCGAACTCTTTGTCAAAGCCGCTGTAGCTTAAAAAATGCACCAGCGCATAAAAGTACATGAAGAGGCCGAGCATGCGCCGAAAGCGAGCGAATGCCGGCGTATGACTCAACACGCGCAGGGGCGTCACGGCAAGCACCAGGCACAAGAAACGCAAGGCCCAGTCGCCGGTGGCGCGAATCAGCGCTTCTTGCGGATTGGCGCCGAGCTGGTCAGTGGCCGCGGTGTAGACCAGCCAAGCGAAGGGCAAAAAGCAGAGCAGCCAGACCAGCAGCTTGGCCCGCGGATGAAGCAGCAGCTTGTTCAGAACAGGTTCTTCAGGTTCATGCCGGCGTACAGCTGGCCGACCTGTGCTTCATAGCCGTTGAACATCTGCGTCTTGCGGCGCTTGGCAAAGAGGCCGTCTTCACCAATGCGGCGCTCGGTTTCTTGAGACCAGCGCGGGTGCGAGACGTTCGGATTGACGTTGGCAAAAAAGCCGTACTCAGACGGCGCGGCTTTGTTCCAGGCCGTATGCGGCTCTTTGTCGGTGAAGCGGATTTTGACGATGGATTTTCCGCTCTTGAAGCCGTATTTCCAGGGCATGACCATGCGCACGGGCGCACCGCTCTGGTTGGGCAGTACCTCGCCGTACATGCCAAAGGTCAGCAAAGTCAGCGGGTGCATGGCTTCGTCCATGCGCAAACCTTCAACATACGGCCACTCCAGCACGCGCGAGCCGACGAAGGGCATGGTTTTGGGATCGGCCTGGGTGTGGAACTCCACATACTTGGCGCTGCCCAAGGGTTCGACCTTCTTGATCAGCTCGGCAAAGGAATAGCCAACCCAGGGAATGACCATGGACCAGCCTTCCACGCAGCGCAGGCGGTAGATGCGTTCTTCCTGCGCGGAGAGCTTGATCAGGTCTTCAATGCCGTAGCTGCGCGGCTGCTTGACCAGGCCTTCGATAGCCACCGTCCAGGGTTTGGTGACCAAGGTGCCGGCATTGCGCGCCGGGTCGGCCTTGTCGGTGCCGAATTCGTAGAAGTTGTTGTAGGTGCTGGCGTCTTTGTAGTCGGTCACTTTGTCCATGCTCACCGCGCCCGCCACATTGGACTTGGCTCCCGGCAAGCCTGCCAGCTTGCCGGGTCGTGCCACGCCACCGGCCACTTGGGCCATGGCTTCGCGGCCGGCCCAAGTGGCCAAAGCTGCACCCGCCGCACCGCCCGCCATCAGCTTGATCATTTCGCGCCGACGGCGGTAAATGCCCTCGGAGGTGATCTCGCTGGGAACCGGATGGTTGAAACCTGTGTCCTGTGTCTTGATCAGCATGGCAATCCCCAGATGAATGAAAAATCAGATGTGGCGAGCCGCTCGAACTTAAAGCTCTCCGTAGCTGTGCAGGCCGGACAGAAACATGTTCACGCCCAAGAATGCAAAGGTCGTCACAGCCAGCCCCACCAGCGCCCACCAAGCAGCCACCGTACCACGCAAGCCCTTCATGAGCCGCATGTGCAGCCAGGCCGCGTAGTTGAGCCAGACGATCAATGCCCACGTTTCCTTGGGATCCCAGCTCCAGTAACCGCCCCAGGCTTCAGCGGCCCACAAGGCGCCCAGCACAGTGGCGATGGTGAAAAACGCAAAGCCGACCGCAATGGCCTTGTACATCACGTCGTCGAGCACTTCGAAGCTCGGGAGGCGCCCCGCGATGCGCTGACGACCCAGCAAAATTCCAGCCGCAATCACGCCCGACACGGCCAGGTAACCCAGCCAGTAACTGCTGCCGCCCGCATCGGCTGGCGACTTGCGAAAGACGATGGGCACAAAGCAGATCACCACGCCCAGCAGCCACAAGGGCGTCAGTTTGTGCCAACGTGTTTCAGCAGCCTGCTGCTTGATCAGGTAGGCCAGAGCCACCATGGCTGCCAGCGCAAACATTCCGTAACCAATGAAGTTGGCCGGTACATGCAGTTTCATCCACCAGCTTTTGAGGGCGGGAACCAAGGGCTGAATTTCATGCGCGTCACGCACGACCGTGTACCAAAGCAAAAAGCCGACCGCAGCGCTCACCACCAGCATCACCAAAGCACCCAGCGACCGCGTCTTGTACTGGTCTTCAAAGTAGAGGTAAAACGCCGCCGTCATCCAGCAAAACAGCACGAAAACTTCGTACAGATTACTGACGGGGATATGGCCCACGTCGGGGCCAATCAAATAACCCTCGTACCAACGCATCATGCTGCCAATGAGCGCCATGGCGATGGCCACCCAGACGATGCGGGAACCCAGCAACTCAAAGGCAGCGCTGCGACCGGTCTCCGTACGCGACGCAAACATGCCGATCCAATAAAAAATCGTGCCCATGAAAAAGAGCACGCTCATCCACAAAATCGCCGACTGACTGGACAGGAAATACTTCAGCCAGAACACCTGCTCGGCGCGCATCAAGTCGCCCTGGTAGAGCGCAATCCCGGCTACAGATGCAACACCCACCGCCAGCATCAAGGCGCGCAGCGGCCGCCAGAACCAGGCCAGCGAAATGGCCGCCGGAACAGCGCCCAGCAAGATCGCTTTTTCATAAATGTCCATGTGCGCCTGGTAGCGCACAAAGGCAAATAAGCCCCCGACCGCGAGCAGCACGGCAAAAGCCCAGTCCAGGAGATTGCGCCGCGCAAAGTAACCTTCGCTGAGCATCAACTCGGACGAGCCGTCGCGGCTGAGAATACTTGTGTTCATGGTTTCACCTGAATGAGTCGAGATTTCAGCATGTCAAATTCCTTGTCCACATCCATGGTCTTGCGGTTGGACGACAGTGCCATGGTGGCGCGGGCGCTCTGTTCGTCTGCACCGGGCGCCAGCCAGACCCAGACGCGACGTTCGCGAACGTAGAGCATGGCAAAAATGCCCAGAATCAAGAAGGCGCAGCCAAGGTACACGATATTGCGACCGGGCGCACGTGCCACCTGGAACACGCTGGCCTGGACTTGCGTGAAGTCCTTGAGTTCAAAGGCCATGGGCGCGGGGTAAAACTGCGCATCGCTCAGGCTGAGCACCGCTTGGGACATGAAGTTCTGGCTGGCCTCATCACGCGCCAAAGGCTTGAGCTTGGCGTCCTCGCGCGCAATGCCCACCAGTTCAAACAATACGCCGTTCAAAATACGCACCAGCACTTCGCTGGCGCGCTCGCGCTCGGCTTCAGGCACATTGAACTCCATGAAGTCAGAGATGGCCTGCAAGCCTGTGGCTGGCTTGTCGCTGGCAGGCTTAGGGCCAGGCCTCGCCGGTGCCGGCACGCGCTCAGCGCCTGCAAAAAGTCCCAGCGCGCGCGTAGCCGAAGCGCTGAGTTGCTCTGCCAGTTCGGGCTTGTCAGTTGCAATGGCTTGACGCACATAGCGACGCACCGCTTCGGCGCGTTTGGCTTCGTCGCTCAGGGCCGCGCGCACGGCCAAGAAGGTGGCCATGCTGCCTTCCGCATCCGCCGGAATGCGCAGGTACTGGAAGGTGTCCGCCGGGGTGTCACGCACACCCAAAAGAAAGACCGCCGTGCTGGCCGGGTCGTCGTTCATGCGCACGGGCAGCATGTAGTTTTGGTATTCACGCGCCTGGCCAGACGCGTCACGCAGCTTGTAGCTCACGCTCGGGCCGACGTTGCGCAGTTCTTTCTTGGTCGTCGTCTTGTTGGCAGCGCCCAGATGGTTGTCGATGCCGTCGAGGGTGCGGCGCAGGTCGACCTTGCGCACGTCCGTGCCTTGGACCAAGGTCGGGCCTGACTTGCCGAAGTTCTCGACGTTGATGACGCGCAAACCAGTGAATTCCAGGCTCATTTGCTCCGCGCCGCTGGCCAGCTGGGTGGCGCCGCCAATGTTGCCCTGCACTTCAAAGCTCTTGGTGGCCGCCGCCATGGGCACAGCGCGCAAGGTCACGGCAGAACCACCGTCGTCAAAGCCAGACTGGAAAATCTCGATGCCGCGATGCCGCGCAGGGTGGTTCACCTCCACGCGCTGCGCAATCTGCTCGCCGGTTTCCTTGTCGTGAATGATGATGTCGCTGGCAAACAGCTTGGGCATGCCGGTCGAGTAGTACTCAACGATGAACTTCTTGAGCTCAATGGAAAAAGGAAGCTCCTGCAAGAGCACGCCCCCCGGCTGGTTGAGCAGGGCTGTGCTGGAGCGTGTGCCTTCGGCCACCATCAGATTGCCGCGAAAGGTCGGGTTATTGGACGCCAGGCGATGCTGCGGCGCCACGTCGGCTATCAAGCCCGAGCCAGTAAAGACTGACTTGTTGTTGAACCACATCTGCGCGCGAACGATGAGGTCGCCGTCCAGCAAGCCGCCAATGCACACCAGCACGATGGCGCTGTGCGCGGCGATATAACCGAGCTTGTTGGCAGCGCCATTCTTGGCCGCCACCATCCAGCCGCCGTCGCGCTTCTGCAGTTTGACCTTCCAGCCGCCTTGCACCAGCATCTGGCCGATGCGACGGGCAGCGGTTTCAGGCGCTTCGCCCAAGGTGTTCTCAGCGCGGTGGCCAAAGGCCTTGAGGCTTTGCTCGCGGATGTTTTCTTTGTACTGCCTGAGGTCGGCAAAAATCTTGGGGGTATTTCGGCTGATGCACAGGCTTGTGCTGATGACGAGGAAAGCCAGAATCAGCAAAAACCACCAGGCACTGTAGACCGTACTCAGACTGACCAAGCCAAACACCTGCGCCCAGAAGGGGCCGAACTGGTTGACGTAATTGACCAGCGGCTCTTGCTGCTTGAGCACCGTGCCGATCACCGAAGCGATGCAGATGACCGTCAGCAGCGAGATGGAAAAGCGCATGGACGACAACAGCTCCACGAGGCTGCGCCAAGTGCGGGAGCCGGTTTGCAGTTCAATGCCTTGCGTCGAGACGGTCATGCTTGCCCAAGTGAGGCCGTCAGACGCCGAAAAAAACGCTGAGGCAAAAGAGAAAGACAGCTGATCGTAGGAAAAACGAAGAGCCCATGAAAAAAGCGGGCCTTTTTGGCAAGGCCCGCCTGTCGGAGTGCTGGTCTGTCAGCGCTTGTTTCAGGCAGGGGTTCCGCTAGAAAAGCGAAAACTTGCCCAAACAGGATCAGCGCAAGCCAGCGATGTAGTCAGCCAGCGCGCGGATCTCGCGATCGTTGAGCTTGGCCGCGACTTGGGTCATTTGCAAGTTGTTCTGACGCACCCCGTCGCGAAAGCCCGTGAGCTGGGCAGCGGTGTACTCAGCGTGCTGACCGCGCAAGCGCGGGTACTGCGAAGGAATGCCAGCACCGGTTGGGCTGTGGCAGCCAGCGCAAGCTGCGATCTGACGGTCGGCGATGCCGCCGCGGTAAATGCGCTCGCCCAGCGTGACAAGATCTTTGTCTTTGGCAAAACCAGGCTTGGCTTTTTGACCGGCAGCCCAGTAAGCGATGTTGCGCATGTCAGCGTCGCTCAGCGTGGCAGCCATGCCTTGCATGACGGCGTTCTTGCGCACACCGGCTTTGAATTCCTGCAATTGCTTGACGAGGTACTCAGGGTGTTGCTGTGCCAGTTTGGGGTTCACGGGCGAGCCCGAGTTGCCGTCAGCGCCGTGGCAGGCTGCGCAAGCCGCTGTAAATTTTGCTTCACCGCTGACAAGATCAGGCTTGGCTGCGGCCGGTGCCGGCGTGGAAGCCTGGGCCGTGGAGGTCAAGACGGCGGGCACAGCCAAGACGGCGGCCAGGAAATAAGTAGCGAACAGCTTCATATCGAGTGCTTTGAGTAGGAGCGGACCAAAAACCAACAACATCCGATTTTACAATGGCTTAAGGCTGAACCCAGCATTACCCGACTCAAGCCCCCGGCCGACCGCTGCTTAGTCGACAATCGGGGCAATGACTACCGCTGCCCTGAACTCCCCTCCTGCGGTCCCGCCCGTTGATCTGGACAAGATCGCCATGGGCTGGATGCACACCGCCCGCTTCCTCACGACCGCGCCCGAACTGCATCATTTGCCCCCGCTGGACGTGCCAGAAATCGCTTTTGTGGGCCGCTCCAACGCCGGCAAATCGACCTGCATTAACACCCTCACCCAGCAACACCGGCTGGCTTTTGCCTCCAAAACGCCGGGGCGCACCCAGAGCATCAATTTATTTTCGCTAGGCAAACAGGGCCTGACCGATGCCGTGCTGGCCGACTTGCCAGGCTATGGTTACGCCGCCGTGCCCAAGGCTGCCAAGTACCGCTGGCAGCAGGTCATGGCCAACTATTTGCAGACGCGCCGTAACTTGACCGGCATCGTGCTGCTGTGCGACCCGCGCCTGGGCCTGACGGAGCTGGACGAAATTCTGCTGGACGTAGTGCGCCCGCGGGTGGTCGAAGGCCTGAAGTTCCTGGTGCTGCTGACCAAGTCAGACAAACTTAACAAGACGGAAGCTGCCAAAGTACTGTCCATCGTCAAGCTGCAAGCCGGCGGCGGTGACGTGAAGCTGTTTTCTGCGCTCAAGCGCAAAGGCGTGGATGAGGTGGCCCGGCACCTGTGGGACTGGGCGCATCCCGAAGGCTTGGTGGACCTGCGCAGCGGCAACATCACGCCAACATGATCCGACACAGCCAGATTGAATTGCCGCACGGCATCAGCCTGGCTTGCCGCAGCGCGGGTGAGCCGGGGCGGCCGGTACTGCTGTTTTTGCACGGCTTTCCGGAAGCTGCCTTTGTTTGGGACGGCTTGCTTGAGCACTTTGCTCAAGCTGAGAACGGCGGCTACCACTGCATCGCACCCAATTTACGCGGCTATGTGGGCTCCAGCGCGCCGGCTGAAGTGGCTGCTTACCGCGCCAAATACCTGGTCCAAGACCTTGCCACTTTGATACAGGCGACATGCGGCAACGGCGGGCAATTAGCTGCTCTGGTGGCTCACGACTGGGGCGGCGCCGTGGCCTGGAACCTGGCAGCGACGCAGCCTCAGTTACTCAAAAAGCTGGCCATCATCAATTCCCCGCACCCCGGCACTTTTTTACGGGCGCTGCAACATTCGCCGGCCCAGCAAGAAGCCAGCGCGTACATGAACTTTTTGATTCGCCCAGACGCTGAGGCCTTGCTGGCCCAAGACGATTACCGCCGCCTGTGGGAGCTTTTCAGTCGCATGGGTGCCATGGACGGGCCGCATGCTTGGCTCACGGAAGATGTCAAGGCCAAGTACCGAGCCGCGTGGGCAGCAGGCCTCGCCGGCCCACTGAATTACTACCGCGCCTCGCCTTTGCGCCCACCCCGGCCTGGGCCACCGCATGAGGATCCAGCCGCAGCGGCAGTTACTTTGCCGCCCGAGATGCTGCGGGTTGCACTGCCGACCTTGGTGCTGTGGGCCACTGGCGACACCGCTTTATTGCCCGAGCTGCTGGACGGCTTGCAAGACTTTGTGCCGCAACTTCAGCTCGAGCGCATCGACGGTGCCACGCACTGGGTGGTGCATGAGCAACCGGCGCTGGTGGCGGCGCGGCTGCAAGCCTTCTTGAATCAATAAACCTTGGGCTGGCCGGGCGGGCGTGTCTTAAAACGCTTGTGGACCCAGTAATACTGGGCTGGCATGGTGCGTATGAAGCGCTCCAGATGCTGGTTCACCAAGGCAGTATCGGCCTCCAGATCACCACTCGGGAAATCCGGCCAGGCCGGCATCACTTCCACGTCATAGCCCGTGGCTGTCAGGCGCGGCACCACAGAGATGACCTTGGCCCGCCCCAGCCGTGCGAACCTCGGAATGGAGGGCACGGTGGCGGTGGGCACACCAAAGAACGGCACGAAGATCGAGTTGTGCGCACCCAGGTCCATGTCGGGCAACAGATACAAAACTTCGCCACCGCGCAGGGCCGCGACGTTGTCCTTCACGCCGGCCGTGCGCATGAACAGGCGCACGCGACCAAAGCGCAGGCGACCCGCACGAATCCAGTCGTCCAGCAAGCGGTTGGACTGACGTGCATAGATGGACGTGAAGTCCCGATCGATGTGCATATTGATGGCGGTGGCACCCGCGTCCAGGCCAAAGAAATGCGGACTGAACACGATGGTAGGCGCCTGCCCTTCAAACTCATTCAGCGCCCCATGCAAGTGCAAGCGCTGGCGCAACAAGGCCGGATCGCCATGCCAGAGCCAGGCACGGTCCAGCCACGTCTGGGCAAAGTAAATGAAAGTCTGGCGCGTCAGCGCTGTGCGCTCGGCGGGACTTAGCTCTGGAAAGCACAGAGCCAGATTGGTCTGCACGATATGCCGGCGCGGTGGCACCAGCGCATACAGCGCCCATCCAAACGCCGACCCCAAGCCGCGCACCAGCGGCAGCGGCCAAGGCGCCATAAGCCGCATGAGGCCTATGCCCATGCGAGTGCCGATCCGCCCCGGCCAGGCTTTTAATTTTTGCAGCAGTCTCATTCGGTCTGCTGCACTGCTGCTGGCCCTGCACCGCGCGGCTGTTTGTAGCGCGCATAGCCCCACAGGTACTGGCCGGGCTGGCTTAATACCAAGGCTTCGATTGACTGGTTGATGAGTACCACGGCCTGCGCCAGATCGGGCGGGGGTGTGCCATCCAAGCCTTGCAATGGCGGCAGTATCTCCATGGAATAGCCGCAGCCCCTGGGCAGGCGCAGCGTGCGCACAGGCAGTAAGGCGGCGCCGTTTTGCAGGGCCAGACGGGCCGCCAGCGTCATGGTGTATGCAGGCTTGCCGAAAAATGGCGCCCAAACCCCCAAGCCCTGGGGCGGCACCTGGTCGGTCAACAAGGCCACCGCGCCGTTGGCTTTCAAAGCCTTGTGCATTTGCCGAATTCCACTCAAGGAAGCCGGGACTGCGGCCATGCCGGGGCGGCTGCGGCTGGCCTGCATCAGGCGCGCCAGCCAGGCTTGTCGCGCGGGTCGGTACATGGCGGTGACGGGGCCGTACAACTCGGCCAGCGCCTGCGGTGCCAATTCAAAACTGCCAGCATGCGGCGCAAAAAAAATCACCCCTCGGCCACGGGTAAAGGCCGCTTCTGCATGACTCTGACCGGACACATGCACACTGGGCAGGCAAGACTCATGGGGTCCACGCATCCAAAGCTTGGGCAACTCCGCTACAAAGCGCCCGGCCTCGGCAATGGCCGGGCGCGCCACGTCAAAGGACAGGCCCGCTTGCGCCACATTGGCCCTGAAGTTGGCCCGATAGGTCGGGCTCAGCGCCCAGACCAGCCAGCCCAATGCAGCGCCCAGGGCATGCAATGTGCGAAGCGGCCAAAGCGAAAAAAATCTGAAGAGCAGGAACATCAATCCGTGGTGTGTGGGCTTGCTGGCCCCGAACCAAGCAGGGCGTGATCAACGCAGTTTGCCTATAATTGGAGCGTCGCCGAGTTAAAGAACTACTTGCAGGGCGACGTTAAACAACTCTGCTAAAGCGTTCGCCGAGGCACCCCAAGCCGGCAACGCGCCGACTAACCTGATGGAGTGTACGCAATGGCGAACGATTTTCTTTTCACATCCGAGTCCGTATCCGAAGGCCACCCTGACAAGGTTGCCGACCAGATCTCTGACGCGATCCTTGACGCGATTTTCAAGCAGGACCCCAAGTCCCGCGTAGCCGCTGAGACCCTGTGCAACACCGGTCTGGTGGTGCTGGCCGGCGAGATCACGACCAACGCGCACGTGGATTACATCCAGGTCGCGCGCGACACCATCAAGCGCATTGGCTATGACAACACCGAGTACGGCATTGACTACAAAGGCTGCGCGGTGCTGGTGGCTTATGACAAGCAGTCCAATGACATCGCCCAAGGCGTGGACCACGCGTCTGACGACCACTTGAACACCGGCGCGGGCGACCAGGGCCTGATGTTTGGCTACGCCTGCAATGAGACGACTGAGCTCATGCCTGCGCCAATTTATTACGCGCACCGCTTGGTCGAGCGTCAGGCACAACTGCGTAAAGACGGCCGCCTGCCCTTCCTGCGGCCTGACGCCAAGAGCCAGGTGACCATGCGTTACGTGGACGGCAAGCCGCACAGCATCGATACCGTGGTGCTCTCGAGCCAGCACAGCCCTGAGATGAGCGACGGAACGCACATGAAGCCCGCCTTCATCGAGGCGGTGATCGAGGAAATCATCAAGCCCGTGCTGCCAGCGGAGTGGCTGAAAGACACGAAATACCTGGTCAATCCGACCGGCCGTTTCGTCATCGGTGGCCCGCAGGGTGACTGCGGCCTGACCGGCCGCAAGATCATCGTGGACACCTACGGTGGCGCCTGCCCTCACGGTGGTGGCGCTTTCTCCGGCAAAGATCCCACCAAGGTGGACCGTTCAGCCGCTTACGCAGCGCGCTATGTGGCCAAAAACATCGTGGCTGCAGGCCTGGCCCGTCAGTGCCAGATTCAGGTGGCCTACGCCATTGGCGTGGCACGTCCCATGAACGTGACGGTGTACACCGAAGGCACGGGCGTGATTCCGGATGATCAGATCGCCAAACTGGTCAACGAACACTTTGACCTCCGGCCCAAAGGCATCATTCAGATGCTGGACCTGCTGCGCCCGATCTATGAAAAGACGGCGGCTTACGGTCACTTTGGCCGTGACGAACCTGAGTTTTCCTGGGAACGTACGGACAAGGCGGCGGTGCTGCGCCAAGCGGCTGGCCTCAAAGGCTGATCGCCAAGCTAAACCTTGCGGGTGTAGGGCGTGGGCGAGACGTACTTGCCCTGCCCGCCCGGCTGAACTTCGGACTCGTTTGCCTCAGGCTGGGGCTCGGGTAGGGTCCTGTTGGTGCCTTCCTTGCCAAGAATCTCGCCAGCGCTGTTCTTGGCTGGCTTATTTTTTGGCGGCACAACTTTGTTGCTGCGCTGCATAAAAGGCTCGGCCTCAGATTCAGGTCGTGAAACTCAAGCTAGGCTTGGCGTCTGGCCCCTTGTCTGCCGGGGGCCGGCGCTGCCCGTTTGAACGCACAGTGAAAGGCCACAGTGGACGGGCATTGGCGCTGGCTTCTGGACGCCGCGACAACAAGCCGCTGGCTTGGGGACCGGCCCGATTGGCCACCCGGATTCCGAGTTCACTCATGTCTGGCTCCTGCGTTCAAGGCTTCGATAGAGGGCAATCACCCCAAGATAGAGAACCATTGAAACGCTACCAACTTGTCCGCCGTGTCAGCGCGTTCTGATGTGGATGTAGGCAAACGGCCAGGCAGCAACCCGAAGGCCGCGCCCAGACTCGGTTCAATTACTTCTAATTACTTCTTTTTGGCAGTTTTGACAGCCGACTCGACCGTGCTCTGCATCTGAGCCACTGCGGACTTCAGGCTGTTGCTGACAGCCGAAAACGCTTCAGGCATCGGGTGGGCTTTTTCGATGGCTTCCACGCTGGTGTGGAACTGAGCCACGCCCAGGGCGGTGACTTCTTTCAAGTTCTTGGTGGCCGTGGCGATGTTCTGCTCAGCCAAGGCCTTCATGGCTTCAAACGCAGCCTGGGGTTCTTTGACGGTCTTGAACGATTCGAAGGCAGCCGTCATGGACGCTTGGGCGCCTTGGGCTTGCTTTTGGGCCAGTTCGCCCCAGGCTTCGAGGTTGGCCATCAGGGGCTTGAGGGCCTCCTGGGAAGCGGCGGGGTTGAACTTGGCCGCGTTCTCTTTCATGGTCTTGGTGATGGCGTCGAAGGAGGTGTTGTTGAACATGGTGTATCCCTTTTTAAAATTGTTGCAGTGCAGCAATCTTAAGCGTGAATGCACCAGGCCAACCGCTTTGGCCCGCCTTTAGGCACGCGCGCCTAAACCGAGCAGGCCGGCTGCCTTGAGCAGCCCTGGCGCCTAGCCTTCGCGCGCCCTTGACGCACCTTAAACGTTCTTTCAACGTGCCTTCAGCTGGCCGGTGGCAATGAGCTTTTGCACGTCGTCAGCGCCACCGAGAAACACCCCATCGGCAAACACCATGGGGAAAGTCGGCCAGCCCGTCCACATCTTCAAGGCGTTGCGCTTGCGCCATTGGCTGAAGTAGTTGCCGTAGCTCAGGGTGTGGTGCGCAATGCCTGCAGTGCTCAGGTGCTTTTGCGCTTTCCCCACCATGGGGTTCTGGCCCATGCCGACCACCACGACGCGGTGCGCCGCAATCGCAGCTTGCACTTCTTCAACGACAGCGCGGTGGTGCGCGGCCACAAGGGGGCGGATGGCAGGGTGGAGTCGGGATTCATCCAGGAGGTGGCGTGGCATCAGGTGCTTTCACTTTCAGTCAGGGGGAAAGCGACGATTTTGAGGCCATCCTCACTGCGCTGGATTGGCGGCTGTTGAGCCCTGGCAAAAATCAGCAGAAACCATACATCTGCTGTGCTGGCCAGCACCGGCCTCTTGAAAGCCGGGAAAAGAGCCTTATCATTAGCACTCAAGGGTCGAGAGTGCTAACAAGCGAGGACTAACAAGCCTGCCCGTTCGCTCAGACCTGGAGTTACAGGGCACCAACGAACCCGATTCGGCTGGTGCTTTTTGATGGTTCAACAACAAACTCTTTCAGGAGATCTCATGAAACTTCGCCCATTGCACGACCGCGTGATTGTCAAACGCGTCGAAAACGAAACCAAAACAGCTTCCGGCATCGTCATCCCTGACAGCGCTGCTGAAAAGCCTGATCAAGGTGAAGTCCTGGCCGTCGGCCCTGGCAAGAAGAACGACAAAGGCGAAATCAGCGCCATGGCCGTCAAAGTGGGCGACCGCGTCCTGTTTGGCAAGTACAGCGGCCAGACCGTCAAGGTCGATGGCGATGAGCTGTTGGTCATGAAAGAAGACGATCTCTTCGCAGTCGTAGAGTCCAAGTAATTTTGCGGGACTGACCTGCGGACCGCGAAGCGCCCGCAGCTCTGTCCCCAACTGATCAACTCTTGATCAATCCTTAACTAACCTGAATCTGGAGAATTAAACATGGCAGCAAAAGACGTCATTTTCGGCGGCGAAGCCCGCGCACGCATGGTCGAGGGTGTGAACATCCTGGCCAACGCCGTCAAAGTTACCCTGGGCCCTAAAGGCCGCAACGTGGTGCTCGAGCGCTCGTTCGGCGCCCCAACCGTCACCAAAGACGGCGTTTCGGTCGCTAAAGAGATCGAACTCAAAGACAAGCTGCAAAACATGGGCGCGCAGATGGTCAAGGAAGTTGCTTCCAAGACCTCTGACAACGCTGGCGACGGCACCACCACCGCCACCGTGCTGGCTCAAGCCATCGTGCGCGAAGGCATGAAGTACGTGGCCGCCGGCATGAACCCGATGGACCTGAAGCGCGGTATCGACAAGGCTGTCACGGCCCTGACCGAAGAGTTGCGCAAGGCTTCCAAGCCAACCACCACTTCCAAAGAAATCGCCCAAGTCGGCTCGATTTCTGCCAACTCTGACGAATCCATCGGCAAGATCATTGCTGATGCGATGGACAAAGTCGGCAAAGAAGGCGTCATCACTGTGGAAGACGGCAAGTCCCTGCAAAACGAACTCGACGTCGTCGAAGGCATGCAGTTTGACCGTGGCTACCTCTCCCCTTACTTCATCAACAACCCAGAAAAGCAGTCCGCTTTGCTGGACAACCCCTTTGTTCTGCTCTACGACAAGAAGATCAGCAACATCCGTGACCTGCTCCCTACGCTGGAACAAGTCGCCAAGGCTGGCCGTCCGCTCTTGATCATTGCTGAAGAAGTCGAAGGCGAAGCCCTGGCTACTTTGGTCGTGAACACCCTGCGCGGCATCTTGAAGGTTGTCGCTGTCAAGGCGCCAGGTTTTGGCGATCGCCGCAAAGCCATGCTGGAAGACATCGCTGTCCTGACCGGCGGCAAAGTGATTGCCGAAGAAGTTGGCATGTCGCTGGAAAAAGTGACCTTGGCTGACCTCGGCCAGGCCAAGCGCATCGAAGTGGGCAAAGAAAACACCATCATCATCGACGGCGCCGGCGCTGCTGCTGACATCGAAGCCCGCGTCAAGCAAGTGCGCGTTCAAATCGAAGAAGCGACCAGCGACTACGACCGTGAAAAGCTGCAAGAGCGCGTGGCCAAGCTGGCCGGCGGTGTTGCTGTGATCAAGGTTGGCGCTGCCACCGAAGTCGAAATGAAAGAGAAGAAAGCCCGCGTTGAAGACGCCCTGCACGCAACCCGCGCGGCTGTGGAAGAAGGCATCGTGGCTGGCGGCGGCGTGGCTTTGCTGCGTGCCAAGCAAGCGGCTGGTGTCATCAAAGGCGACAACCCAGACCAGGACGCCGGCATCAAGCTGGTGATGCGCGCCATTGAAGCGCCGCTGCGCGAGATCGTTTACAACGCAGGCGGCGAAGCCTCTGTGGTGGTCAACGCTGTGCTGGCTGGCAAAGGCAACTACGGCTTCAACGCTGCTAACGACACCTACGGCGACATGATCGAAATGGGTATCCTGGACCCCACCAAAGTGACCCGCACCGCACTGCAAAACGCAGCGTCGGTCTCGTCGCTGATGCTGACGACCGAGTGCATGGTTGCCGAGTCTGCTAAAGACGACGCACCTGCCGGTGGCGGCATGGGTGGTGGCATGGGCGGCATGGGTGGCATGGGCGACATGGGCATGTAATTGCCAATGTCGGCGCCGGGAGTTAGCTCCCGGCTCTGCCAACAAAAACCCCGCAAGGCGCAAGCCCTGCGGGGTTTTTCTTTGGGCGACTAAAAAATCAGGAAGGACTTAGAGCGTCGCAGCCAGCACGGCATCCAACTGACCAGCAAGCAACCTGGGGTCATGACAATGGATGGCGTGCCAGCCCAGGTCTTGCGCGGCTTTTACGTTGACGGGCATGTCGTCGATGAAGACTGTTCGCTCGGGTAGCAAACTGTGGCGGTCGGCCAGCAGCTGATAAATCGCCGGGTCGGGTTTGCCGAGTTTCACGTCGCCTGAGAAGACGCCGCCGTCGAACCAGTTGATGAAGCTATGTTGTTGCTCGAGCGTGCGGGCATAAGGCACAGGCATGTTGGACAGGTAATACAACTTGATATCGCCATCCCGGTCGCGCCGCTCTTTCAAAGCGCTGAGCAAGTCGATGTTGCATTCAATCGGTGCCAAGCGCTCGCCAATCGGCGCGAGCATGGCGTGGAGTTCGTCGTGCGGCATCGCCATGCGCTTGGCCGTGGCGGCCACCACGGCGGGCAGCTCGACAGTGCCGCGATCGAAGTCTTGCCAGTCTTCGTGATGGAAGATGGCGGTGGCCAACTCCTGCGCAGCAGCTGGCGTGCTGGCCAAATGCGGAAAATACTTCGCCAGCATGTGCGCTGGCTGCCAGGTGAAGAGCACCGCGCCAAAATCAAAAACGATGTTCATTGGGCTGCTTTTTTCAAATGGTTTGAAGCACTCAAACCTTCAGGCGGGCCAGTAAGCCTGCCGTCGAGCCATCCAGGCCTTGCGCGTTACCGCTTGCCAAGCGAGCTTCAATGTCTTTCGCCAACACTTTGCCCAGTTCCACGCCCCATTGGTCAAAGCTGTTGATTCCCCAGATCGCGCCACTGACGAACACGCGATGCTCCTGCAGCGCAATCAGCGCGCCCAGGCTGGCGGGCGTGAGCTCGTCGAGCAGCAAGAAGGTGCTGGGCCGGTTGCCAGGAAAGTTGCGGTGACCGCCAACGTCTGCCTGCCCTTGCATGAAAGCCTGCGCCTGCGCGAGCGCGTTAGCCAGCAGCTTGTCTTGATGGCCAGGCAAATCGTGCGCAGGCTTTTTGACGGCGATGAACTCCATCGGCACCACGTCCGTACCCTGGTGCAGCATTTGAAAGTAGGCATGCTGGCCGTTGGTGCCCGGCTCACCCCACAGCACGGGGGATGTGCCGAAAGGCAACGGCTGGCCGTCGCGGTCCACGCGCTTGCCATTGCTTTCCATTTCAAGCTGCTGCAAATACGCAGGCAAGCGGCCCAGAGCGCTGTGATACGGCGCAATGCTGCGGCTGGTAAAACCATGGAAATTGCGGTACCAGACGTCCAGCAGGCCCAGACGTACCGGCAGGTTTTGCGCAAAAGGCGCGGTGCGGAAATGCTCGTCCATCGCGTGCGCGCCAGTCAGCATCTCGCGGTAAGCGTCAGCACCGATGCTGATGGCCAACGGCAAGCCGATGGCTGACATCATGGAATAACGCCCGCCCACCCAGTCCCAAAAGCCAAAGGTGGTACTGATGCCAAAAGCTTGCGCAGAGGCCACGTTGGTGGTCAGGGCGGCGAAATGGCGGGCGATGTGTTGGGCAGCGCCCTCACCGCTCTGCGCCATCTGCGTCTCAAACCAAGCCTTGGCCGAGCGCGCATTGGTCATGGTCTCGGTGGTGGTGAAGGTCTTGGATGCGATGAGGAACAAGGTCTTGCGCGCATCCAACTGCTTCAACAAACCAGCTAGTTCATGCCCATCGACGTTAGAGACGAAGTGCAGGCGCTTGCCCGGCATGGCATAGGCCGCCAAAGCGCGAACCGCCATTTGCGGACCCAGGTCAGAGCCGCCGATGCCGATGTTGACCACGTCTGTGATGCCCGCATCAGCGCGCACCTGCTCGGCATAGGCCAGCATGGGTTTGAGCGTGGCGTGCACTTGCGCCAGCTCGGCGTCCCATGGCTGGGTCGCATCGCCGACTTTTCGCTCCGGCTGGCGTAGCAAGAAGTGCATCACCGCCCGCTGCTCGGTGTTGTTGATGGCTTCGCCCGCAAACATGGCGCGGCGATGCGCATCCAGTCCGCACTGCTCGGCCAGCGTTTGCAGCAAGGCTTCGGTGGGCGCGTCGATCAGGTTTTTGGAGAGGTCCGCAAAGATGTACGGCGCTGGCTGGCTCAGCGATTCAAATCGGTTTGCATCGCTTGCAAAAGCTGCGCGCAAATCAAACGCACCCGTGCCGGCGTCAAAGTGCGCGTTCAGTGCAGCCCAGGCGGGGGTACGGTCACAGCGCGTCGTCAAAGCGCTCCATGCAGACGCCGCGCTCATGCGGCCAACATCAAATGTTCAAGCTTGACGGCGTCAGCGGCAAAAGCGCGAATACCTTCGGCCAGCTTTTCAGTGGCCATCGCGTCCTCATTCAGCGCAAAGCGAAAGCCCGACTCGTCAAACTGCGCGGGCGGCAGGTCCAGATTGCGCGCAGCGCCGGCATCCAATGCACGGGTCAAAGGCGCGTCGCTCGCAGCCAACTGTGCCAGCAAGTCGGGGCTGATGGTCAGCAAGTCGCAACCAGCCAGCGCCGTGATTTGACCGATGTTGCGAAAGCTTGCGCCCATGACTTCAGTGGCGATACCGTATTTCTTGTAGTGATTGAAGATCTGCTGCACAGACTGCACACCGGGGTCATTCGCACCCGATTTTTCGGCCTCAACCCAGGCGGCACCAGCGGACTTTTTGTACCAGTCGTAAATACGGCCCACGAAGGGTGAAATCAGCTGCACACAAGCCTGACCGCAAGCCACGGCCTGGCAAAACGAGAACAGCAGAGTCAAGTTGGTGCGAATGCCGCGCTGCTCCAGCTTTTCAGCCGCCTGGATGCCTTCCCATGTGGCTGCGACCTTGATCAACACGCGCTCGGGTGCTATGCCTTCAGCCTTGTACAAAGCCATGATGCGCTCACCGCGGGCCAAGGTCGCGTCCGCGTCAAAACTCAGACGGGCATCGACTTCGGTCGAGACGCGGCCGGGAATGATGGACAGGATTTCGCATCCAAAACGCACCAGCAAACGGTCCATCACTTCGTCAAGGTGCTTGCCGCGAAAACGCTCGACGCTGTCCTTGAGCAGCGGCTGGTATTCAGCCTTTTGAACAGCCTTGAGGATCAGCGACGGGTTGGTCGTGGCGTCCTGCGGCTTGAACTGGTCAAGTTGGCGAAAGTCACCGGTGTCAGCGACCACGGTGGTGAATTGGCGGAGAGCGTCGAGTTGGTTCATGGACAGATTATCGAATGAGATGACGGCAGCAATGTGGCTGAAAGGCAAGGGCCAAGGCGAAGTCGCCTGACCAACCCGGTAATTGGATTACTTTGACGATTCTAACGACCAGACATAAGCAAAGTGACGATTGAGAATGCCAAGCAAGTCGGCAAAGCTTGGTTAAGCAAGCCATTATGGGTCGATTCATGAAACTCAGTTACCATTGTTGAACTTGAGCGATTACGGCAACCTAGCACCTTGGACCCACCCATGAGTTTTGACCTTGTTCTCTTCGGCGGCACTGGCGATCTGGCCTGGCGCAAACTGATGCCTGCACTGTTCCAGGCCTTTCGCCACGGCTCGCTGCCCTCGGGCGGCCGCATCATCGGCGTGGCACGCGACGATCTGTCTGACGAGGCTTACCGCAGCTTCATCAAGGCGCGTTTTGACGAAGTGGAACTGGCCAAGCGCCCCAGCCAGGAAGAGTTCGCCCGCTTCGCCGCCCTGCTGCATTTCATCCGCCTCGACGTGACCAAGCCCGCTGACTACGCGCGCCTGGCCGACATGCTCAAGGCCCGCAACGCCGACACGGTCGTGATGTACGTCGCCACAGCGCCCGGCCTTTTCACCTCAGTCGTCGAGCAAATTGCAGCCGCCGGCCTGAACGGTCCGCAAACGCGTGTGGTGCTTGAAAAGCCGCTCGGCCATGACCTTGCTTCGAACCGCGCCATCAACGACACCGTGCGGCGCGTGCTGAGCGAAAAACAGGTTTTCCGCATCGACCATTACCTGGGCAAGCCGTCCGTACAAAACCTGTTTGCGCTGCGTTTTGGAAACGCCCTGTTCGAGCCGCTGTGGCGCCGCGAAAACATTGCCAACATCCAGATCACCATGGCCGAGGATTTGGGCGTCGAAAAACGCGGCGCCTATTACGACCACACCGGCGCCCTGCGCGACATGGTGCAAAACCACGCGCTGCAACTGCTGTGCGCCATCGGCATGGAGCCGCCCATCAACGCACACGCCGACGCGATTCGCGACGAAAAACTCAAGGTGCTGCGCGCGCTCAAGCCCTGGACGACCGAGACGCTGCAGCAGCACGTGGTGCGCGGGCAGTACACGGCTGGCAACATCAACGGCGGCCAGGTGCCGGGCTACCGCGAAGAAACCGGCGTGCCGCCGCACAGCCAGACCGAGACCTTTGTGGCGCTGCGCGCCGAGATTGCCAACTGGCGCTGGGCCGGTGTGCCGTTCTACATTCGCACGGGCAAGCGCCTGGCCGCGCGTGATGCGCGCATCGTCGTCAACTTCAGGCCCACGCCGCACGCCATTTTCAGCACGCCGTCTGGCGCGGTGAACCGCCTAGTCATCAACTTGCAGCCCAAAGACGGCCTGGAATTGCACCTGCTGGCGCAAGGCGCGGACAAGCGGGCTAGCGCTGGCGATGCCAGCTTGGCGGAAAGCAGGCCGAAATCAGCCCAGCTCGCGCCCGTGCAACTGGACCTGGACTTTGACAAACGCTTTGGCTCCGAGCGCGTGGGCGCTTACGAGCGCTTGCTGCTGGACGTGATTGAAGGCCGCTTGAACCTTTTTGTTCGCAGCGACGAGCAAGAAGAAGCGTGGCGCTGGGTCGAACCCATCCTGGATCACTGGCGCCACGACGCGCATCCGCCAAGGCCGTATGCCGCCGGAACCTGGGGACCCAGCGCTTCCAGCGCCATGATCGCAAGAGATGGCTTTTGTTGGAGTGAGGAATGCTAGACCGAATCAAAGCCTGCCTGCCTTCGCTGGCGCCAGCGGAGCAGCGCGTGGGCAAGCTGGTGCTGAGCGATGCGCGGGCCTTTGCAAATTTGCCCATCAGCGAGCTGGCAGACCGGGCGCATGTGAGCAAGCCGACGGTGGTGCGTTTTTGCCGTAGCCTGGGCTATGACGGTCTGAGTGATTTCAAGCTCAAATTAGCCGGCAGCGTGAGCGAGGGCGTGCCCTTCATCCACCGCAGTGTCGATACTGACGACAAGGTCAGCGACGTGGTGGTGAAGGTGATCGACAACACCGTGTCGGCCTTCTTGAAATACCGCAATGACGCCAGCACTTTTGCTGTCAGCAAAGCAGTCGATGCCCTGCTCTTGGCATGCCAGAGCGGCAAGCGCATCGAGTTCATTGGCGTGGGCAACTCGGGCATCGTGGCGCAAGATGCGCAGCACAAGTTCTTTCGCTTGGGGGTGAACACCATCGCCTACAGCGACGGCCACATGCAGGTCATGAGTGCGTCGCTGCTGGTGCCGGGTGACTGCTTGGTGGTGATCTCCAACTCAGGCCGCACCCGCGATTTGATGGACGCCACAGACATCGCGCGCAAGAACGGCGCGACGGTCATTGTCATCACGGCCAGTGGTTCGCCCCTGGCCGCGGCTGGGCATATTCATCTGACAGCCGACCACCCCGAGGGCTACGACCGCTACAGCCCCATGGTCTCGCGACTCCTGCATTTGATGATCATCGACATCCTGGCGACCGCCGTGGCGCTTCGCGTGGGTGGGCCCAAGCTGCAGCCTTTGCTGCAGGACATGAAAAACAATTTGCGCAACAAGCGCTACGCATAAGCCTCAAGGGTCAGGGCACCTCTTTGATCGCGACAGGCAGCTTGCCAAAACTCAGCGGACCGTACCAAGCCTGAGCAGTACTGCGGGTGTTGTCCGTGTCTGTCATCAAAGCCACCGCCAACAGGCGACCCGGCTCCTCGCCAAACACTCGCCGGTAATCCGCGCGAATGTCACGCTCATAGTCCAGCCAGCGGCCCAGCCCTCCCGAGCCTGACTCCAGCACCAGCTTGCGGATCCTATCTGTGCGTGAATTAGGGATGACGCTGCCCAACTCCCGCTGGTTGGACCAGACGTACATCAGGGTGGCGTAGGGCATTTCCTCGCCGGTCAAGGTGCGCGCCAGCTCCGACATCATGTGGTCTCGCGCAGAAAGCCGCGAGCGGTCGC
Source organism: Polaromonas sp. (assembly GCA_040400945.1). GTDB lineage: Bacteria > Pseudomonadota > Gammaproteobacteria > Burkholderiales > Burkholderiaceae_C > Polaromonas. The sequence goes on along the minus strand of JBBAPG010000001.1, from coordinate 122,948 downwards.
CATCAAAGGCCAATACCAGCCGCAGCGCATCGTCTTTTTCGCGCACGGTCATGTCGGCACCCGGGATCAGCGCCGTCATTCGCCATGAAAAACGCAGGGTGCTCAGGTGGTCGGGCTCCACATTGACCGCTTTGCGCAGCACGCTCATCGCCGCCATTGAATGCACAGCCATCATCGGCCGGCCATCAAAATTGCCAGGAGTGAACTGATTGGGCGTCTTGCCGGGGAAGGTGCGGTGCTGCCAATCGGTACCACCCTCAGGCATCGCATTCACCGGCACTGGCGCGCCGGGTTGACCCAACATGGATGCGCGGGCCCAGGGCGATGCGTCATGAGCCGCTTCATCACCCGGCCAGTGGGCGCAAGCAGTCAAGGCAAGAGCACTGACAAGCAACAAAATGGTTCTGAACAAGAGATTTCCGAGTTTTGTGAAAGATGTCGGAGTGTCCACAAAAAAACCCCGCTGTGTTGCCACAGCGGGGTTTTTCATGTCTTGACTCTCAGCTGACTTGCGTCAGCGTCAAATTAGAACGAGTGGAACAGACCCACGCGGTACTGCTGGGCGCCGGTCAAGCCAGAGCCTTCGACCTTGCCGACCGTAGCGTTCAGCTTGGTGCGCTTGCTCAGCATGTAGTTAGCGGCAACAGCGTAGCCTTTGCCGTCGACCAGAGCGGTGCCACCAGCGGAACGCTTGGCGTAGTCAACACCCAGGGTGAAGTTTGGAGCCAATGGAGCGACCGCGCTCAGGATCACAGTGGCTTTTTCGCCAGCGTAGGCTGCACCAGAGTTCTTGCCGAAACCAGCGCCGATTTTGGCAACGCCGAGGTCATAGGTAGCGAACAGTTCAGCTTTTTTGCCTTTGGTTGCATTGGCAACTTCAACCATTTTGTAAGCCAATCCAGCAGCAACTGGACCAGAAGCGTAAGACGCGCCCAGCACATTCACGGTGGTTTCGGTGTTAGCGGCGCTGGCAGCAGGTGCAAACGCGTTGTCCAACGATTTGAGCTGGGACACAGAAGCGCGCAGACCAGGCACCAGTTCTGGTGTGGTGTAGCCGATGGTGTTGTAGTTCGACACGGCGCCAGCCAAACCGGCTTTATCAAAGCCGTCATTCAAAGAAGCGCCAGCCAATTGAGCATTTTGATGGGTGTTGCTGGACTCGATACGGCCACCGGTCACGGCACCGAAATCGCCAGACAGAGCCAGCGTTGCATTGCGTGCCCAAACGCGTGAAGACTTGGTATCCACGGTGGTAGGTGCCAGGTTGGCACGGCCACCCAGTTGCATTTCGGTGAAGAAGGAAGCCTTCAGACCGCCGCCCAGATCTTCAGTACCCGAGAAGTTGACCTTCGAATCAAAGAAATCAGCAGACTTAGCGCCGGTATCGGCCTTCTGGAGGCCGAAGTTGTAAGTGCCGCCGATGTTCACGGTGGACTGAGCGGAAGCGGCGCCAACAGCTGCCACAGCAGCCAGGGCAATTAGGTGAATAAATTGGGGTCATGAAAATCGTTTCGCCCTACCAGGGGGAGTTTGAGTGCTGAATTTCTTGTTATTAGTTGTACGTTTCGGTCTGTACAAGCGCACGGTCGCACTCGGGCGGTCCCAAAACCCGCCTGAATCGACCGAAATCGCCTGTAGTCATTGGGATTTAGCCCGTCACTGGTCAAAGTCACCAGCAAGCAATAAACAGTTAGGTTTTACTTGTCATGTGTACAACACTTGGGTTCATTGATGTCGGTGTCGAATTCCTTTTTTGAGCGCGTTGCAGCGAACGATTCCGCGCCGAGCGGCACTGCGCGGGCTGGGGGACGCGAGCGCACCGTCCCCATTTTGGAGACCATGACCCCGGTGCCCGGTTATCCGCAAAAGTTGGCGGTTTTCAAGATGGCGGCCAGCCGGTTCTGGCAGGTTCGCTGTTGGGTGGCCGGCCGTACCTACCGCCGCAGCACGCAGACGCAGTCGCTGCGCATGGCGCAGAGCTTTGCGCGGCAGTTTTATGAGCAGCTCATGGCCGAGCGCCACCTGAGCAGCGAGGACGAGGCGCAACTGCCGCTTTTCAAGTCCCGAAAGGGCGCCAGCGCTCGTTCGGGCAAGGACGCAGCGGCTGCGGCCCCCGTGGTGACTTTTGGCGCGATGGCCGCCCAACTGCTGGCCAACGAGCAAGCGCGGGCCGACCGGGGCGAATACGCGCTGGGCAGTTACCAGGTGCTGCGCAACCGGCTGGACTTGCACATCCTGCCGCGCTGGAGCGGCTTGGCACCCTCGGCCATCACCTTCCCTGTGCTACTTGAATTTACACACGTGTTAAGCAAGACTTTCAGCAGCACCACCGTGAGCCAGTACCTGGTGGCGGTGCGCAAGGTGCTGTCACATGCGGTGTCCATGGGCGAGCTGGACAAGCTGCCGGAGTTCCCCAAGATCAAGATCGTCTCGACGCCGCGCGGCGCTTTCACGCCATCAGAGTACTGGACCTTGATCCGCTGTGCGCGGCGGCTGCGGGGCGCGCCCTACCCCGAGAGCGCCGACGCCATTCGCGTTAATTACAAGATCCGCAAGGCCGAACAGCGTTTGCCGCCTGACCTGGCCTGGGCCATGGCCTTCATGTTGCACAGCTTTATCCGCCCCAGCGACCTCAAGACCTTGCAGCACCGGCATGTGGAGATTGTTCGCGCCAACCAGACGTATTTGCGGCTGACCTTGCCGGAGACCAAAAGCCACGGCAGGCCCATCGTGACGTTGCAGCCTGCCGTGCGCTGCTACCAGCAGGTCTGCAAGCACCAGGCGCCGCTGGGGCTGGCCGGGCCTGACGACTATTTGTTCTTGCCGCATCTGCGCGACCGCAACTACGCGCACTGGGTGCTGAACTTTCATTTCAACTGGGTACTGGCCGAAACCGGCTTGAAGAAGGGCCCGCACGGCCAACCGCGCAGCCTGTACAGCCTGCGCCATTCGGCCATCACCTTCCGGCTGTTGTACGGCCAGGGCATCGACTTGCTGACCTTGGCGCGCAATGCCCGCACCAGCGTGGACGTGATCAACAACCACTACGCCAGCACCGTGACAGGCGAGCAGAACATTGCCTTGCTACAGAGCCGGCGCGTGCCCTCGGGCTCCCGCGCTTCGCAGGGTAGCTAAGTGCTGGTCTCGTCCCGCACTGTGGGTGCTTGGCTCATGGGTTCTTGCAAATGCCCGGTGTCAGCCCAGCCCACCAGCGTGAAGCCCTGCGGCGACCACAGCAGGCGGTTGATGGCGGCGTTGCCCAGCGCCCAGGTGCGGGCAGCCTTCAGGTCCAGCCGGGTGGCGGCTCGGTAAAGCACGTCCATCACGCCGCCGTGGCTGACCATCGCAATCAACTGCCCCGGATGCCGCGCAGCCAGCGTGCTGGCGATGTCAACCACGCGCTCTTGCAATTGCGTCAAGGACTCACCGCCCTCGGGCACGAAGTGCGGATCGCGCTGGCGCCAGCGCTGCGCGTCCTGCGGTGCAGTGGACTCGACCTCGGCGAAGGTCTTGCCTTCAAAGCTGCCGAAGCTGCGTTCGCGCAGGCGCGGCTCGACGTTCAGCTCGGCGCCGGTGTGCCGCGCCACATGGCTGGCCGTCTCGTGGGCCCGCGACAAGTCGCTGCTGTAGATGGCTGCCAGCGGTTCGCCGGCGAGCGCGCGGCCGAGTTGCTCAGCTTGCCATTGGCCGCGTGCATTGAGCGGTACGTCCAGGTGGCCCTGGATGCGTGTGTCCACGTTCCAGGCGGTTTCGCCATGGCGAATGGCGATGATGCGCGTGGGCTCTTTCAACGCGGGATCTCGACGTTGACGCGGCGCGTGCCAGCCGGAGGACGCGGGAAGCCCTGCAAGGCGGCGTCCAGCATGGCGGGATAAAGGGCGCGTGCATCACTCCAGATGCCGTTGTGCGAAGCCCGCGTTTCATACACCACGGCGTTGCTGCGCGCGTCGCGCATCACCACGCTGAGCTCATGCAAGTAGCTGGGCGAGTCGTACATCCCACCCATGCCGCCCAGTGGAAACGACAGGCCGATGAAGCTGCCCGCCGTGCCTGTGCCCAGCGACACACCACCGCCAAAGCCGGAGCCAAAACCAGGGCCATAACCAGGGCCATAGCCGTTGTTGTAGCGCCGGGCCATGCGCGTGCTGGCGCTGACCTGAACATTGAGCGTGGGCGCGGCCGGGTTGTTGACCAGGGCATAGCGGCTCAAGGCCATGCGGGCCATGGTTTCCAGCTCGTCCTGAGAGACCGCCGTGCCGTCCACATTGCCAGCGGCCTGAGACGGCAGGCGCTCAAAGCGGTAAGCCGTGGCCTGGGCCGTGGTGGGCGCGGGGCCGGGCCATTGGGCAAAGCTGGTGACGTCGCTGTCCACCACGCGCAGGCCCGAGCAGCCTGCCAGCAGGGCCAGCCCCAAGGTGGCGACGGCTGCCAGCGCCGTCCTGAAACTGCGGGTCGATGTACTCATCATGAAGGCCTTTCCAAGGTCAAAGGACATGCCAACAGACCCGACTCAACTCTGGGCGGGTGCCTTGGCCATGAACTGCACGGCCGACGCGGAGACCGCCGGCGCAAAGCTTTCCGGGTCAAAGGCCTTGTCGCCCTCGGCATCGGCCACGCCTGTGGTCTTGATGCCCTTGAAGTCATGCAGCTTGGCATCCATCAAATGGGAAGGCACCACGTTTTGCAGCGCGGTGAACATGTTCTCCAGCCGACCCGGAAATTTCTTTTCCCATTCACGCAGCATATTGCCCACTTGCACGCGCTGCAAGCCGTCCTGGCTGCCGCAGAGCGTGCACGGAATGATGGGAAATTCACGCACCTGGGCCCAGCGGATCAGGTCTTTTTCAGGCACATAGGCCAGCGGGCGAATGATGATGTTCTTGCCGTCGTCACTGGCCAGCTTGGGCGGCATGCCCTTGAGCTTGGAGGCAAAAAACATGTTCAAAAACAGCGTTTGCAACATGTCGTCACGGTGGTGACCGAGTGCAATTTTTGTCGCGCCCAGCTCTTCGGCCACGCGGTACAAAATGCCGCGCCGCAAGCGCGAGCACAGCGAGCACATGGTCTTGCCTTCAGGGATCACGCGCTTGACGATGCTGTAGGTGTCCTGCGTTTCGATATGAAAAGGCACGCCCACCTTGGCGAGGTACTCGGGCAGGATGTGGTCTGGAAAGCCGGGCTGCTTCTGGTCCAGGTTGACTGCAATGAGGCTGAAGTTGATGGGCGCGCGCTGCTGCAGCTTGAGCAAGATGTCCAGCATGGCATAGCTGTCTTTGCCGCCCGACACGCAGACCATGACCTTGTCGCCTTCTTCAATCATGTTGAAGTCCACGATGGCACGGCCGACTTCGCGGCACAGGCGCTTTTCAAGCTTGGCGTCTTCGCGCTCGACCTTGGCCTCTGCGGCTGCTTGCGGGTCTCGCGCAGGGGCTTCTGCGGTCACTGCTTCTGCGGTCAAGACTTCATCCAAGTTCAAGGTATTCATAGGTTCACCACTGTCCGGTTTCAACGCGAATGGCCACTTCGCAGTCATCAAAAATTTCAAGCTTCGCAATCTTCACGCGCACGCCCTGCACGCCGGGCAACTGCATCAGGCGGTGCGCCAGCTTGCCGATCAGGCTTTCCAGCAAATTGACATGCTCTTTGGTGCATTCCGTGATGATGATCTGCCGCACCTTGCGGTAGTCCAGCACATGCGCAATGTCGTCGTCGCTGGGCAGCAAGGGTTGCGGGCCCAGGTTCAGCTCGGCGTCCACCTGGATGGGCTGGGGCGATGTTTTTTCATGCTCGAGGATGCCGAGGTTGGCGTCAAAGCGCAAGCCAGTGAGGTTCAGGGTCTGGAGGCCACGGGTGGGGAGCATGCGGGTCTTTTCAGTTCAGGGCAAAGGGCCGGTGCCTGGGGTGTCGGGCATCAGCGAGAAGTCGCGTTCGAATTTCATCAGATGCTGACCGCCATCGACCAGCAAGGTGGTGCCGGTGATGGACTGGTTTTCCAGGGCAAAGCGCACCGTGGCCGCCACGTCGGCAGGGGTAGAGGATCGCCCCAGCGGGGACAGCCGGTGCAAGGCGGCAAACTCATCGTCACTCAGCAGGTGGCTGGTCAGCGTGAGGCCCGGTGCCACCCCCACCACACGCAAGGCGGGCGCCAGGGCCTGGGCCAGCAGCGTGTTGGCCGCCTCCAGCGCCGCCTTGGACAGGGTGTAGCTCAGAAAATCCGGATTCGGATTCCAGAGCTTTTGGTCCAGCAGATTGACCACGCAGCCGCGCGCATTGGGAGAAGTCGGGTCGGATTGTTGTTGCTTGAGCACCTGCGCATGCAGCGCCTGTGCCAGCAAGATGGGCGCGCCCGTGTTGCTGCGCAAATGCTTTTCGAGTGCGGCAAAGCCAAAGCTGGCCGCATCGTCAAATTCAAAAGTGCTAGCGCTGTTGACCACGGCATTGACCTGCCCGAAGCGGGCGACCACTTGCGGCAGCAGGCCGCGCACGGCCGCTTCATCGCTCAAGTCGCAGGCAAAGCTGTCGCTGTCGCCGCCGGCCAAGGCCGCGCAATCAGCCGCTGTCTGGGCTGCATCGGCAGCCGAGCCGCGGTAATGCACGGCCACGCGCCAGCCCGCAGTGGCCAGCGCCAGCGCAATCTCGCGCCCGAGTCGCTTGGCGGCACCGGTCACCAGGACCACGGGCTTGGCGGCAGAGGCGGGAGCAGCAGCAGACGAAGGAACAGAGCCGACGGAAGGAAAAGGCATGGGCTTGGTTTCTCCAGGCGGCACAGGGGGTGGGTGGCGAGCGATGGCCGACAATCACGGCCTGGACCATGACCAAACCTCGCATTTTACCGACCGGCTCACCTGGGGCCGCCCGCGTGCTGCCCGTGCTGCAGCAAGCCATTGACGCCGCAGGCGGTTGGCTGCCTTTTGACGCCTTCATGGCCCTGGCTTTGTACGCCCCGGGCTGGGGTTACTACAGCGGCGATTTACCCAAATTCGGCCACCTGCCTCAGTCGGGTAGCGACTTTGTCACGGCCCCTGAAATGTCGCCGCACTTTGGCCGCGCCTTGGCCCGGCAAGTGGCCGATGCGCTGCAGGCCACCGCCACGTCCGAAGTCTGGGAGTTCGGCGCGGGTTCGGGTGCCTTGGCCGAGCAAGTGCTGCGCACATTGGACGAAGCCGGCGTGGCCCTTTCCCGCTACACGATCGTGGATTTATCAGGCAGCTTGCAGGCCCGCCAGCAGGCGCGACTGGCGGCTTTTGGCGACCGTGTGCGCTGGGTCAGCCGCTTGCCTGAGCGTCTGGAAGGCGTGGTGCTGGGCAACGAGGTGCTGGACGCCATGCCTGTGCAGCTGCTGGCCCGCGTGGGCGGCGCCTGGCACGAGCGCGGCGTGGTCTTGAGGGGTGAGGCGCTGGCCTGGCAAGACCGTCCGACATCGCTCAGGCCCCCGCTGGACGTTGAAGGCCCGCACGACTACCTGACCGAAACTCACGCGCAGGCCGAGGCCTTTGTGCGCACACTGGCCGACCGCATGACGGCAGGCGCGGTTTTTCTCATCGACTACGGCTTTCCTGAAGCCGAGTACTACCACCCGCAGCGCAGCATGGGCACGGTGATGTGCCACAAGGCCCACATGGCCGACAGCAACCCGCTGGTGGATGTGGGGCTCAAAGACATCACGGCGCACGTCAATTTCACGGGCATCGCGCTGGCCGGGCAAGACGCCGGTTTGCAGGTGCTGGGTTATGCCAGCCAAGGGCGCTTTTTGCTCAATTGCGGTTTGCTGGACGGCATGGCCGATGCCCCCTTGCCCGAACGCGTGATGCTGCAGCGGCTCATCAACGAGCATGAGATGGGTGAGCTGTTCAAGGTGATCGGCTTTGCCGTGAACACGCCAGAGACGCCCTGGACTGGCTGGCAAGCGCTGGGCTTTGCCCAGGGCGACCGCGCCCACACACTGTGACGCTCCCATGATCCGCTGGATGGTCGTTATTTTTCTGGCGCTGGTGGTGCTGAGCTGGCTCACGCCCTGGCTGCACAAGCTCGGCTTTGGCAAGCTGCCGGGTGACTGGCGCTTTCGGCTCTTTGGCCGGGAGTGGTTCATTCCGCTGACCACCACCATCGTGCTGAGTCTGGTGGCCAGCCTGGTTTCGCACCTCATCTGAGCTGGATTTGAAATTTCAAAAGCGCGTTTTTGTACCTTTGGCGTAACCCTGGGCGTCGGCTCCAGTTAGCATCGCGGCCTTCTATCGCGCGCTTTTTCACATGCAGGAGACCCCATGAGCAGCACCGTCCGCACCGAGTCGATTGAAAGAACCGAACGCCCCTGGGGCTGGTATGAGACGGTGTCTGAAGTGGCGGGCAACAAGGTCAAGCGCATTCGCGTTCACCCCGGCCAGCAGCTGAGCCTGCAAAAGCACGCCCAGCGCGCCGAGCACTGGGTGGTGGTGCAAGGCACGGCCCGCATCACGCTGGACGACAAGCAGTTCGACCTCACCCCCGGCCAAGCCTGCGACATAGCCGTGGGGCAGGTGCACCGCTTGGCCAACCTGACGGACGCGCCGGTGGAAATTGTGGAAGTGCAGTTTGGCGACTACCTGGGCGAAGACGACATCGTGCGCCTGCAAGACAACTACGGACGTGCCTGACTGCACTAAAAACCCATGAATTTGCCTGATATTCGCTTGGCGCCCGGCGCTGCACCCGTGGCCTGTGTGGACGTGGGCGGCACCAAGGTGGCTGTGAGTGTGGCCGATGCACGCGGCATCCTGGGCCGCATCACCGAGCCCACCGCCAAGGAAGGCGCAAGCGATGCGCTGGGCCAGCAGGTGCTGCGCATGATCGGTCAAAGCGCTGCTGCGGCGGGGCTGGATGTGGCCCAGATCGGCGCCGTCGGCGTGTCGTCTTGCGGCCCTTTCGTGCTCAAAGACGGCTTGGTGGAACTGGCCGCGCCCAACATCTGCGGCGGCCTGGCCGGTGAGGCGCGCGGCCTGCCCAACCGCTGGATGAGCGCTGTGCTTGAAGCGCCGCTGCGCGCGGCTTTCAAGTCCGTGCGTGTCACCAACGACGGCATTGGCGCGCTGGAGGCCGAGCGCCGATGGGGCGCGCTGCAAGGCTTTGACCACTGCGCTTATGCGACCTGGAGCACGGGCATCGGCATGGGCCTGTGTGTGGACGGCCGCGTGCTGCACGGAAAAAACGGCAATGCCGGTCACGCCGGTCACATGTTTGTGAGCGACAACAAGGATGCTTTGTGCGGCTGCGGCAACGTGGGCGATGTTGAGGCACTGATTGCCGGCAATGCGGTGCCGCGGCGCTTTGGCGCGCAGGGCTTTATGGACGCGGCCATGCTGCTGGATGCAGCCAAGGCGGGCCAACCCGAAGCGCTGACGATTGTGGACGAGCTGTGCCGCATCATGGGGCGCACGCTGTTCAACCTGGTGGTCACGCTGGACTTGCAAGCGGTCAGCTTGGGCGGCAGTGTGTTTTGGCATCACCGCGACTTTTTGTTGCCGCGCCTGGCCGCGCATGTGCACGGCCATTTCCCTGCGCTCACGGCTGGCCTGAAGTTGTTGCCAGCCGGACTGGGCAACAAAGTGGGCGACTACGCCGCACTGGCGCTGGTGGTTTAGCCAAAAGCTAAGCCGCCAGGGCCTGCGGCCCGCCTTGCAGCGCTTCCAGGAAGCGCTCGCGCCACCAATGCACGTCTTGCGCGCGAATGCAGCGCAGCAGGTCTTGGTGCCGCGCCTGCCGCTCGTCCAGCGGCATGTGCAGCGCACGCTGAATCGCTTCGGCCGTGCCCGGAATGTCATAAGGGTTGACCAGCAAAGCTTGGCGCAATTGCTCGGCAGCACCCGCAAAACGTGACAGCACCAGCACGCCAGGGTCGGCCGGGTCTTGCGCGGCAATGAATTCTTTGGCCACCAAGTTCATGCCGTCGCGCAGCGGCGTGACCAGCGCCACGCGCGCCACGCGGTACAGGCCGGGCAAGCGGCGGCGCGACACGTTGCGGTGGATGTAGCGCACCGGCATCCAGTCCAGCTCGCCATGGTCGCCATTGATACCGCCGCACAGGCTTTCAAGCTCGGCCCGCAAATCGTTGTAGCTGTTGATGGACTCACGGCTGGGCGAGGCAATTTGAATGAGCGTGGCGCTGCGTCGGTTTTCAGGGTGCGTCTTGAGCAGTTGCCTGAAGGACTTCAGCCGCTGCGGCAGCCCTTTTGAATAGTCCAGCCGCTCCACGCCCAGCAGCAAGCGCCGGCGTGAATATTCTTGCTTCATGCGCTGGTACATGTCATGGCCTTCACGCGCATGCGTCAGCGCCGCGAACTCATCGACGTCAATGCCGATGGGAAAAGCGCCGGCTTGCAGCGTCCGGTCAAACGCGCGGAACATGCCGTCGCCCAGCACTTCAGCGCCCACCTCGGCCACGGCATAGCGCGAGAAATGGCGCAGGTCGTCCTGCGTTTGGAAGCCCACCAGGTCGTAGGCAAAAAAGCAGCGCAGCAACCACTCTTGCTGCGGAACGGCGGCAAAGATCAGTTGCGGCGGCATGGGAATGTGCAAGAAAAAACCAATGCGCTGGGTGCAGCCCAGCGCGCGCAATTCCAGCGCCAGAGGGATCAAGTGGTAGTCATGCACCCAAATGATGTCGTCAGGCCGCAGCAGTTTTTTAAGCTGGCGCGCAAAGCGCTGATTCACCCGCTTGTAGCCGGCCACGTAGCCTTTTTCAAAGTCAGCCAGGTCCAGCCGGTAATGAAACACCGGCCACAGAACGCCGTTGCTGTAGCCCAGGTAGTAGCTGTCATGGTCGTCTTGCGACAAGTCCACCGTGGCCAGCGTGACTTCGCCCGCGTGATGGATGTGAAGTGCGCCGTCTTCGCCTGCTGGCGCTTCAACAATGTTGCCGCTCCAGCCAAACCACATGCCGCCGCTTTTCGTCAGCGCCTGGCCCAGCGCCACGGCCAAGCCACCGGCTGCGGTCTTGCGCGGGTCGGCCAAGCGGTTAGACACAACAACAAGGCGGCCCATCAGATCACCGTGTCCCACTGCACCGACAAGCGCACCGCCGCGTTGATGATGCCGACCATGGAATAGGTTTGCGGAAAGTTGCCCCACATGGTGCCGGTTTGGGCATGCGTGTCTTCAGACAACAAGCCCACATGGTTGCGTGCGGCCAGCATGGTTTCAAAGATGGCGCGCGCCTCGGCCTTGCGGCCGGTGCGGGCCAACGCATCGATGCGCCAGAAGGTGCAGATGTTGAAGGCTGTTTCAGGCCGGCCAAAGTCGTCGGGCGCTTCATACCGTCGCATGTAAGGCCCGTCACACAAATGCTTTTCAAGCGCGGCAAGCGTGGCCACAAAGCGCGGGTCCAGCGGGTCAATGAAGCCGACCTCGATCATCAGCAAGGCACTGGCGTCCAGATCGCGGCCGCCAAAGCTTTCAGCAAAAGACTGGCGCTCTTCGCTCCACGATGCCGCCAGGATGTGCTCGCGCATGCGGCAAGCGCTTTCTTCCCAGTAAGCCGCGCGGCCGGGCAAATGCAGCTTGGACGCGATCTTGGCCAGCCGGTCGCACGCCGCCCAGCACATCAGCGCCGACGAGGTGTGCACCCGCGCCCGCGTGCGCAGCTCCCACATGCCGGCGTCTGGCTTGTCATAGGTGGCTCTAGCTTGCTCGCCCACGGCTTCCAGCTGCGCAAATTCAGACAGTCCTGCCGGTTGCAACAAGCGCTTGTCATGAAAGGCTTGCGCTGCGCCCAGCACCACGTTGCCATACACGTCGTGCTGAAAATGCTCTTGCGCCTGGTTGCCCACGCGCACCGGCCCCATGCCGCGGTAGCCGCTCAGGTGGCTCATCACCGACTCGGGCAAATCTTGCTCCAGCCCGATGCCAAAGAGCGGTTGAATATGCCCGCCCTTGGCCTGCACCACCACATTGAAAAGCCAGCGCACATAGTCTTCCATGGTGCCGACTTCAGACAGGCTGTTGAGCGCACGCACCACAAAGAATGCATCGCGCAGCCAGCAAAAACGGTAGTCCCAGTTGCGCTGGCTGGCCGGCGCTTCGGGGATGCTGGTGGTCATGGCGGCGACGATGGCGCCCGTGTCTTCAAAGAGCGAAAGCTTGAGCGTTATGGCGGCGCGAATCACGGCCTCTTGCCACTCCAGCGGAATGTGCAGGCGCTGGCTCCACTTGCGCCAATACGCCAGCGTTTCTTGCTCCAGATGGCGCGCGGTATCGGCAATGCCTTCGGTCAGGGTTTCGTCGGGGCCGAGCAAAAAGTTGTGCTCGCGCGTGAGCAAAAAAGGCGTTCGCGCCAGCACATGCGCCAGCGGCGCGTCGGTGTACAGGCGCAGCGTCATCTCGGGGCCGACGTAACGCACGTGGTTGCTGCCGCGCGTCATCAGAGGCTGGGTGCGGCCCCAGTCAAAGTGCGGGTCAATGCTGACGCGAATGCGCGGCGTGCCGCGCACAGGTCGCACCCGCCGCACGATGGTGGTGGGCCTGAAAAAGCGCGAGCGGCTTTGAAAGCGGGGTGCAAAGTCGGTGATCTCCAGCACTTGACCGGCGGTGTCTGTCAGCTCGGTGCGCAGCACGGCGGTGTTCGGTTCGTACCACTGGCGGGCCTGGGCAAAGTCTTCTATCTCGATGACGAAGGCGTTGCGGCCGGCGTCGCCTTGACCCTCGCCCTCAAGCTCACCTTCATGCAGCAGCGCATGAAACACCGGGTCGCCGTCAAAGCGCGGCAGACAGCACCACACCAGACGGCCGCGCTGGTCAATCAAGGCAGTGAAGGCGCAATTGCCGATCACGCCCAGGCCCAAGGAGGGCTCGGCCGGCGCGCAGAAGTTGGGGCGGGCGGTGGCGGTCATGAGAGGCTCAGACCGCAGTGCCTTGCGCTGCCGGTGCGGGCGCGGCCACGCTGGCGGCCAGCCACTCACGCAGTGCCAAGGGGTCAGGACAACGGTGGCGGGCGATGCTGGGGCCAGGGCCCACCTTCACGCCTTCGCCGCCTGCCGATTGCACCCAGGCAAAGCCGGCTTCGTCGGTGCTGTCGTCGCCGGCAAACAAGGGGTGCCGACCGGCAAAAGGCGGCTCGGCCATGAAGGCAGCGATGGCCAGCCCCTTGTCCACGCCGGTGGGTTTGGCTTCGAGCACGCATTTGCCCTGCAGCAGCTCCAGCCCCGGGCTGCGCCGCACGGCCTCCAGCAAGACGGCCAGACACAGCGCTTCGAGTTCGGGGGCCTGCCGGTAATGCAGCGCCACAGAAGCCGACTTGCGCTCCACGCGCAGCCCGGCATGCTGCCGGGCCAGCCCTTGTGCCATGCGGGTCACGTCAGTCAAGGCCGGGCGCGGCCCGGCGTGACGCACTGAATGGGAGAGGCCGTTGGCCAGCCGACGCTCAGCGCCATGCTCGGCGGCGGCGGGCAAGACCAAGGGCGCGAGAAACTCGTCCAGATCGGCTAAGCGACGACCGGACACCAAAGCCAGGGCGCCCTCCAGTCTGCGGCTCAAAAGCTCCAGCAGGGCAACGAGCTCACGCGGCACTTGCACTGCCTCGGGCCGGGGCGCGATCTCGGTCAAGGTGCCGTCAAAGTCCAGAAAGAGCGCGCTGTGTTGCGGGTCAAGGCAGGGCAAGGGGTGCAAAGCAGGAGATAAGGAAGACAAAAATTGCATCTTGTTCAGCCTACTTCTGCCAACGCCATGCCATTTGTAGGGAAAAGCCGCCACAAGCGCACCCCTCAAGCCTCCTGGGTCTGCCGAACCTCGGGTTTGTCCCATAGCTGCCCGCCTAAAATTAATGAAAAATTAATTAATTCAGCGGGCAGCTTGCGCCACTGGATTCAACAAGAGACCGGGCTTTGCCCCATTTTTTTCCAAGTTCAACAAGTCAATGGAGACCGCAATGTTCAAGATGTCCCGCATCGCTGCTGCCCTGGTGGCCGCAACCACCGTTTTCGCCGCACAAGCTGGCGAAGTTGAAGTTCTGCACTACTGGACCTCTGGCGGTGAAGCCAAGTCCGTGGCCGAACTCAAGAAAATCATGCAGGCCAAGGGCCACACCTGGAAAGACTTCGCAGTCGCTGGCGGCGGCGGCGACAACGCAGCTACCGCGCTGAAAAGCCGCGTGGTGTCCGGCAACCCACCTGCTGCCGCGCAGATCAAGGGCCCTGCCATCCAGGAGTGGGCAGCTGAAGGCGTCCTGGCCAATCTCGACCCCGTCGCCAAGGCCGAAAACTGGGACTCGCTACTGCCCAAAGTCGTCGCTGACGTCATGAAATACAAAGGCAACTACGTCGCCGCACCGGTCAATGTGCACCGCGTGAACTTCGTGTGGGCCAACCCTGAAGTGCTGAAAAAAGCAGGGGTTGCCGGCATGCCCAAGAACTACGACGAGTTCTTTGCAGCCGCTGACAAGATCAAGGCCGCTGGCCTGATCCCCGTGGCGCACGGTGGCCAGAACTGGCAAGACTTCACCACCTTTGAATCGGTGGTGCTGGGCGTGGGCGGTGCCAAGTTCTACAACGACGCACTGGTCAAACTGGACCCGAAAGCCATCGGCAGCGACACCATGAAGAAATCGCTCGAGACCTTCCGCAAGATCAAGTCCTACACCGACCCCGCAGCGCCTGGCCGCGACTGGAATCTGGCCACCGCCATGATCATGCAGGGCAAGGCCGGCTTCCAGTTCATGGGTGACTGGGCCAAGGGCGAGTTCCTGGCTGCTGGCAAGGTGCCGGGCAAAGACTTCTTGTGCGCTGCAGCCCCAGGCACGGCCAACGCCTACACCTTCAACGTCGATTCCTTCGCGGTCTTCAAGCTCAAAGACGCTGGCGCTCAAAAGGCCCAGGGTGATTTGGCTGCAGCCATCATGAGCCCCGAGTTCCAGGAAGTCTTCAACCTGAACAAGGGTTCCATCCCGGTTCGTTTGAACATGTCCATGGCCAAGTTTGACGATTGCGCCAAGCTGTCGACCAAGGACTTCGTGGACACCGCCAAGACCGGCGGCCTGGTGCCATCGGTTGCCCACGGCATGGCCATCAAGCCAGCAGCTGAAGGCGCCATCAAGGACGCTGTGAGCCAGTTCTGGAACGACGACAAGATCACAGTGGCTGACGCGATGAAGAAAATCGCCAGCGCTGCGGCCACCAAGTAATCGACTCTGAAACGGTGAATCGGTGACGTCAATGACACGCTCCTACGAATCCATGCTGCCCAAACTGGTGGTAGCCCCGGCCTTCGTGCTGGGCCTGGCCTTCATTTACGGCTTCATGGTCTGGAATGGGGTGCTGTCATTGACGGCTTCACGCATGCTGCCGCGTTACGAGTTCGTGGGGTTCGAACAGTACGCGGCGCTGTGGGAAATGGACCGATGGTGGGTGGCGCTGACCAACCTGGGCATCTTCGGCGTCTTGTACGTCGGCGGTGCCACGGTGGTCGGCATCATCCTCGCTATCTTGCTTGACCAGCGCGTGCGCGCTGAAGGCGCTTTGCGCACGATTTATTTGTACCCGATGGCCCTGTCCTTCGTGGTCACAGGCACGGCCTGGAAATGGATTCTCAACCCGAGCCTCGGCATCGAAAAACTGATGCATGACTGGGGATGGACCAGCTTTAGTTTTGACTGGCTGGTGCAGACTGACACCGCGATTTACTGCGTCGTGATTGCTGGTATCTGGCAGTCAGCCGGTTTCGCCATGGCCTTGTTTCTGGCCGGGCTGCGCGGTATTGACGACAGCATCATCAAGGCCGCCCGCATTGACGGCGCGAGCCTGCCGCGCATTTACTGGCGCATCATCTTGCCGGCCCTGGGCCCGGTGTTCTTTTCCACGGTCATGGTGCTTTCGCACCTGGCCATCAAGAGTTTCGATTTGGTCATGGCACTGACCGCTGGCGGTCCGGGTTATGCCACCGACGTACCAGCCACCTTCATGTTCACCATGAGCTTTAACCGCGGCCAGATTGGCCTGGGCGCTGCCAGCGCCACCATGATGCTGGCGACAGTCGCCGCCATCGTCGTGCCTTACCTTTACAGCGAACTTCGGAGCAAACCGCATGACCGCTGAAATGGGTACCCCCGTGCTCGGCACTGCGCTTCAAGCCGAGAGCACGCCCTCGCGGCTACCCGGCCTCTTGATGCGCGGCGCCTTGTATGTCGCGCTGGCCATCGCTGCGCTGATCTTCATTGGCCCGCTCTACGTCATGCTGGCCACATCCCTCAAGGACGCCGAGCAGATCCGTGAAGGCAATCTGCTCAGCCTGCCGCACAGCCTGAACCTGGACGCCTGGCGGCTGGCGTGGTCTGAGGCTTGCACAGGCACGGACTGCCGCGGCCTGCAGCCTTTTTTCTGGAACTCTGTCTTCATGGCGGTGCCCGCGGTGTTGATCTCAACAGCCTGGGGCGCGGTCAACGGCTATGTGCTCAGCCTCTGGAAGTTTCGCGGCAGCGAATTCTTGTTCGGCCTCATGCTGTTTGGCGTGTTCATGCCCTTTCAGGTCGTGCTCTTGCCCATGAGCCAGGTGCTGGGTTGGCTGGGTTTGTCCAGTTCCATCAGCGGCCTGGTGCTGGTGCACTGCCTGGCCGGCTTGGCAGGCACAACGCTCTTTTTCCGCAATTACTACGCCGCCATTCCCAAAGAACTGGTGAATGCCGCACGCATGGATGGCGCAGGTTTCTGGATGATTTTCTGGCGCGTGGTCATGCCGTTGTCGCTGCCCATCGTCATGGTCACCTTGATCTGGCAGTTCACCAACATCTGGAATGACTTCTTGTTTGGCGTGGCTTTCAGTGGTGCGGACTCCAAGCCCATCACGGTCGGACTGAACAACATGGCCAACACGTCCAGCAGCGTCAAAGCCTACAACGTGGACATGGCTGCGGCCGTGATTGCCGGCTTGCCGACCATGCTGATTTACGTCCTGGCCGGTCGCTTCTTTGTGCGCGGCCTGACGGCTGGCGCGGTCAAGGGCTGAAAAGCCCGCTCTTCCTTTCTTCTGCAGAACGATTCACCATGGCCGCATCCCTTCACATCTCCGGCATTCGTAAAACCTTCGGCAAAGGCGACAAGATGGTCGAGGTGCTCAAGCGCATCGACATCGACGTGGCACCCGGCGAGTTCTTGATCCTGGTCGGCCCTTCGGGCTGCGGCAAGTCCACCTTGCTC
The DNA here is from genome assembly GCA_040400945.1 of Polaromonas sp. GTDB lineage: Bacteria > Pseudomonadota > Gammaproteobacteria > Burkholderiales > Burkholderiaceae_C > Polaromonas. The sequence goes on along the minus strand of JBBAPG010000001.1, from coordinate 105,795 downwards.
AACATCATTGCCGGTCTGGACGAGCCGAGCGAAGGCGAGATTCGCATCAGCGGGCGTAACGTGGTGGGCGTGCAACCGGCCGCACGCGACATCGCCATGGTGTTTCAGAGCTACGCGCTCTACCCGTCCATGAGCGTGGCCGAGAACATTGGCTTTGCACTCGAAATGCGCAAGGTGCCCAAGGCCCAGCGCGAGGCGCGTGTGCAAGAAGTCGCGGCCATGCTGCAAATCCAGCACTTGCTGGACCGCCGGCCTTCGCAGCTTTCAGGCGGTCAGCGTCAGCGCGTGGCCATGGGCCGGGCGCTGGCCCGGCAGCCGCAGCTGTTTTTGTTTGACGAGCCGCTGTCCAACCTGGACGCCAAGCTGCGCGTGGAAATGCGCGCCGAGATCAAGCGCCTGCATCAGGTCAGCGGGATCACCAGCGTGTACGTGACGCACGACCAGATTGAAGCCATGACGCTGGGCAGCCGCATCGCCGTGATGAAAGACGGCATCTTGCAGCAGCTCGGCACGCCTGACGACATTTACAGCCGCCCGGCTAATACTTATGTCGCGTCCTTCATTGGTTCGCCGACCATGAACCTCATCAAAGGCCAGGCCAAGGAAGCCGCGCATTTCGAGATTGAAGGCGCGTCGCTGCCCTTGAACTGCCCGGCCACCGGCGGCGCGCTCATGGGTTTTCGCCCCGAGCACATCACACTGGCTGACGACGCGCCTTGGCGCGGTGAAGTCAGCATCGTCGAGCCGACCGGCGCCGATACCTACGTGGTGGTGAAGACTGCAGCGGGTGATGTCACGGTGCGCACCTCGCCGCAAACCCGCGTGCAGCCGGGCGACCGCATCGGCCTGCAAACCGCCGCTGCGCATGCCAACTGGTTTGACGCCGGGACTGGCTTGCGGATTTAGGCTGGCGTTTAGGCCGGCGGCTTCAAGCCGCGCGCGGCACAGCGCTGACCTTCGGCAAAGGCGTCATATAGCGCGCACCCCAGCCCAGCAGCGCAGCCATCGGCACCAGGACGGTCAGGGCTCGGCTCAGGCCGGCATGTTCGGCCAGGGTTCCGATCACGGGTGGCCCGAGCAAAAAGCCCGTGTAACCAATCACTGAGACCGTGGCGATGGCACTGGCGCGGTCCAGCCCCGGCAGGCGGGCAGCAGCGTTGAACAGCATGGGTACCACCATGGCCAAGCCGGTGCCCATCAAAGCAAAACCGACAAACGCGGCCCAGGGCTGCGCGATCCAAAGCACACAGGCCATGGCCATGGCACTCAGGTAGCCGCCAGCGCGCAGCAGTCGGGCTTCGTCCCAGCGCTGGCGCACCGCGTCGCCGCTCAGGCGGGCCACGGCCATGGCGCCCGCAAAGGCCGCATAACCCCAGGCGGCCTGGGCTTGAGGCAGCTTCACATGCTGAAGCAGGTAAAGCACTCCCCAGTCGTACATGGCGCCTTCAATGGCCAGCCCGGCAAAGCACAGCAGCCCCAGCAGCCACAGCGGCCTGCGCAAGGCGCGTGCGCTGGCCACTACCGAAGCAGGCAAAGCCGACGAGGCCGACGAAGCAGCCGAAGCGTCGGCCGACGCTGGCAGCAATTCAGGTGAGGCGGCGTCGCCGGTGCCCAGATTGAGCATGGCCCGTGCGCTGAGCGCTGCCGCCAGGCCCACGACCGCACCGGTCACGGCCAGCTGCACGGCGGCGGCCACGCCAGCATGCATCAGGCTTCCGGCCAACAGTGCGCCCAGCATGCCACCCACGCTGAAGCTGCCATGCAGATTGCCCATGATGGGCCGCTTGCCGAGCAGCTCCAGGGTGGAGCCTTCGGTATTGATCGCGACGTCCAGCAGGCTCATGGAGGCGCCAAAGACCACCATGGCGGCCCACAGCATCGGCCCCGCTTGCCAGTGCAGTGCCAGTGCCAGCGAGCTCCCCAGCAGACACACCGTCACCTGCGAGGTACGGCGCGTGCCCCATCGGCCGACGACCCGGCCGGCCACAAGCAAGGTCATCACGGCGCCCAGGCCAATCGCCAGCAAGACCCAGGCGAGCGGGCCCTCGCTCAGCCCATAGCTGCGTTTGACTGAAGGAATATGGGCACCCCACATGCCCGCCACCAGGCCCACCGCCAGAAACTGCGCACGCACCGCCCAGCGAGCCTTGCGAAGGGCGCGTGCATCGTGCGAAAGCGCAATGAAGGTGGAAGCAGTGCCTTGCATGGTCATGTCAGCGCCCGGCTGTCTGGCAATACCAAACGCACCAGCAGCCCTTGTGGCGCAACGCCTTCGACCTCCGCCCGGCCGCCATGCTGGCGCGCAATCTCAGCCACGATGGCCAGACCCAGGCCGCAGCCGCCTTGGCGTTCGCTGGCGCGCCAGAAGCGCTCAAAGACTCTGGCGCGCTCGGCTTCAGTCAAGCCCGGGCCGTTGTCTTCAACTTCCACGCAAACCTCGCCCGGCAGGCTTTTCACGCGCAAGGTCACCGCGCTGCCGCGCCCTGCATAGTGCAGCGCGTTGTCAATCAGGTTGCTGAGGGATTCGCGCAGCAACAGCTTTTCGCCTTGCAGCGGCAGGCTGTCAGCGCCTTCATAGCCCAGGTCCACACCGGCAGCCAAGGCGCGCGGGGTCCACTCCCGCGCCACCTCGCGGGCCAGCGCGGCAATGTCCAGCGGCTGGCGCTGAATCTCGGCCTCGGTGCGGGCCAGCGACAGCATTTGATGCACCAGGTGCGCGCTGCGCAGCGCGCCAGCATGCACCTTGGCCAGACGCAGTTTGAGCGCGGCCATGTCGGGCTCCTGCAAGGCCAGTTCCGTCTGGCTGATGAGCCCCGCCAGCGGCGTGCGCAGCTGGTGCGCAGCATCGTTGATGAAGCGCTTTTCCTGGCTCAGGCTGCGGCGCACGGCTTCAAGCAATTGGTTCACGGCGGCGGCCAGGGCCAGCACTTCTTGCGGCGCTTGCGTGAGCTCGATGGGTGACAAGGCGGCCACCGGCCTGTCGCTGCGGTCGCCCAGCTGCGCCTCCAGCCGCTTGAGCGGGCGCAGGCCGCGGCTGATGCCCGCGTACACCAGCACACCCACCACCAGGCCCAGCACCAGAAGCGGCAGCAGCATGTCGGCCACCAACTCGCGCGCAATGCGCTGCTGCACAGCCAGGCTTTTGGCGACCTGAACCCGCAGGCGTTGGGGTGCATCGGCATCGCCATAGTCCACCTCCAGCAAGGCCACGCGCACGGCGCGGGTGCCGATCATGGCGTCATAAATCAAAGGCTCGCCAGGCTCGATTTGCAGGCCGGCGGGCGGCGGCGGCAACTGCCCGTTGCCCAGCACAAAGCTGCCCGGCGGCGAGGACACCATGTAGCCCACCCGGTCCAGCGGGTCTTGTTCAATGATGTCTTGGGCGGCACGCGGAAAGTCCACCAGCAAGCCTGAACCGATCGGCTTGACCTGCCGTGCCAGCGACCGCACCGATTGCGTGAGCGACTGGTCGATGCCTTTTTCAGCGTAGTTCAGCGCGATGCGGTAGGCCAGCAAACTGCCGGCCAGCCACAGCACCAGCTGCGGCAGCAAGAGCCACAGCAGCAACTGCCGTTTGAGCGACAGGCCGGGCTTGCCGGCCTGCGCGGGCGCCTGCGTCATGACTCCGCCGGCTCCAGCAAGTAACCCAGGCCGCGCACATTGCGAATGGACAAGCCCGAGTCGGCCAGCTTGCGGCGCAGGCGGTGTACATACACCTCCAGCGCGTTCGAGCCTTGACCCTGCCCCTCGCCCGGCTCGGACTGCCAGGCACCCAGCACGTCTTCCCGGCTGACCACCTGGCCGGCATGGCCCACCAGCAGCGACAACAGCGACCACTCTCGCTGCGTCAGCTCCAGCAGTTCATCACCCAGCCAGGCGCGCGGCAGCACCGCGTCCACCCGCAACTGCCGCGGCCCGGCCGTGATTTGCAGCGTGCCGCCAAAAGCTGGCAGGCGCGCGCGGCGCAGCATGGCGTCCAGCCGCGCCTGCAGCTCGGCCATGATGAAAGGTTTGGTCAGGTAGTCGTCGGCGCCGGCGTTCAAGCCCTGCACGCGGTCATCAATGCCGTCGCGCGCCGTCAGCACCAGCACGGGCAAGGCCAGCAGGCGCTGGCGAATCCAGCGCAGCACCTCCATGCCGTCCAGCAAGGGCAAGCCCAGATCCAGGATCACGCCATCAAAACGCGCGCTCTCCAGCAAGCCCCGGGCCGCCAGGCCGTCAGCGGCCGTGGCGGTGCTGTGCCCGGCTTGCTGCAACTGCGCCGCCAGCGCGTCGCGCAGCAGGTCGTCGTCTTCAACAATCAGTAAATGCGGCATCAAGCAAGCATAGCAACAGCGGCCACCCGCGCCACACGCGCCGTATGCACCGCAGCCCCAATGGCCGGCCCGGCCAAGCCCTTTGCAGCGGCGGCCTGCGCCACGTCCGCCGTCACCACGGTCTGCGCCGCAGCCAAGGCCGCCAGGAGTCGAGGCCGCTGCGGATACGCCTGCTCGCCCAGCCCCAGGTAGCCGCGCGCATCGCACTCGCAGGCCAGCAAAATGTCGTCCAGTCGCGCCGGCTTGCGAAACGCATCGCAGCGCTCCAAAAGCCGCACCAGCGCCGCGGCGTCAAAGTCTTTGCTGCGGTGAATATGGCCGTGCTCGCGTGCCACCACCTCGGCCAGCTCCTTGCATTCGAGCGGCACCCGCAGCCGCTGGCACAACGCCTGCACCAGGCGCACGCTACGCTCTTCATGGCCGATGTGGCGTGGCAGCATGTCAGGCGGCGTGGTGCCCTTGCCCAGGTCGTGGCCCAGGCAGGCAAAGCGCACGGGCAAAGGCGCTTGCAGCCGGGCCGCCATGTCCAGCACCCTCATCAGGTGCCCGCCGGTGTCCACTTCAGGCAACAAAATGGGCAAGGCACCGCAAGCGCGCAACACATCAAACATGCGTGAAGGTTGCGGCGACATCAGCCCCCGCGAGAGTTCTTGCCACACGCGCTCGGGCACCAAGGCATCGACCTCGCCGGCCTCCACCATCTGGCGCATCAGGGCCATTGTTTCGGGTGCCACCTCAAAGTTGGTGAAGCGCGCCGAAAAACGCGCCACGCGCAAGATGCGCACCGGGTCTTCGGCAAAGGCCTCTGTCACGTGGCGCAACACGCGAGCTTGCAAATCTTTCTGCCCGCCGTACGGGTCAATCAAGGTGCCGTCTTCGGCTTGTGCGATGGCGTTGATGGTCAGGTCACGCCGGGCCAGATCGTCTTGGAGCGTCACGCTGGGCGCGGCATGCACGGCAAAGCCGCGGTAGCCCTGCGCGGTCTTGCGCTCGGTGCGGGCGAGTGCGTATTCCTCACGCGTTTGCGGATGCAAAAACACAGGGAAGTCCTTGCCTACCGGCAAAAAACCTTTCGCAGCCAGCGCCTCGGGCGTGGCGCCGACAACGACCCAGTCGCGGTCTTGCACCGGCAAGCCGAGCAAGGCGTCGCGTACCGCGCCGCCCACCATGTAGGTCTGCATTTTTAGGATTGCTTTTTCAGCGAGCCAGTCGGTAAGGCTCTTCAAAGTCGCGGAAGTCTTTTTCGGCCAAGGCTCCGTCAACCCAGGCCTTGACGCCGGGCAGCGCCTGCACGCGGGCCATGTAAGCCGCAATCTCGGCAGGCACGGGCAGCGCGTAAGTGGCCAGGCGCATGACCACGGGCGCAAAGTAAGCGTCGGCTATCGAGAACTGGCCAAACAACATGGGCCCGCCATGCGCGGCCAGCAGCTCGCCCCAGAGCTTGCAAAGGCGCGCCACGTCCGCGCGCACGGCTGGCTTGTCGCGCCAGACGAGTTGGCCCACGTCGGGCAAGCGGGCTTCAATGTTCATGGGGCAAGCGCTGCGCAAGGCGGCAAAGCCGCTGTGCATTTCAGCGCAGGCACTGCGGGCTTGGGCTCGGGCGCGCAGGTCAGCCGGCCAGAGCTGCAAGGCCGGGAATTTTTCAGCCAGGTACTCGGCAATGGCCAGCGTGTCATAGACCTGCAACTCGGCCCCGCCGGCGTCGCTGTCTTGCAGGACCGGCACCTTGCCCGTGGCACCCAAGGTGTCAGCGCCCAAGCGAAAGCCCGAGCCGGGCTCGAAGCTGTCAAAGCGCAGCATCACTTCGTCAAAAGCAATGCCAGCCTGCTTCATCAGCACCCAGGGGCGCATGGACCAGGACGAATAGTTTTTGTTGCCGATGTAAAGCTTGAGCATTTAGAACCTTCCTGCCGTCTTGCGTTTGGCTGTGAGCTTGCTGCGCAAACCCACGCCACCCAGGTAAGTGGGCACGATGGCAGGGACGGCGGCAGGATGAATGCCCAAGGCTTCCAGGCCGGGGTGCAGGCCCGTGGCCACGTTGGGCACCTTCATGGAGTCGAGGTTGTCGCGGCTGAGCACAGGCTCGCCGGGCATCAGTTCCATCAAGACAGCTTGCACACGGGCCAGCGCATCGGGCAGGCCGATCACCGGGCGGCCGCGGCCGCCGTTGATGCCAGCGTACTGGCCAGCCAACCGCACCAGCTGGGCCAGGGTGTAGACCTCAGGCCCGACCGCTTCATAAGTCTGGCCGATGCTGCTGTGGTCGAACTCGTCACGCAAGCAGTGCGCCAGGGCGCTGGCTACGTCTTCCACCCAGACCGGCTGAAAGCGGGCGTGCGCGCCAGCCAAGGGCACCAGTGGAAAAACTTCTTGCAGCTGCGCGAAGACGTTCAAAAACTTGTCTTCGGCACCAAAGATCACGCTGGGCCGCAGCACCGTCAAATCCAGCGCAGCGTTGCGCAGCACCTGCTCGCCCTGGCTCTTGCTGCGCAAGTAGCGTGAAGGCAGTGCCGCCGGATGGCGCGCATCCGCGCCGAGTGCGCTGACATGCAGCACGCGGCGCACGCCAGTGGCAGCGCAGGCGCGGGCCAGCTTTTCAGGCAGGGCCACATGGGTGTGTTCAAACGCTTGCTCGCTGCCCTGCAATTGGGCGACCAAATTCACAACCACGTCATGCTCGGCTACAAGTTGGGTTAAAGCGGCTTCGTCGTGAATATTCGCTTCAACCGGGTAGAGCATGGGCAGCGTGGCCACGGTGGCCGCGTTGCGCATGCGGCGTGTGGGCACCGTCACATGGCAATAGTCACGCACCAGCTTTTCACACAGGTGGCGCCCGACAAAACCCGTACCGCCCAGAACGAGAACTTTTTTCATAGCGCTGATTTTGCTTCAGATAGCGACCGCCGCAGGCAGCGGGGCCATTGCCGGGCTAGGCCGGGCTTGGCTTAGCTCGTCAGGGCATGCTGGTGTCAGGCGGCGGCGCATTGGCCGCGCGTGGCCCGACCGTGCCCAGGCGGGCCTTGAGCGACTGCGGCTGGCCTGTGAGCATGGCCGCGTAGTTGGTGGTGTTGGACAAGACCTTTTTCACGTAATCACGCGTCTCGGCAAAGGGCACGTTCTCGGCCCAGATCGCCGCTTCGAGCACCGGGCCGTTGCGCCAGGTGCGCGGCCGGCCGGGGCCGGCGTTGTAAGCGGCGGCGGCCATGGCCATGGAGCCGCCAAAGTCGTCCAGCGCGCGCTTCAAATAAGCGGTGCCGATGATGATGTTGGTGTCGCGGTCATTGATCTGGTCGGCCGTGAAGCCCGCCATACCGATGTAACGCGCTGTCTCGCGCGCGGTCGCTGGCATGATCTGCATGAGGCCCGAGGCGCCCACACCGGAGCGAGCGTCCATGATGAAACGGCTCTCCTGCCGAATGAGGCCATAGACATAGGCCGGGTCCAGGCCGATCTCGCGGCTGCGCTTGAGAACGGCTTCTTTAAAGGGTGTCGGAAAGCGCTGGGCAAAGTCAGCGTCAATGCGTGTGCGGTCGCTGGTGTTGATGCAGCGGTCCCAGATGGCGCGGTCGCAAGCGAGTTGCGCGGCTGCCAGCAATTCGCGTTCGTTCATGCCGCCGGGCGTGGCCAGGTTGGTGGCGTAGTTCCATTCGCGCACGCCGTCACCCCGCAGGCCGATGCTGATGGCATGGGCTGCACGCAAAAGACTTGGGTTGCGCTGTGCCTTGTCTTTTTCTTCAGAGGTCAAAGCGGCGGGGCGCGGGGGCACCGTGATGGACTGACCCAATTCCTCAAGGGCCAATTGCTCGTAAAAGCCGCGCACCGAAGCGATGGATTGCATCAGCGCCAGCGCTTCAGCACGCTGCGGTGAAATGACTGGCGGCACGGGCACCAAGGCACTGCCGCCCGGCGCACCTCCCGCCGACGTCTGACTCGCTGGCGGCAGCAAAGCCACCGCCTCATGCGGCAAGACGGCCGGCGCAGTGGCCAGCAGCGCGCGCCCTTTCCAGTACACCCAGGTCGGGTCGCGCCTGGCATCCTCGCTCATGGCGTTGATGCTGGCCAGTACCTGCGCCCAGCGCGGCTGGTTGCCGGCGCGCAAGGCGGCTCGGGCTTTCCAGCTCAGCATGTCGTCATTCAAATCCCGGTCGTTGCGCACCTTCGCAAAGTAGTCAAGGGCCTCGTTGCCCAGGCGCTGCGCGCTTTGCTTGCCGATCACGCCCCAGACCCAGTTGCGTTCTTCGGCGCTGAGCTGGATGTCCCACTTTTTATCCAGCAATTCAGCGGCGGCCGCGGTGTCTGTGGTGGCCAGACGAATCAAGGCCAGGGTGATGATTTCCTTGCGGGTGCGGGAAAGCGCCAGTTTTTTGTCATTGAGGAACTTGGCAGGGCTGGCCTGCAGCGTAGTCAGCAAGGCTTGCGCATCGGGCGCCACCATGTCCACGGCGTCCCGCGCGGGGCGAGTGCGGCCGGCCTCGGTGGCCAGGCGCGCCTTGCGCCACACATCGAGCGGGGAGAAGTGCTTGCTGGCCAGCAAACGCTCAGCGGCCGTTCGGCAGCCGTCGTCTGCATCGCGCTGCGCGTACCAGTTGCGCCGCACTTCGTCGGCCAGTCGCGCCGCATCGGCGCCGGGCTTGGCCAGTTCAAGCGCGATGGCGTAGCAGCGCACATCGCGGTCGTCGCCCATGCGGTACTGTGGGTGCTCCAGTGCAAAGTTCACCCAGTCGCGGCGCTGCCCCAGCAACTGCAACCAGTCGTTGCGCAGACGGTCTTCTTGGTAAGTGCCGGCGTAGCGCGCAAGGAAGCTGCGGATTTCGTCAGCGCTGGCGGTGTCCAGGCGGGCTTGCAGTTCCCAGTAAGCGGCCCAGGGTTCCAGCGTGTGACCTTTGGCTTGCGGCAGCAAGGCGGCCAGGCGGGCGCGGTCGCCGCGCCGGAAGGCTTGACCCATTTCGAGAATGGTTTCGTCTGCGCGGCTCAAGGTGATGGTCTGGCTTTGCGCCGCAGCCGGCAAGGCCACTGACGCGGCACCGACGGCCATCAGCAAGGCCGTGTAAAGAAATTTCGATAGCATCGGGAGATTATGGACAAATTAAGCACGCGCAAAGCCCTCATCGAGCAACGCCTGAATCTGCCAGACCGCTTGCAGCGCGCTGATTTGCTCCAGCGCGTGATGCGCATTTGGCTGTTCGGGCGGAATGAGGAAGTCATAGGCGCGTACTGGCCCATCAAAGGGGAATTCGATCCGCTGCCCGCTTTGTACCGCTGGCAAGAAGACGCAGTGCTTGGCAAATTCGCCGCTTCTGGCGAGGCGCCCGAGCCCGATGGCGGCGCACAAATCGTTACCGAAAGTCTGGCCAATCGCTCGCCGCGCAAGATCGGTTTGCCGGTGGTCAACAAATTGCACAAGACGCTGACCTTTCATGCCTGGTACCCCGGCTGCCCGATGGAAGAAGACGCCTACGGCATTCCAAAACCCAAAGACACCGAGGCCATCGTGCCGACGCTGCTGTTTGTGCCCTGCGTGGGTTACGGCCCTGGCGGTGTGCGCCTGGGTTACGGCGGCGGCTTTTATGACCGCACACTGGCCACGCTGCAACCGCGTCCCTTCACGGTGGGCCTGGGCTACAGCCACGGCTGGTTGCCTGAGCTGACCCCCGAGCCGCATGACGTGCCGCTGGACGCCCTGCTCAATGACGAAGGTGTGGTTTGGGCACGTTGAAGTTTCGTTGAGTCTTTTGCCGTAGGCCCGCGCTGACCGCTCTCCACTGCGGCGGACCACAAGCTCAGCGCAAGCCGGGCCGCATTCTCCAAGGCTTCAAGCCCCGCAGGGCTTTTCAATGCATGTCAGGAGAAGGCGCATGAAAGATTCCAACCCCAAGTCCAAAGCTCCGCAGCAGATGGGCGAAGGCAGCTACGAGGCCAGCGAGGCCTACAAAAAACGTGTCAAGGCATACCTGGACAAGGCCGATGTGAAGGCCGACGCCGAAGCCGCCAAACCTGCCAGCCAGGCCGAGGCGCGGGAGATGGAGGCGGCTGAAAAAGAAGGCCTGTCGCACAGCAAGGCGCGCGGGCAGTAAGGCTCAGCCGATCAAGATTTGCGAAAGCCCTGCAAGTCCTGCGCATACGTCTGCAGCGCGGCGACCGCGTGCTGGCGCTGCTTGGTGCTGGTGCTGTTGTGCAACGCTGCCAGGGTGTCGCAGTTGCGCAGGCGCAGCGCTTCGGCTTGTTCTCGGTAGCGCGCATCCGGTGACTCGGCCCAGCGCGTGACCACCGCTTTCAATGACGCGTCCTTGGCCGAGCCGGCGGTAGCGGCCGGCCCACCGGACAGGGCCCTCAAGGTTTGCAGCAAGTCCTGCTGGCGAAGCAGGCGTTCGCCATAGGCCAGTTCGGGTTGGTAGCCCGACTGGGCCAGACCTTCGGCAACCAGCGCCTGCTGGCGTTTGTCCAGCGAGCCATAGAGGCTTTCAGCGCGCGCCACGGTGCGTTCGAGCCGCCGCTCACGCTGGCGCGCGGGCGAGCCGTCCAGGTAATCCTTGCGGTATTCGGCATTGCTTTTTCCCAGCTTGCGTTCGAGGTGCTGCAGCTGGCGAGCATCCAGCGTGGCCAATACCGCCGCCGAGCTTTGCAGCATATCGGCCATGCCTTCGCCGGAGTCCACCAGCGTGTCTTGCACCTGCGCGTACAGCGCGCAAACTTGCTGGGGCGTGATGTCGCTGGCCATCTGGGCCTGCACGCGGTTCAGGGTCTGCAAATAGACCGGTAATTGGGTTTGCTGGTGCCACTGGTGGATCTGATGCAGCGTCGCCCGCACGGCCGGGCGCTGGGCGTCGTTGAAGTCCAGGTAACTGTCCAGGTACCAATAAGCCGCCGTGGGGGCGTTGCCGTAGGCCAGGCGCAGCGTGCTGCAGCCTTGCAAGCCGAGCATCAGCACAGGCAATAGCAAAGCTAAAGTGATAATTGCCTTCAGCTTTCTCAACTTAGGTAGACAGGAAATTTTCATGGGAACTCCAATCGACGTCGTCATCATGGCCGCCGGCAAGGGCACGCGGATGAAGAGCGCATTGCCCAAAGTGTTGCACCGATTGGGTGGCCGCGCACTGCTGCGCCATGTGACCGACTGCGCAGCACAGTTATCTGCGCGGCAAGCGGTGGTGATCACCGGCCACGGCGCTGACGAAGTGGAAGCCGCCTTGCAAGCTGCGCCCAGCGCCGGCCTGCCCATGCAGTTTGTTCGGCAGTCCCCGCAGCTGGGCACCGGCCACGCTGTTCAGCAGGCGGTGCCGCGCCTGGCAGACGACGGCGTGACGCTGGTTTTGTCAGGCGACGTGCCGCTGACGCAAGCGGCCACGCTGCAAGCGCTGCTGGCCCTGTGCGATGGCCAGCACCTGGCGCTGCTCACGCTGGCCATGAGCGATCCGACCGGCTACGGCCGCATCGTGCGGGAGGGCAAACAAAGCGATGGCAGCGTGAAGGCGATCGTCGAGCACAAGGACGCCACGCCTGCCCAGCGCGAGATCCATGAAATCTACAGCGGCATCATGGCCGTGCCTACGCGGCTTTTGCGCACGTGGCTGGCGCGGCTGGACAACCAGAACGCCCAGCAGGAGTACTACCTGACGGACATCGTGAAGTTCGCTGTGGCCGATGGACAGACCGTCAAAGCGCATCAGATCACGGACGCCGATGAGGTGGCTGGCGTCAACAGCCCGCTGCAACTGGCCGAGCTGGAACGCGCCTACCAGCGCCGCGTGGCCCATGCGCTGATGGCCGAAGGCACACGCCTGGCCGACCCGGCGCGCATCGACGTGCGCGGCAGCTTGCAGTGCGCGGGCGACGTAGAGATTGACGTGGGCTGTGTGTTTGAAGGCACGGTGGTGCTCGGCGAAGGCGTGCGCATCGGCGCGCACTGCGTCATTGCCAATGCGCGCATTGATGCCGGTGCGGTGATTCACCCGTTCACGCACATCGACGGTGAAAAACTGGGCGTGAGCGTGGGCGCGGGCGCGCTGATCGGCCCCTTTGCGCGGCTGCGGCCCGGCGCCAAGCTGGGCGCTGAAGTGCACATCGGCAACTTCGTCGAGGTCAAGAACTCAACCCTGGCCAAAGGCGCCAAGGCCAACCACCTCGCCTACCTGGGCGACGCCGACGTGGGCGAGCGCGTGAACTACGGCGCAGGCAGCATCACTGCCAACTACGACGGCGCCAACAAGCACCGCACGGTGATTGAGGCCGACGTGCATGTGGGCAGCAACTGCGTGCTGGTGGCACCGGTCACGCTGGGCGCGGGCGGCACCATCGGTGGCGGCTCGACCATCACCAAGGACACGCCAGCCGGCGCCTTGAGCGTGGCGCGCGGCAAGCAGCTGAGCATTGCGAACTGGGCGCGGCCTGTGAAGAAACCGAAGCCCTCTTGAACCAGTCTCAAAAAGCACTGAATCGAACGATTCGCGCTTTTCATCCGTTTCGTGCTAAATTGCAGGCATGCAAACCTTCTCTGCCAACGAAGCCAAAACCCAGTTTGGCCACTTCATTGACGTCGCCCAACGAGAGCCCGTGCGCGTAGTGCGCCGCGACCGTGTGGTGGGTGTCATGGTTTCGGCGCGAGACTATGAAGCCATGCGCGAGTTCTACGCCAATCGGCTTCAGCACACCCTGGCTGCCACCGCGACCCGAGCAGAACAAGCAGGGCTGACCCCTGAATTGCTAGAAGACCTGCTGCGTGACGAGTCTTAAGCTGGTCATTGATACCAACGTCCTGATCAGCGCTGCGCTTTCGACGCAAGGGGCACCCGCCAGGCTGGTGAGCGCTGTGCTGGCCAAGCACCTGCTGGTGTTCTCCCTCTTCACTTTCGATGAGCTGCGTACCCGGCTTTACCGCCCGAAGTTTGACCGTTATCTCTCGCTGGAGGAGCGAGAACGCTTGCTGCACGACTTCAATGCCTCCGCGCATTGGGTCAAAGCAGGCGAGCCCGCCGTTTATTGCCGCGACCGCGACGACGATCATTTCATAGAGGCAGGCCTCAAGGCCCAGGCGCATTGCCTGGTCAGCGGTGACAAAGACTTGTTGGAAGCGCCTGAAGTGCCAGGGCTGCGTATCGTTTCAGCCCAACAGGCTCTTGTGATCTTGGGGCTTTAGCCGCTTCAAGCTGCCTCGGCGCTTTCAGCAAAAGCAATCTGCACCTTCAGCGACTGCGATTTGTCCGCTGCCAGTGCAAACGCTTCCACCGCGCGCTTGAATGGAACGACCGCCGTGATCACGGGCTTACCGTCGATCAGGCCGCTGTTCAAAAATTGCACTGCATGCGCGAACTCGGCGTGAAAGCGAAAGGTGCCGCGCAAGTCGATTTCCTTGGCCACGATCTGGTTCATGGGCAGGCTGATGTCGCCGCCCAGGCCGACTGTGACGAGCACGCCGCGAGGCGCAATCGCGTCCATGCCGGCGTGCAGGCCGGCTTCGCTGCCTGAGGCTTCAAAGACGGCGTCGAACTGGCCTTTGTCCACCTTGTATTTGTCCAACGCGCCAGCATCCGTGCGCAGGTTGATGGTTTCGTCCGCGCCCATCTGGCGGGCGCAGTTCAAAGGCAAGTCTGCAATGTCCGCGGCGACGATGCGCGCTGCACCGGCGCGGCGCAAGCCGCCTATCAACAGCGCGCCAATCGGGCCGCAACCGGTGACCAGCACTTGCTTGCCCAGCACGCCGCCAGCGCGCTGAATCGCGTGCAGGCCGACAGACAAAGGTTCTGCCAAGGCCGCTTCAGACAAGGTCAGGTGGTCAGCCACGGCATGCGCCTGGCTGGCTTCGATCACCAGCTTTTCAGCAAAGGCGCCCTGGATGTGCGGGAAAGGCATGGCGCTGCCGTAAAAGCGCATGCCCAGGCAGTGGTTTTGCATGCCGGTCTGGCAAAAGCGGCAAGCGCCGCAAGGCCGCGACGGCGAAATGGCGATGCGCTGCCCCGCACGCAAGCCCGTGACCTCGCTGCCCAGCGCTTCAATCACGCCTGACACTTCATGGCCTAGTGCCATCGGCTGCTTGATGCGCACGGTGCCAAAACCACCATGCTGGTAGTAATGCAGATCCGAGCCGCAAATGCCGCCAAAAGCGACCCGCACTACCAACTGCCTAGGGCCCAGCGTGGGCAAATCAACTTCTTCGAGCCGAAGGTCTTGGGCGGCATGGCAAATCAGCGCTTGCATAACGAGTTTCCTTAATGGGGGTCAGAGCAAGATTTTCAGAGTGTTGCGGTCACGCCGCCATCCACATACAGCACGTGGCCGTTGACGAAGCAGGAGGCCTCGCTGGCCAAAAACACGGCGGCACCGCCCAGGTTTTCGACATCTCCCCAGCGGCGGCTGGGCGTGCGGCCCACCAGCCAAGCGGTAAACGTCGGGTCGGCCACCAGCTTTTCGGTCAGCTCGGTCTTGAAGTAACCCGGGCCCAGGCCGTTGACGTTGATGCCGTGCGGGCCCCAGTCAATCGCCATGCCTTTGGTCAGCATTTTCACGGCGCCCTTGCTGGCCGTGTAAGGCGCGATGCCGGGACGACCCAACTCGCTTTGCACCGAGCAGATGTTGATGATCTTGCCAGCTTTTCGCGGGATCATTTTTTGCGCCACGGCCTTGCCCACGTAGTACACGCTGTCCAGGTTGGTCTTCATCAGCGTGTGCCAGTCCGCGTCTTCAAACTCGTGCAGCGGGTTGCGAATCTGCATGCCGGCGTTGTTCACCAGAATGTCGATGGGGCCCTGTTCGGCTTCAATGGCATTGACCGCCGCTTGCACTGCCGCGCTGTTGGTCACGTCAAAGGCCGAGACGCTGACTTGCAAACCTTCAGCCGCCAGCTCGGCAGCGGCCTCAGCCAGCTTGGCCGGGTTGCGGCCATTGAGCACCAAGGCTGCACCGGCTTGCCCCAGCGCACGCGCCAGTGCCAGACCAATGCCGCTGGACGAACCCGTGATGAGTGCGCGCCGGCCGTGCAGTGCAAACGAGTTGAGGACGGGAGAAGCGTTCATGCTTTCGCTCACGATTTAGCTGGATAAAAAGCGCAAGGGGCCGAGCACCAGTTGCGGGAACAAGACGAGCAGGCCCATCACGACCACCTGCGAGACCAGGAAAGGCCAGACGCCCTTGATGACTTCATGCATCGGGATGCGGCCGACGCCGCACACCACGTTGAGCACCGTACCCACCGGCGGCGTCAAGAGGCCAATGGCGTTGTTGATGATGAACAGTACGCCGAAGTACACCGGGTCAATGCCGGCCTGGCGCACCAGCGGCATCAGCACAGGCGTCAAGATCAGCACCGTGGGCGCAAAGTCCAACGCGGTGCCCACGATCATCACGAGCAGCATCAGCATGGCCATGAGCAACATCGGGTTGTCCATGAAGGGCTCCATCAGCACCACGATTTGCGCGGGGATGTTGGCAATCGTGATGAGCCAGGCCGAAACCAAGGCCGCGGCCACCAGGAACATGACGATGGATGAGGTCTTGGCGGCAGCCAGCACGATGCCGTAGAGGTCTTTGAACGCGATCTCTTTGTAGATGAAGAGGCCCACGATCAGCGAATACACCACGGCCACCACAGCCGCTTCGGTCGGCGTGAAGATGCCCGCCTTCATGCCGCCGATGATGGTGATGGCCAGCAAGTAGGACCAAAAGGCGTTGACCGTGACCTTGAGCTTTTCAGCCATGGGCACACGCGGCGCCACTTGCACATCGTCCTTGCGGGCCACGATCCACCAGGTGACGATGAGTGCCAGGCCCATCATGATGCCGGGCACGATACCGGCCATGAAGAGCTTGGAAATCGACACCCCGCCAATGACGCCGAACAAGATGAAACCAATCGACGGCGGAATGACGGGGGCGATGATGCCGCCTGCGGCAATCAGGCCGGCTGAACGGTCCATGCGGTAGCCGGCCTTGCGCATCATGGGCATGAGCACGGCGGCCAGGGCCGCGGTGTCGGCCACGGCAGAACCCGACAAGCTGGCCATGATGATGGCGGCAAACACCGCCACATAACCCAGGCCACCCTTGAAGTGACCCACCCAGACCATGGCCGAGTTCACGATGCGCCGGCTCATGCCGCCAGCGTTCATCAGCTCACCCGCCAGCATGAAGAAAGGCACGGCCATCAGCGGAAAGTTGTCCGCGCCGTTGATCAGGTTTTGCGACACGATCTGCGTGTCGAAATTGTCCAGATGCAGCATCAGGGCGACGCCTGAGACCAGCAGCGAGAACGCCAGAGGCATGCCCAGCGCCATGGCGCCAAGCAAAGAAATGGTGAAGATGAAAATAGTCATTGCGCAGCGGCTTTCACGTGGGGTTCGGCACCGTCTTCCGAGTCCTGCACTTCAATCAGGTCCTCGTCGCGGTATTGGCCGCGGGCCAGCTTCACCAGCTTGGCGGCGATCATCAGGCCCATGGCCACGCTGGTGATGTAACCCACGCCGTAAACCCAGCTCATGGGAATTTCAACCACCGGCGAGCGCGTGGTGGCGTTGATGCCGTGCTGCTTGTAGGTGCCGTAAAACATCAACACGCAGCAGCCCAGCATCAGGATATTGGACAGGGCGAAGCAGAACTTCTTGCCGCCCGTGGGCAGCAGGCGCACCAAGGTGTCCAGACCCAGGTGAGCGTTCTGGCGCATCGCAATGATGGCGCCCAGAAAAGTGATCCAGATGAAGAAGTAGCGCGAGACTTCTTCCGAACTCATGATGCCGGAGTTGAAGCCGTAACGCAGTACGACATTGCCAAACACCATGATGACCATCAAGGTCAGCATGGTCACCAGCATCACTTCTGCCAGCTTGAAAAAGAGCGCATTAATCTTTTGCATTTGAAGTCGATTCATCAAGAAAAACCCCCGCCAGAAGGCGGGGGTTGGATGGCACTTTCAGGTCTGAGGGCGCCTTACTTGGTGTCTTCAATGGCCTTGAGCAAGGCAGGGCCGTTCTTTTCAGCGAAGGTCTTGGCGATTTCAGCCGAGACGATCTTCTGGAACGGAGCCATGTCCACGTTTTCGATCACTTGCATGCCCGACTTCTTCAGCTCGGCCACCACTTTGGAAGCATTCCCGGCGTTCAGGTCGCGCTGGTACTTGGCGGCTTCACGAGCGGCTTCCACGATGATGGTCTGGTAGTTGGCCGGCAGGCTGTCGAACTTGGTCTTGTTCATGGCCAGGATGATGGGCGAGTACACGTGGTTGCTCACCGTCAGGAACTTCTGCACCTCGTAGAACTTGGACGAATAGGTCACGTTGATCGGGTGTTCCTGCGCGTCAAAAGTGCCGGTCTCCAGGGCGGTGTACAGCTCGGCAATCGGCATCGGCGATGGGTTCATGCCCAGCAGTTTGAAGGCCTGGATGTGGTACGGGTTGGGCGTGGAGCGGATCTTCAGGCCCTTGAGGTCTTCGGGCTTGTTGACCGGACGCTTGTTGTTGGTGAAAGCGCGCCAGCCGTTTTCCCAGTAGGCCAGGCCCTTCATGCCGTGTGGCGAGAGTTCGTTCAAGACACCCGTGCCGATGGCGCCGTCCAGCACCTTGTAGGCGTGCTGCGCGTTGCGGAACACAAAGGGCAGTTCCATGGCCGCCGTGTTGGCCACGATGCCGTTGTAGTTGGATGCACCGCTGGAGACGATGTCGATGGTGCCGCCGCGCACGCCGTTGATCATGGCTGCGTCATTGCCCAGCTGGTTGGCGGGGAATATGGTGATTTCGACGTCGCCGTTGGTGCGCGCCTTGACCAGCTCGGCCAACTTCAGGGCGGCCATGTGCTGGCCGTCGGTGTTGCTCACCGCGTGGCCCATCTTGAGGTTGAACTTGGCGTTGGCGAAGGCGGTGGTGCCGACAGCCGCGATCAGGCAGGCGGCGAGGATCTTGGAAATTTTCATGGTCTTGTCTCCGGTTGATTTAAAAAATGGAGCCGCTCTTTTTGGCGGTTCTGGTTACGCAAAACGTCGCAGTTGCTAGAAATACAGCGGGAAAAACACTTTTAATCGGTCGGCAGGCCGTACTCGTCGGCGCTGAAGATGGTGTGGAACACGGTGCCGTCGAACATGTCGATGAGCGCCTTGGATACTTCCTTGCTTTTCATGCGGACCTCTGAGGCCAACGCGATCTCAATGGATTCGCGGCTGGGGTAACGCACAGACAGCACCATGTCCAGATGCGGATCGGTCACGTCGCTTTCGACCTGGCGCAGCACGCGCACTTCTTGCGCACCGGGAAAGCGCGTCCACAAGGGCACCAGCTCTTTGCGGATGTACTGGTTGAAGGCGTCTTCAAAACCGGGTTTGACTTGGCCGCGGAAAAAAGCACAACGAATGAACATGGGGTCCTTGCTAAAAAATCGGTCGGTGTCAGTGGGTGGTGGCTTGCAAGGCTGCTGAGGCCTGGGTCGCATTGAGCGCGGCGACAGCCTGCGTCACCAGCTCTGGAATGGCTTGGGAGATATCCAGCCTGAGCACGTCTGTTTCGTCAGCGCCGGGCCGCTCCAGTGTGCGGAACTGGCTGGCCAACAACTCAGGCTGCATGTAGTGGCCAGTGCGGCGGGCCATGCGCTCGGCAATCAGCGTCACGTCGCCCTCCAGAAATACGAAGTGAATTGGCGCCGCGGCACTGCGCAGGCGGTCACGGTAGGCACGCTTGAGGGCCGAGCAGGCGATCACGCAACCGCGACCCGATTCAGCGCCGGTCGGGGTGAGCAGGCGCTGGCCGATGCGGTCCAGCCAGGGCCAGCGGTCGGCGTCGTCCAGCGCAATGCCTGCACGCATCTTGGCCACGCTCTGGCTCAGGTGCAGGTCGTCGCCGTCAATCATGGTCAGGCCCAGCGCTTGGGCCACGCCAGCGGCCACGGTCGATTTGCCGCAGCCGGAGACCCCCATGACGATGACGCGCAAGCCTTGCATCTGCAAATTAGCTGGCAAGAGACCTGGAAAGCGCTGGCATGGCCGCCACGCATTCAGGCACGGGCGTGAGCAGCGGGTGGCCGCCTGTGCCGGCTTTCATGTTGGCCACGGCCAAGTCAGCCATCGCCTGGCGCGTCTGGTGGGTGGCGCTGGCCATGTGCGGCGTCAGCACCACATTGGGCATCTTCCACAGGGCTTCGGGCACATTCGGCTCATCGGCAAACACGTCCAGTCCGGCACCGGCAATCTCGCCGTCCTGCAAGGCCTGGATCAGCGCGGCTTCATCGACCACGCTGCCGCGTGCCACGTTGATGAGGTAGCCCTTGGAGCCCAAGGCTTTGAGTACTTCAGCGTTGATCAGGTGTTTGGTCGCAGCGCCGCCGGGGGTGATGATCACCAGAAAGTCCACGTTGGCAGCCAATGCGGCGGCGCTGGGGTAGTAGGTGCCGGGCGCGTCGGCCTTGGGGCTGCGGGAGGTGTAGGCAATGGACATGTCAAAGGCGGCGGCGCGCCTGGCAATGGCCGAACCAATGCGGCCCAGGCCCACGATGCCCATTCGCGCACCCGAGACCTTGCGGCCCAGCGGCAGCGGGCCTTGCGGCCAGCGGCCGGCGCGCACAAAAGCATCGGCCAGCGGCAGTTGCCGGGCCACACCCAGCGTCAGGGCCATGGCCAGGTCGGCCACGTCGTCGGTCAGCACGCCGGGCGTGTGCGTCACGGGCACTCCTTGCTTGATGGCGGTGGCCGTGTCTACGCCGTCGTAGCCCACACCAAAAATCGACACCACTTTGAGCGCTGTCAGCTGCGCCAGCAAAGCGCCCGGGATCAGCGATTCGCCGCCGCCGGCCAAGCCGACCACGCGTTGTGCAATGGCCTCGAATTCAGGTTTGCCCGCCAGCGATGCGTAGTCGTGCACGGTGTAGTCGGCTGCCAGCGCGCCCAGGTAAAGAGGATGAACTTTAGGCAGGGCCAGGACTTCGGGCTTGGACAAAACGGGGCGCTCCTGAGCGGAATGAATGAAAAGAGGCGGACAGAAAAAAGGGCTTCAAAAATTTCTTGGCAGGCGCTTTGGATAGCGCTATCCTGAACTGGTCAAAAAAAGGTGCCTCGGCACTGCACTGGCATTCTTCGATTCGCCCAGATTTGGGACAGCGCTAGCCTAACGGACGTGCTCACCAGCTTGCTCGGGATTTACCCTTGTTTTTGTCCATGCCTCGGAACGCCAATAACGCGAATAACGCCATGACCGCCAAGAATCGCCGCGCCACAGGCCGCGTTACGCTCAACGACGTGGCGCAAGCCGCAGGCGTCAGCCCCATCACCGTGTCGCGCGCGCTGCGCGGCGAACGCGCGGTGGCCGCGCCGCTGGTGGCGCGCGTGCTGGCCGCGTCCGAGCGCCTGGGCTACGTGCCAGACCCAGCCGCCCGTGCGCTGGCCTCGCAGCGCAGCAACCACGTCGCCATCCTGATTCCCAAGTTGTCCAATGCGTTATTCGTCGATTTGCTCGACGCGGCGCAGCAAACCTTGCGCGCTGCGGGCTTCCAGACCCTGATCGGCGTGACGCATTACGACGACAAGCAAGAAGAGCAACTGCTGCGCGAGCAACTGCTGCACCGCCCGGCGGGGCTGTTGGTCACCGGGCTGGACCACAACGCCGCCACCCGCCAACTCATGGCACGCAGCCAGGTGCCCTGCGTGCACTTGATGGACTTGCCGCCAGATGACGTGTTGGCACCGGAGTCGTTGAGGCCAGAGTCACTGAAGGCTGGGGCGGAGGTTTTGGAAGGCTTGGACGCGACGCCTTACTGCGTGGGCTTCAGCCAAAACCAGGCCGGCGCGGCCTTGACCCGGCAGCTGCTGGCCAGCGGCCGCCAGCGCATTGCTTTTGCCGGCGCGCAGCTGGACCCGCGTGTGATGCAACGCCTGTACGGCTGGCGCAGCGCCTTGCAGGCGGCGGGCTTGTACGAGCCCACGCTTGAATGGCTCAACCCTGCGTCCTCGTCGCTGGCGCTGGGCGGCGTGATGTTCGAGCAGATCATGGGCCAGAGCCCGGCGGTAGACGCCATCTTTTTTTGCAACGACGACCTGGCCCAAGGCGCTTTGCTGGCCGCGCTGCGGCTGGGCATTTCAGTGCCGGGTCGCGTGGCGATTGCCGGCTTCAATGACTTGACGGGCAGCGACCAGATGGTGCCGCCGCTGACCAGCGTGCGCACACCACGCGCCGCCATTGGCGAGGCCGGCGCGCAAATGCTGCTGTCGCTCATGCGCGGCGAAGCGCCGACCAGCCGCTTTGTCGATCTCGGTTTTGAGATCGTGCAACGTGGCAGCAGTTGAGCATCACTGCAGCTACTTCAGGCCTTGCCGCCATTCATCACAAATATCACTTCCCAGTATTCGGGCTGCAGCCTAAAATGTGTACACATTGATCCACAAAGCAAGGCTGTTCATATGGAAACCATGAAGGTAGGAATACGTGAGTTTCGCGCTGACCTGGCGGAATACATCGCGTCGAGTACACCTGTGGCTGTCACACGGCATGGCCAGACGGTCGGCTACTTCATACCCACGCAAGGCCAAATTGAAGCCGACATCGTCGCCTTGAAGAAAGCCAGCAAGACCCTGGACGAATTACTCGAAGCGCAGGCGGTTGATGTGGAGTCCGTGATTGCAGACTTCAAAGACATACGAAAAAAAGCGGTAGCCAGCAAAAAACCGAAAGCCAAGAAGTCGCCATGAGCGGCAAGGCCATCGTTCTTGACGCGAATATTTTGATCCGCGCTGTACTCGGCAAGCGAGTAAGAGAACTGATCTTTGAACACGCGCCAACAGTCAAATTTTTTGCACCCGACCTTGCCTATCAAGATGCGCAAAAGTACTTGCCCGCGCTGCTGGAAAAGCGAGGTGTTGACCCCAGCGCGGCAATGCTTGTGCTGGAGCGTCTTGAGGCTGTTGTTCAGCCCATTGATGCTGAGCTTTATGTCGGCATGAAACAGCAGGCCATGCAGCGGATCGCTGTCCGCGATGCGGACGATTGGCCAGTCCTGGCCTGTGCAGTGACTTTAGGTTGTCCCGTCTGGACGGAAGATGCTGATTTTTTTGGCACCGGTGTGCCCACGTGGACATCTGACCGGATTGCCTTGTATTTCGCCTAAGCGCTTGAGGCCTCGACTGCTACGGAGCGCGGGACATCAAGCGCCCTTCAATACATTCACCAGCGGCTGCCCTGCCACCAAGCGCGCCATGTTGTCGGCCATGGTCTCCTGCCGGCGGCGTACGGTGCCCGACGTCCAGCCTGACATGTGCGGCGTCATCAACACGTTGCCCAGTGCCGCAAAGTCAAAGCGCGAAGGCGCGCGCTCGGGCGCATCCGGCGTAGGGTATTGGTACCAAGTGTCAATGATCGCGCCGCCAATTTTTTGACCGGCCAGCGCTTCGTAAAGGGCCTGCTCGTTGACCACCGGGCCGCGACCGACGTTGATCAACACCGCGTCTGGCCGCATGGCAGCAATCGCTTCGGCATTCACCAGACTCTCGGTTTGCGCGGTCAGGGGCAAGGTGACCACCACGTTGTCGGCCGATGCCATGAAAGCCGGCAATGCGTCGAGCGTGAAAGATTCATCCACCAAAGGGCTGCTGACCGGACTGCGATTAGCCACATGCACGCGCATGCCGAAAGCCTTGGCGCGCGCAGCCAGCGTCTTGGCAATGTGACCAAAACCCACCAGACCCAGGGTCTGGGTGCCCAGCTCGGTGCGCAGCGCGGTCGGCCTGCCCGCCCAATACGTCCAGTGGCCGTCGCGCAAATCTGCGTCGGCTTTGGCCAGCGGCACATGCCGTTGCAAGAGCGCCGCCATCACGTACTCGGCAATCGCGTTCTCATGGCCAAAGCAGTTGCACAGCGCGCTGCCGGCAGGCAACAAGTTGACGTTAATCATGTCCGTGCCCGCAGCCGGCGCTTGGTACAGCCGCAGCTTGTGCGGTTGGGGCATCGAAGCATCGAGCTTGATGCCGACGATAACGTCCGCGCTCTCGTAATGCGCCCGCTCGCCCGGCCCGGCCAAGCCGTCAGACAAGTCCAGCAACTGATGCTCAGCAGGAATCAGGGCCTCAAAACCCTGGCGGAAATTGGCGGCGTTCTGGCCGTGGAAAACGATCTTCAGGGCGGTGCGGGTCATGTGTCTCTTTGCTTGTTGTTGGAATTGACCGAAGCCGGATCAGCTGTCCTGCAGGTTCGGCCCTGCAATATGCCAGAAGGCCCGCAACCAGCCTTCTCTCAAGCCGCCACCACCGACACCCCGCTTTGACTCAACTGCAAAGTCACAGCGTCTTGCGCAGACCACCGGCCTTGCGCGTCGGCGGCGACCACAAAAATCGGTCCCAAGGTGGTGTCTACCGTGAGCTCTTGAAAGCTGCCTAGGTAAGCCGTCTTGGACACCTTTCCCTGCAGGCCTTCGCCGTGGCCGCTCTGCACCGTCCAGGCCTCAGGCCGGATGGCAACTTTGACCGGGCCTGCGGCCATGGGGCGCGGGGTGGACAACATGAGAGGGCCCATCTGCACCGCGCCGCTCGGCAGGCATGTGCCATGCAACAAAACCGCCTCGCCCATGAAGCCGGCGACGAATTCGGTCTGCGGGTTTTCGTACAGCTCGCGCGGGCTGCCGGCTTGGGCAATGCGGCCGGCGTTCATCACGATGATCTGGTCGCTGACGGCCAGGGCTTCGCTTTGGTCGTGCGTCACATAAGCCACGGTGAGTTGCAGGCGCTGCTGCAGGCTGCGGATTTCTTCGCGCATGGACCGGCGCAGGCGTGCGTCGAGGTTGGACAGCGGCTCGTCAAACAGCAGCACTGCCGGTTCGAGCACCAGCGCGCGCGCCAGGGCCACGCGCTGCTGCTGGCCGCCTGACAACTCCGCCGGGTAGCTGTTTTCGTAGCCGCTCAAGCCCACCAGGCTCATGGCCGCGCGGGCGCGATCTGTGACTTCGGCTTTGGGCACGCCGCTCACGTTCAGACCGTAAGACACGTTTTCAACGACCGACATGTGCGGGAACAGCGCGTAGCTCTGAAACACCATGCTCACGTTGCGCTCGGCGGGGCCGAGCTGGGTCACGTCGCGGCCATTGATGAAGATCTGTCCAGCCGTGGGCGTCTCCAGCCCCGCGATCATGCGCAGCGTGGTCGTTTTACCGCAGCCCGAGGGGCCGAGGATGGTGGTCAGGCTGCCCTTGGGCACATGGAAGTCGATGCTGTTGACAACGACAGGGCTGTTGCTGCCGCCGTAGCGTTTGGAGACTTGCCGGAAGGTGATGCCGGCGCTGTCTGACGCTTTGGAAGTTGATGAGGATGTGGCGTTGTTGTTCATGGCAATTCTTTTGAAAGGACTTCAGTGCGCCTGCGGCTGAGGGGTGGCGTTGATATTCGCAGCCGCCGCTGCCGCCGCCTTGCGCCGGCCCAGCTTGCGTTCGCCCACCAGCGCCTGCACAGCCAGGGTGCTGAGCGACATCAGCACGATCAGCACCGTGCAATACGCCAGCGCCACGCCGTAGTCGCCATTGCCCACGCGGCCAATGATGTAGGTGGTTGACAGCTCGTACTGCGCGGTGACCAAAAAGATAACCGCCGACACCGTGGTGATGGAGCGCACGAATGAGTAAACAAGGGCGGCCACCAGCGCCGGTTTGATGAGCGGCAACACCACCAGGCGCAGCGTGGTGAGCGTGTTGGCGCGCAGCATCAAAGACGCTTCGTCCAGCGAACTGTCCAGCTGCTTGAAGGCCGCCGTACCTGCGCGCACCCCCACCGGCAAATTGCGAAACACAAAGCACAGCACGATGATGAGCCCGGTACCTGTGAGTTCTACCGGCGGCACATTGAAGGCCAGGATGTAGCTCACGCCGAGCACGGTGCCGGGGACGGCAAAGGTCAGCAAAGCCGCAAACTCAAAAGTCGCCTTGCCCTTGAAGTCGGCGCGCGCCAGCAGCCAGGCAATCAGCAGCCCCAAGCTGGCGCACAGGGGCGCAGCCATGGCGGCGAGCGTCAGCGTGGTGAACAGCGAGTTCCACGCGGTACCCGCCCAGACCATGCCAAAGTCGCCCCACTGCACGTCAAAGGCGGTGCGGAAATGGTTCAGCGTCAACGTGTAGTCGCGGCCCCAGGTCTGCACAAAGCCGCCGGCAAAGGCAAACAGATACACCACCAGCGTGAAGAGCAACCAAGGCCCGGCCACGCCCACGCACAGCTTGCGAATGGCGGGCGGCAAAGGCATGGGCAATCCAGCGTCGCCCTTGCCGGCCACGGTCGTGAAGCTGCCTTTGCCCAGCACGCCGCGCTGGATGAAAAACACCACCAAAGCAAACATCGTGAGCACCAGCGACAAGGCCGCGGCCATGCCCGGGTCTAGCGAGGAGCCGACGATGGCGAAGAAAATTTCAGTCGACAGCACCGCGAACTGGCCACCCACCACGATGGGGTTGCCAAAGTCGGCCATGCTTTCAATGAAGCCGACCAAAAATGCATTGGCCAGACCTGGCTTGAGCAAGGGCAGCGTCACCGTCCAGAAGGTCTGCAGGCGGCTGGCGCGCAAGGTTTGCGAAGCTTCTTCCATCGACGGGCTCACGCCCTGCACCACGCCGCGCATGATCATGAAGGCGATGGGGGTGAAGGCGAACAACTGGGCCAGCCACACGCCAAAAAAGCCATAAAACCAGCGCGTCGGCTCAATGCCAAACGCCCATTCCATGAACTGGTTGTAAAGGCCTGCGCGGCCAAACAACAAAATCAAACCCAGGCCGACCACAAAGGGCGGCGTGATGATGGGCAGCATGGCCAGGATGTTCAGCGGCTTGGCCAGACGCTTGGCCTCGCGCTCAGCCCACAGGGCAATCATGGTGCCCAAGACCGTGGTGCCCGTGGCCGTTAACAGCGCCAGGCCCAGCGTGTTCCAGGCCACGCCGCAGCGCCCGTTGGCCGTCACGCATCCCAGGCCCCAGACGCGGGGCGTGGCAATGCGGTCCCACAGCGCAGTGAGCGAAAACAAGCCGTCTTCATTGAGCACGCTGCCCAGCAAAGACTTGATGACGGGGTACACCACGAAGAGCGCGAGCAAGGCCGCGCAGCCCAGCACGGCACCGGCCACAAAGGCGTCTCCCTTGAAGCCGCCCAAGCGCGCAATGCCGATGGAAAACAAAGCCAGCAGACTGAGCACCATGAGCATGGCGCCCCAGCCCATGCCGGGCTGCGTAAAGTCCGTCGAGCCGAGGGTGGTGTTGAGCCAGTCCCAGGACCAGCCCACCATGCCGATGGCAAAGCCGCTGAGCACCAAGCTCAGCAGGCCCAGCCCTGCGCCTGCGCCTAGCAGTTGGCCTTGGCGCTTGGGGGTGCGCGCAAGGGTCGCGCTGGCCGCCAGCAGGAGGCCGACCAACGCGATGCCCAGCCAGGGGCGGCCGTGGTTCACGGCCTGTACCCAGCCGCTGGCGGTGCCAGCCGGTCCCCAGACGCCAGGCATGGCGTCCAGAAGACCGCCCCGCTGCAAGAAATACCAGGGCAGCAGCGTGAAGGCGGCCAGACCGAGGCTGGCCCAAAGAGCAATGACGCGGCGCATGGTTTTAGCGGGACTGTCCGTTGACGTCACGTTCCCAGCGCTGGATCAGGCGGCGGCGTTCGGCGGACTGGCCGTACTTGGCGTAGTCGTAATCAATCATTTTGATTTTCTTGAAGTCAGGCACGCGCGGGTCCACCTTGGTCTCGCGGTTGGACGGCAGTTGAAACTGCAGCGTGGCCGCACCCAGCGCCTGCGCACCCGGTGTCAGCGCCCAGTCGTAAAACTTCTTGGCCGCTTCCAGGTTGCGCGCGCCGCGCACGATGGACATGGAGCCAATTTCGGCGCCGGTGCCGTCGCTAGGCGTGATGGTTTCAAGCGGGAAGCCTTGGGCTTTCTCGCCCGGGCCGTCGTGCACAAAGCTGATGGAAATGGCGGCTTCACCCCGTGCCACGGCCTTGATGGGGCCGACACCAGAGCGTTGGTAGGCTGCAATGTTTTTGTGCAGCTTGCCCAGGTAGTCAAAGGCTTTGTCTTCGCCCATGAGTTGGACCAGCGTGGCGATCATGGTGTAAGCCGTGCCGCTGGACGACGGGTTGGCCGACTGGATTTCGCCCTTGTATTCAGGCTTGATGAGGTCAGCCCATGTCTTGGGCACAGGCAGCTTTTTCTTGGCCAGCAGCTCGGTGTTGTAGCCGAAGCCCAGCGGACCCGAATAAATGCCCACCGTTTTGTAGCCTGACTGCGCCGCCTGGCGCTGCGCCCAGTCGTACAGCTTGGGCAGCAGGGGCGACTTGTATTCGAGCGTCAGGTTTTGCTCGGCGGCCACCAGATGCGGGTCGCCCGTTCCACCAAAAAACACGTCGGTTTTCGGGTTCGCTTTTTCAGCAATCAGCTGCGCCACGGCCTCGCCAGAGCCTTTGAGCGTCATGTTGACTTTGATGCCCTGGCTCTTTTCAAAGGTCACGGCGACCATGCTGCACCACGGCGCTTGGCCGGCGCAGATGACGTTGACTTCGGAGGACTGCGCATAAGCGCCGGCGTGGGCCAGTGCAAGGCTGGCAGCACCCAGCAAATAAGGCTTCAAATACTTCGTTTTTTTCATGAAAGTCTCCTGGAGTTTTCGACCTGATGGTCGATGGGGCTGGAAGGCAAGGAAGGCAGCAAAACGCTGACCCCTTGCGACGATAAAAACAAACTGACGGGAGCACCGGGCTCGTAGCCCGGGCTTTTCAAATGGGTGACGACCAAGAGATCGCCCAGCAGGGTTTGCACCCTTAATTCTGTGGCGCGGCCCAGGTAAGCGCTGTGCAAGACCCGGCCAGGCAGGCCGGCGCCGCAGGCCGGCGCCAAGCGCCAGGCTTCGGGCCTCACGACGATGCGCACGGCCCCTTGGCGCAGGCCTGGGCCCGCGCCAAGCGCCGAAGTAAAGCTGGGCCCCAGCGCCAAGGGGCCCAGGTGAATATGTCCGTCGGTACCAACGCTCGCATCAAACACGGCGGCGTCACCCATGAAGCCGGCAATGAACTCAGACTGCGGGCGTTCATAAATGTCGCGTGGCGAGCCGGTCTGGATGATGCGGCCTTCCTTCATCACCACCACCACATCGCTCACGGACATGGCTTCGGCGTGATCGTGTGTGACGTAAAGCACGGTCAGGTCCAGGCGCTGCTGCAGCTGGCGAATGTCTTCGCGGATATGGCGGCGCAAGCTGCTGTCCAGGTTGGACAGCGGCTCGTCAAGCAAGACCACGCTCGGTTGCAAGGCCAGCGCCCGGGCCAGCGCGGTGCGTTGCTGCTGACCGCCTGAAAGCTCGTGCGGCATGCGGTCTTCAAGCCCTTGCAAGCCCACCAGGGCCAAGGCTTGAGCGCTGCGCTCCTTCAGGCTGGCCGCACCCAGACCTTGACGGCGCAGGCCGTAGCACACGTTGTCCTGCACGCTCAGGTAAGGAAACAGCGCGTAGTTCTGAAACACCAGGCTGATGTCTCGCTGGTCGGCGCCCAGGTCGGTCACGTCCTCGGTGCCAAAGTAGATGCGTCCTGAGTCGGGCGCTTCGAGCCCGGCCACCAAGCGCAGCAAGGTGGTCTTGCCGCAACCTGAGGGGCCGAGCAAGGTGGTCAGGCGGCGCTGCGGCACACGCAACTGCACGCCGTGCAGCGCGCGGTAGCCGTTGGCGTAGGTTTTTTCGAGGCCGCTCAGAAGCAAGCCGTCAGCAAGACTGCGGGTCATGAGGGCAGCTTCCAGCGCACTACAGCGTCCACGCCCACCACGGCCTGGTTCTGGATGCGGTTGTACAAGTCCAGGCTGGCGTGCATGGCCAGGGCAATCTGCTTGCAGATGGACAGGCCCAGACCCACGCCCGTGCCGCCGCTGGCGGATTCAAAAGGTTGGAACAAACGCTCGCGCACCGCTTCGTCCATGCCGCCCGCGTTGTCCCAGACCAGCAACTCGACTTCTTTAGGCAGGTAGCGAATCACCACGCCCAGGCTGCTGCCTTCAGCACTTTGCCGCACGGCATTGGCCAGCAGGTTGCGCAGCAACTCCCCGACCAGCCAGCTGTCGGTATGCAGCAAAACGGGCACCGCATCCAGTGACACGTCGAGCCCCTTGCGGGCGATCAGCGGCGCAAATTCCACCAGCACGTCACTGGCCACTTGTCGCAGATCGACCGACTGCCACTGGGCTTCTTGCAGTTTTTGTTCAGCTTTCGCTTTGGACAGTAATTGGTTGGCCAAGTGGGCTGCGCGGTCGACGGTGCGCAGCATTTTGGGCAGCGTCTCGGCGGTGGACAGCTCGCCTGAGAGCGTGCCTTGCAACTGAATCTTGAGAACGGCCAGAGGTGTGCGCAACTGGTGCGATGCCTCGGCCAAGAAGCGCTGCTGTTGGTCCAGCGCTGCTTGTTGTTGCTCCCATTGCACGTTGAGGGCCCGCACCACAGGTTCAAGCTCCAGCGCGGGCGCATGGGTCAATGGCGCCGTTTCGTTGGGCTTGCGCTGGGCCACTGTGGCGGCCAGTTGCTGCACCGGGCGCAAGCTGCGCCCTGCCAGCCACCACGCGCCAGGCACCAGCAACAAGGCGGCCAGCACCACCAGCGCGCCCCCTTGAACGCCCTGCGCACCGACGAGTACGCCGGCCGCAGTACAAAGCAGCAGCAAGGCAAAAAGGCGCAGGTGCATGGAGGGCACCGGGGTGTTTGTCATGCCTCGTCCACCAGCAAGTAGCCGACCCCGCGCATGGTGAGCAAGGCGGCGCCGCTGCCCACCAGCCGCTTGCGCAGGCGGTGGGCCAGCAAGTCCAGCGCATCGCTTTGCTGACTGGCATCGTCGCCAAACACCGCTTGATACAGGTCGTCTTTGACCACGGGCTGGCCAGGCCGCGTGATGAGCGCGCGCAGCATCGCGGCCTCACGCGGCGCAATCTCCAGCGGCCGGCCGGCGCGCAAGAGCAGGCCTGTGTCGGTTTGCAGCTGCAGTTGACCGCAACGAAATTGTTCAACACCCTGACTGCGCCGTATCAAGGCCAAGAGGCGTGCGACCAGTTCTTCGGTGTCAAAGGGTTTGGTCAGGTAGTCGTCGGCGCCCAGTGTCAGCCCGCGCACGCGGTCGTCCACCGAGCCGCGCGCCGTGACCACCAGGACAGGCAGGCGTTGTCCGAGGTCGCGCAGGCGCTGCAAAACCTCCAGGCCGTCCAGGCCGGGCAAGCTCAAGTCCAGGACCACCACGTCGAACTGGCGCTTGCGCACCCAAGCCAGGGCCTCCTTGCCGTCAGCGCAGCACACCAAATTAAAGCCGCGCGAAGCCAGCACGCGGCTGAGCGCGTCCACCAGATCCAGGTCGTCTTCAACCAATAACACTTGCATGCCGTGATGGTGCTTTTGAAGGGGGGGCATCGGCAACGGGACAAGCCCGTGGATTCGATGAAAGGAAGTTGAAAGAGGCCGGGTGAGTCGTTCAGCGTGCCAGCAACAACTGCGGCTTGAACTTGGCCCGGTGCAAACTGAAAAACGCTTTCACGTTGCGCACGTTCGCGTCGTTGGTAAAGAGTCGCTGCGCCAGCGCCAGGTAGCCCGGCATGTCGGCCACGTGCACGATGAGCACAAAGTCCGGGCCGGGTGACACGCGATAGCACTGCTGCACGCCTGCGTCTTCAATCACGCGGGCTTCAAAGGCCTGGGCGTGCTCGTCGCCTTGGCGGTCCAGCGTGACTTCGACCACGGCACTCAGGCCGTGGCCCAGTGTGGCAGCCAGTTTGTCACTATTGAGCAGCGCGACCTGATGCTCGATCAGCCCGGCATCCTTGAGTCGCTTGACGCGGCGCAGACAGGTGGGCGGCGAGACATGGCAGCGCTCGGCCAGGGTCTGGTTGCTTTGCGCGGCGTCGTGCTGAAGCTCGTCCAAGAGCCGGAGGTCGGTGGCGTCGAGTGCTAATTCTTCCATTTAGTTAGTTTATTTGGAATTTATGGTCTTCAAGCTGCTGCGATGGTGAAATATTCCACCAATGACACGATTTTGAAGCAATTGAAAAATGCTAAATCCGTAGCATTCAGGGTTTTACAGCTTTCCCAGGAGCCTGCCCATGTGCGGTATCGTCGCCGCGGTTTCACGCCGCAACATCGTCCCCATCCTTGTTCAAGGCCTGCAGCGGCTGGAGTACCGGGGCTACGACTCCTGCGGCGTGGCCGTGTATGCCGATGGCCTGAAGCGTGCGCGCAGCACCTCGCGCGTGGCTGAACTGCAAACGCAAGTGGCGACTGAAAAGCTCGAAGGCGGTACCGGCATTGCCCACACGCGCTGGGCCACACACGGCGCGCCGGCCGTGCACAACGCGCATCCGCACTTCAGCCACGGCAGCGGGGCAGACGCTGCCAGCCGCGCCGGCAAGGTGGCGCTGGTGCACAACGGCATCATTGAAAACCACGACGAACTGCGTGCCGCCCTGCAAGCTAAAGGCTATGTGTTCCAGAGCCAGACGGACACCGAAGTCATCGTGCACTTGGTGGAAAGCCTGTACGACGGCGACTTGTTTGAAGCGCTCAAAGCCGCTGTGGCTCAGTTGCACGGCGCCTACGCCATTGCCGCTTTTTGCAAGGACGAGCCGCAGCGCGTGGTCGGCGCGCGCGCAGGGTCCCCGCTGATCTTGGGCGTGGGCACGGGCGAGAACGTGGGCGAAACATTCTTGGCCAGCGACGCCATGGCCCTGGCCGGCGTGACCGACCAGATCTGCTACCTGGAAGAAGGCGATTTGGTCGACATTCAGCTGGGCAAGTACTGGGTGTTTGACAAGGCGCACAAGCCAGCGGCACGCGCGGTCAAGACCGTGCAAGCCCACAGCGGCGCAGCTGAGCTTGGCCCCTACCGCCACTACATGCAAAAAGAAATCTTCGAGCAGCCCACGGCCATTGCCAACACGCTCGAAGGCGTCAACGCCATCGTGCCCGAGCTCTTTGGCGACGGCGCTTACCGCAGCTTCAAGGCGATTGACTCAGTTTTAATCTTGGCTTGCGGCACCAGCTACTACAGCGGCTGCGCGGCCAAGTACTGGCTGGAAGACATCGCCGGCATTCCTTGCCAAGTGGAAGTAGCCAGCGAATACCGCTACCGCACCAGTGTGCCCAACCCGCGCACGCTGGTGGTGACCATCACGCAAAGTGGCGAGACCGCCGACACCCTGGCCGCCCTGCGCCACGCGCAAAGCCTGGGCATGACGGAGACGCTGACCATTTGCAATGTGGCCACATCGGCCATGGTGCGCGAATGCAAGCTGGCCTACATCACGCGCGCGGGTGTGGAGATTGGCGTGGCCTCGACCAAGGCCTTCACCACGCAACTGGCCGGCCTCTTTTTGCTGACGCTGGCACTGGCCCAAAGCAAGGGGCGCCTGAGTGACGAGGCTGAAGCTGCGCACCTCAAAGCCATGCGCCACCTGCCCGCCGCGCTGCAGGCCGTGCTGGCGCTTGAACCCCAAGTCATCAGCTGGGCCGAAGACTTTGCCAAGATGGAAAACGCGCTCTTTTTGGGGCGTGGCCTGCATTACCCGATTGCGCTCGAAGGCGCGCTCAAGCTCAAAGAGATCAGCTACATCCACGCCGAGGCCTACCCGGCTGGCGAACTGAAACACGGCCCGCTGGCCTTGGTGACCAGCGCCATGCCGGTGGTCACGGTGGCGCCGAATGACAGCCTGCTGGAAAAACTCAAAAGCAACCTCCAAGAAGTGCGAGCCCGTGGCGGCGTGCTCTACGTGCTGGCCGACGCCGACACGAAGATCGACAGCGGCGAAGGCTTGCATGTGATCCGCATGCCCGAGCACTACGGCGCTTTAAGCCCGCTGCTGCACGTGGTGCCGCTGCAGTTGCTGGCGTATCACACGGCCTGTGCTCGTGGGACGGATGTGGACAAGCCAAGGAATCTGGCGAAGAGTGTGACGGTGGAGTGAGCCCGGAAGGACCTCAGGCGCAGACCGGGAGGGTGATTTCAAGGGGACGCTGGAAAAAGCTCTAGGGCAGTCGATTACGATTGCTTACTGACCAAAAACAATCCATCACCGTGGAGTGACCCGCTAGGGACCGATTCCGCGGAAGGCCCTCAATCATTCCCTCGCTAACTGTTCCCTTGATTGGCTTTAAGAATGTCAAAGAGTTTGGATCTGGGATGTGGGCTGGTACCCAAGAATCCATTTAAGGCGACCGACCTGTAC
This sequence comes from Polaromonas sp., assembly GCA_040400945.1. Classification (GTDB taxonomy): domain Bacteria; phylum Pseudomonadota; class Gammaproteobacteria; order Burkholderiales; family Burkholderiaceae_C; genus Polaromonas. The sequence goes on along the minus strand of JBBAPG010000001.1, from coordinate 72,345 downwards.
GGCGTCGATATCAGGCAAGGGAGTGAGAAGATTGTGGTCGCAGATCTCGCGGTCGACCCTATCCCTTTTGACGACGCTTACTTCGATTTTTGTACCGCCTTTGATTTCATCGAGCATGTTCCCAGAGTCATCTATGCGCCAAACCGGAAATTCTGTTTTGTCGATCTGATGTCGGAAATTTTCCGGGTGTTAAAACCGGGCGGGAAATTTCTATCGGTGACGCCGGCTTTTCCTGCTCCGGCAGCATGGAGAGATCCCACACACGTCAATATCATCACGACGGAAACTTTTCCCTTGTACTTCGATACCCAGTCATGCTTGGCGAAAATGTACGGATTCAAGGGTGGGTTTCAGATGGAGAAACAGCACTGGCACCCCAACAAGACCCATCTCATTTCGGTCCTTAAAAAGCCAAATGCAAGCTAGCCGGAAAGTGTGAGGGGATAACGGATGCAGATTCACGGCGTCGTCGTGACGCGAAACGACTGGGGCATGCTGCCCGTCTCCATTGCCCATGCGTTGACCCACCACGTGGATGTGGTCCACGTGCTCAACCATGCAAGCGATGACCAGACGGCGTCGGGCTTGGCAGTCCTGAAGGAAATTTGGGCAGAGCGTCTATTCATCTATTCGACCGGCCCTGAATCGCCCTACCAACAAGCGCTGCTGACCAATATGGTCGCCTTCCAAGCTGAGAAGCAGGGTGCCGACTGGATTTACGTCTTTGACTCGGACGAGTTTCTGCTGGCCAAGCCGCGCATCTCCCTGAGGGACAGGCTGTCCGGGTTGGGGCCCGAAGTGGTGGCCGCCCGTTACAGGCTCAGCAACTTCATCTCCACCCACGACTTCAACAAAAGCGACCTGACGTGCTACCAAGGCCTTGTCTACAAGTCGCTCCCGGGCGCCATCTATGTTCCCGATCAGGCGTGGGACGCGATAGAAGCGGGACAACAGACCTTTTTCGACATCCCCTTCCCCCCCAAGCTCATCTTCCGGGCCAATGAGGGACTGCACGTGGCAACGGGTTGTCACACCCTTGCCTGGCGGCCCGCACGGAAAGTGATCGCGAATATCCCTGAGCTCGAATGCGCCCATTTGACGCTGCCCTCCAAGGATGTGCTCTTTCGAAAGGCGGCTCAGGGGGCCTCACACATCCGGCAAGGGGATCCGAAACGTCGTGGCTGGCAAGCGCAACTGATACACAAATTGCACACCGAAGGACGCCTGGATTGGTTCTGGGAGAGACACTCCATTCGGGCGGGCGGAGATGCCACGACACAACCGCAGCATGTCATTGATGAGGCGCTGGTCGGGAGCCTGCTTCCCGCCCTCGGAGACTTGACCAAGAAATTCGGTGGGACCGATCTTTCCCTGCTGGGCGGCGTGCGCTTGGCAAGCGGGCCGGCAAAAGAAAGCGCCATGGGATTCGACGATGTCTTCCAGTTGTGCAATTACTTCGACCTAAAAATCAAGGGGCTCCTGGAGCAGCTCCGTTAGGCGAGGTCCAGCCAGCGGCTCAATGCCGATCTACAGTGGCTCATGAACCCAAAAGCCATATTCAAAAAAGCAGGTCTTTTATGATTTCTCTGGCATCGAATTGCTTAATTGCCTGGAGAGACCTGTTTTCATATTCCCTTATTACCTCATCGGAACGCGCCGCCTCAATGCAGGTAGAAACTATTCCATCATAATGCGCAAGCATCAAGCCATCTTTGTAAGCCTCGTCGATTCGGGTATCGAAGTCAAACTGCGAAATAATAGCCTTCTGATTATTCATTAAATAATGCACTCGAATAATCTCAAAATCTTTTATGTTCTGCTGATGTAGATTGAGCACAACCTTTGATCTGGCAATAAAAGAATCTCTTTCCGCACCAAACTTGCCAAAGAGATGAATCACTTTCAATCCACGCTTGGCAAGCTCATTCAGGATTTTCTCTCTGGGTCCATTCATGGAGCCGTAGAATAGAATATCTATATCTTTCGGCGTATTTTTAGGAATTCGGTTTAGTTTTTGATGATAGCCGAATCTAAAAAGCTTAGGGCTTGGAATACCAAGAATTTTAAATTTCTCCAAATTCCAATTTGAATAGTCCCATGTTTCAAAATTTTTTGCATAGTGCAATACGCGCTGGTTCCACACATCAGGTTCTGCCCCGACCTTTTCGGTATTGAAAATGATGGTGTCGAGTGGAATTTTCATTGCAAATGAAACATCCAAAAGATGACATCCGAGTAAAATATTTCTTCCCAGAGGGTTCAAATAATTCTCTTTGATGGAAACCGGGTGAAACAACTCTTCCAGAGAATGTGCAATGAGCTCCGCCAGCTCAAGAAAGGCAGAAGACCACAGGTAACCACGTGGTCGTATGATGCAGATATTGAATGGTTTCATAGGGTGTTCAGACACTAAACTCTTGGCAGCATTCTCCAGCATTGACTCTCATGAATCTATCACATCGAGAGATCTAAAATTGGAAGCCTGTTCTCATTCCAATTCACATCTCAAAGAATCAAAAATGAAAAAATTTTTTCTTCATGCAGGGCTCCATAAAACTGGAACTACAGCACTTCAGCTAACACTGCTTAACAACAAAAAAAAGTTACTCGATCAGAACATCTGTTATCCAGGGAGCGGAATTCCTCATAAATCCCATGGTCACCACAACATAGCCTGGCAATTATCTCGCGATCGTAGATTTAGAACTGAATATGGCGATATAAATAAACTACTCCAGGAAATGGATGGTGTTGATAGCGAAGTAACAATATTATCAAGCGAAGATTTTGAGTCCTCCCTGTTACACCCTCAGCGCTTTCAGAAAATCATTGAGTATTTTACAACCAAAGGGGTAAAAGTTCATTTTGTTATTTACGTCAGAAGGCAGGCCGACTATCTCCAATCCATGTACTCGGAGTTGTTGAAGGTGGGATTTGGAGATGAGTTTAATGCGTATGCCCAAATAGTAGCGTCGGCAAAAACGTACAAATTCAGAGAGTGGGAGTTTTTATTCGACTATCCTAAAATAGAAAAATCGCTCGCATCACTTAAAAATGTTGAGGTCATCTTCAGAAACTATAACGATCTTATTGGTGAAAATACAGTGCTGGACTTCTGCAAGGTGGTCGGCATCGACCACGGAAAACTGGAAGTCTCTGATAATGTTGATCGAATCAACCAAAGACTCGTAACTAGAACGCTTCTCAAGTTATTCGTCAGGAATAGAGTAGGTGCGAAACCGGATGACTTCTTCGATCTGGTTGACGAACTGATCGGCATAGACAATAAAATATTAACACTGCCGGTAAATACCAAAAATGTTTTCGAGCGAATGGCCGATCAAAATGGCGCCCTTAGAAGCAGTGATTCCTCTAAAGCAGTTGATCGCAACGACGAAGCTTGGAGTGCTGCCAAAGTTTTCTCATTTGAAACCTGCAATCTACTATTGGTTTTAATGGGAATGAATAACAATCCCTCTCGGAAAAAACAAGTAATTGAAGAGTGGCGTCGGTGGGTAAAAATTGCCCCCTAAAATCAGGCCGATTTATTACAACCAGTTTCGATGCGCAAGATCCTGATTGATGGAATTAATTGAAAAAGTTTGATCCCATTTATTTATGATGAGATCCGCATTCTTTGGCGGTTCAAAAATGGCATTGGTGTCCGCATATCTACCTTGCGATATGGTGTCCATCCAAATCAAGTAATCCGCCTTGAATAAATCCCTCATTTTTTCCAAAGGCGCCACAAAGTCGCAAATTACAAATTTACTTGAAGACTGGGCGCAGAGGTCACGCATGCGAATGCTTTGACGTATCCGCCCGTGCTCCGAGAAATCCCAGTCATCGTACTTTTTCCGCACTTCATCAGCATTGAGCCATTGCACAGACACATTGCTTTCCAATGATTTCTTGAGGTCGGTCGCCAAGGTGGTTTTCCCTGAGCCAGGAAGTCCCATAATTAAAATTTTAATCATGTCTATTTTGGCACTTGACCGAATGTTTCGTATTCTTGCTTCATCCCGTTCAGCGCAAGGAAATTATGGGTTCTTTGGCTTTCGCCCAATACCCAAAATTCTCGGCGGTTGCATCACCATCAAAATTTTAATGTCGACCAAACCCTGAAGAATGACTTCCTTCATGGCTTGGGCGCTGAACCTGTAAAAATCGCCTGGGTAATTGTGAACACCGAGCGTCAGAGATGAACTGCGCAGCATCCCTAAATAATTTTTTCCATTCGGATCCGAGATTATTGCATCCTGGATATTTTTTGACAGAGGGATTTGGCCGCTGTTTCCAAAACCGGGAACGCCAATGATCATCCAACCTCCTTGAGCCAGAACACGATGGGCCTCTTTCACGGTAATCCAAAATTGTGGATCATGCTCCAGAAGTGAATTTGACAATACCAGCTCAAAGGAATTTTCCTGAAAGCTGGAAAGATCGTGTGCATTCTTGTGGAGAATCGTATAGTTATCAGCCTCCACTGGGCCATCTAAACCTACGCCGATGCGAAGCGATGCGTGCTGCAGGCAGGGTAAAGTCAGCAAATTAGGGTGATGTGGAGATGCACCAATTTCAAGAACACTTCCACGTATATTCAATTTGTCACAAATTTCTTCAAATTTCGAATATATATAGGGATGCATTGTTGATGTCTTTTGGAAGGTGTTCTGAGTTTTCTGAACTTGAGCAAATCGTAAGCTCCGGAGCTTGAGGAACGTACGGGCTATCAGCGCTTCATTGCTTAATTTTTCAGCATCGGGAGCGCCAAGAAGCAGCTTGTCATTTCTGTTCATTCTGTAACAATCGAGGTCAAATCAACTCAACCTCTCGAAACGCAATGCGAAATCTCCTCAGCCTCGCCATCCTAGCCTGTACCCTTGCCAACACCGCTGTGGCCCGTGAAGCCCATGCGCCCGAAGCTGATCCTGCGGTGGCTCAGCAAAACGCGACCCTCGAAATGAATACCGATGGGAAGGGCTTCGGGCCCCAGTCCCCGCGTGACCTCGCCAAGCGCGAGGGCAAAAATAAGCGCATGTTCGCTACCGCGCCGCCGTACCAACAGATGAACCTCTGCAATATCCACTTTCACAAAAATGCTGAGCACAAAGGGGGCGAGTTCACCAAGCTCGCGGGTGACAGCCATGGCCATGGCGGCTACAGCGGCTACCAGTACAGCGGTAGGCTGAGCGCGGCTCAGTCCAAGCCTCTGGATGCCGAAGTCTGCCAAAGTGAGCATGGCGGCTTGCAAGCTGGCGACACGATTGAGCTGCACTATGTGCACAGCACGGCTCAAGTCAACCCAGGACCAACGCTGAACTCTTGCTTGAGTGAGGCTGACAGCAACCCACAACTGCGCGTTGAAGCGCAGGTGTTTGTCCTGGTGAACGACGCGAAAGCTGCCGACTTCAATGAATTGGTCAAACTTGGCGCCGTGAATGGCTATCAGCAGGCGCTGAACATTCCGAAGATGACGGGTCAGCCCGTGCAGTACGCAGGTTCCACCACGGGCCCTGCTTACAACGAGAAAGGCTCCCCGCTGCAGGTGTCATGGAGCGTTCGTCCCCGAGTCATGAAGGTCAGCGCCGAGTCCGTTGGCCAGTGGTGCAAAGGCAACAGCTTCAATGAAGATCATGCACACGGCGTGCGCAACTTGGTTGTGAGCGACAAGCTGCTCTCCAAAATGCGCTGAGCTGCCAGGCTCACGCAAAGCTAGAGTTGCCAAGGCGGCCTGAGCCGCCTGGCCTAGCTTCACAGTCGGCTAGATCCCCCATAAGGGGGGTCTAGCCGACTTTTTTTATGAGGTGCGGTGAATTGCTTAAAAGACCGAAATGTCGGTGTACGTCAAGACGGGATGAATAGACGAACCAAGTAGGCCAATCTGAATTGCCGCTACAGAACCACTGCCGTCTGCGTCGTAATAAAGTGCGCCTGACGACGTGTTGTAAATAATTCTATCTGTTGTGTCGTGCGCTGCTGAAACTCCAGCACCTGACCAGAATTCATCAGCGCTTAGCATGCGTGACTCCGTGTTTATGGGAGTATTTAATCCTGTCAACATCGCGTGGTCAAGCCAAATAATATCAGTGCCAGACAAGAAGTCGGTAATGATATCTTTGTTGGATAGAGTGCTAGGCAAGCTGTCGAAGAAAAACGAATCGGAGCCAGAGCCACCAGTCAGGGTGTCATTACCGAAACCACCCCATATAGAGTCGTTTCCATTACCACCAATCAGAACGTCCTTACCACCTTCGCCAAACAAGACATCATCAAATATTGTTCCGGTAAGTGTGTTATTTCCAGAGTTTCCTGAAATCGTAAGCCCATAACTTATCATCGAAGCGTTGACATTAAGCGCAGCGCTACCATTAGCACTTGCAGATAATTCCATTCCCGTACCCATTGATACGTACTCCACATTGGAAAGATTGGGCGACAGATTCAGCGTGCCGGCGACCGTACTGCTGAATCTGATTTCGTCAATGCCACTCCCACCATTGATCAACTCAGCTGAAGTATGATCAGATGCTCTAGTGACAATAAACAAATCGTCGCCGAAGCCGCCGCTTAAATTGTCAGAGCCACCAGCGCCTGTGATGACATCCCTCCCAGAGCTTCCGGCTATATTGTTGATGAGATCATTGCCAACGATATTCAGACAACCTGTCGTTCTGCCTACATACTCGGCAGATAAGTTCTCAACATTGGCAGCAAGCGTGATGGCAATGGCGACATCTGTGGAATTCGCAAGGTTAAAGCCACCCCTTAGCTGAATGGTGTCGATCTCATTTGTGGATCTATTCGACTCAATCACGGAATCTTGAATGCCACCCGAATTTAGCAAGTCGACAATATAGGTGTCATTGCCAGCACCACCTGATAGTTTATCAACACCGTTGCCGCCGTCTAAGGTATCGCTAAATGCAGTACCGGTAATGGAATTTTTGCCACTGTTTCCAACGAGGCTGACACCATTACGCAAGGCGGCAGCATTCACATTATTATCCGTTATCCCTGTAGTGACTGCCATAGCAGTCGCTCCTGTACCAATCACCACCCTTTCAATACCTCGATCAGTCGCGTAAAGAGTCAACGTACTCGCAGTTGTGCTCGTAAAGCGTACCTCATCAGTACCCCTGGCACCTGTATCATTAATTTCTGCCGCTGTGTGGTCTGATTTAGAGATCATCACGTAAAGATCAGAGTCCTCGCCCCCGTTGAGTACGTCAGTGCCACCTAGACCTATCATGACGTCATTCCCGGCGCCTCCTGTGAGGGTATCAACAGATGACGTGCCAGTGAACACTTGACCCACCAGAATTAAGGTTGACGGAGGAGTGAAATCCAAACTGACAACAGATACAGTTTGGTCGGAAAATTTTAAATATTCTGCACCAACAATTTGATCAGAACCCTCATCACCACTCAATGCCACCACGGTGTATGTATCGCCAGAACGCGAGATCGTGTAATTTGATCTGGCATAGTCATACCAAACATAATCTGACCCGTCTCCACAATCGATCGTGTCATTCCCAGCGCCGCCACAAATTTGGTCGTCACCAAGTCCACCGGCGAGATAATTTGCAGTTATGTTACCTATCAGAATGTCGTTTCCGGATCCGCCCACCGCATTCTCAATAGTTACATTATTGGCGATCGTGAATCCACCGCAGATTCCATTTCCAGCCGAAACATAGCCCCCTGCATTGCGTCCGATGAGCGGAGCCTCATTTAGATTTATAGTGCATCCGACTGAAGCAGTCGCATTGCTGATCGTGTCTATACCACCCGCGTCCCAAATACAAGACCAGCCCGTGCCCTGTGAATTTTTATTGACCAAGGTATAGGTATTGTCTTCAGTGTTGAATGCGTAATTTGCGCCATACAATTTTTGTAAGGCAGCAATGTCAAATGCCATAGGGGTCAAGACCTCGCCATAGGCATATGTACCGCTAGGCCGATCGTTCCAGCCACTGTTGTACGACATGGCTGTCCAAATACCCTGGTTCAATGCATACGTACCTGTCGAAAAATCTGAGCTTACCCCCGGAAACAATGTTGCGTCAGGCCTATCCCCACCATCGTGAGGGTGAGCTAAACCTATGGCGTGGCCAAGTTCATGGACAACGGTGCTGTATCCAGTCGATCCAGGCTTGGTCGACCAATAGGATCCTCCAGTACTGAATAATCCCCAGTTTTGAAGCCAGGTCCCATCGGGTACGTCATGCTGCCCTAATATCGTGTATCCATCACTGCCACCCAGGGAATCGACTTTCCACTCCACAATATTTGCAGATATACTATAATCCACCTCTTGGAAAGTGATCCCGCAAACATTGGAATAAGATTGAAATATATTCCTGAACATTTGCCTTTCATCCGGGCTCCAGCTTAGGGAGGGTATCCCTGAGGCTGAATAATTTTCAGGTCCAAAGGCATAGGTAACAGAGCCATCTGTCCACTTGCAACCCCAGATAAGTGAATCCAAGTAAGGATTCCCATAACCAGATCCCAATACTGAAGTATCTTGATATGCCATGATGCTCGAATGTTATTCGTTAGCCGTGAAGCGCGATGACGGCTATCCGGTGTTCAAGCTGCGCACGAGCGACTGACCCGCCACGTGCCCGATTGGCCTCTATGTCAGCGAGGGACGTGTAGCTCGTCCGTTCTTACGCGTGAGTCACTCGGCTAAAACGTTTTAAACGTTTAAACGCAACATTCGACAAATGTATCGCGATATGTTTCCCGTCGGGGCTTTGACTGTGTAGGAGATGGTCACTACTTGACGGTTGAACTTCGGCAGAACTTAAGAATGACGAATTGCCAATTGAACCGACAAAGTCAGCCCTAGACCCATGACAAGCATCAAAAAAATCGTCGCGGCGGCTTCTCCCGATGCGTACAAGCGCCCAGGCGCTATTGTTCTTCCGGCCAACAAGCGCAGGGCCGCAACGCCCCGGCCCATTCCAATCCTCACCTACCACCAGTTCGTGGCCAGCAGTGCACCGCGCCCCCGGAGCGACCTCTTGTGCCTCACCCAGGCGCAGTTTGCACGGCAAATGGGGTTGATCCATGCCATGGGCTACCGGGGCCTGTCCATGGGCGAACTCAAGCCCTATCTCAGCGGTGAAAAATCGGGACGGGTGGTGGGTATCACCATGGATGATGGCTACCAGAGCAACCTGGAGCTGGCACTACCCGTGCTGCAGCGCTGGGGCTTTACCGCCACCTGCTTCGTGGTTAGCGGTTACTTGGGGCGGAGCAACCTTTGGGAAGAGGCGGCGGACGGTTCGATGGCACCCTTAATGGATGTGGCGCAACTCCAGGCCTGGATAGCAGGTGGCCAGGAAGTGGGATCGCACACCCAGACTCATTGCGACCTCACGCGTTGTTCACCCGAACAAGCCTGGCGGGAAATTCATGGATCGCGTGATGCGCTGGCCCGCGCCTTGAACGCGCCGGTGCAACATTTCAGCTATCCCTACGGATTCTTTAATGCCGAACATGTGGCCATGGTGCAGCAAGCTGGCTACGACATGGCGCTGTCCACGCGCGGTGGCCGCGCCCGCTGCGGTGAAAACCTGTATGCGCTGCCTCGCCTGGAGTTCGTGCATCTCTTGCAGCTGGCGTATTGCCTGAGTAAGCCACCATTGCGGGCATTCTGGCGCGCACGCTCCCGGGTGGCATGACGATGCAGGTAAGGTTACTGGCGGCATCTGATCTGAACGCTGACTTGCTCTTGCAATGGCGGGGGCTGCAGCGCAGCAACCCAGCCTTGGCCAGTCCTTTTTTTTGCCCTGAGTTCACTCAGGCAGTCGCTGCGGTGCGACAGGATGTTCGTGTGGCGATTCTTGAAGAAGATGGGGCTGTGCTGGGCTTTTTCCCGCACCAACAGCAACGTGGCCGGGGTCTGCCGATAGGCGACTATTTTTCAGACCATCACGGTGTGGTGGCTGCGCCAGGCGCGCGCTGGGACTGGCCCGCCTTGCTGCGCGGTGCGGGTTTGGCGTATTGGCGCTTTGACCACTTGGCAGCAGCGCAAGCGCCAGTCGGCGCATTGAGCCGGCCACTGCGGCAGATCGCATCGCCCGGCATGGATATTTCGAAGGGCATGGCCGCCTACCACCAGAGCCGATTGGCCGCAGGCGGACGCAGCCTGGACGAATATGCCCGCAAAGCCAGACGGCTGGCGCGCGCGCTGGGCCCGCTACGCTTTGAATTACAGACGCCAGAGCGCAGCGTTTTTGATGCCTTGATTGGCCTGAAGCTGGCGCAGTACGCCCGCACCCGCGTGCCCAATGTGATGGCCGAAGACTGGACGCGCGCGCTGCTTGAACGCATCTGGCAAACCCGATCCGAGTCCCCCGGCTTCAGCGGCGCGCTGTCTGCGCTTTACGCAGGTGACACGCTGGTGGCCGCGCATTTGGGCATGCACTCAGAAACCGTATGGCACTGGTGGATTCCGGCTTATGACCCCCTGCATTCCGCCTTTTCACCGGGCGCGCAAATCTTGCTGATGTGCGCCGGCGCAGCGGCTGACGCGGGCTTGGCCGCACTGGATCTGGGCAAGGGAGATGAGCGCTTCAAGCAGGACTTTGCCAATATGGCTTGGCCTTTGGTCGAAGGTTGGGTCGGCCGGCCGGCCGCGGCCACCACCGCCTTCGCGCTGAAGGAAGACGCGCGGGCGTACTGGCGCCAACTTCGGCAGGCGGCGATGCTGCGCCCGCTCAAGCCACTGGCCAGGAAGCTGCGCAAAGCCCTGACCTAGAACAAGGCGGACTGCGGATCAGGCGCTACAGGCGCGGCGCGCAAGATTTCCAGCGCCGGCAGTTGGATCAAGGCCTCGGCCCTTTCGCGGTTGTCATGCAGCCAGGCGTCCCAGTCGGCAGCAGCAATAGGCACCACAGCCCGCTTGTCTTGCTGGTCCGGCGGGAGCGCCGCATCAGGCTTGTGCATGCGGGCGAGCAGCGGATGGTGGTCGCAGTTCTGCGTGAGCATGGTGAAGTTGGGCAGCACTTCGCCGGTGGCCGGGTCCGTCCATTCAGACCACAGGCCAGCCAGTGCCCAGGGCTCACCGTCGGCCCTGGCAAAGCGCCACCACACGTTGCGCCCGCTCTCCCAGCAGGGCTCGTCAAAGCTGTTGGCCGGAATCAGGCAGCGCCTGCCCGCCTGCCAGGCCGCGCCAAAAGTCCAGCTGCGCACCAGGCCTTCGCGCCGTGCGTTGTTCGTGCTCAGGCGCTTGCCGCCCTGGCCGGTGGGGATGCGCGTGGCCGAACCCGGCGGGATCATGCCCCACTGGCCCACGTGGGCCTGACCCTGCTGCGCGACGAAGGGGCCGGGCTGCAGCGGCGCGACGGTGGCGGCATAGGGCCGGGGCGGCACGCTGACGGCAAAGCGCTCGTTGATGCGTTCGCGCGGCGTTGACTCATAAAGGTTGCACATAGTGGCCTGAGGGTTTCTGGCGCCACAATTCAAATCATGACTGCTGACCACGATTTTGACGCCGACCGCCGACTCACTGCCCTGGAGATCAAGGCCAGCTTTGCCGAGGATTTGCTGGAAGAACTCAATCGCGTGGTGATTCGCCAGCAGCAGCAAATCGATTTGCTGATCCGCGAAGTGCAAGACTTGCGGGCGCAGCGGCCTGAAGGCACGGCAGCAGGTGCGGCGCGTCTGCAGGACGACCTACCGCCTCACTACTGAAGCGGGCAGCCGCCTGAACCGGCGGCCTAACGCGACCAGAAGGGCGCGAAGGGGAATGCCAAAGCTTGAAGCGGGCTTGGTTGAGAAGCACTGCCGAGAGCGGGCGCGCAAAACCTTGAAATCGTCGCGTGGACCTGAATCGAGCGGCATGAAGCTATTGAAACGCGGGCGGCGCCCAGGGTCGTAGACGCTACAGCCCCAAGCGCTGTAGGACGGTTACGCCGCGTAAGCGTTACCTACGCCAGAGACGCCAACACCGTTAATATCGAGTCAATGTTGAGTTTCCCATCTGTTTTAGTCCGCAGTTTGCGCAATCTGGCGGTTTTGTTGATTTCTGCTGTCTTGCTGGCCTGCAGTGGAGACGGCGCGCGCCACCTGCCCGACCTGGCGCCCCAAACGGGCGACGAGCCCATGCTTCGCCTGAACGCGCAAAACCTGCCCTTGCAGGCGCCCGTGGTGCGCCAGCTCAAGCATGAGTATTACGACTGCGGCGGCTTGATGAGCGAATGGTTTTTGAAGCTGCTGGTGGCAGAGACCAACTTCCTGGAAAAGGAAGACGGCCTGATGACCGTGGACGGCACAGGCTGCGCGGTGAGCCGGGCCATCAACCAGGGTCAGGCCGAGCCGCGTTTTACGGTGCACTTGTTCAACAGCCGCAAAGAAGCCAATGAGTGCGTGGTCAATTCGCGCTGCAGCTACGCGCGCAACGTGACGCTGGTGCCGCGCGAAGGCGCGGTCTGGCGCACCTATTTCATGACCGACTATGAGTGGAAGCGCTTTTACCAGCACTGCCTGGCGCCGCAGCAGCGCTGGTACCCCACCGTGGTGTGTGACGTGGTGCCGCCCCCGGGCAGCTAAGCCTGCCCGCCTTTGCCGGCGGCCGGGTCGGCTTCAGAACTTCAGCGTGATCGGCTCGATCGCATCGCCCTGCGCCAGGATGCGGCCAATGACCGCCGTGCGCGTGTAGCCCAGCGCCTTGAGCGCCGCCACACAAGCCTCGACCTTGGCCGCTGGCACGCTGGCCAGAAGGCCTCCGGCAGTCTGCGGGTCAAAAATCAAAGCGTAGTTCGGATGGCTGATCGCCTCGGCCTGGTTGCGCAGCGCGCGGCGCAGCCGCACATTGGCCGGCTGCAATGAGCTCAAGATGCCAGCGGCCGCGGTCTCGGCAGCGCCGTCCAGAAGCGGCAAGGCATTCAGGTCAATTTCCGCGTCCACATTCGACGGCCGCGTCATTTCCACCAGATGCCCAAGCAAACCGAAGCCCGTGAGATCGGTGCACGCGGTGGCACCGTACTTTTGCAGGCACTGCGCGCCCAGGCGGTTGGACATCACCATGGAGTCGAGTGCCGCATCAATCCAGCGGCCGCGCGTTTTGAGCTGGGCGTGCGCGGCAAACAGCGTGCCCGTGCCCATGGGCTTGGTGAGCAGCAACACGTCGCCGGGCTTCATGCCGCCCTTGACCATCACGCCCTTCAAGTCTTCATTCACCAGGCCGTTGATGGCAAAGCCCAGGGCCAGCTCTTTGCCTTCACCCGTGTGCCCGCCCACCAGGGCGCAGCCGGCTTCGTTGAGCACTTCCACGGCGCCAGTCATCATCTGAAACAGCACGTCCTCCACCTTGGCCTCCAGGCCCGAAGGCACGGTGCAAATGGCGGTGGCGCTTTGCGCTTCGCCGCCCATCGCAAACACGTCGCCTAGCGCATGGTTGGCTGCGACCTTGCCAAAGATGTAGGGGTCGTCAATGAAGGCGCGGAAAAAGTCCACCGTGTGCACCATGGCTTTGCCCGGTGGCACGCGCACCACGGCCGCATCGTCAGGCGCATGCAGGCCGATCAAGACGTCCTCGCGCTCGACAGGCTTGAGCGCGCCGAGTGCGCGTGAGAGCACAGTAGCGCCCACCTTGGCGCCGCAGCCACCGCAGCGCATGGCAATGGCGGAGATCGCTTGTGCAGCTTCTTCGGTGTCCAGCTTGACGGTGGCCTCGACCGGCTTGGCTTGCGCCTGCGTCATGTCCGGGAACGCGCTGAACTTGGCCATGAACTGGCGGTCAATGCGGTCCTTGATGCGCCAGAGCGCGGCACTGACGGCACCCACGCCGTCGCCCAGCCCCAAGCGTCCGCGCGAGGCAATCGCGCTGCGGTCGCCGGTGCTGATAAGCGCCAGCCAGCTGCGCTGCGGTTTATAAGGAATCAGCGGAAAGCCTTCCACAGCGCGGCGTAAATTCACGGCGAGCGGCTTGCCTTGACGCACAGCGAACACGCCCGCTTTTTCAAGCGGATGGCCCTGCATGCTGGCGATGTCGCCCGCTGCGAATACGCGCGGGTCAGTCAGGCTTTGCAGGCAATCATTGACTTGAATGAAACCGCCTGCATCCAGCGCCAGCCCCGTCTGCGCCAGCCAAGGTGCGCCACCAGCCTGCGTGACCCAGACGATCTCGTCCATAGGCAGCACGTCACCGTTGGCCGTTTGCAAGCTGTTGGCATTGACCTGGCTCACGGCGCTGCCAGTGTGCAACACCACTTGGCGCTCTTGCAGCACCATTTCAAAACTGCGGCGCACGCCCGCGCTGTGCGTGGGCAAGATATCAGCGCCGCTGTTGAATAAATGAAAGCTCAGCTCGTTGGGGTCGCGGCCCAGGCTGCGCAGTTCATGGCGCAGCCTGTGCTGCATGGCCAGCGTCAACTCAACGCCGCCCGCGCCACCGCCGACCACGGCGATGCGCGTCTTGCCGGCGTGCTGGCGCACGCGCTCAAGCAAGGCAAGCCAGCGCTCGTTGAACAAATGAATCGGCTTGACCGCCACCGCATGCGCTGCCGCACCGGGCACCCGGCCCATCTGCGGCGTCGAGCCGATGTTGATGGACAGCTGGTCATAAGGCACGGGCGGACGGTTCTTGCACAGCACCTTGCCGCTGGCGCGGTCTATGCCAATGACCTCGTCTTTGTAAAAGCGTGCGCCTGCAAACTGGGCCAGCGTGCGCAAGTCAATATGCACCTCGTCGTAGCTGTAGTGGCCGGCAATGTAGCCGGGCAGCATGCCTGAATACGGCGTGTGGCTGTCGCGGCAAATCACGGTCAGGCGCGCGCCGGGCATGGGCTGCATGCCGAACATCTTGAGCGCCACCACATGGCTGTGGCCGCCGCCTACGAGCACGATGTCGCGCAGGACCGGTTGTTCCGGTGATTGCATTTGAAAAGCTTTCTGAAGGGGCGCCGAGGGTGCGCTGGGTGCGCGGAGGTCTGGCGCTGGCTTAGGTCGGATTGTCGGGCTTGTCCGTGACAGTCAGCGTATCCAGCAATTGCAGGAGAGCAGCCTGCTCGGCTTCAGGCGCGAAGAGCGCGGCGCGCGAGGCGCATTGCGCTTGCAGCTGCGCCAGCAGGGCGCTGGGCGCCTCAGAGCTTTCGTTTTTGCAGCGCGCCAGCAGCACCGCCAGCCCCGCCGCGTCGCCGGGCTCAAAGTAGCCCGCGTAGTCGTCACCCAGCATGCCCACGTTGCCGTCAATGCGCGAAGCCAGCACGGGCGTGCCGCTTTGCACCGCCTCCATGATGACGTGCGCGCCGCCTTCCATGGCGCTGGTGTGTACCAGCACGTGCGCGCGCTGGATATGCCTGCGCGTGGCCTTGTGCGGCTGGTTGCCCAGCCAGCGGTAGTGCGGGCAGGCGGCGGCCGTGGCTTGGGCTTGCGCGCCCAAGGCCGGGTCCAGCGCCTCGCCAATGTGGTCGATAAAAAGCCCAGGCACATCGGCCAGCAAACGGGCGGCCTCGAACAGCGTGGCGGGAGATTTTTCGGCGCGCAAGTGGCCCACCATCACGGCGCGCAACTGCGCGCTTGGGGCGGGCTTGGCCACCGGCGCCAGTGCCGCGCTGGACTGAAAAATCACGCGGGCCTTGGGCCGCAGCGCTTCAGACAGGGCAGCGATGCCGCGCGCTTGCAATACGACTAATTGCTGCGCCAGTTCGAGCGATGTTTGAGCCGCCGCATCATGCGCAATGTCGCGGTACAAGTCGGTGCCGGTCAGCACCACCGCCAGGCCTTGCTGACCTGGATTACCTGGTGGTCTTGCGGCCCAGGCCGCAATCGAAGCGGCCGATTTACGTGCGTGCAGGGCCAGCATCACTTCGTCTTGCCGTGCGGCCGGGTGCGCCGCCAATTGCTGCGCCAGCGCGTCTGGCCAAGCAGAGATGATGCGCACCTGAAAGCGCTCCTTGGGCAAAAAGCTCGCCCAGCGCTGCGCGGTTTGCCAGTTGCCGTTGTTGGCGTCGGCCAAAGCCGGGGTGACGATAACAACGCGCATCGGTGTTTTCTGTTCAGCCATCAAGCTGCCGCCCAAAAAACCGCGAAACCATCCGCTGCATCTTTCCAGACTTGGCTGCGGGCAAAGCCCGCGTCCGCCAGCAGTCGCGCAAAGTCGGCCTCACGCCACTTGTAGGAGTTTTCAGTGTGGATGCGTTCACCCTGGGCAAAGCGGCGCTCGCCACCGGGCCAACGCACCGTCGCGGCGCGCACGGCTTCCAGGTGCATTTCAATCCGCGAAGCTTCGCTATTGAATAGCGCCACATGTTTCCAGTCAGCCAGCACAAAGTCGCCGCCCACCAGCAGGTTCAGGTGCGGCAGCAAATTGCGGTTGAAAGCCGCCGTGACGCCCAGCGCGTCGTCATAAGCGGGTTCCAGCACTGCACGCGCTTTCACCAGATCCACGCCGATCAAGAGCCCGCCGCCCGGGCAGGCGCTGTGCGCCTGCTTCAAGAAAGCAAGCGCTTCAGCGGGCGTGAAGTTGCCGATGCTCGAGCCCGGGTAAAACAAGATGCGCGGCCCCTCGCCGACTTCAGGCGGAAAGGCGAGCGTGCTTGAAAAATCCATGCCCAGGCCCAGCATGGGCAGGGCCGGAAACTGCGCCTGCAAGCTGGCCAGCGCCTCACGCAAAAATTCCACCGAAATGTCCACTGCCACATAGCCCTTGGGCTGCAGCACCCCAAACAACTTGGCGGCCTTGCGGCAATTGCCCGCGCCCAGGTCAATGAGGGTGGCGCACTGCGGCATCACCTGGGCCATGGCGGGGGCATGCGCGGCAAAGATGCCGGCCTCGGTACGCGTGGGGTAGTACTCGGGCAGCTCGGTGATGGCTTCAAACAGCCGCGAGCCCAGTGCGTCGTACAGGTATTTGGGGGACGTGAACGCAACAGGCGCTTGCAGACCGGCCAGCAACTCTTCGCGAACCGCCGCGCGATCTTCATGATGGCGTTGCAAGAAGGCTGGTTGCGGCGTGGCTTGTGGAAGGTGCTCGGACATCCAACTGACTTTAGCAGGCGAGGTCAGCGCGGCCGTTGGCCCTTCTTCCGCATTAGCGACGAGCGAATGCAGAGTCGGGTTTAATACTGGGTTCCCCTTCTCACAGGACGTATGCCATGACTTCAATTTTTCGCACGCTAGCCGCCAGCGCTTTCCTGGCCCTCGCCGCTCTCTCTGGCACGGCCCAAGCCCAGCAGGTGCTTCGCGTCTCGACCATTCCTGAAGAAGCCGCCACCGAGCAAATGCGCAAGTTCGGCCCCATCGTCAAATACCTTGAGCAAAAGTTGGGCATGAAAGTCGAGTTCACACCCGTGAGCGACTACCCGGCTGCTGTCGAGGCGCTGGTGAACAAGAACATTGAGCTGGCCTGGCTGGGCGGCTTTACTTTCGTGCAAGCGCAAAACCGTTCGGGCGGCAAGATCATCCCGATTGCCCAGCGTGAAGAGGACACCAAATTCCAGTCTGTCTTCATTGCCAAGACCAACTCGGGCATCAAAACCCTGGCCGACCTCAAGGGCAAGCAGGTCAGCTTTGGCTCGCAGTCCAGCACCTCGGGCCACCTGATGCCGCGCAGCTTCCTGCTGCAAGCCAGCATCGATCCTGACAAGGACTTCAAGCGCGTGGCTTACTCCGGCGCGCATGACGCCACCATTGCCTCCGTGGTCAGCGGCAAGGTCGAAGCGGCTGCACTCGACATCACGGTCTGGCAAAAGTTCGTGAAAGAAAACAAGGTGGACACCAAGGACGTGAATGTGTTTTTCACCACGCCTGGGTACTACAACTACAACTGGTCCGTACACGCCGACATGCCAGCCGCCCTGCGCGAAAAGATCGCCAAGGCCTTGATCGATCTGGACCCAGCTACGCCGCAGGGCAAGGAAATCCTGGAGCTGAACCGCGCCACGCGCTACATCCCGACCAAGGTTGAGAACTACAAGGGTATCGAGACCGCAGCGCGCAGCGCCGGCCTGCTCAAGTAATTCGCCTTGGAACACCGGCCTCCATGAAGATCAGCCTGCAAAACCTCAGCGCCCGGCACCCGGCCGCCGCCCGCAACGCGCCAGCGGCTGTGCGCGGCTTGTCGCTGGACATTGCTGCGGGCGAGCAAGTGGCCTTGATCGGCCCGTCGGGCGCTGGCAAGACCACGCTCTTGCATGTGCTGGCCTGCGCCTTGCAGCCTTCGGCAGGCACAGTGAGTCTGCAAGCGCGTGACCCCTGGGCGCTGCCACGAGCACAACTGCAAAATCTGCGCGGCCGTTTGTTCTTGGCGCCGCAGGTGCCGCCGCTGCCCCCGCGTCAGCGTGTGGTCACCGCCGTGCTGGCGGGCCGGCTGCCGCGCATGAGCTTGTGGCAAAGCGTGCGCAGCCTGTTTTACCCCACAGCCATTCCTTTGGCCGATGCAGCGCTGGCCCGTTTTGACTTGAGCGACAAGCTCTTTGCGCGGGTGGACCGCCTCTCAGGCGGCGAGCGCCAGCGGGTGGGCCTGGCCCGCGCACTGGCGGCAGATGCCAGCTTGCTGCTGGTTGATGAGCCGCTGTCTGCGCTGGACCCGACGCGGGCAGAACAAGCCATCGCGTCATTGACCGCTGCGGCGCGCGAAAGCGGCGCCACTTTGGTCAGCACGCTTCACCACGTGGAGATGGCGCTGCAGCACTTCCCGCGCATCATCGGTCTGCGTGACGGCGAGATCGCTTTCGACTTGCCCGCCGCAGAAGTCACGCCCGAGCGGCTGCGCGCTTTGTATGCGCAGCACTTGCATGAGCTGACCGGCCCCGCGCCCAGCTTTGAGATGCCGCTTGCCGCTGCGCCCGCACCGCCGGCCGTGATGCATTGCCGCTGAATTTGCGCTCCGTCTTTTGTCTATGAGCGCGCGCCCGGCATCGGCTATTTCGACTGTGAACGACCGCACCGACCCGGCCTGGCGCGGCCGCCTGTTGTGGTTTGTGGCTGCTTTGGTGCTGCTGTGGCCAGCATTGGTGCTCAGCGAGTTCAAGCCCTGGGTCTTGTTTGAAGCCGGCAACCTCAAGCCCACGCTGAAGTTCCTGGCCGACTTCGTGCCGCCCAAAGTCGAGCCTGAATTTTTGCTGCTGGTGGCGCGCGAGACTTGGCGCACCGTGGCCATAGCCACTGCTGGTATGACGTTGGCGTTGTTGCTGGCCGTGCCTTTGACGCTGCTGTCCGTGCGCCTCTTGTCGGTGTCTGCACTCAGCGGGCGCATGGCCCTGCTGCCTGCCTGCGTTCGCGTGGCGGTGCGCTGGCTGCTCATCATGCTGCGCAGCGTGCCTGAACTCATATGGGCGCTGGTGTTTGTGCGGGTGGTGGGCCTGGGGCCAACCGCTGGCGTGCTGGCCATTGCATTGACCTATGCCGGCATGCTGGGCAAGGTCTATGGCGAGATTCTGGAAAGCGGAGACGGCCACGCCACTGCCTCGCTGCTGCGCAACGGCTCGGGCCGCCTGCAGGCCTTCTTTTACGGGCTGCTGCCGCAAAACGCAGCCGAGCTGACCAGCTACAGCGTCTACCGCTGGGAGTGCGCCATTCGATCTTCGGCCGTGCTGGGCTTTGTGGGCGCGGGCGGTCTGGGCCAGCAGATGGACGCGTCCATGAAGATGTTCAACGGCTCTGAAGTCAGCACCATGCTGCTGGTTTTCATGGCGCTGGTGTGGCTGGCTGACCAGGCCAGCAGCTGGCTGCGGCGCGCACTGGGTTGAAGGGCGAACATGAACGACAACACGCACCCACCCGCTGCCAACGAAGTCTTTCGCTTGCCGCCGCCGCTGTTTGATGCCCGCTGCAAGGCTTGCTGGATCGTCTTTGGCCTGCTGCTCCTCACGGCCTTGAGCTTTTACTCGCTGGACTTGAAGTGGGCTCAGTTTTTGTCCTGGCAGGCCTTTGCGCGCATGGGCAAGTTCCTGGGCGAGTTGATGTCGCCAGAAACGGAATCCAAATTCTTGGGCAAGCTCTTGGCGGCCACGCTGGAGACACTGGCCATGTCAGCCTTGGGCACCTTGCTGGCCGCCATCATGGGCCTGGCACTGGCCTTGCCCGCCAGCCGCACCCACGCCGGCGACCCTGCACGCTTGAAGCAAGTCACGCGCTTGCTGCTCAATGCGCTGCGCAGCATTCCGGAGCTGGTGTGGGCGGCCTTGCTGCTGATCTTGGCGGGCCTGGGCCCCTTGGCTGGCACGCTGGCCCTGGCTTTTCACACCACGGGCGTGCTGGGGCGGCTGTTTGCTGAAGCGGTGGAAAACGCGCCCGAAGGCCCCGGCTTTGCGCTGCGCACGCGCGGCCTGGGCGAGGGTCGCGTGTTTGCCTACGCCACGCTGCCACTCGTCATGCCGCAGCTCATGAGCTACACGCTGTACCGCTGGGAAAACAACATCCGCGCCGCCGCGGTGCTGGGCGTGGTGGGCGCAGGCGGCCTGGGGCAGATGCTGGCCTTTCACATGGGCTTATTCCAGATGTCTGAGACCAGTTCCATCCTGATCGCGATGATCTTGCTCGTGGGTCTGGTGGACGGCTGCAGCCACTTGGCGCGGCGCTTGATGTCCCGCTAAAGCGCCCTCTACGGCGCTGTCTCTTAGCCGCGCCGCCAGGTGTGAAAGCGCTTGACGCAGGCCAGCAGCAGCGCGGGTTGGTGGGCGCGCTTCCAGGCCCCTGCCGCGTATTTGTTGGCCTCGGCCATGGTCGGGTAAATGTGGATGGTGCCCAGCAGCTTGTTCAGGCCCAGGCCCTGCTTCATGGCCAGCACGTATTCGGCAATCAAATCGCCTGCATGGCTGCCCACAATCGTCACGCCCAGGATGCGGTCTTTGCCCGGCACCGTCAGCACTTTCACATAGCCTTGTGTTTCGCTGTCGGCCAGCGCGCGGTCCAGGTCGTCCAGCCGAAAGCGCGTGATTTCGTAGTCGATTTTTCTCTCGCGTGCTTCCTGCTCGTTCAGGCCCACGCGCGCCACTTCCGGGTCCACAAAAGTGGCCCAGGGGATCACCCGGTAGTCGGCCTTGAATTTCTTGAAGTCGCCAAACAATGCATTGACCGCCGCGTACCAGGCCTGGTGCGCCGCCACATGCGTGAGCTGGTAGGGCCCGGCCACGTCTCCGGCGGCGTAGATGTTGGGGTAGATCGTCTGCAAATACTCGTTGGTCTCAATGGTGCGGCCCGCAGGAATGCCGATGTCTTCCAGGCCGTAGCCTGTCAGCCGGGCCTGCCGACCGACGGCGCAGATCAGCTCGTCAAATTCAACGCGCTCCTCCGGGTGGCCGTCCAGGTCTTGCACCACCAAGACCTTGGCGCCTTCAGCGTTTTTTTCACAGCGCAAGGCCCGGTGGGCGGTCAGCACACGCACGCCGTCAGCCTTCAGGGCGGCTGCGGTCAGGTCAGAGACTTCTTCGTCTTCACGCACCATCAGTCGCCGACCCATTTCAACTTGCGTGACTTCAGCGCCCAGTCGCGCAAAAGCCTGCGCCAGCTCGCAGCCGATAGGCCCGCCGCCCAGCACGGTGATGCGGCGTGGCAGCGTTTTCATGGCGCCAAATTTTTCCCACAGTGTGTCGCTGGTCACGTAGCCGCTCTCGGCCAGCCCCGGCAGGTCCGGAATGACAGGTTTGGCACCGGCTGCAATCACGATGCTGCGCGTGGTCAAGTGCACAACGCGGCCCTCATTGAGCCGAACTTCCACCGTCCACGGGTTGACGATGCGTGCATAGCCCTGCAGCACCTCCACGCCAAGCGCCGTATAGCGCTCAATGCTGTCATGCGGGGCAATGGCCTGGATCACGCGCTCGATGCGCTGCATGACGGCCGCAAAGCTGAAGCTGGCCGGCGCGTCCGTGAGGCCGTAGCGCGAGGCATGGCGCATCTGCTGCGCCAGCTTGGCGCTCCTGATCAAGGCCTTGCTGGGCACGCAGCCGTAATTCAGGCAGTCGCCCCCCATTTTGTGGGCTTCGATCAAGGTCACTTTGGCTTTGACGGCAGCGGCGATGTAAGCCGACACCAGGCCGCCGGCGCCCGCGCCGATCACGATCAGGTTGCGGTCAAAGCGCAATGGGCGTTCGGCCTGCCAGCGGGCCATCAGTTGGCGCTGCCGCACGGCTTCGAGCCCCTTGCGCGCCACCCAGGGCAGCACGCCCAGCAGCGCCAGCGAGGCCAGCATGCCCGGCGACAACACGCCACTCAAAGACTCGATCTGCCCCAGCTGCGTGCCGGCATTCACATAAGCCAGGGTGCCGGCCAGCATGCCGACCTGGCTGACCCAGTAAAAGGTCCACGTCTTCATGCTCGTCAGACCCATCAGCAAGTTGATGGCGAAAAAAGGCAGGACGGGAATCAGGCGCAGGGAAAAGAGATAAAAGCCGCCTTCGCGGCGCATGCCTTCGTTGACGGCGGCCAACTGATCGGCAAAGCGCGCCTGGGTCAGGTCGCGCAACACGTAGCGGGCGCTCAGCATGGCCAGCGTGGCGCCAAGGGTCGAGGCAAAGGACACCAGCAAGGTGCCCCACACCAGGCCCAGACTGGCGCCACCGGCCAGCGTCAAAAGCGCGGCGCCCGGCAAGGACAGCGCAGCCACCAGCACGTAGAGCGCAAAAAAGCCGGCACTCACCAGCCACGGGCTTTGCGCATACAGCGCGCTAAAGGCCTGCTGGCTTTCCTTGAGGTAGCTCAGACTCAAGAAACGGCTCAGGTCCAGCAGCACGTAGGCCAGCACGGCAGCAGCCATCAACAGCAGCAGAGCCAGGCGTTTGCTCATGGCTTGGCAAGTGTTGTAAGGGCGGCAAGGGTGCTCAGCTCGCTCAGGCTGCGCGCCAGCTCAGGCATTGCGGGTCACACTTGCCGCGCAATAGGCCAGAAAGTCATCAATCTCGCGGGACTTGTCAAACACGGCATCGGCGCCCAAGGCCAGGGCGCGGCGGCGGATGTCGGCCGTGGCGTAGTTGGTCAGCACCACTATTTTTTGTCTGGGTTTGCGAACGGCGCAGCTGGTCACCACACCCAGACCGCTGCCTTGCAGCAAGAAAAGATCCACCACGGCCACGCTCCAGGCGTCTGGATTTGCTTGCAGCCATTCGGTCGCCGCGTGTTCGGTGCTGGACGCCCCCGCCACCCCGGCATCGGCGAAATCGCGCAGCATGCCGATGAGGCTGTCACGTACGGCGTCGTTGTCTTCAACCAGGTAAATCATCGTTCGCCCGACTTTAGCACCGTGACTTCAGCGGCCCTTGGAGACCGACGCCTCAGCGGTCTAAACTGGCGTTTGCTTGATCGGGTGGCTGCCGCGTAGGACATTGCCAAGCGAAAAATGGCTCGGTATCCCAACAATGGGGATGCCGTCCTACATCGAGGATCAGAGCTGTTCAATAGTATTACCCGTCCTATGCACAACCTGTCCCATTCCTCCGCACCTTTCACGCCTGAGCCCGCCGACACTTCTTTGGCAGAGGAAGCTGCGCGTTACGCCTTGCTCAGGCGCCTGACCCCCACGCTGCGGCACCATCTGGTCGGCGAATTCCAGCCTATCGGCATGATCGCGGCCATGATGGACCGACGTTTGCAAGCTGAGCAACCCAACCTGGCCAGCCTGCGCGAGAACAGCGCTTCGCTGGGCAAGCTCTCACGTGCGGCTGCCAGCAACTGCCTCAATATCATGACCTGGATCTCGCCCAAGGGTGACGGCACCGTGGCGCTGGATGAAGGCGTTCAGGAGTGCCTTGGCTTGCTGAGCACCGAGTTCCGCTTCAAAGGCTTGGTGATCGTCAACGAGGTGCGTGCCCCCCAGCTGGATGGCGCGGCGGGTATGGCCGTGCCACTGAACGCCTTGCGCAGCGTTTTGCCGGCCGCCTTGCTGGCGCTGAGCGATGAGACCCGGGGCGCCGCTGACTTCCTGGTACAGGCCTTGCCGATGCGGGGCGCTGGTGTGCAACTCACCCTGCGCCGGCAGAGCGCCGAACGCGCCACCGATAACGGCAGCAGCGCTGAATACCGCGCACTCACCTGGCGCGACGTCGAGGTGCTGGCGACAGCCGAATCCGTCGGGTATGCGCGCATTGCCGATGGCGTGCAGCTCACGCTGAGCTGCGTGGCAGTGACGGCGATGGCCGACTGAATAGCCTGTGTGCGTGCGGCGATGACCGCGCAGCTGGTGGCGGGCATGCACTTGCTGGTCCTACAGCGCTTTGCGGGCTGTCCGACTTTGGGGCTTTGGGGTGGATGTGAAAGTGCTTGCAGGTTGACGATGTGTCGGCCGCACACCATCTACTTCTGAGGACCCAGACCATGGCAACAAGAGCCCCCGCCAAGAAAGCCGGTGCAAAAACCGCTGCGAGCAAGAGTGCTGCCGCGCCTGCCCGCAAGGCTGCACGTCAAAAAGACGCCTGCGACTTGCTGGACGCAGACCACAAGGCTGTGAAAAAAATGTTTGACGACTTCAAGACCTTGTCTGAAAGCCGCAGCCGCTCCAGCAGCAAAAAGCGCGAGCTGGCTGACCAGATCTGCAGGGAGCTGACGGTGCACACCTTGCTCGAAGAAGAAATTTTTTACCCTGCCGCGCGCGGCGCCATCAAGGACAACCCGCTGCTCAATGAAGCCATGGTGGAGCACGCCAGCGCCAAGGACTTGATCGCGCAGATTCGCGAGATGGACGAGAGCGATGAAATGTTCGACGCCAAGGTGCTGGTACTTGGCGAGTACATCGACCATCACGTGAAAGAAGAGCGCAACGAGATTTTTCCGAAGGTGCGCAAAACCCGGCTGGACCTGGTGGGCATGCGCGACGAGTTGCAAAGCCGCAAGGAAGAACTGATGGCCGAGGCTGAAGAAGCCGAGCCGGCCTGAGCGCAATTCGCTTTTCTTGAACTGGATCTGCTTTTGACAGCCGCTCAAAGCGCTGAGAAGCGGCTCGCCCTTTGGGGCGGGCTTGAATGCACCGTCGCCCGGCTGGGTGACGAGTTCCGTGACCAGATCATCGAGACCGGCCATCAACGCCGGCCTGAAGATCTGGAGGCGATTGCCGCCCTGGGCATACGCACGCTGCGTTACCCCGTGCTGCTGGACACCATTTCGCCGCGACACCCTGAGCAGCAAGACTGGCGCTGGCATGACCAGCGTCTGCAGCGTTTGCGCGCCCTGGGCATTGCGCCCATTGCCGGCCTGGTGCACCACGGCAGTGGCCCGCCTTACACGCACCTGCTCGATACGGCCTTTCCTGAGCTGGTGGCAGCGCACGCTGGCAAGGTAGCCAGGCGCTACCCCTGGATCACGCACTACACGCCGATCAACGAGCCGCTGACCACGGCGCGCTTTTCAGGCTTGTACGGGCACTGGCATCCGCATGGCACAAGCGTGGCCGTCTTCTTGCGGGCGCTGGTCAATCAGTGCCGCGCGGTGGTGCTGTCCATGCAGGCGATTCGCGCTGTGCGGCCTGACGCGCAGCTGGTGCAAACCGACGACATGGGCAAGACCTTCAGTACGCCCCCTCTGCAAGCGCAGGCAGACTATGAAAACGAACGCCGCTGGCTGAGTTTTGACTTGCTATGCGGCCGCGTGGATACCTCGCATGCCTGGTACCCAGCCTTCATCGAGGCCGGCATCACCCCCGAAGCCCTTGCGTTTTTTGTCGAGGCCGGCTGCAAGCCCGACATCCTGGGCATCAACCACTACCTGACCAGCGAGCGCTTTTTAGACCACCGGCTGGGCATGTACCCCGGCCATTTTCAGGACGGCGGGCAGCGGCCTGGCTACGTGGATTTGGAAGCCGTGCGGATTGACTTGCCAGCCCGGGAGATCGGCCCCGAGGCGCGCTTGCGCGAAGCCTGGGAGCGCTATGGCCTGCCGCTGGCCGTGACCGAAGCGCACCACGGCTGTACGCGCGACGAGCAACTGCGCTGGTTGATGGAAGTCTGGCAGGCGGCCCAGCGTTTGCGACGCGACGGCGTGGACTTGCGCGCCGTCACCATCTGGTCGATGCTGGGAGCGGTGGACTGGAACTCCCTGCTGCGCGAAAAAAATGGCTTTTACGAGCCCGGCGCCTTTGACGTGCGCTCCGAGCCGCCGCGCCCCACGGTGCTGGCCGAGGCCAGCCGCTCCCTCGCGCTCACCGGCGACTTCAACCACCCCGTGCTGGACCGGGCGGGCTGGTGGAAGCGCGACGAGCGCTTTTACCCGGTGGGCCATGCCCGGCCGCGCGGCAAGCTGCGCGTGGTCGGCTCGCCGCGCAGGCTGCTCATCACCGGTGCCAGCGGCACCTTGGGCCAGGCCTTGTCGCGCCTGTGCCATGTGCGCGGGCTGGACCACGACCTGCTGTCGCGGCGCGAACTGGACATCGCCGATCCTGCATCGGTCGCGGCAGCTCTGGAGGCCTATCGCCCCTGGGCTGTGATCAATGCCGCCGGCTATGTGCGGGTGGCCGACGCAGAAAGCGAGAGCGCACGCTGCTTCAGGGAAAACGCCGAAGGCGCAGCTTTGCTGGCCGAGGCTGCGACTCGACAGGGTTTGCCTTACCTCACGTTTTCATCTGACCTGGTGTTTGACGGCCGTCTGGGCCGCGCCTATGTGGAAAGCGATGCGCTCAGCCCCGCCGGCATTTATGGGCAAAGCAAGGCGGCCGCGGAGGCAGGCATTCTGGCGGCCCACCCCGGGGCTTTGGTCATTCGCAGCAGCGCGTTTTTTGGCCCGTGGGACCGCTACAACTTTGCCTACGCCACGCTGCGCGACCTTGCGCGGGGGCGACATGTGCAGGCGCCGGCCCACGTCGCCGTCTCACCGACCTACGTGCCTGATCTGGCGCATGCTGCGCTGGACTTGCTGATCGATGGCGCGGAGGGTGTGTGGCACCTGGCCAACCTGGGCACGGTGTCCTGGCACGGCTTTGCCCGTCAGTTGGCTGAAGCCGCCGGGCTGGATGCTGATGCGGTGCGGGCCAGCCCGCAAGGCACACCCTTGGCCACCGCCTTGAGCAGCGAGCGCGGCTTGATCATGCCCAGCCTGTCGCACGGCATAGAGCGCTACCTGCACGACAGCCGCGAACACTGGCGACAGGCGGTGGGGCAGAGCGAAGGTGGCTAGCTTTAAGGGGCATTGGCCGGGCAGAGGCCGGGCCTGGCCGCGGCTGCCTCATGGCGGGGTACCGCAAATCGGCTGCCACGGCCAGGCCCAGCCTCTGGCCTTTTGCCTATGCCGTTTCTTTACTTCAGTGGAATCGGCTGGCTGCGGTCCACCGCCACAGCTGTCACGCTGTTGGTGGGCGAGCCTTCGATCAGGCGGTCCGAGTACGTCAGGTACACCAGGGTGTTGCGCGGCGCATCCACCATGCGCACGATGCGCAGGCGCTTGAACAAAATGGACTGGCGTTCGCTAAAAACTTCTTCTTGCTTGACCAGCGGCCCGACAAAGCTGACAGGCCCCGTCTGCCGGCAGGCAATGGAGGCTTCTGACTTGTCTTCCGCCAAGCCGAAGGCGCCTTTGATCCCGCCTGTCTTGGCGCGTGAGACATAGCAAGTCACGCCCGTCACGCGTGGATCTTCATAGGCCTCGACCACGATCTTGTGGTCCGGGCCAATCCACTTGAACACCGTGTCCACCGCGCCGATCTGCTGCGCCACGGCGCCGCCACAGCCGGCCACCACCAGCGTGACCAGCCCGAGCCAACGCCAGTTCAGATGCCCCGATTTTTCAAGTGACTTCATCTTGCGCTCCTTCAGTTTCAAACCAAGCTTCAGTATCCCATCGGCCCCCTAGAATCCAGCCCTCAACCGTTCACGGGCTTCATTCGCATGCACACCAGCGCACTCGTACTTTTCTCAGGCGGTCAAGACTCCACCACCTGCCTCGCCCAGGCGCTCAGCCGCTACGAGCGGGTTGAAACCATCGCGTTTGACTACGGACAGCGGCACAGCGTGGAGTTGACGGCGCGGCTGGAGGTGCTGGCGCAGTTGCGCCGGCAGTTCCCGGCCTGGGCGCCCAAGCTGGGGCAAGACCACGTGCTGGACCTGGCGGTGCTCGGGCAAGTCAGCGAAACCTCGCTCACGCGCGAGACCGCCTTCAAGATGGAAAGCTCAGGCCTGCCCAACACCTTTGTGCCCGGTCGCAACCTGCTGTTTTTGACGCTGGCGGCCGCACTGGCTTACCGGCGTGATTTGCAGGTGCTGGTGACTGGCGTGTGCGAAACCGATTTTTCGGGCTACCCCGACTGCCGCGACGACACCATGAAGGCCATGCAACTCGC
Organism: Polaromonas sp.; assembly: GCA_040400945.1. GTDB lineage: Bacteria > Pseudomonadota > Gammaproteobacteria > Burkholderiales > Burkholderiaceae_C > Polaromonas. The sequence goes on along the minus strand of JBBAPG010000001.1, from coordinate 44,126 downwards.
GCTCTCGCTGGGCATGGACAAGCGCTTTTTGATTGACACGCCGCTGATGTGGATAGACAAGGCCGACACCTGGCGCATGGCCCGGTCACTGGGCGGCGATGCGCTGGTGGACCTCATCATCGAGCACACGCACACCTGCTACCTGGGCGACCGCGAGCACCGCCACGCCTGGGGCTACGGCTGCGGCAGCTGCCCCGCCTGCGAGCTGCGGGCCAGAGGCTACGAACGCTTCAGCGGGGGACTAGCTCAGAGCATCTGATTCATGGCGTCTGATTCACGGGCGCATTGACCAGCTGAAAAGCCGGCGCATCGGCTGCTGCGCTTTCACCATCGCCCGCGACAGGCGCAGTTTTCTCCAGCGACCAGCGCCGGTCATGAAAGGCCGCCACCCCCGGCCGGTGCGCAATCGACACCAAGCCGCCGCCGGTTTGCCGTGTCAATTCCAAGAGCCGCCCGTACAGCGTTTTTTCGGCCGCTTCGTCCAGTGCGCTGGTGGCTTCGTCGGCCAGCAGCCAGCGGGGCTTTTTAAGCAACACGCGGGCAATGGCCAGGCGTTGCTGCTCACCGCCTGAAAGCTTCTGGCCCCAGGCGTTGCGCTCGTCCAGTCTGTCGGCCAGCTGCGGCAGCAAGGCGTCGCGCAGCGCTTGCTGCAATTGCGCATCGGTGTAGCCAGAAGCCGGTTCCGGGTAGGCCAAGGCGTCGCGCAGACTCCCATCAGGAAAGTAAGGCCGCTGCGGAATGAACATGGTGTCGCCCGGCACATGGCTGCTGCCCGTGGCGAAAGGCCAGATGCCTGCCAAGGCGCGGAACAGCGTGGACTTGCCGCTACCCGACGGGCCTTGCACCAGCACGCTGTCGCCCGCTTGCACGGTGAGGTTCAGCCCCTGCAGCAAGAGCTGGCCCTGAGGCAGGCGCAGTGACAGGTCTTCGGTGTGCAGTGTGTCTGCGCCGGCAGGCGCCTTCTCGCGGCTGCCAGATTGCGATGGGGCGCGCGCTTCCTGATGGGCCGTCATGTGCGCAGTCATGTGCGCATCAAAAGTCGTCAAACGGTCGGTGGTCGCGCGCCAGGCCGCCAGGGTGCTGTAGTTATCGACAAACCAGCTCAGCGCGTCTTGAACGCGGCCAAAGGCCGAGGCGATCTGCATCAACTGGCCCAACTGGATGGCCCCACTGAAAAAGCGCGGGGCCGCAATCACAAACGGAAAAACCACCGCCGCCTGCCCAAAAAAGCTGGTGAACCAGACCAGGTTTTTTTGCTTCTTCAAAAGCGCGAGGTAATTGCCCAGCACGGCGCTAAAGCGCGTGTCCAAATGGCTGCGCTCCACGGCTTCGCCGCGGTCCAGGGCAATCGCCTCGCTGTATTCGCGCACACGCACCAGGTGATGCCGGAAGTCAGCTTCATAGCGCTGCTGCAAGAAGTTCAGCTTGATCTGCGGGCGACCGATGTAATGCGTGGCCACACTGCCGGCCACGCAATACAGCAGCGCCATCCAGACCATGAAGCCGGGCACGCTGTAGCTTTGCCCGCCCAGCATGAATGCAAATGCGCCCGACAAGCCCCACAAAATGCCGACGAAACTGGCCAGCGTCACGGCTGAATTCAACAGCCCCATGCTCAGCGACACGGTGTAGCTGGTGAACAGGTTCAGGTCTTCCTGAATGCGCTGGTCGGGGTTGTCTGGCGTGCTTTGTTCTGAAGCGCCTTGAACTTGCGGCGTCGAAGGGGCGGTGTAGCGCGCCAGCTCCATGCGGTAAAACGCATGGTCGGCCAGCCAGCGCCCCATGTAATGCCCGGTCATCCAGCTGCGCCAACGTACCTCGAGCAGTTGCGTCAAATAAAAGCGGTACACCGCAATCACGATGAAGCCAAACGCCAAGTAGGCAAAGCGGCCCAGCTCGCGCCAAAACACGGCTTCGTTTTTGTCTTGCAGTGCGTCGTAGAACAGCCGGTTCCAGTCATTGATCAAGACCAGCATGTAGACCGAGGCCAGATTGAGCGCCACGATGGCCGCCAGCAGGCCGCGGGCTTTCCATTTGTCCTCAGAGCGGAAGTACGGCAGCGCCAGCGTCCGCACTTGCGCCGCAAAGTGACGAAAGCTGTGCAGCTTGAGTCGCGCCCTGGCCAGCTGGCCGGCGCTCATGGCGACTCCGGCGCGCTGGCTCGCAGATTGGACACACCGCTGGCCACATGGCCGGCCGGCACATGCTGCGCAGCGGAATTGACGTGGCCGGTCTGGTCGTCAAAAAAGAAGTCCGGCTCGAACTCACGCAAGAACTCGCCCTTGGCCAGCCCGCCCAAAAACATGGCCTCGTCCACCTCGATGTTCCAGTCCATCAGCGTGCGAATGGCGCGCTCGTGCGCGGGCGCGCTGCGCGCCGTGACCAAGGCCGTCCGAATGCGCATGCGCGAGGTGCCCGCCTGCTGCAGGCGGTGCAAAGCTTCGAGCAGCGGCTTGAAGGGGCCAGCCAAAAGCGGCTGGCTGGCGTTGTCGCGCTCATGCTGTTGAAAAGCGCTCAAGCCCTGCGCCTGGTACACGCGCTCGGCCTCGTCTGAAAACAGCACGGCATCGCCGTCAAAGGCAATCCGCACTTCATGCGGATGCTCTGCGCTGGCATGAGCCGACTGCGGATACACCTGCGCGGCGGGCACGCCAGCGTCCAGCGCGGCGCGCACATCGCTGAGATGGGCCGACAGAAAAAGGTTGGCGTTCAGGGGCTTGAGGTAACGCCAGGGCGGCTCGCCCCGATTGAAGGTGCCGCGCTGGATATTCAGGCCGTAGTGCTGCGCCGAGCGAAACACCCGCATGCCCGAGACCGGATCGTTGCGCGACAGGATCACCACCTCCACCCGCTGCGGCGGCTTACCGGCGCTCAGGTCCGCGTCCAGGTTTTCGGGCGCGTCATTGAAGGCGAGCAGCTTTTTGACCAAGGAAAACGCCACGCCCGGCTTGGCTGGCACGTCCAGCCGGTCCAATTGCAGTTGCATGTAGGCCGCGTCGCGTTTGCTGCCGGTGGTGTTGGCCTCTGCCATGCCTTGTTCAAAGACGCGGTTCTCCTCTTCGAAGTCGAACAAGGCGCGCGATGAAATGGCGACGACCAACTGGCCGTCCAGCGTGATGGGCATGGGGGAGGTCCTTGGCAGAGCGAGAAGTGAGCCGATTTTGCCTGAGCGCCTGCTGATCGCCGAACGGACGCCACATTTCAAATCCGGAAAATACATGCATAAAATAATACAAACGTACTATTTTTAAAAGAGGAGACAGGCATGCACTATTCCACTCGATTCAAACTCGCTGCCGGCGCCGTGGCGCTGCTGGCCTTGGGCCTGACCGGATGCGGCGACGGTCCGGAGCCCATCGCCCAGGTTTACGTCATGGGGGACAGCTTGGCCGACGTCGGCACCTTTGGCTTCAAATTCACAGTACAGGATGCCACGAACCCCAAGGGCTTCCCCGTTTGGACGCAGCTTGTTGCCAATGACCTCGGGTTGGCCGGTTCAGCCCAATGCAATTTTTTCAGCTACGCGGGCGCCAACTTCCTACCCAACGTCAAGTTGGGGTGCACCAATTACGCCATCGGCGGCGGTCGTGTCAGGGTTGCTGATGCCTTGGGGGGCGCTGCAAATCCCCAGACCGTAGGCACGCAAATGGCGACCCGGGCTGCTCTGGGCGCTTACGTCAACAGCGATTTGGTCTTGATCGACGGTGGCGGCAATGATGTGGCTGACTTGGTGGCGGCCTACCTGGGGGCCTCAACGAACCCCAGCGCTTACCAAACATTCTTGCTGCAGCAGTTGGACCTGGCCACGGTAAGCGCCTTGCTACCCGTGCCCAATGGCGCGGCGCTGGCCGCGGGTGCCTACATGGACAAACTGGCCGACACCTTCTACGGCCAGATCAAATCCAAGGTGCTGGACAACAAGGCCAGCCACGTGGTGGTGCTGAACGCACCCGACATCACGTTGACGCCGCGTTTTCAGATGCTGCTGGGCGCAGTGGCCGAACAATCCAGCCCGGCGGATGCCGCAGCCCTGACCGCAGCCATCCGCCAATGGACGGGGGTCTACAACGCCAAGCTCAAAGCCAACATCGGCACTGACAATCGCGTGGCCTTGGTTGACTTTTATGCGGAGCTCACAGACCAAGTGAACAATCCGGCCAGCTATGGCCTGACCAACGTCATGAACCCCGTGTGCCCGGTCACCGGTATGGGTACTGATGGCTTGCCGGACTACGCCTTTCCACTCTGCACGTCCGCAGCGCTGGACGCCGAGCCAGGCAAGACTGCTGGCTGGTGGAAGACCTACGCTTTTTCCGATGGCTTTCATCCCACGCCAAAAGGGCACACTCTGCTGGCAGCGTCCGTCACCAAAGCATTGGTGCGCGCGGGCTGGCGTTAAATCTTGAGCAAACCCTGGGCCAGGCCCAGGGTTTATCAGGCGCGCAGGAACATCCGATACACCGGGTTATCGGTTTCCTCAATGTGCGGATAACCCAGCTCATCAAGGAAAGCCTTGAAGGCCGCGTTGTCAGCCTTGGGCACTTGCAGGCCCACCAGAATCCGACCGTAGTCCGCCCCCTGGTTGCGGTAGTGAAAGAGGCTGATGTTCCAGCCCGGCCTCATGAAGGACAAAAACTTCAGCAGCGCGCCGGGCCGCTCCGGAAACACAAAGCGCAGCAGCCGCTCGTCCTTGGCCAGCGTGCTGTGCCCGCCCACCATGTGCCGCACGTGCTCTTTGGCCAGCTCGTCATGCGTCAGGTCAATCGCCTTGAAGCCGTGTCGCGTGAAGGTGCTGGCGATCTTTTTGCTCTCGCCCTTGCCGTGCGTGGTCAGGCCCACAAAGACATGCGCTTCGGCAGCGTCATTGATGCGGTAGTTGAACTCGGTCACGCTGCGCGGCCCACCAGGCAGGTCGCCAATCAGCTCGCAGAACTGTCTGAAGCTGCCGCGCTCTTCAGGGATGGTCACGGCGAACAGGGCTTCGCGTTCTTCGCCCACCTCGGCCCGTTCGGCGACAAAGCGCAGTCGGTCAAAGTTCATGTTGGCGCCGCACAGAATCGCGGCGTACACCTCGCCCTTTTTCTTGTGCGTGGCCACGTACTGCTTGATGGCGGCGACTCCCAGCGCGCCCGCTGGCTCAACGATGCTTCGCGTGTCCACGAACACGTCCTTGATGCCGGCGCACACGGCGTCGGTATCAACCGTGATGTATTCATCCACCAGTTCGCGGCTGATGCGAAAAGTTTCTTCGCCTACCAGCCTCACAGCAGTGCCGTCTGAAAACAGCCCCACGTCTTGCAGCGTCACACGCTTTTGCGCTTCGACCGAGCGCATCATGGCGTCCGAGTCATTCATCTGCACGCCAATGACCTTGATCTCGGGCCGCAGTGCCTTGATGTAGTTGGCCACGCCAGAGATCAGTCCGCCGCCACCGATGGCCACAAACACCGCGTCCAGCCGGCCAGCCGTCAGGCCCTGCACTTGCCGCAGCATTTCCATGGCGATGGTGCCCTGTCCGGCGATCACGTCCGGGTCGTCGAAGGGGTGAACGAAGGTCAGCCCCTTTTTCTTTTCAAGCTCCACGGCGTGGCCGTAGGCGTCGGTGTAGCTGTCGCCGTGCAGCACCACCTCGCCCCCCAGTGCGCGCACTGCATCCACTTTGACCTGTGGCGTGGTCGATGGCATCACGATAAAGGCTCGCGTACCCAGCTTGCGTGCGCTCAGCGCCACGCCTTGCGCATGGTTGCCAGCCGAAGCGCAAATCACGCCTTTTTTCAGCTGCGCGGGCGTCAGGTGCGCCATCTTGTTGTAGGCCCCGCGCAATTTGAAGCTGAAGACCGGCTGCTGGTCTTCGCGTTTGAACAGCACTGTATTGTTCAAGCGCAGGCTGAGGTGCTTGGCTGGCTCCAATGCGGTTTCCTGGGCCACGTCGTACACGCGCGCGGTCAGGATTTTTTTCAGGTAGTCGGCAGGCGTGAGGCGAAGGTTCTTGGCGGGCATGGTGACTTTTTCGAAGGAAGGCCAATCATAAGCACCCAAGAAAAAAGGCCCAGACCATGACGGTCTGGGCCTGTAAATCCACCCTTTGAGGAGTGGAGGAGACAACCAGTGCAACAATGCCGGCGGTGTTTAAACCAAGCATTAAAGCGATGATTGAAAGTATAGCTGAGCAATGCTGCGGCGCAACATTGCAAGGGCGCTGGAAGCCGCTGAAATTCGAAGTTTTTGCGACTTTTGACTCCGTTTTTTTGCCACTTACTGAAAGCTGAATAGGACACATATGGAATGCACAGTCTCCTGGGGCGGCCCCCAAGCCATTGAAGGTGCTGGCTCGAACATGGCTTTTATTGCCACCACAGGCAGCGGCCACACCTTGGTGATGGATGGTGCGCCTGACGCGGTCAAGCCAGAAAACGGTGGGGCCAATCTGGCACCCCGCCCCATGGAAACCGTTTTGGCCGGAACCGGCGGCTGCACGGCTTACGACGTGGTGTTGATCCTCAAACGCGGTCGGCAAGATGTGCGCGGCTGCGCTGTCAAGCTCACGTCAGAGCGTGCAGACACAGATCCCAAGGTGTTCACCAAGATTCACATGCACTTCGTCGTGACGGGAAAGGCCTTGTCTGCCGCCACCGTGGAGCGCGCCATCGCCATGAGCCACGACAAGTACTGCTCGGCCACTATCATGCTGGGCAAGACCGCGGAGATCACCACCAGCTTTGAGCTGATCGAGGCTTGAGCATTGCAGCCTCGGGCGAGGCTGTACTCTTATTTCTTGGCCTCGGAGAGGACGTGCCTATATGTAGTGGGCTGTCGCAGTCATGACCCTGGCGGAGGCGCGCATCAGCGCCTTGACCGGGACTGGCAGTTCGGCTCCCCCCTCTGACGCGGCTTCAGCCGCATGGCGGGCTTCGTCGTCTTTCATCTGCGCCACGATGACGCGTGAGGCGTGATCTTCTGCTGGCAAGCGGGCCAAGTGACTGTCTAGATGCGCCTCGACCTGGCGCTCGGTCTCCATCACAAAACCCAGGCTGACTCGATCGCCGAGTCGCCCAGCCACCAAGCCCAGGCCGAAAGCCCCCGCATACCAAAGCGGATTGAGAAGCGAAGGCCGTGCGCCCAGGGCCTCCAGCCTTTCATACGTCCATGCCAAGTGGTCGCCTTCTTCTCGGCTGGCGTCCAGGAAATGCTGACGCAAGGCAGGGTCTCGCGTGCTCAGAGCCTGTGCTGCATACAGCGCCTGCGCACACACTTCGCCCACATGGTTCACGCGCATCAAGGCACCGGCTTCCGCCTGCTGCGCTGCGTCCAAATGCGTTGGCCGGTCAACCGCCATAGGGCAGGGCCGGCTGGCCCGCGGCTTGGCAAATAGAGTTCTCAAGGCGCCATCGGCAGCCACCAGCGCGGAGTTCAAGAAGGTATCCATGGCGCCAGTTTAGCCAGGCCATGTACTTAGGAGCGACCCCAAGAGGCTTCATTGGTTGTTGCACGTTCACAACGAAACAGGCAAATCGTTATCAGTTTTCTTTGCCTTGGCCTAAATCGTCTGTTGCAATACGTTCAGCTTTCGGACACCGGAAGTTGGCCCTGGGTTGAAACCTTGAAGCCTTGTGTACAAAACTTTGGAGTACTTCTCAATGAAAAAATCCCTGATTGCCCTGGCTGCTCTGGCATCTATCGGTACCGCTTATGCCCAGTCTACCGTCAACATCGGCGGCACCTACAACTTCGGCCTCCAGAAAACCGACAGCGGCGCCAAGTCTGCTGACTTCTTTGACTCGAAAGTCAATTTTTCGGGTACTGAAGATCTGGGCGGCGGTCTGAAGGCATCGTTCTTCACCGAAATGCAAATGGGTGGCCGTCAGGACATCACGACCAAGCCTGCTGTGACTTCTAGCGCTGTTCCTAGCCAAGCCAAGAAATCTGGCGTGTGGGGCCGCAATGCAACGCTGGCTCTGTCTGGCGACTTCGGTACCATCACCGGCGGCCGTATCGAGTCCAGCAACACCCACCAGAATGCCCAATTGGCTGGCGCTTCTTTGAGCGACGGTTTCGATAAGGCTGGCCTGGCTGGCGCTGTGTCGAACTACAACACCATCGGCTACACCACGCCAGAACTGGTGCCTGGTCTGCGTGCTTCCTTCTCGCAACTGAAGGCTTTGAACTCTGACTTCGCACCTGCTGCCGGTACTGCCAACGCAGAAACCACCGTGAACGTGCTGGGTGCTTCGTACGCACGTGGCCCGATCGCTGCTGGCTTGGCTTACAAAATGGTTGACGCTGCCAACGCAGTCAAAGGCAAGAAGACCGAGGCGTTCGCAACGTACGACCTCGTCGCTGTCAAGCTGGGCGCTGGTTTCGGCAAGAACTCTGGTGCTCTGTACTCTGGCGAAAAAGCCACTGTCATCTTGAGCGCTGTCGCTCCATTGGCAGCTAACTTCACCCTGGGCGTTGACTACGCCAAGCGCTCCCTTGGTGGCACCTCTGCTACCGCAGACGGCAAAGGCTACGCTGTTGCCGCCAACTACATGCTGAGCAAGCGCACCAAGCTGAACGCTACGGTCGGCAAGGTCGAAGGCTCTGGCTTGACCGGCGCCCAGCAGTACCGCGTGGGTCTGTTCCACTCGTTCTAATTTGACGCTGACGCAAGTCAGCTGAGAGTCAAGACATGAAAAACCCCGCTGTGGCAACACAGCGGGGTTTTTCTTTTGGGGCGTATCTTTTGCAGCGAATCGGCGCAGTGTCTACGGGGCCATCCTCAAGCCGAGAACAAGTCTCCACCCTCCCGCCCAGCCGGCGGCGCCACGCCCAGATGGCGGAACGCTGCCAGCGTAGCGATGCGCCCGCGCGGGGTACGCTGCAAATAGCCTTGCTGGATGAGATAGGGCTCGATCACATCTTCAATCGTGCCGGGCTCCTCGCCAATGCTGGCGGCGATGTTGTCCAGCCCCACCGGGCCGCCTTCAAAGCGGTGAATCACGGCTTCAAGCAATTTGCGGTCCATCACGTCAAAGCCGCGCGGGTCCACGTCAAGCATGGCCAGCGCCTTGTTGGCGATGTCGAGCGTGATGATACCTTTGCCTTTCACATCTGCGTAGTCGCGCACGCGGCGCAGCAGGCGGTTGGCAATGCGGGGCGTGCCGCGTGAGCGCTTGGCGATTTCCAGGCCGCCGGCTTCGTCCATGGGCGCGTTCAAGAGGCCCGCGCTGCGCTTGACGATGCGGCCCAGTTCTTCGGTCGTGTAAAACTCCAGCCGGGCGACGATGCCAAAGCGGTCGCGAAGCGGGTTGGTGAGCATGCCGGCGCGGGTGGTGGCGCCCACCAGGGTGAAGGGCTGCAAGTCCAGCTTGATGCTGCGCGCCGCCGGGCCTTCGCCAATCATGATGTCGATCTGGTAGTCCTCCAGCGCGGGGTAGAGGATCTCCTCGACCACGGGGCTCAGGCGGTGAATCTCGTCAATGAACAGGACGTCGTTTTTTTCGAGGTTGGTGAGGAGCGCCGCCAGGTCTTTGGGCTTTTCAAGCACGGGGCCGCTGGTTTGCCGCAAGTTAACGCCCAGCTCTTGCGCAACGATGTGGCTGAGCGTGGTCTTGCCCAGGCCAGGTGGACCAAAGAGCAGCACGTGGTCCAGCGCTTCGCCGCGCTTTTTGGCCGCGCCAATGAAAATCTCCAGCTGCTCGCGCACTTTGGTCTGGCCGACGTAGTCGTCGAGCAGCTTGGGGCGCAGGGCGCGTTCAATGGCTTCTTCTTGTGGCGAAGCCGGGCCGGCCGCCATGACCCGCTTGGGCGGCGGTGCGGCAGACATGTCGAAATCGTCGGTCTGGATGCTCATGGCTTCGTCACTTGTTCAAGGCCTTGAGCGCGAGCTTGATACCCTCGCTCACGCCGACGCCGGCTGGCAGGGCTTTGAGCGCCAAAGCAGCATCCTTGTCGCTGTAACCCAGCGCGACCAAGGCCTGCAAGATATCCGACGCATCGTCAGTGCCTGCAGCCACAGGCACACCCAGATCAGCACCGAGCTTGCCTTTGAGCTCTAGCAGCAAGCGTTCGGCGGTTTTTTTGCCGATGCCGGGCACCTTGATGATGCGTCCGGCCTCCTGGGTGCTGACGGCGCGAGACAGCTCGTCCACGCTCATGCCGCTGAGCACGCTGAGCGCGGTGCGGGGGCCCACGCCCGAGATTTTGATGAGTTGCCTGAAGGCCGCACGCTCAGGCGCGGTGGCAAAGCCAAAGAGAATTTGTGCGTCCTCGCGCACCACGAAATGCGTGAGCAAGGTCACGCCCTCGCCCAGCGCGGGCAGATTGTAAAAAGTGCTCATGGGCACCAGCAATTCGTAACCCACGCCGTGGCAGTCCAGCAGCACTTCGGGCGGGTTTTTTTCGGCCAGCTGGCCTGTGATGCGTCCTATCATTTTCAAATCTTAGCAGTGGGCTCTGCAGAGACGCGGGCTCGAGGTGGGCGCCACGACTTGAAGCCACAATAAGTACCTTCACCAGAGGACCCGCTTTTGATTCTTCGCCACACTTTCACACCGCCCAACAACACCCGCATGGGGCACTTGTGCGGGCCCATGGATTCGCACATTCGCACCGTTGAAGCCGCGCTGCAAGTCACCATTGCGCACCGCTTCGAGCAGTTCAAGATTGACGGCGCCAAGGCGAAGGCCGAGCAGGCGCTAGAGGTGCTGCAGGCGCTCTATGAAATGGCGACGCGGCCGATTCCTGAAGAACAAGTGCAGCTGATGCTGGCGGGCGACACGGCCATGAATACCGCGCCAGACAGCCCGGCCGCGCTGGCCACCCGCCGGGCTGACCTGCATGCGCGCACGCGCAACCAGGGCACCTACCTGGAAAACATTGCATCCCACGACATCACCTTTGGCATTGGCCCTGCCGGCACGGGCAAGACCTATCTGGCTGTGGCTTGCGCGGTGGATGCGCTGGAACGCAGCGCTGTGCAACGCATCGTCCTGACCCGCCCCGCCGTGGAAGCCGGCGAGCGTCTGGGCTTTTTGCCGGGCGATTTAAGCCAGAAGGTGGACCCGTATTTGCGGCCGCTGTATGACGCGCTGTACGAGCTGATGGGTTTTGAGCGCGTGCAAAAAGCGTTTGAGCGCCAACAGATCGAAATCGCGCCGCTGGCCTTCATGCGCGGTCGCACGCTGAACCACGCGTTTGTGATTTTGGACGAGGCGCAGAACACGACGCCCGAGCAAATGAAGATGTTTTTGACGCGCATCGGCTTTGGCAGCAAGGCCGTGGTCACGGGCGACGTGAGTCAGGTCGATTTGCCGCGCACGCAATTGAGCGGGCTGATTGACGCCGAACGCGTGCTCAAGCGCACCAAGGGTATTGCGATCACGCGGCTGACCAGCGCCGACGTGGTGCGACACCCGTTAGTGGCACGCATTGTGGATGCGTATGACAAGCAAGGTCAGGCCGAAGCGGCTGACAAACTGGAACGCAGCGCCGACGTACTGGACACCTTGGCACCCGTGCGCAAGACGCGGAGCCGGGCATGAAGAAGGCAGCGCTTCCCACACTGCCCGCCCAGCCAGCGCTGGACTTGTCCCTGCAATTTGCACCCTTTGACGGTCTGACTGAACACCGCGCAGCCCTGCCCCGCGCCAGCGTCAAGCGCTGGATCGCGCACGCCCTGTTGCGCGACGCGGAACTGACGGTGCGCGTGGTGGGCGAAGAAGAAGCGCAAGCACTGAACCACGGCTACCGCCAAAAAAATTACGCCACCAACGTGCTGACCTTCGACTACACGCAGCAGCCCGTGGTGACCGCCGACCTGGTGCTTTGCGGCCCGGTGGTGGCACGGGAAGCTGCCGAGCAAAGCAAGGCGCTGGCAGCGCATTACGCCCATTTGCTGGTGCACGCCACGCTGCATGCGCAAGGCTACGACCACGAGACGAATGAAGCCGACGCGTTGGAGATGGAGGCGCTGGAAGTTTTGCTGCTGGGGGCGCTGGGGTTTGCTAACCCGTATTGAGGCCGCCTTATGACGGCCGATTGCGTTAGCGGCTTTGCTGAGATGCAATGATGCCGAATTCAGCCTCGAAGTCTTGGCTAACCGGCTCGACTTTCAGCTGCTGCGAACAGTAGCTGACAAATCTGTGAGCCGTACGGATTTGCTCCGGAACAAGCTCGTGCAAGGTGTTGAAGTGTTCCGCGACTTTTCCATAGTCGGTTTCGTAGTCGTGCGCGGCAAGGTTGCGGGCTGTCCGCGCTAATTGCCAAGCCTCGATGCTGCTGACGACGCCCTGCTTTTCAAAAAGCGCCAGAACTTTAATAAAGCTGTCGGCTTGCCCCCGGACAACAGCAGGCTGTGCCGCATGGCTGAGCCCGTGGTGTCTTGCAGTTTGGCGAAGCGCTCGTTCACTGCAGCAAGCGCTTCGAACAGGGCATTGTTCTTCTTGTGTGCGCTCAGGTAGACACCTGTTAAGGGCCAAGCCACTGTTTTGGTGCTGGCATCCAAAAAATAGACGCAGCGCTGAATTGCCTCAAGCAAACCCGCCAAATGTTGGCGTTGGTCGTGCAGCAACTGGGGCGCATTCATATCGCCTTACCGCTCAAGACGAGAGACTTGTTCTTGGCAATTCGTGCGAACGCACTGGGAAGCTGCGGTGAGGTGGTCACGATGTCGACTGGGAGCTGAAGTTGCGCCTCGAGCTGGTTTTTAATTCGAGCTCGGTCCAAAAGCCCTGGTTCGGGCTGCGCTTCAATCAGCAGATCCACATCGCCGCCTTGGCGACTGTCGTCCAAACGGGAGCCAAACAAAGACACGATCGCACCATCACCGAGCACGGCTTTCACCGTGCCTTGAATGGCGTGAATTTGGTCGGAGGTCAGGCGCATGACTTGATGATAGCGGCGTAAGTCAACGCTGCGGCGAAACCTCCAGCGCCATCGTCACAGGCCCGTCGTTGACCAGGTGAATCTGCATGTCAGCCGCAAACTGGCCCGTGGCCACCTTGGGGTGCAGCGCCCGCGCTTGCTGCACAAAGTAGTCGTAAAGCCGGCGACCGTCGTCCGGGCTCGCTGCTGCCTTGAAGCTGGGGCGGTTGCCGCCCGACATGTCTGCCGCCAGCGTGAACTGGCTGACCACCAGCAGCCCGCCGCAGCCGCCTTGCCCGTCCAGGTCTTGCAGGCTGCGGTTCATCTTGCCGGCCTCGTCGGCAAATATGCGCAGCTTCAATAGCTTGGTGAGCAACTGCTCGGCCTCGCGCTCGCTGTCGCCCTGCATGGCACACAGCAGCAGCAAAAAACCGGGGCCAATCTCACCAATCGTCTGCCCCGCCACCTCGACACGCGCTTGCCGCACGCGCTGAATCACGCTTTTCAAATCAAATCCTTTTCGTCGTCAAAGTGCGCTTCCACGTCCGAAGGCAGCAGCTGAATGCTGGCGCGCAGGCCTGGCACGGCGCTCATCAATGCTTGCTCGACGCTGGTGCGCAAGGCGGCGGCGCGCCCCAGCGACCAGCTGGCAGGCATGTGCATGTGCATGTCCACAAAGCTGCGCTGACCCGAACGGCGCGTGCTGATGTGGTCAAAACGGATGGTGGGATGTGCAAAGCCGTCCAGCGTTTCATGAATCTGCGCCAGTTGCTCGGCCGGCATGGCTTCGTCCATCAGGCCTTGCGAAGACCGCCACACCAAATGCCCGCCTTCCCGTGCAATGTTCAGCGCTACGGCAATGCCGATGACGGCGTCCAGCCAGATCCAGCCCGTGGCCGCCACCGCAAGCAGGGCGACCACCACGCCAACAGAAGTCCAGACGTCGGTCATGAGGTGCCGGCCATCGGCTTCGAGAGCGATAGAACGGTGGGCCTTGGCCGATCGGAACATGAACCAGGCCAGCAAGCCGTTGAGCGCCGAGCTGACCACTGACAGACCCAAGCCCCAGCCCAGCTGCTGCAAGGGCACAGGTTCAAAAAACCGTGCCACGGATGCCCAGATGATGGCCAGCGCCGCACCCAGGATCAGGATGCCCTCAAAGCCGGACGAAAAGTACTCAGCCTTGTGATGCCCGTAAGGATGCTCGTCGTCAGCGGGGCGCGCCGCCACGGTGACCATGGTCAGGCCGAACAAGGCGCTGGCCAGGTTGACGAAAGACTCCATCGCGTCAGATAGCAAGCCCACCGAATCAGTGACGTACCAGGCGCTGGTTTTGAGCACGATGGTGAGCAAGGCCACACACACCGAGACCTTTAAAAGGCGCTGCGGACTGGGCGACGCAAGGCTGGACGTGAGTGAGGTGAACCAAGGTTTCATAGACGCCACTATACGACCATCATGTTGGCTCACTAGTACTTTCCCTAGAACCAAAAGCGCTTTTGACGTGCAGAATCGCCGCAACAAAAACGCTTTTGCTCTCCCTACTCAGTACCTTCGTGTCACTCCAGGTTCTCTCCAAATCCCTAGGCTTGTCCATATCGACGGTCTCGCGCGCGCTCAACGGCTACACCGATGTGAGCGAAGTCACGCGCCAGCGAGTGACCCAAGCCGCCAAGGCCATGAATTACCAGCCCAACCCGGCTGCCCACCGCCTGGCCACCGGCCGCACTGGCGCGGTGGCGCTGGTGACCGCCGTGCAGCCCGGCCGTGCGCTGGACGCCACCTTTGCCAGCCTTCAGGCCGGTGCTGCCGCCGTGCTGCGCGAGCACGGTTACTTTGTGCTGTCTGTCACGCTGCCTGCCGGCGGGGCCGAAATGCCCGAGCTTGAGCGGCTGCTTGCAGCCCGGCTGGTGGACGGTGTGATGCTGACGCGAACGCGCACGCTGGACCCTCGCGTGGAACTGCTGCAAGCGCAGGGCGTCCCTTTTGTGACGCACGGGCGAACCCAGAACCCTAAGGACCACGCTTGGGTGGACACCGACAACGAGGCGGCCTTTTACATGGTGACGCGCCGCCTGATCGAGCTGGGGCACAGCCGCATCGGCTTCATCAATGGCCCACTGAGCATGACTTACGCCGTGCTGCGTGAGGCCGGCTTTGACCGTGCGTGCCAGGATGCCGCAGGCGTGGCCACCACAACCGGCCATGTGCAAGACGTAACAGCCCGCAATGGCGAAGAAATGATGCGTGACTGGCTGGCACGCATGCCAGCGCCCGAGCGTCCCACCGCCGTGGTCTGCGCCACTGACGCGCTGGCTTTTGGCGCCATGGCCGCCTGCAAGGCTGCCGGCCTCCAAGTGGGCCGCGACATCAGCATCACCGGCTACGGCAACACCGAAGCCAGCGCGTTTGTAGACCCCCCGCTGACCACCATTGACCACGCGACAGAGGCCAACGGCGGCCATTTGGCCGACCTGCTTTTGCAAGCCATAGCAGGCAGCGCGACCGCCGGGCTGCAGCGCCTGGAACCCGTTCACCTCTTGGAGCGGGCATCGGTGTGCCCCGTGCCCAAGCCCGCGAAGACCTGACAGCCACACCCTTTTTTCACCGCGCAGCCTTTAACAAGTCAACAACAAGGAGACACCATGAACCTCAAGAAAATCAGCATTGCCGCTGCACTGCTTATGGCCGGACTGGCCAACGCCCAGACCACCGTCGTCTCGACTCAGATGACACCGGTCGAAGAAGCCGAAAAAATGCGCAAGCTCATCTTGAAAGACGCACCCGACGCGGTGAACTTCGTCACCGAGCCGAGCAACACTTACTTCACGCGCATGCAGGCTGAGCTGGGCTCCAACCCCGGCAAGGTGCACGTCACGCTGGCGCTGGACGGCGAGTTCTCTCCGCTCGACAAGCTGGGCGCACTGCAAGACGTGGGCGACCTGACCCGCAAGCTGGGCACTAGCCGTGAATTCGATGCAACCTCACTGGCCATGGGCAAGCTGGACGGGCAGACGCAAAAGTTTGTGCCGCTAATGGCCAACACCCTGCAAATGGTGGCCAACAAGAAGGCCCTGCCCTATCTGCCCAAAGGCGCCAACCTGCAAGCCCTGACCTACCCGCAGCTGCGCGACTGGGCCAAGGCCATGAAAGACGCCACCGGCGAAGCCAAGCTCGGTTACCCTGCCGGCCCCAAGGGTCTGATGCACCGCTTCTTCCAAGCGTCCTTCTACCCGAGCCACACCGGCGGCATCGTGCGCACCTTCAAGAACGCCGACGCCGAAAAAGCCTGGGCTGACCTGCGCGAAATGTGGAACTACGTGCATCCGCGCTCGACCAGCTACGGCATCATGGAAGAACCCCTGCAAACCGGTGAAGTCTGGGTTGCGTTTGACCACACCGCCCGCTTGCTGCCAGCGCTGACCGCCAGCCCCAACGACTACGTCACCTTCCCTGCACCGTCAGGCGCCAAAGGCCGCGGCTACATGCCCATCCTGGCGGGCCTGGCCATCCCTAAGAACACGCCCGACCGGGCAGCCGCCGAGCGCGTGATCGACCACCTGACCAAGCCTGCGACGCAAGCCATCACGCTGCGCGAAATCGGCTTTTTCCCGGTTGTCAAAGCTGACATCAAGCAGTTGCCACCCGGCGTGCAGCTGGCATCGCAAGGCATGACGGCGGTGTTTGCGGCCAAGGATGGCGTCAAGTCCATGCTGCCGGTGCAGCTGGGTGCCAAAGGTGGCGAGTTCAACAAGGTCTACCTGGATACCTTTGCCCGCATCGTGCTGCGCAAGGAAGACATCAAGACCGTGCTGCGCGAGCAGGCCGTGGTGCTGGACGCCATCATGAAAGACGCGGACGCACGCTGCTGGGCGCCGGATGCACCGAGCGCTAGCGTTTGCCAGACGCAATAAGCGACCAGCAAAGCGACTGACTGAATGCCTGCGATGAAGCTCAAGCACCTGCCTTTTTGGCTCATAGCGCCCAGTGCGATTTTCTTGATCGTGCTGTTTCTCTGGCCCCTGGCCGAGACGGCCTTGATGGCCTTTCGCTCGCCGCAAGGCCAGTGGACCGACGCCTATGTGCTCAAGATGCTGGGCGACCTGAACTTCTCGCGGGCCATGAAGAACACCCTCATGCTGGTCGTCGTGGTCGTGCCCTTGCAAATCATCCTGGCCTTGGCAATGGCCATGATGCTGCAGAACATGACGCGCGGCCGCATGGGGTATCTGTATGTCTGGACCATCCCGCTGGGCATCAGTGACTTGGCGGCCGGTCTCGCCTGGCTGGCTATCTTTACTGACCGCGGCTATCTCAATTCGCTGCTGGGGATGATGGGCGTGAGCGGCCCGGTGTCCTGGCTGAGTTATGAAAACCCGGCCCTGCTGTTCTTGTGCGTGGTGGTGGCCGAGATTTGGCGCGCCACGTCCATCGTGTTGGTGATTCTGGTGGCCGGCGTGCAGCTGATCCCGAAGGAATACAACGAGGCCGCCGAGGTGTTTGGCGCCGGCCCCTGGACGCGTTTCAGGCGCATCACGCTGCCGCTCATCAAGCCGAGTCTGCAGACCGCCTTGATTTTGCGAACCGTCATGGCTTTTGAGGTGTTTGCCGTGGTGTATGCGCTGTCGGGCCGGGACTTTCCGGTGCTGGTGGGCGAGGCCTACAACTGGCAAGGCCCCTTCCAAAACACGCATGTGGCTTCAGCCTATGCACTGCTCATCTTGCTGATTTCCATGGCCTGCACGCTGTTCTATTTACGGGCGCTGCGGGTGCGCCGCGAGACCCTCGCCTGAAGGCCCACGCCATGAAAAGCCATACCAAACTTATTTACGGCTTTGCCACGCTGCTGGCCGTGTGCTGGCTGGTGCCGGTCTACCTCATCAGCATCAGCGCATTCAGCACGCGCAAAGCCGTCAATTCCTGGCCTAAAAGCTGGTGGCCCAGCGAGTTCTCACTGGACACGCTGCAGTTCTTCACCAACTTCACGGGCGTCTGGCAAGCGGTGGGCAACAGCGTCATCGTGGCCATCATCACCATGGTGCTGGCCATCGTGCTGGGCGCACCGGCCGGTTATGCGCTGGCACGTTTTGACTTCAAGGGGCAAACGGTTTACCGCTTGCTCATCGTCATGACCCGCGCCTTCCCGATTGCGATCTTGGCGCTGCCGCTGGTGACGCGCTTCATCAGCCTGGGTTTGTATGACACGCACCTGGGCGTGGCCCTGGTGCACACGGCGCTGGCACTACCTTTCTCCATCCTCGTGTCGTCCAGCCTTTTCATGGGTATTCCGCGCGAGCTGGAAGAGGCCGCCTGGACGCTGGGCTGCAACAAGTGGCAGGCCTTCATGCGCATCGTGATGCCGCTGGCGCTGCCAGGCATGGCCGCGACCATGATCTTCAGTTTTGTGGTGTCGTGGAACGAAGTCTTCAGCGCCAGTGTGCTGACGCTGAACAACCGCACGCTGACCGCCTTTTTGTTTGCCGGCCTGGAAGAAAGCCCGCTGCACTTTCGCTTTGCGGGTGGCTTCTTTTTGATCCTGCCCTCGCTGGTATTCATCTTCGTAGTGCGCAAGTACCTGTTCTCGATGTGGGGCATCAGCAACCGCTGATCTTCACTCAACACGTCTTCAAGTTCTCAAGCTTTTAAAAGGCTCACCATGTCTGCTATTTCCATCCGTTCGGTGCGCAAGGAATTCAAAGGCCACCAGGCGCTCAAGTCGATTGACCTCGAGGTCAAGGACCGCGAGTTTTGCGTGCTGCTCGGCCCTTCAGGCTGCGGTAAAACGACGCTGATGCGCATCATTGCCGGTCTCGAAGACGCGACCGAGGGCGAGGTCTGGATTGGCGAGCGCAGGGTCGACGCCCTGCCACCGCGCCAGCGCCGCATTGCGATGGTGTTCCAGAACTACGCGGTGTTCCCGCACATGACGATTGGCCAGAACATCGGCTTTGGCCTGGTGATGCAGAAAAAACCGGAAGACGAAATCAAGCGTCAAGTGGGCCGCGCGGCTGAGCTGATGCACATCAATCACTTGCTTGACCGTTATGCCGGTCAGCTCTCAGGCGGTCAGCGCCAGCGCGTGGCCGTGGCCCGAGCACTGGCCGTGCAGCCCGACGTGCTGCTGATGGACGAGCCGTTGAGCAACCTTGACGCGCTGCTGCGGCTTGAGATGCGCAGCGAGCTCAAAGGCCTGCTGCGCGACATCGAAACCACCACGCTCTATGTGACGCACGACCAGACCGAAGCCATGAGCCTGGGCGACCGCATTGCCGTGATGCATGGTGGCGAAATCGTGCAGTACGACGTGCCATCTGCGGTCTATAACCAGCCGGCCAATCAGTTTGTGGGCAGCTTCATCGGCAACCCACCCATGAACTTCATCACCGACCCGGCCGTGCAAGCCGTGCTGGGCTGCACTGCGCCCCAAGCTGGCATGACGCTGGGCGTGCGCCCTGAAAGCCTGGAGCTGGTCGACGCCAGCGCAGGCGATGCGGCGGGCCTGGGCGTGGACGCCAAAGTAGTCGAGATGCTGGGCGCGTCCCAACAGGTCAATACCAAGGTCGGTGAACAATTGATGCGGATCAGCTTGCCGGCCGAGCCGGTGATTGCAGCCGGTGCGCGCTTGCACTTGCGCGCCAAGCCGGGCTCGGCGCGTTGGTATGACGGGCAGGGTCGCTTGCAGGCTGCGGCTTAAAGTCGTCGCTGAACCAAACCAAATAGCTCGAATGAGAATTTGATCCCAAGGATTTGCAACTTGTACGCCCCCTCCGAACTCGCCGCTGAACTTGCAGCCCAGGCCCGCCAGACACTGAAAGACAACGACCGCGGTGGCTACACCCTGCCCACCGACGGCCTCTATCCATTTCAATGGAACTGGGATGCCGGCATCTCCGCACTCGGCTGGATGGAGTTTGACAAGCCGCGCGCCTGGCAGGAGTTCCACACCTTGTTCAAGGGCATGTGGACGGCCGACGATTTTGGCGGCGCCAACGCTGGTTTTCTGGCACACATCACTTTTCACCAGGACAGCGACAGCTACTTTCCCGGCCCCGACCAGTGGGGCACGCAAAGCCTGAAGGTGCGCACCAGCAGCATCAGCCAACCGCCGCTGCACGCCACCATGCTGCGCTGGATGCTGGGTGCCAGCACGACCCCGGCCGACAAAAAATTGGCCATGGACAACCTTCACGTGCTGGTGCCGCAACTGCTGGCGCACCACGACTGGTGGTACCGCTGCCGCGACCCGCAAGGCACCGGCCTGGTGGTCAATATCCACCCTTGGGAAACCGGTATGGACAACTCGCCCGCCTGGGACGGCCCGCTGGCCGCCGTACCCGAGGCGATGCGGCCTTATGTGCGCCGTGACATCACGCACGTGGACGCTTCCATGCGCCCGCCCAAAAGCTTTTATGACCGTGTGGTCTACCTGATGGACTTCAATCAGCAAGTCGGCTTTGACCCGGCACGCATCATGGCCGAGTGCCCTTACCGCGTGAACGATATCGGCATCATTTGCATCTTGCAGCGCGCGTCCAAAGATTTGGCGGCACTGTGCAGTTTGCTGGGCTTGAAAGACGCGGCTGAAGGCCTGCTAAAGCACATTGCCCGCACGCATGCTGCGGTGGAAAGCCTCTGGTCTGAGCGCTGGCAGCAATACGTTTCGCGCAATGCGATCACGGGTGAGTTGCTGGACGCACCGACCTCGGCCGGCTTGATGGCGGCTTATGCCGGCTTTGCCAGGCCGTGCACGGCCACCGTGCGGCATTGGCTGAGCGAAACCGCCTACGGCCTCCCATCAGCCCGCGCCACGGCGCCCGGCTTCGAGCCGCGGCGTTACTGGCGCGGCCCGGTGTGGCAGCACATCAATATGCTGATTGCCAAGGGTTTTGAGGGCGTAGACGATGCCTTGGCTCGGGAGTTGCAAAACACCTCGCGTGCGCTGATGCAAAAAGTCGGCTTTCACGAATACTATGACCCACTGACCGGTGACGGCCTGGGCGGTGCGCATTTTTCGTGGACGGCGGCGACTTATTTGTTCTGGCTACATCAGGCCTGAAGCGAAACCAAGCGCTCGGTCGCTCAGGCCAGCGAGCGCTTCAACCCAGCGTCACTCGCGCAAACTTGCGCTTGCCGACCTGCACCACGTAAGTGCCGGCCTCTAGCTTGAGCGCCTTGTCGCTGACCACGCTGGAATCCACCCGCACGCCACCGCCGTCGATCAAGCGCGTGGCTTCGCTGCCCGAGGGCGCCAGCCCCGCCGCCTTGAGCAAGGCGCCAATACCCATGGGCGCTCCTGAGAGTGTGATTTCAGGAATCTCGTCTGGCACGCCGCCCTTGCTGCGGTTGATGAAGTCCTGTTCTGCCGCGTCGGCCGCTGCGGCCGAGTGAAAGCGCGCCGTGATTTCCTTGGCCAGCGCCACTTTGGCGTCTTTGGGGTTGCGCCCACCTTCGACTTCGGCCTTGAGCTTGGCAATGGCCGCTTCGCTCTGGAAAGACAGCAGCGTGTACCACCGCCACATCAGCACGTCCGAAATCGACAGCACTTTGGCAAACATGCTGTTCGGCTCTTCCGCAATGCCGATGTAGTTGTTCTTGCTCTTGGACATCTTCTCGACGCCGTCCAGGCCTTCGAGCAGCGGCATGGTCAAGATGCACTGCGGCTCCTGGCCGTACTCCTGCTGCAAGGTGCGACCCATGAGCAAGTTGAACTTCTGGTCGGTACCGCCCAGCTCCAGATCGCTTTTCAGGGCCACCGAGTCGTAACCCTGCATCAGCGGGTACAAAAACTCATGCACGCTGATGGGTGTGCCGGCCTTGAAGCGGTCATGAAAGTCGTTGCGCTCCATCATGCGGGCCACCGTGTACTTGGCGGCCAGCTGAATCATGCCCATCGCGCCCAGGGGCAAGCTCCACTCGCTGTTATAGCGAATCTCGGTCTTGGCCGGGTCCAGCACCAGGCTGGCCTGCTTGTAATACGTCTCGGCGTTGAGCTTGATTTGCTCGGGCGTGAGCGGCGGACGGGTGCTGTTGCGACCCGACGGATCACCGATCAGGCTGGTGAAGTCGCCGATCAGGAAGATGACCTGATGCCCCAGGTCCTGCAGCTGGCGCATCTTGTTGAGCACCACGGTGTGGCCGATGTGGATGTCGGGCGCGGTCGGGTCCAGCCCCAATTTGATGCGCAGCGGCTGGCCGCTGGCCTCGGAGCGCTGCAGTTTTTTCACCCACTCGGCTTGCGGAATCAATTCCTCGGTGCCGCGCAAGGTCACGGCTAGAGCCGCCTGCACGGTTTCAGACAGCGTCAAAGATGAGGAAAGCGCTTGATTCATAAGGGTTTTCAGTGAATTGAGGCCGCTTGAGGCCGCTATAATCGTCATTCGTTTTTCGGACAGCACCGCCCTGCGGGTCGGCCCCAAGTTTGGCGCTGAGTTTAATTGGCCCGCTCCTCCGTCTGTGTTTACCAGCCCTTGCCGCGTGGCCAGGGTCTGAACTGGAATTTGCTTGACCCCTTCCAACTTGATCACCGCAGCATCACGCCCCGTTGACAACGTGCTCGGAGCACTCGCGCGCCACCCCCGCCGTATTGCAGGCTCCCTGGCCGTGCTGCTGCTGGGCACGGGTGTCACCGCTTTCGGCGTGGCCCCCCTGGCCCCGGACGCCGCTGATTTGCCCGTGAGCCAGATCACCGAAGTCGTCCAGGCCCTGCCCATTCAGGACCAGCAAGACGCCTTGGTGGCGCACAGCTTCAATCTCTTTCGCACCGAAATTACCCGCAGCACCGACACCGCCGAGACGCTGCTGCGCCGCCTGAACATCAATGACGCCAGCGCAGCCGCCTACCTGCGCACTGACCCGCTGGCCCGATCGCTGCTGCTGGGATTGGCTGGCCGCACCGTGACGGCTGAAACGACCGACGACCAGCGGCTGCTGTCGCTGTCGATGCGCTGGGCCACCGACGACGAAACGCATTTCCAGCGCATGGTCATTTCCCGCAAGGGCGAGAGCTTCAGCTCACGCGTCGAGCGCGCACCGTTCAACATCTCGACCCGCATGGCCAGCGGCAACATCAAGACCTCGCTGTTCGCCGCGACGGACGACGCCAACATCCCCGACGCCGTGGCCGTGCAGATTGCCAGCATTTTCTCGGGTGACATCGACTTTCACCGCAGCCTGCGCAAGGGCGATCGCTTCAGCGTTTTTTACGAAACCCTGGAGGCCGACGGCGAGCCCCTCAAGACCGGCCGCGTGCTGAGCACCGAGTTCGTGAACAACGGCAAGGCTTTTCAGGCCATGTGGTTCAGCGACCCGAACCAGCCAGCCAGTGCTGCTGCCAACGGCACGCCAACCGCCCCCAAAGGCGCATATTTCTCACTGGACGGACAGAGCTTGCGCAAGGCTTATCTCGCCTCACCCATGGAATTCTCACGCGTGAGCAGCGGCTTCAAAATGCGCTTTCACCCGATCTTGCAAACATGGCGCGCCCACCAGGGCGTGGACTATGCAGCGCCCACCGGCACGGCCGTGCGCAGCGTGGGCGACGGCGTGGTGGACTTTGCCGGCGTGCAAAGTGGCTTTGGCAACGTGATTTTCATCAACCACAGCAATGGCCACACCACGGTTTACGCCCACCTGAGTCGCATTGCCGTGCAGCGCGGCGAGCGCGTGAGCCAAGGGCAAAACATCGGCGCTGTCGGGGCCACCGGCTGGGCGACCGGCCCACACCTGCACTTTGAATTTCGCGTCAACGGCCAGCACCAAGACCCCATGATGATGGCCCAGCGCAGCGAAAGCATTCCCCTCTCGGCACAGGCCATGCCAGCCTTCAAGCAACTGGCAGCCACCATGCGCTCGCAGCTGCAAGTGGCCGGAAGCATCGGTCAAAGCCGGGCTGAGTGAATTTGCCGGCCCACGTGCCTGAGCTGTACATCGGCCTGATGTCCGGCACCTCGCTGGACGGTGTGGACGGTGTGCTGGCCGACCTGTCCGGGTCTGGAGTACGTGTATTGGCCCATGCCAGCACCGGTTTTGACGAAACCTTCCGAGAAGAATTGCTCGCGCTCAATGCTCCCGGAAACAACGAATTGCACCGGGCCGCTCTGGCAGCGAACACACTGGCTCAACACTATGCCGCGGTCGTCGCTGACCTTGTTGCGCAAGCGTCAGTGAATGGTTTCGCAGCCAAGGACGTGGTGGCCATTGGGGCCCACGGCCAGACAGTCCGCCACAGGCCGCAAGAATTCGGCGTGGGCTACACGCTACAACTCAACAACCCTTCCTTGCTGGCCGAACTCAGCGGAATCGACGTGATCGCCGACTTTCGCAGTGCGGATGTGGCGGCCGGCGGCCAAGGTGCGCCACTGGTACCCGCTTTTCACTCGGCGCTGTGGGGCGCAGGTCGCCGTTCGCGAGCCGTACTCAACATTGGCGGCATCAGCAACCTGACGCTGCTCCCCGGCCTGGCATCCGAGGAGAAAGCCACGGCGGAAGCGCCAGAGGCGACGATGCTTGTCGAGGTGGCACAAGAGCTGCCAACCGGCAGTCGCACCGTCCTGGGTTTTGACTGCGGCCCCGGCAATGCCTTGATGGACTTTTGGTGCCAGCGCCACACAGGGCAGGCTTTCGATGACGCTGGCGCCTGGGCGGCGACAGGCACGGTGGACGGCGCCTTGCTCACCCGCCTGCTTGCCACGCCTTACCTGGCTCAGCAGCCGCCCAAAAGTACGGGCCGCGATCTCTTTAATTCCGGATGGCTGCTGCACACCCTCGAAGCCTTCCCCGACCTCAGCCCGGTCGATGTGCAGGCCACCTTGACCGCCCTCACCGCCACGGTGTGCGCACACGATCTTCGTCGCTACTTGCCCGACGCGGGCCAGTTGCTGGTCTGCGGTGGCGGCGCGCTGAATCAGACGCTGATGGGTCATCTGCGCGACGCCCTGCCCGGCGTACTGGTCGAATCCACCCAAGCTCATGGCCTGCCGCCCCTGCAGGTGGAGGCTGCCGCCTTTGCTTGGCTGGCGCGTGCTTTTGTGCATCGGCGGCCAGGCAATCTGATGGCTGTCACGGGTGCCCGCGGTCCACGGGTGCTGGGCGCGCTTTACCCGAGCTACGCCAAGCTCACTCAGGCATAAAAAAAGGACCCGAAGGTCCTTTTTTTGTTTGCGAGTAAGACTCAGGCCGAGAAGCTCGAACCGCAACCACAGGTGCTGGTCGCATTCGGGTTTTTGATCACAAACTGCGCACCTTCCAGGTCGTCCTTGTAGTCAATCTCGGCGCCGACCAAGTACTGGTAGCTCATGGCGTCAATCAACAGGGAGACGCCATTTTTGGTCATGGTCGTGTCGTCTTCGTTGGTGATTTCATCAAACGTGAAACCGTACTGGAAGCCTGAGCAACCGCCGCCCTGCACAAAGACGCGAAGCTTCAAATCAGGATTGCCTTCCTCAGCGATCAAATCAGCCACTTTGGCTGCGGCGCTGTCCGTAAAGACAAACGGGGCGGGCATTTCGGATTGGATATTTTCTGCTACGGCGCTCATGGCGGAACTCCTCGTTGGACAGCGGGGAATAGTACAGTAAATTGATCAACCACAAGCCTGGTGCAGGCATTCAAATCAAGCGACTGAAGCCAGCTTGAGCATGGGCTCGGCGGCGCTCAGGCTGCTGGCGGTCAGCAGACCCGAGATCACGGCACCCTGGTGCATCTCCAGCGCAGTATAAAAAACGTCCCCCTCGACGCAGGCCTTGGGCTGAAGTTCGAGCACGACCGCGTGAACGGGGCCGATGACCCGGCCATTGATGATGACGTGGTCAGCACGAATCTGGCCGGACACGGTCGCCGTTTCGCTGACCACCAGGAGGCTGGGCAAGCCCTCGACGCCCTGCACGTTGCCAATCAGTTCCCCATCAATACGCAGGCCTGCCGAAAAACGCAAGCTGCCTTCGACACAGCTTCCCGCCGAGATCAGACTTTTGATGGGGGGCTGCTTTTTCTTGTTGAACATTGCCAAGTCGCTTTCGGTGAGAAGGAATGAATACGGGGGAGCAAGGACGCAAGGGGACTAAAGACGCAAGGTCTGGACGGCCCTGAGTGTTTTGCCCTCCATCACCTTGGCGGTGATGCTCTTGACCACCGTCTGCGGGGGTAAGGGGAGCAAGCCTTCAACGCGGCGATATTGCTTGAACTGCAAGGGCTGCGCGCTGGCGGGCACGGTCAGGGTCCATTCCTTGCCGGCGGAGGTGCCGGCAAAACTCAACTCCAGGCTGCCGTTGAAAGCCTGCTGGCTTTTGCCCGGCTGAATCACCAGCGCCTGCCAGCGCAGTTCGGTGTCCGACAATTTCTCGGACTTTAAACCCCGGATCGAGACCACGTCGTTCATGCCGGCGGGCAACAGGTTTTCAAAAAACCCGAGGTCGTCACGCAACCCGCGGTTTTCAGCCTCGAGGCGATGTAATTGCTCCAGCATTTTTTGCTGCGCAGCCTTCTCGGCGGTGAGCAGGCTATCGGCCGTATTGGCGATGCCCTGCGCCTTGTCGCGCTCATCGCGCAGCACCACGACTTCGCGCCGCAAAAGCTTGAGGTCTTGCAGCGCCTCGCGGTCCAGCCCCGCCCAGCCTTTACCCGTTTCAAAAGCCCACAAGGCCAGCGCTCCTGAAAACCCCAGCATCAGGGCGCCCAGCGCCCAGCGCAGCGGCCAGGCCAGCGTGCTGCGGATCGCCATGCGGGGCGAGCTGACGGTCAGGCGGCGATGGAAGAGGCGAATTTTCAAGGGGTGTGGGCGGCAGGCCAAAGCAGGCAGGGATGCGGATTTTGGCCAGAAAGCCAGGCCACACGTGCGCACAACGTGCGGTCAAGGACAGTTGCATGGCCCCTGCGCGCGCCCATGAAAAAAGCCACCGGGCTTGCACCACGGCGGCTTTCGAGCGGGACAGAAAGCGGATTAACGCTTGCTGAACTGCTTGCGGCGACGTGCCGAACGGAAACCGACCTTTTTACGCTCGACTTCACGGGCGTCACGGGTCACGAAACCGGCCTGGCTCAACGCTGGCTTCAGCGCTGCGTCATAGTCGATCAGCGCACGGGTGATGCCGTGGCGGATTGCGCCAGCCTGGCCGGACTCGCCGCCGCCGTGGACGTTGACCATGATGTCAAACGTCTCGACGTGGTTCGTCAGAAACAGGGGTTGGCGGCAGATCATGATCGAGGTTTCACGACCGAAGAAGGCCTTGATGTCCCGGTCATTGACCGTGATCTTGCCCGTGCCTTTTTTGATGAACACGCGGGCAACGCTGGATTTGCGTCGGCCGGTGCCGTTGTTCCATTCACCAATCATTCAAGGCTCCTTAGATTTCCAACACTTTGGGTTGCTGGGCAGTGTGCGGATGTTCCGCACCGCCGTACACCTTGAGCTTCTTGATCATGGCGTAGCCGAGCGGGCCTTTCGGCAGCATGCCCTTGACGGCTTTTTCCAAAGCGCGGCCAGGGAATTTGGCTTGCATGTCGCGGAAACTGGTGGCAGTGATGCCGCCTGGGTAGCCGGAATGACGGTAGTAAATTTTGTCGGTCGACTTGGCGCCGGTGACGCGCAGCTGGGCTGCGTTGATGATGACGATGAAGTCACCGGTGTCGACGTGAGGCGTGTAAATGGCCTTGTGTTTGCCGCGCAAACGGAGAGCAACTTCGCTGGCTACTCGTCCGAGGACCTTGTCGGTCGCGTCAATCACAAACCACTCATGCACTACGTCAGCGGGTTTTGCGCTGAAAGTTTTCATGAATTACTCTTTTCAAAGAATGGTTTGCCCGGCCAGCCAACACGGCTGCCGGAAGGGATTTCCAGGTCTATTCCACGGTCGGCGTTCTTCTGATGAGAACCTCTTAGGTGGGCTGCGCCTGCTCTCTGGTTAAAAAGAACAGGCGTCTTCCGGCGGACTTGAAAACGCTGAAGAACCTCGGATTATACGAATATTTGGCTGCCAGCCCAAATTAGCCCTGCGGCAGGGGGCGCCAGCGCGCGGCCAGCGGTTAGCATCGACGCATGTTCAGTTACCGCCATGCCTTTCATGCGGGCAACCACGCTGATGTGCTCAAGCACACCACGCTGATTGCCATGATGAAGTACCTCACCCAAAAAGACACGGCGCTGACCGTGATCGACACGCACGCCGGGGCCGGCCTGTACCGCCTGGACGGCGACTACACCGACACCAGTGGCGAGGCGCTGGAAGGCGTACTCAAACTGCTGGCCCCGGCCCCGCCACCGCCCGCCAACCCCGGAAAAAAGCACCCGCCTGCTGACGAGCCCCTGGCCCCCGCCTTGCAGGACTATGTGGACTTGCTGAAAAGCCTGAATCCGCAGTTCGCCAGCTCAGGCGACCTGGCCCACCTGAAGATTTATCCCGGCTCGCCTTTCATTGCTCAACAGTTCTTGACCGGGCGCGACAAACTCAAGCTGTTTGAGTTGCATCCGACCGACTTCAAATCGCTGACCGGCAACATTGAGCAACTGGGTGTGGGCCGCCAAGTAGCCGTTGCGCGCGAAGACGGCTTTGAAGCGCTCAAGACCTTTTTGCCACCGCCTGCGCGCCGCGCCTTTGTGCTGTGCGACCCGAGCTACGAGATCAAGACCGACTACCTGCGCGTGAGCGCCACCATGGCCGACGCCCTCAAGCGCTTTGCCACTGGCACCTACGCCGTCTGGTACCCGATCATTCCAAGGCCTGAAGCGCATGATTTGCCGCGCAAGCTCAAGACCTTGGCCGTCAAGTCTGGCCGCAGCTGGCTCAATGCTGTCCTGACCGTCAAATCCAGCAAGCTGACCACGGACACCGATGGCGAAGTGATTCGCCCCGGCCTGCCAGCCAGCGGCATGTTCATCATCAATCCGCCGCACACGCTCAAGGCAGCGCTGCAGGCGGCACTGCCGCAGATGGTGGCCAAGCTGGGGCAAGACCGCCACGCCAGCTTTTCACTCGAGCACGGTGGGTGAGCGTTTAGACAAGACGTCGATGCGCACGCGGTGTGTGCCCGCCTGCACCATGCCCAGCGCATGTGCGGCCGCACGGCTGATATCGATCACGCGGCCGCGAACAAAAGGCCCCCGGTCGTTGATGCGCACCAACACATCCTGCCCACTGTGCAAACTGAACACACGCACCCAGGTGCCAAATGGCAAGCTGCGGTGCGCGGCGGTCAGCTCCCCCGGATCGTAAGGCTCGCCGCTGGCGGTGCGACGACCCCGCAGGCGGGAGGCATAAAAGGACGCATGGCCCAAGAAGGAGTCCACGACGTCCAGGGCGGGGGCATCAGGCTCGGCTGCCTCAGGCTCGCCCGTCCCAGGCTCTGCGATCTGCGCGTGGGCCTCAGCCTGCGCCAACGTCGGCAGCGCCAGCAAAGTCGCCGTCAAGCACAAGCGCCGGCGCGAAATCAGGTTTGCAACCATGGTCGGATTCTGAGTCACGAAGACGCTGCGCGCCAAGCTCAGCGGGCGTTCAAATCGGGGCCAGGCGCCGAATGATTTCACCTGTGGGGCCGGCCTGGTTCATGGTGTAGAAGTGAATACCGGGCACGCCGCCGTTGCGGAGTTGGTCGCACAGGTCAGTGATCACATCCAGACCAAAGGCCTTGATGGACGCCACATCGTCGCCAAAGCCTTGCAGGCGCAAGCGAATCCAGCGCGGGATTTCGGCTCCGCAGGCGTCTGAAAAACGCATCAATTGGGTCGAGCTGGTGATCGGCATGATGCCCGGCACCACAGGCACTTCAACGCCCAGCTTGTAAGCGTCATCCACAAAGCGGAAGTACGCGTCAGAGTTAAAGAAATACTGGGTAATGGCCGAATTGGCGCCGGCCTTGACCTTGGCGGCGAAGGCTTGCAAGTCTGACTCGGCGGTCCTGGCTTGCGGATGAATCTCGGGGTAGGCCGCGACTTCAATATGAAAAGCGTCACCGGTTTCAGCGCGGATGAAGGCCACCAGATCGCTGGCGTACTGAAACTCGCCGCCTGCGCCGTAGCCGCTGGGCAAGTCGCCACGCAAGGCCACCAGACGCTTGACGCCCATGGCCTGCAATAGCGCCAATTGCTCACGTACCGTCGCCTTGGTCGCGCCCACGCAAGAAAAGTGCGAAGCGGCAGCAACGCCTTCAGCCAGGATTTCCCGGACGGCGGCGAAGGTGCCTTCTTGTGTGGAACCGCCCGCGCCGAAAGTCACCGAGCAGAACTCGGGCTGGTGGGCATAAAGCTGTGCGCGCGTGCCGCGCAACTTGGCCGCGCCCTCAGGCGTCTTGGGTGGGAAAAATTCAAAGCTCAGGGGCAGGGACATACAAAACCTCAGTCCAAAAATTCAGGGCGCGCCAGCGGGTCAATCCGCCGCTTCGGTCTTCTTGCCTTTTCGGCGTGCTGGGCCAGGCTGGCCGGCATGTTCGGCTTCGCCCTCCAGGTCCATCGCGTCCAGCAGGCTGCGCGTGGCGCTGCGCGGCACGCGCTTGGGCGCCTTGCGCACGGGCGCGGCGGCCAGTGGTTTTTCTTCACCGCTAACGTCCAGACCTTTCTTGGCCCTGATGAAAAACTCGCGGTTGCCGTCGCCGCCTTCAATCGGCGAATCCAGCCAGGCCAGCACGTCCAGACCCAGCTCGGCGCAGCAGTCGCGCAGGCGCTTTTCGACAAAGGCAAAGTGCTCCGGATCACGCACGATGCCGCCCTTGCCGATTTGCCCAGGCTGCAATTCAAACTGCGGCTTGACCAGCATCAGCGCATCGCCGCCCGGCTTCAAGAGCCGCACCACAGCCGGCAACACCAGCGTGAGCGAAATGAAGGACAAATCGCCCGTCAAAAAGTCAAACACCGGCGTGAATTCTTCGGTTGCGTCTTCAGGCCAAGGCAGGCCTGCCGCCTCAGCGGCATCGAGCTTGGCCATCTGCGCGCGGCGGTGATGCTCCACCAACTCATCCGCACTCAGCGAACGTGCATTCACGCCTTCAATGCAGACAACGCGCGCATCCGTCTTGAGGCTGGGGTGCAACTGGCTGTGGCCAACATCCACACCGACCACAGAGAGCGCACCATGCTGCAAGAGGCAGTCGGTAAAGCCACCCGTGGATTGGCCGACGTCCAGGCAGCGCAGGCCTTTGACTTGCAAGCCAGTGCTTTTCAAAGCGCCTTCAAGCTTGAGCCCACCACGCGAGATGTACTTCGCTTCGGTCGTGTCGGGCACCACGAGTTCGGCGCCCTCGGGTATTTCGTCGCCGTTCTTGGCCACTTTGCGCCAGGCCGAGTCGGCGTCGGCGCGCCAGGTCACGCCCGATGCGATCAGGCGCTGCGCCTGCGAGCGGGTGGTGGCCAGGCCACGTTCAACGAGGAAAAGGTCTGCGCGCATGCGGCTTTCAATGGGAAAAGCGAAGAGGAAATCTGGGGGCAAAGAACGGTAAAGCCCTCACCCCGGCCCTCTCCCGCGAAGGGAGAGGGAGTCACTCCGGGAGCAATCGCTCGCCGGAGAGGTCAATCGCTCAATAACGGTAGCTGTTGGCTTTGTACGGGCCGGCTTTGCTCACACCGATGTAGGAAGCCTGCTCGTCGCTCAATTCGGTCAGCATGGCGCCGACTTTCTTGAGGTGCAGGCGGGCGACTTTTTCGTCCAGGTGCTTGGGCAGCACGTAAACCTGGCCGACCTGGTAGTCGTTCGGCTTGGTGAACAGCTCGATCTGCGCAATCGTCTGGTTGGCAAAGCTGGACGACATGACGAAGCTGGGGTGGCCGGTGCCGCAACCCAGGTTCACCAAGCGGCCTTTGGCCAGCAAGATGATGCGCTTGCCGTCCGGGAAGATCACGTGGTCGACTTGCGGCTTGATCTCTTCCCAGGTGCACTTCTCGAGCGAAACGACATCGATCTCGTTGTCGAAGTGACCGATGTTGCAAACGATGGCCTGGTCCTTCATGGCCGCCATGTGGCTGTAGGTGATGACGTTTTTGTTGCCGGTGGCGGAGACAAAAATGTCGGCCTTGTCAGCGGCGTATTCCATGGTCACGACCTTGTAGCCTTCCATCGCGGCTTGCAGGGCGTTGATCGGGTCGATCTCGGTGACCCACACTTGGGCGCTCAATGCGCGCAGGGCCTGGGCCGAGCCCTTGCCCACGTCACCGTAACCGGCGACCACGGCGACCTTGCCGGCGATCATCACGTCGGTGGCGCGCTTGATGGCGTCGACCAGGGACTCGCGGCAGCCGTACAGGTTGTCGAACTTGGACTTGGTGACCGAGTCATTGACGTTGATGGCGCGCAGGGCCAGTGTGCCCTTGACCGACATTTCATTCAGGCGCAGCACGCCCGTGGTGGTTTCTTCGGTCACGCCGATGATGTTTTTCAGGCGGCGGCTGTACCAGGTGCCGTCTTTGGCCAACTGCTTTTTGATGGCGTTAAACAAGCAAATTTCTTCTTCGCTGCCGGGATTGGCCAGCACCGAAATATCGGTCTCGGCCTTGGTGCCCAGGTGCATCAGGAGCGTGGCGTCGCCGCCGTCGTCCAGAATCATGTTCGGGCCTTCTTCAGGCGTGCCTTTGGCGCCCGTGAATTCAAAGATGCGGTGGGTGTAATCCCAGTAGTCGTCCAGGTTCTCGCCTTTGTAGGCAAACACGGGCGTGCCCTTGATCACGAGTGCAGCAGCAGCGTGGTCTTGGGTGGAGTAGATGTTGCAGCTGGCCCAACGCACGTCGGCGCCCAGGGCTTGCAGGGTCTCGACCAGCACGCCGGTCTGGATGGTCATGTGCAGCGAGCCGGTGATGCGCGCGCCCTTGAGGGGCTGGGCCTTGGCGAACTCTTCGCGGATGGCCATCAGGCCAGGCATCTCGGTTTCGGCGATCTTGAGCTCTTTGCGGCCCCAGTCGGCAAGCGACAGGTCGGCAATGGCGTAGTCTTGGTTGTGAATGGGTTTGACAACAGCGTTCATGAAAATCTCCAAAGCGGTTCAAGCTGGGCAAAATAGCCACGAGCATGGCGCAGGCCGAAGGAGATTCAAGAAACCTCACCCGGCCAGAAAGCACATGCGGGTGAGCGTGGTTGCAGAGTGAAAGTCCTGAGCCTAGACCACGAATGTGGGTTGCAACGCTCCTCAGGAGAGCCGACATTGTAGCCAATGTCCGTCCGGGCGGACTGTACAGTCCGGGGCAAATCCCTTTTTTCCGCCCTATGCCTGCCTCCCCGCCCATTTCCCCTCTTTCCAGCTGGCCTGCGCCCGCGCGCCAAAGCCTGCTGGGCGTGTTCACGGACATTGATGACACGCTGACGACGGACGGCGCCATCACGCCAGAGGCGCTGGCGGCCTTGGCAGACTTGAAAGCGGCAGGCCTTGCGGTCATCGCGATCACGGGGCGGCCCGTCGGCTGGAGCGAGCCCTTTGCCCAAAGCTGGCCGGTGGACGCCATCGTGGCGGAGAACGGCGCGGTGTCACTGGAGCGCGACGCGAGCGGTGGCCTGCGAAAGCGCTACTTGCAAGATGCTGCGACGCGGTCAGCGAACTTCGCACGCATGCAGTCGGTGGCGGCTCAAGTGCTGGCGGCGGTGCGCGGCGCCACGCTGGCGCAAGACAGCGCTGGCCGCGAAACCGACATTGCCATTGACCACAGTGAATTCACCCAGTTGCCACAAGCCCAGATTACGCAGGCCGTTAGCCTCATGCAGGCCGCCGGCATGAACGCCACCGTCAGTTCCATCCACATCAATGGCTGGTTTGGCGAGCACAACAAGTGGGTGGGCGCGCAATGGATCGCCCGCGAGTTGCTGGGCCGCGACTTGGCAGCCGAAGTCGCCCACTGGGCCTATGTGGGCGACTCAACGAACGACCAGCTGATGTTCGAGGCCTTTCCGCATTCGATCGGCGTCGCGAATGTGCGGCGATTTGAAGCGCAGCTGACCCATGCGCCGCGCTACATCACGCCAAGTGAGCGCGGCGCGGGCTTTGCCGAAGCAGCGCGGGCGATTCTGGCTGCGCGCTGAATTCAAGAGCTCATCCCGCGCCTCCGTGCAGCGACATCAGGGCAAATCCTGACGCTGTCGCTTCGGCGTCAGGCTATTCGGCAGCTAAGCTCTGGCATCTCATCAATAAGGAAGAAACACATGGGTATGTTTACCTGGACTGCAAAAACATCCGCCACGCTCGACAGCGGAGGCGTCGTCGGCCCTGACGAGCGGCTGCCTTGGGCGCAGACCGCTGTCATGGGCGTGCAGCACCTGATCGCCATGTTTGGCGCCACCGTGCTCGCACCCATCCTCATGGGCTTTGATCCGAACGTCGCCATCCTCATGAGCGGCGTCGGTACGCTGATCTTTTTTGTCATGACCGGTGGCAAGGTGCCAAGCTACTTGGGTTCGAGCTTTGCCTTCATCGGCGTGGTGATCGCCGCCAGTGGCTACGCCGGGCCGGGGCCCAACGCCAACATCGGCGTGGCGCTGGGCGGCATCATTGCCTGCGGCATCGTCTACACACTGATAGGCGCCCTGGTGCAGGTCGTGGGCACGGGCTGGATCGAGCGACTCATGCCGCCGGTGGTGACGGGCTCGGTGGTGGCGGTGATCGGCCTGAACCTGGCTGGCGTCCCCATCAAGAACATGGCGCCCACCAACTTCGACACCTGGATGCAGGGCGTGACCTTCGTCAGCGTGGCGCTGGTGGCCGTGTTCACCCGCGGCATGATGCAGCGCCTTTTGATCTTGATGGGCCTGATCGTTGCCAGCATCATTTATGCGGTGCTGACCAACGGTCTGGGC
Source organism: Polaromonas sp. (assembly GCA_040400945.1). Lineage (GTDB taxonomy): Bacteria > Pseudomonadota > Gammaproteobacteria > Burkholderiales > Burkholderiaceae_C > Polaromonas. Next base: position 9,531 of record JBBAPG010000001.1, on the reverse strand, counting down.
TTGGGCAAGGCCATGGACCTGTCACCGATTGCGAACGCCGCCTGGCTGGGCCTGCCCCAGTTCAGCGCGCCGGTATTCCAGACCAATGCCATGCTGCTGATTGCCCCTGTGGCCGTGATTTTGGTGGCTGAGAACCTGGGCCACATCAAGGCCGTGACCGCCATGACCGGCAAGAACCTGGACCAGTACATGGGCCGCGCCTTCATGGGCGACGGCATTGCCACCATCGTGTCGGGCAGCGCGGGCGGCACCGGCGTGACCACCTACGCCGAGAACATCGGCGTCATGGCTGCCACCAAGATCTACTCGACCGCCATCTTCATGGTCGCGGGCCTGATGGCTGTGCTGCTGGGTTTCAGCCCCAAATTCGGCGCGCTGATCCAGGCCATCCCACTGCCCGTGATGGGCGGCGTGTCCATCGTCGTTTTCGGTTTGATCGCCGTGGCCGGCGCCAAAATTTGGGTCGACAACAAGGTCAACTTTTCAGATAACAAGAACTTGTTGGTGGCCGCCATCACGCTGATGCTGGGCACCGGCGACTACACGCTCAAGTTCGGCGGCTTCGCGCTGGGCGGCATCGGTACCGCCACCTTCGGCGCGATCTTGCTTTACGCCTTGCTCAACCGCAAGAAGTAAGGTCAAGGCCTGTTCTTGGAAACCGCCTCTCGGGGCGGTTTTTTTATGGGCGGCGTTTGGGCTCAGGCAGCCTCACCCCGCGCCAACACCGGCCGCAACGCCACCCCCGTCGCCGTCTTCAGCCGCACCACTTCTTCAGGCGGCGCACTCGCCACCACCTGTCCGCCGGCTTTGCCGCCGTCCGGCCCCAGGTCGATCACCCAGTCGGCTTCGGCGATCACGTCCAGGTCGTGCTCGATGACGACCACGCTGTGGCCGCCATTGACCAGGCGGTGCAGCACGTGGATGAGTTTTTCAACGTCGGCCATGTGCAGGCCGACTGTTGGCTCGTCAAGCACGTAGAGCGTGTGCGGCGCTTTTTGGCCGCGCCGCGTGATGTCGTCGCGCACTTTGCTGAGCTCGGTCACCAGTTTGATGCGCTGCGCCTCGCCGCCTGAGAGCGTGGGCGAAGGCTGGCCCAGCGTGAGGTAACCCAGGCCCACGTCTTTCAAGAGTTGCAGCGGGTGCGCAATGCTCGGCATGGCCGCGAAGAACTCGACCGCTTCATCAACTTCCATGCGCAGCACATCGCCGATGTTCTTGCCGCGCCATGTCACGGCTTGCGTCTCGGGGTTGAAGCGCGCACCGTGGCAGGTTTCGCACAGCACTTTCACGTCGGGCAAAAAGCTCATGCCGATGGTGCGCACGCCTGCGCCTTCGCAGGTCGGGCAGCGGCCTTCGCCGGTGTTGAAGGAAAAGCGGTTGGCCGCGTAGCCGCGCGCCTTGGCTTCGAGCGTGTCTGCGAACAGCTTGCGAATCGTGTCCCAAAAGCCGATGTAGGTGGCCGGGCATGAGCGCGGCGTTTTACCGATTGGCGTTTGGTCCACTTCGAGCACGCGGTCGACTTGCGCATAGCCCGTGACCTCCTTGCAGCCGACCCAGATCGGGGTCCTACCCACATCGTCCAGGTCGCGTCCGGCCTTGGTATTGCGCAGTTGCACGCCGGCTTGCACATTGGCCAGCAATACGTCGCGCGCCAGCGTGGACTTGCCCGAGCCCGACACGCCGGTGACGGCAACCAGGCGGAACAGCGGGACGTCGATGCTGACGTCTTGCAGGTTATGCAAGGTGGCGCCGCGCACGCTGAGCCACTGCGTATCGGCCGTAGCCGCTATCGGCGCGGCATTCGCTTCCTTGCTGGCGCGCTCGGCCTCGGCCAGCACGGCGGCCGCCTTGGCTTTGGCGCTGAGTTTTTTGGCGGGCTGGCGGCTGAGCGCCAGCGCTGCCGCGCGGGCCAAGGAGGCCTCGGCCACCTGCACCGCGTCATAGGCTGCGGTCTGGCGCCGCGCATGCAGCGGGTGGCGAATGGCGTGCAGCAAATAGCGGCCAGTCAGTGACTCGGGTTCGGCAGAAATCTGGGCCGCCGTGCCTTGCGCCACCACGCGGCCACCGCGCTTGCCCGCGCCGGGGCCGATGTCGATGATGTTGTCGGCGCGGCGAATGGTGTCTTCGTCATGCTCGACCACCACCAGCGTGTTGCCGCGCTCGCTCAAGCGGCCGAGGGCACGCAGCAAGATCTGGTTGTCACGCGCATGCAGGCCGATGGTCGGCTCGTCGAGCACATAGCAAACGCCTTGCAAATTGCTGCCCAATTGCGCGGCCAAACGGATGCGCTGGGCCTCACCGCCGGAGAGCGTGGGCGCGCCGCGGTCCAGCGTGAGGTAGCCCAGGCCCACTTCTTCCAAAAACTCGAGGCGGCTCTTGATTTCAGGCACCAGATCGCGGGCGATGGCGCCGTCGCGGTCAGACAGCTGCAATTGCTCTACCCAGGCGCGGATGTCTGTCACGCTGAGGCTGGCGATGTCGGTGATCGCCCAGCTTGGGGCGGCCTTGACCGAAGTGGCTTTGGTTGATGACGCCTCGGCCGCCAGCAGCGCCGTGAACTGGCCCAGGCGCACGCTGCGCGCTTGCGCGTTCAGCCGAGTGCCGGCGCACGATGCGCAAACCTTGTCCGTCACGTCATCCACGTCCGGCTCGGCAAAGCTTTGTTCGCGGCCTTTGTCGGCGTCGTCACGCACCGAGTCGTCAAACACCGCGCGCTGCTCGCGCGTCAGCGCCACGCCCGTTCCCACACAGTCCGGGCACCAGCCGTGCTTGCTGTTGTAACTAAAGAGGCGCGGGTCCAGTTCGGCATAACTCGTTGCGCACACCGGGCAAGCGCGCTTGGTCGAAAACGCCAGAACGCGGCCGATGCCGGCGGTGGATGTGCCGTCTTCCATGGCGGCCTTCAGGCCGTCCAGCGGGGCCAACACATGCACCACGCCCTTGCCGTGTTCGAGTGCCGTCTTCAGCGCCTGGCGCAGCGCAGCTTCGTTCGCCGGGCTGACCACCAAATCCGTCACCGGCAATTCGACCGTGTGCTCCTTGAAGCGGTCAATGCGCGGGAAGTTGGTGGTCGGCAAAAACTCACCGTCAATACGTAGATGCGAATAGCCGCGTGGCCGCGCCCAGTCGGCGAGCTCGGTGTACACGCCCTTGCGGTTGATGACCAAGGGCGCGAGCAAGCCGATGTGCTGACCGCGGTAGTTCTTGAGCAGCTGCGCGGCAATGCTCTCGGCGCTTTGCGGCATCACGGGCGCGCCGTCATGCGTGCAGTGCTGAATGCCAAGCTTGACGTACAAGAGCCGCAAGAAGTGCCAGACCTCGGTGGTGGTGCCTACGGTGGACTTGCGGCCGCCGCGCGACAGGCGCTGCTCAATGGCGACCGTCGGCGGAATGCCGTAAACGGCATCGACCTCAGGCCGACCCGCCGGCTGCACGATGCTGCGCGCGTAGGCGTTGAGCGATTCCAAATAGCGGCGCTGGCCTTCGTTGAATAGGATGTCAAAAGCCAGCGTGGACTTGCCCGAGCCCGACACGCCCGTGACCACATTGAACTTGCCGCGCGGGATATCGACCGACAGGCTTTGCAGGTTGTTCTCGCGGGCATTGACGATTTGAATCAACTGAGGGACGGCGGGGCGCACCGCCCAGGCCGCAGGCTCTAAGTCTTGCACAGCATGCACCTGGCCCATGGCGGCTTCGTAGTCGCGCAAGGCCTTGGCCGTGTGGGACGTCGCGTGTTCGCGCACTTCCTCAGGCGTGCCTTCGGCCACCAGCAGGCCACCGGCCTCGCCGCCTTCCGGCCCCAGGTCGATCAACCAATCGGCAGAACGAATCACGTCGAGATTGTGCTCGATGACGATGAGCGAATGACCGGCCTCAATGAGTTTGCGCAGCGCGCGCATGAGCTTGGCGATGTCGTCGAAGTGCAGGCCGGTGGTTGGCTCATCGAGCAAAAACAGCGTGCCGCGGTGTTGGCGCAAGGCCAAGCCTTGGCGGCTGATGCTGGCCAGCGTCGGCTTGGCTTTGCTGCCTTTTTCACCGTTGCCGGCCAGAAAGCCGGCCAACTTCAAACGCTGCGCTTCGCCGCCCGACAGCGTGGGCACGGGCTGGCCCAATTTCACGTACTCCAGCCCCACATCCACGATGGGTTGCAGTGCGCGAATCACGTCGCGGTCATGCGCGAACAACTGGCTGGCTTCGCTCACCGTGAGGCCCAGCACGTCGGCCACGTTCATCACGGCGGCCTGCCCGTTCGGGTAGCGGCGCTCGATCACCACTTCCAAAATCTCGGGGCGGTAGCGCTTGCCGTCGCAGTCCGGGCAGCGCAGGTAAACGTCACTCAAGAACTGCATTTCGACATGCTCAAAGCCCGAGCCGCCGCAGGTGGGACAGCGGCCGTCGCCGCTGTTGAAGCTGAACTTGGACGCTGTGTAGCTGCGCTCACGCGACAGCGGCGCAACAGCAAATAACTCACGAATCGCGTCCCACGCTCCGACATAACTCGCCGGGTTGGAGCGTGCCGTTTTGCCAATCGGCGACTGGTCCACAAACACCACGTCGTTCAGATGGTCCGCGCCCATCAGCCTGTCGTGGGCGCCCGGCGTTTCGGTCGCCTTGCCAAACTGACGCAGCAAGGCGGGCGCCAGGATGTCTTGCATCAGCGTGGATTTGCCTGAACCGGAAACGCCAGTCACGCAGACCAGGCGTTGCAGCGGGAATTCAACGCTGATGTTTTTGAGGTTGTGATCGCGTGCGCCTTCCAAGATCAGGCGTGGGGTGCTGTCCGTCACAGGTCGCTTCAAGCACATGCCAACTGTCTTGCGCGAGCCCAGGTAGGCGCCCGTCAGCGTGTCGGCATGGCGCAATTCAGCGGGTGTGCCGTCAAACACAATTTGCCCGCCCTTCTCGCCTGGGCCGGGCCCCATGTCGATCATGCGATCGGCCGCCATCATCACGGCCGGGTCGTGCTCGACGACGACCAGCGTGTTACCCGCGTCGCGCAGGCGGTGCATGGCTTCTGTGATGCGGTTCATGTCGCGCGGATGCAGGCCGATGGACGGCTCGTCGAGCACGAAGAGCGTGTTGACCAATGAAGTGCCCAGTGCCGTCGTCAAGTTGATGCGCTGCACTTCGCCACCCGAGAGCGTGCGGCTCTGGCGGTCCAGCGTGAGGTAGCCGATTCCAACGTCGCACAGGTACTTGAGGCGGGTCTGGATTTCTTCAAAAAGCGATTGCAGGGCGTGCGCTTCGCCTGCGCTGGCCCCGGTCGCGTCCTGCCCTTGTTCGCTGAAGTTCAGCGAATCAAAAAACCGCCGCAGCTTGTCGATCGGCAGCTGCATCAGGTCGTGCAGGCCCAGCCCCGGCATGGCTTCAAGCTGATCGCGCGACCACTGCACACCCACAGGCATGAATCGCGCCGCGGGTGCCAGCACCGCGTCGGCCGCGGCCTTGCTGCCCAGGCGCCACAGCAGCGCATCGGTCTTCAGGCGCGCACCGCCGCAGCTTTCGCAAGGCGTGTAACTGCGGTACTTGGACAAGAGCACGCGAATGTGCATCTTGTAGGCCTTGCTTTCCAGGTACTCAAAAAATCGCTTGATGCCGAACCAATGTTGATTCCATTTGCCATTCCAGCTCGGCGAGCCGTTGATGACCCAGGCCTTGTGCTCGGGCGTGAGCTTGTACCAAGGCGTGTCACGCGGAACGCCTGCCGCCTCGGCATGGCGCATCAAATCGTCTTGCGCTTCTTGCCAGGCCGGCGTCTGCATGGGCTTGATGGCGCCAGAGCGCAGCGTCAGCTTGTCGTTTGGAATGACCAGGCCGTAATCGACCCCGATGACGCGGCCAAAGCCGCGGCAGGTGTCACACGCGCCCATGGCGGAGTTGAAGGAGAACAGCGAGGGGGTGGGGTCTGCGTAGCGCAGGTCGCTCTCGGGGCAATGCAGGCCACTTGAAAAGCGAAGCATGCTTTCAGGCTGGCCTTCTGCCTGCATATAGACATTGAGCTTGCCGCCGCGCTTGAGCGCGACTTCAACGGCTTCAACCACGCGGGATTTTTCAACGCTGGCCAAGCGGAATCGGTCAGCCACGACATCAAGCAACTGATGAGGACCCGTCATCGTCGCCACTTCCCGCTGCGCGTGCACGCGCGTAAAGCCACTGGCCGACAGCCACTGCTCGACTTCTTCGGTGCTGGTGTTGGCGGGCAGCTCGACCGGGAAGGTCAGCACCAGGCGCGGCTCGGCGCCTGCACTGCTTGTCGCTGCGGCAACTTGCGCCACCAAGTCCGCATAAATCGATTCCGGCGTGTCGTGCCGCACCGGCTGGCCGGTCTGCTTGTCAAAGAGCTGCGTGGCGCGCGCATAGAGCAGCTTGAGGTGGTCGTTCAGCTCGGTCATGGTGCCCACCGTCGAGCGCGAGGAGCGCACCGGGTTGGTCTGGTCAATGGCGATGGCGGGCGGCACGCCTTCAACCTTGTCGACCGCCGGCTTGTCCATGCGGTCCAGGAACTGGCGTGCGTAGGCCGAAAAAGTCTCGACGTAGCGGCGCTGACCTTCGGCAAAGAGGGTGTCGAACACCAGCGAGGACTTGCCCGAGCCACTGGGGCCGGTGACCACCGTCAACTCGCCGGTGCGGATGTCCAGGTCAATGTTCTTGAGGTTGTGCTGACGCGCACCTCGGATGCGGATGATTCCCTGGGACATGTACTGGCCATCGTTTGCTGTGAGGCGAACATTCTAGGGACGAACGCCCTAAGTGCGCGGCGGAGCTGAACTAACACCCGGCCCCGACAAAGGAGACCCGCCGTGAAAACGGCCCGCCCTCCTTGCGGAGGACGGGCCGTTTTATAAAGCGCCTGGCTTACTTGGCGGCGGAAGCAGGCGCTTCTGCGGCAGCAGCTGGCGCCGCAGCGGCAGGTGGCTCGCCGTGTTTTTCACCGCTCATGTCAAGGTTGTCGCCGCCCTTGATGATGACAAACATGCCGAGCGCCGCGAAGACGATGAAACCGAGGGCAATTTTCCACATACTCATTTCTCCAAGATAAATTCACACTTAAAAAAGGGCCTTCCTGATGAAGGGAAGGCCCTTGATTAAGTGTCTCGGCGCTTGGCGCCGAGACAGTTGCATCGAGTGCTTAGTCGTCGGCGTAGATGTCGACGTCTTTGGTTTCCTTGATGAACAAGCCACCAATCACGACGGTTGCACCGGCGATGATGATCGGGTACCACAAGCCGTTGTACATATTGCCGGTCTGCGCCACGATGGCAAACGCCGTGGTGGGCAGCAAGCCGCCGAACCAGCCGTTACCAATGTGGTACGGCAAGCTCATCGACGTGTAGCGAATACGCGTGGGGAACATCTCCACCAGCATGGCGGCAATCGGGCCGTAAACCATGGTCACCAGCAGCACCAGATACGTGAGGATCGCGATGACCATGACCTTGTCGAACTTGGCCATGTCGGCCTTGACCGGGTAGCTGGCGGCTTTCAGCGCCGCGCCCAGGTTGGCGCTCAGCAAAGCAGGACCGGCCGTCTTCTCGCCGCTCAGGTCTTTGACAGACTTGGTCGCCGCGTCGATGGCCTTGGGGTCTTTCGGTTCAGCCGCGTTCAGGGCAGCGAGCTTTTCCTCAGCCTTTGTCTTGGCAGCAGCGATGTCTTCGGCGGTGTACTTGACCGCTACGACGGTGTCGCCCACCTTGATGACCGCAGGCGTACCGGCTGCAGCTACTTCATTGGAGTAGCTCACCGAGGCGCCAGCCAAGCGTTGCTTGGCGATGTCGCAAGTGGAGGTGAACTTCTTCGTGCCCGTCGGGTTGAACTGGAACGAGCACTCGGCAGGGTCAGCGACCACCACGACTTGTGCCTTTTCCTGGGCAGCAGCCAGATCAGGATTGGCCGCCTTGGTCAGTGCCTTGAAGACAGGGAAGTAGGTCAGTGCGGCCAACAGGCAACCGGCCAGGATGATGGGCTTGCGGCCAATCTTGTCGGACAAAGCGCCGAACACGACGAAGAACGGCGTGCCGATGATCAGCGAGATCGCCACCATGATGTTGGCGGTAGGGCCGTCCACCTTCAAGGCCTGCGTCAGGAAGAACAAGGCGTAAAACTGACCCGAGTACCAGACCACGGCTTGGCCAGCGGTCAAACCGATCAGGGCCAGGATCACGATCTTCAGGTTTTTCCATTGGCCGAAAGACTCGGACAAGGGCGCTTTGGACGTTTTGCCTTCAGCCTTCATTTTCACGAAAGCGGGCGACTCGTTCATGCTCAGTCGGATGTAGACCGAGATGGCCAGCATGATGATCGAGACCAGGAAGGGAACGCGCCAGCCCCAATCAGCAAAAGCGTCCTCACCAACGATGGTGCGAGTGCCCAGAATCACCATCAGCGACAGGAACAAGCCCAGCGTGGCGGTGGTCTGAATCCAAGCCGTGTAGGCGCCGCGTTTGCCATGCGGTGCGTGCTCGGCCACGTAGGTGGCAGCGCCGCCGTACTCGCCGCCCAGCGCCAGACCTTGGAGCAGGCGCAAGGCGATCAGGATGACCGGCGCCGCAACGCCAATGCTGGCGTAATTAGGCAAGATACCCACGATGAACGTGGAGGCACCCATGATCAAGATGGTCACCAGGAAGGTGTACTTGCGACCAATCATGTCGCCCAGGCGGCCGAACACCAGTGCGCCGAAAGGACGCACGATGAAACCGGCGGCGAAAGCCAGCAAGGCAAAAATGAAGGCAGAACCTTCGTCCAGGCCGCTGAAGAACTGCTTGGCAATGATGGCTGCAAGTGAGCCGTACAAGTAAAAGTCGTACCACTCAAAAACCGTACCCAGAGAAGAGGCAAAAATAACCTTCTTCTCTTCGCCACTCATCGGCCGTGCGGCCTCTGCTTTCATGGACCCGGAGGCCGCTGGTGCTGACATTGATGTCTCCTTAAATCATTTGGGATCGGCTGCTCTACAGAGCGGCTTGCGAGCGACTATCAATAGCTCGGCTGACCCTTTTCTGACACTGGCTGAACCGGGAGCCGAGCCAGACTTGCGCTCGACTTACAAACTACGCATTAACCCGCGGATTTTATTTCTCCATGTGAGATACGGTCGCGATTCGGCCCATTCAGCCTACTTTTCACCTAAGGGAAAGTCCCATCAAAAGACTCGACTATATCCCTTGATGAGCAAGGTTTATACGTAAGTGCTAGGTCAGTCCACAAGCCCAGAATTTCAACGAGACAACAGCCACCCGGCTGCTGCGCATGAGATTGAAAAATGGGAGGACAACACATGCCTGAAGAATCGCCCGATCCCGTGGTGGCCCGCGTCGAGGCCAACCACAAATACCATGAACTGCGGCGCAAGCGCAACCGCCTGGGCTGGTGGCTAACCGCATTGATGATGCTGGTGTATTACGGCTACATCGCCCTGATCGCTTTCAACAAGCCCTTCCTGGCGCAACCCATTGGTGCTGGCGTAACCAGCCTGGGCGTGCCGATTGGCCTGTTCGTGATTATTTTCACCATCGTCATCACCGGCCT